>NZ_FOQK01000044.1 GCF_900113715.1 Pseudoselenomonas ruminantium | reverse complement strand
GCACTAACGTATTAGCAGGTTGAAGATTCATTCGGGCTATTGCTGAAACGAAGCCGCCGGGCAGGGGAGTACCATAAGCGTAACATTGATGGTTTGCGTGAAGAAAATATTTTTTGCCTACACATTCCGTTGAAAAATTCACACCGTTCAAGCGTAGCGCGTTTGGGAACTTTTTCAATGCTTAGTTAAAGGCAAAAAATATTTTTAGCAAAGCATCTAAGTGAAGCGTTGGTACTCCCCTGCCCGGCGGCGCGGCTTTCCTCGAATAAAAACACGGTAATTTACAAACTGCAATTTATATTATTAAAAAAAGCCTGCTGACACCGACGCCAGCAGGCTTTTCCTTTATATTATGCTTCTTTCTTGTCAAACGGAACGTGGTTGAGCACAAGATCCGGATTGTTATCCGTAATCCAGCCGATAGCCCACTCGTTGTTGAGCAGGAGCACCGGATTCTGGTTGCGGTCATAGACGAACATGCCGCGATCAGCACCTTTGAGCGCCGCCGGCGTCACTTCACGGCCATCCTCGAAGGCCATCCAGCGGGCGACCTCGAACGGCTGCATATTCATCTCGATATCGACGTTGTACTCATTCTTGAGGCGGTACTCAAGCACCTCGAACTGCAGCGTGCCGACCGTACCAACGATATAGGACTCCGTGCCAGCACCAGCCTGCTGGAAGAGCTGGATAGCACCTTCCTGCGTGAGCTGCTCGATACCCTTGACGAACTGCTTGCGCTTCATGGTATCCTTCGCCTGGACGCGGGCGAATTTTTCTGGCGGGAATACCGGGAAGTCCGCATATTTGAACTTATGGCTGGCATCGCAGACCGTGTCGCCGATGCCAAAGACACCCGGGTCGAAGAGACCGATGATGTCGCCCGGATATGCCGTATCCACAATCTGGCGGTCCTGAGCCAGGAACTGCTGCGGCTGAGCCAGCTTCAGCATCTTGCCCGTGCGCTCATGCCAGACTTCCATATTGCGCTCGAATTTGCCCGAGCAAATGCGGATAAAGGCCAGGCGGTCGCGATGGGCCGGATTCATGTTGGCCTGAATCTTGAAGACAAAGCCCGAGAACTTCTCATCGCTGGCCGGGATCATGCCCTCAGACGATTTGCGCGGCTGCGGAATCGGCGCCATGCGGATATAGCCTTCGAGGAAGTCCTGCACACCGAAGTTCGTCATAGCCGAACCGAAGAACATCGGCGTGAGCTCCCCGGCGTTGACGAGTTCCATATCGAATTCTTCGCCGGCTTCATTGAGGAGCTCCAAATCTTCCTGCAATGCTTCCCAGACGTCTTCCCCGACACGCTCGATGACAGCCGGATCATCGGGCTCATAGACATCGGCGATGCGCGCCTCCTGACCATGGGTCGTATCCTCAGCAAACAGCAACACCTTGTCATTGCGGCGATCATAGACGCCCATGTACTGCCCGTCCTGGCCAATTGGCCAGTTCATCGGATACGAACGGATGCCCAGCACGTTTTCGATTTCATCCATAAGGTCAATCGGTGCCTTGCCATAATGGTCGAGCTTGTTGACAAACGTGAAAATCGGGATATTGCGCTGCTTGCAGACCTTGAAGAGTTTCTTCGTCTGCGCCTCGACACCCTTGGCGACGTCGATGACCATGACGGCACTATCGACAGCCATCAGCGTGCGGTACGTATCCTCGGAAAAGTCCTGATGGCCCGGCGTATCGAGGATGTTGATGCGGCAGCCGTCGTAATCGAACTGCAGCACCGACGAAGTGACCGAGATACCACGCTGCTTCTCGATTTCCATCCAGTCGGATACCGCATGGCGCTGGGTCTTGCGGCTCTTGATGGAACCAGCCAGATGGATGGCACCACCGTAAAGCAGGAGTTTCTCCGTAAGCGTCGTCTTACCAGCATCCGGGTGGGAGATGATGGCAAAAGTACGGCGCTTTTCAATTTCTTTATTTAATTCTGCGCTTAAAGCTGACAAAGTAAATCCTCCATTTGTTGAATAATTTTGATACAAACACACTTTTCCCTTTTGAAACGCCTAAGGGGGGTTCAAAAAAGTGTATTCGTGTGCGAGTACCGAGAAGCCTTGCTACGACTAAGTTCCGAGCCTTTTGCAGTATCCTCGGGACAATGTCCCAGAGCATACCTTATCTGGTTGCAACCTCTACGAACTCACATATTATCCATTCTATCATAAAATAAGAAGGGAATACAAGAAAATTGGCACGGGACTTTGCCCGCGCCAATTCTTAACTTATATGAATTTCTGTCCCATCCTTGAATGTTACGCTGATATCCTCTTTGCTGTATACGGTCATGAAGTCTACCAGCGTTCCCCAAAGCCCCGCATCAAACTTCGTCAAGCTTTCGCTCTGAGCAGTAAGTGCTTGGGAAAAACCATCCAGACGTTCAGACTTTGCGTGTCGAGCCTTGATTAACCTGACCACCTCATCATGTCTGTCTTTCGTGGCCTCGTAACGGCTGACCAGTTCATCATATCGTTTTTGGTAATCCGTCTGATCCTGGGCTATCCGGGCATTCTCGCTGATACATTTTTGCACTCTGTCCGAGAGCATATTCATTTCTTCCATAAGCCGCCGGCTTTCAGCCTCGAGGTCTGCTGTGTCGCATATCTGCTCCCGTACCAACCGGATGTTTTCCAGCATATCCGTTTTGCCCTCCAGTAGCTTGTTCACCACCTTGACGAAAGCCTTTTTTATTTCCGTCTCCGTCAGATGTGGCGTAGTGCATTTCTTGGCTCCGGCAAACTTGTTGTTGCACTGGTATACCACCCGCCCCTTAATTTGCCTGCAAAAATCTCAGCACATTTTCCCTAAACTTCTTGTAATATGGTCTTTCCATGACCATAGCATGACCACCACCATCAATAATTACGAGCTGAGACTTATCCCTATTGGATAGCATTGCAAATGCTTCTTTGCATAGGGCAGGGGACACATATTGGTCTTTAGAACCGGCAATAATCAGCACAGGAACATTGATACTTTCCATAGGTATCAGCCTTACATTATCACTGACCAATAAATCCCGTCTTCCTCCGTTAGGGCTGCTGTCCCGGTCATAATGCCAAGCATTGGCAATGTAGGTATTGACCAGAAGCTCTTCTGCGATATCAAAATCGATGCTTCCATCAGCTTTTCTTTGAAAATCAGAGGCCGCACTTCCCCATGTATTGTGATGGAACGGCTCCTTAACTGCCTTTTCGCCCATGCCAACGAAAATAGGAGCATACAGCACAAGACGATGCACCAGTTCCGGGTGACGTGCAGCAAAACGCCCGCTGGTCACAGTCCCCCAACTCCAACCTAAAACATCCATGGAGGAAAGGTTATTTCGCGCCAAAATGCAGCGCACAGCCGCTTCTATGTCCTCTGCCGCATAATCCGAGTCCGGCATAAAACCATCCTTGACCGCCTCTGAATGGCCAAATCCTGCAATATCCAGCAGCCATACTTCATAACCATGCTTGGCAAAATATCTCGCCAAGCTGTAATCTTTATAATTGACATCGAACTCATGGGAGGAAAAAGTCACGCCATGTACGAACAGGATTGGTTTTTTCGACTGCCCATCCTGTTCTATATAGCGTTCCAAATGCAAGGCCACATGATTACGTTCTAAAGGAACTGCCTCTCTGAGGATTTCTGCCGCCTGCGCAACTGATGCATAAACCAAACTGCACAAAAAACCAATTGTCAGCAAAAACAAAAACGAGCGTTTTCCTGTCATTTTTGGCATATTCATTCCCCCTTTGTCTTGTTGCTAATTACCGCCAATCCACACATCATTGCCAATACGAATAGGCTTTGCTATGGCACAGTGCATACATTTATTTCTGTCCGTCATTATCTCACCTTGATATGGATAACGCCCCCGGGCAGTCATCCAAAAAGCTGAAAACAGCCTCCCAATACTCTTTTCCGGCCACTGTCATCGCATCCCCATGTCCTGCTCCTTCTACGATAAATTTACTCTTGGGCGCAGGGCAGGCATTGTACAGCTTATCCATCATAGAAGGCGGCACCAGTTTGTCCGCCGTCCCATGGATGAACATAATCGGAACCTTGATGCCGGGAACCGCCTTTATGGGGGCGGCGTCTGACACTTTCACCCCGGTTTTAATGCCGCTTACAATGTCTACGCATGTCATAATGGGAAATTCCGGCAGGCCAAAGATAACATCCAGTTGATTTGTAAACATATCGTAGGCGCTGGTATAGCCGCAGTCCTCTATGACGGCTGCCAGTCCCGGCATTTCGTATCTGCCCGCTGCCAGCATTACCGTGGCAGCCCCCATAGATATTCCGTGCAATACAATTTCTGCATTCTCATCGGATTCCTTGACTTTAGCCGCCCATTTGGCAATTTCCTCACTTTCCTTGACCCCCATGGTAATGTACTGGCCATCACTTTCCCCGGCAGCACATAAGTCCGGCGAGAGCACTTGATAACCATGCTTCAGATAAACCTCGGCATAATCCCGGACATAACGGTGGTCCCTGCCATAGCCATGGGCCAGTATAACCCAGCGGTGTCCCGTTTGGGCTGGCCTATAGCTTACTGCCACCACATTTCTGCCGTCCGGCATGGTCATACGCCACGCTTCCGTTGGCACCGCCGGCTCTTCCGGCATTTCCCTGCTCTTGTCAAGAATATTGACGCAGGCAGCAGGAGGCGCCAAGGGATCTGCATCGCTGCCGCGCTTCAGGGCATAATCAACAAAATAATCTCCTATGGCGTAGCCTGCCGCCAAAACAGCCGCTATGAATACGATAACAACAGTTCCCCAACGCCTTTTCCGATTGTAGTTCATCATAATCACCATTTTCCTTATTGTGAACTGCCTCGTTATAACGCCTTTGCTCTTATTTCTTCCTCATATTTCTGAAATTCATACTTCATTTGCTGAACGCATGGCGGCAAATGACATCGCCCAACTGCTCTTCCCCAATATAATTGCCGCTGAATTTGCCCAGATTCCGTTCATCTTCCTCAACGGCTTCACCATTCATAATGCATTAGGAAACCATCTTTTATATTGAGACGTTCCCATTATCCCTCGCTCACGTAGCTACGCTCTTCTGCAGGAATATCTTCCCAGCGCAGGGCGTTAGCTTCGATTCCGTGAGAAATCCCCCAAGCAGCAATGCCAGCCGCTTCTCCCATACTCATGCAAGTTGGCTGGATGCGGAAGGAAGCCTGAGCGGCGAAGCTGCCACTTGCACAGCGTCCCACCACAAGCAGATTGGAAATCTCATTGGTCACCAAGGCACGATAGGGAATCTCATAATACTCGCCCTTTTTCAGCTTTTTGCTGAGGTCCAGATTCACATCATGGATATCGATGGGATACGCCGTCCGAGCCACTGCATCGTGGAAATGCCTGGCATCGGTATATTCCTTATCTGTCATGTAATACTTACCACGGATACGCCATGATTCCCGAACTCCCACCATACTTGCTTCGCGGCTGATATAGGCCTTCTCAAAACCGGGAACGTTCTTGATGAAGAATCCTGCCAGACGGTTCATCATCTTCCGGCCGAAGGTCACAGCCCTGCTGTATGAGACGATATCCGTGGCACTGAAGTTCAGTGCCGGCATCTCAGGACAGTTCATGGATAATACGGTGGGTTTGCCGGTAATCGTAAACGCCTGAATATACACAATATCATCCTCGGTCCGTTCCCCCCGGGCAACACCGTCCTGGAAGAATTTCTCGTTCTGTTTCCACTTCCAGAACTGAAGGAATGGCCGGCCTTTCTTCCTCAGAGTGTCTTCTGCCAGTTTGTCGAAAGGACCTCTCTCTTTTACCCCCTTTATAATGAACTGATGATAGAGCTTGCCCATATCAATGCCGCCCATTTCAAAACGCAGACTCATGGGCTGGTTGCGTCCTGTCTTTTCTGAGCCTTTTTCCACAGGAATGCCCGCAAACCGTGAAAGCAATGCGTCTCCCGTGCCATCGACGAAGGTCTTTGCCTGTATCTTTGCCAGTCCCTCAATGGTCTGGACAACACAGGAGACAATCTTTCCTCCATCAGTCACCGCCCCCACCAATGAAGTGTTGTAAAGGATATCTACCCCCGCCTCTTCACACATTTCATCATAGACAAAAGAAAGATATTCAGGCACATATTGTCCTCTGCCACCACCGAAATAGGAGTCAGTATCCACTCCAAGGAGCGGCGGCACCCCCTGTTTTTCCATGCGTTTGTTCAGATCCGTGATGTAGGGCGTATCGCTGTCATAGCAATAAGTAGCCATACATGGGAAAACACAGCCCAAGGTGGCCAGTCCCCCCAGGGAAATGCCCCGCTCCACAAGGACAACCTTCGCTCCTTTTCGCGCAGCGGTAACAGCAGCCGCAGTCCCCGCCGAGCCACCGCCAACCACGCATACATCGACATTAAAGAGAAGGGGAAGATTCGCCTTGCTATAATCCAGCGCACTTATCGCCGGAGAAGCAACCTCTGCCTTTGCGGCATCGTCCTTGATACCAAGTAAGGACGATGCCGCCGTAAGTCCCGCCAGTTTCATGAAGTCACGCCTGGATATTGAGATTGCGAATGCTTTTCCATAGTCTGTCTCCAATTCTATATGCCCTCTTCATTGCATTTTTTCATGATACCCCTAACCGTTTAAATGTTCCAAATTATCTTAATTTTTTTCTATTCGCCATAAATATCCTTATCTCCTTTATCGCTCCACAGTTTTTATCGTCTCCTGCACCAGCCGTCGTCCATCACCATCAACCTGGCGAGGCCAAAGGACGTATCGAAAGTCTCTTAGACAGCGTACGTTCCCTTATGAAAAAGAAAGGCTGGTCTAGCGATGAAGCTATGGATGCCCTTGATATTCCCCCTAAGGAACGTACCGTAATTTCGGCTAGATTGTAACTTATGAACCCCCTTAATTCGAACTATAATGTTCAGCATATTCCAAGAGGAACCATCCTGCTTTTATCACCGCCCTACAATATAAAAAGACCTCAACACCCTTATTGTAGTGACCCCATAAAGTTAGACCTTACCGGTAGTAGCAATTATTTGCTGCTACCGGTTTTTTATGCTGCGGCATGACGTAAACGGTAATCTACTGGGCTGAGCCACCCCAGCTTAGCTTTGATTCTGTGCTTATTGTAGTATGTGATGTAATGCCGTATAGCTCGTTCAAGTTCTTCGAAGCTGTGATAGGTATGCCCATAATAGATTTCCTGTTTTAGCAGGCCAAAGAAATTTTCCATCACGCTATTATCCAGACAGGTGCCTTTGCGAGACATACTTTGAAAAATTCGTTCTTCCTTTAATCGGCCTACATAGCTGCCCATTTGGTAAGCCCATC
>NZ_FOQK01000033.1 GCF_900113715.1 Pseudoselenomonas ruminantium | reverse complement strand
TCTTCTGTATAGTTTTGAGTGGACATGGTTCATTCAATCAAATATCTGGTGACGCTGGCTATGTGGTTCCACCTGTTCCCATACCGAACACAGTAGTTAAGCACATATACGCCGAAAGTACTTGTCTGGAGACGGACTGGGAGGATAGGGAGTTGCCAGTTAAGCAAAAGACATTCACGTTGTGGATGTCTTTTTTTGTATTGCAGGCAGAAGGGATTTTTTATTCCTTGTGGAATATGTTTAGCGTGGGAGTGCATTCCAATTTTCTCTCCAGGAAAGGAGTATATCTATGGTAGAAGAATTCAAGAAGTTTATCATGCGTGGCAATGTGCTTGATATGGCTGTCGGTATCATCATCGGTGCTGCCTTTGGCAAGATTGTCACGTCCTTTGTCAACGATGTGCTGATGCCGCCGATTGGTCTCATTTTGGGGCAAGTGGATTTCTCCAATCTGTTCATCAATCTGTCGGGCACGCCAGCGGCAACATTGGCTGAAGCAAAGGCCGCAGGCTTACCGGTCATTGCTTATGGTTCCTTCCTCAATGCGGTCATTGATTTCCTGATCGTGGCTTTTGCTATCTTCATGCTGATTAAGCAGGTGAACCGCATCATGCCGAAAAAGGAGGAGGAGCCTGCCAAGGAACCGCGTCTTTGCCCTTACTGCAAGACGGAGATTCCTGACGAGGCGACGAAATGCCCGCATTGCACGTCGGAGCTCTAAGGACGTAGCGGGGCAGGGATTCATCAGACTACGGATGTCAACAAAAAGAAACGCTGCGAAGAGGAGGAACATGAGGCATCTCTTCGCAGCGTTTCTTTTTATGCTAGGGTTTTGTTTGGCGGATAGGGGAAACTCACTTTGCCAAGAGCTTGCCGCCGCCAGGCAGGCCGTAGGTCTTGCCACCAAGGGCAGGATTGGCATTCTTGTCATAGTAGATTTTATGGCCGTTGCTTTGGATATTGGCAAAGGTGCTGTCTTCTGCATTCATGACTGTGAGATAGGAGTCAGCAGTCACATGCCAGACAGCATCCTTGCTTAACTGCAACACAGCCTTGTCGGCCTGGTAGTCCTCGTTGAAGGAGCCTGTCCAGTTTGCGCCGCTGCCAAGATTCAGTGTCACCTGACTGATGTTGTTGGCCAGGATCTTGCCATTGAGCTGCTGGTTGCAGGCATTCAGGGTAAAGATGCCGCCATTCTTATCCTCACTGCCCCAACGGTCGCTGGTGGCCTTTACAAGCACATCGCCGGTTTGGCAGAGCTGCGTGTTTTCGAGGTTGGCAACAGCGGTGGTATTGGTGATGTAGAACATTGGGCCAGCAGACTGATTGTTGAGTGTTGAATCCTTGGCCGTGAAGCTGGCTTTGCCGATGCCGGCATCGCCCGAAAAGCTCTGGTAGAGCATGATGCCGTGTTTGATATGACCGGTCAGGCACGAATGATCCAGTGTGATGGAGTTCTTACCCTCGACGACAGCAATCTCGCTGCCCGCAGCCTCGCCGCTGCCGTTGGTCAGCTGGATATTGCCGGTGGAGTAGATGCAAGGACTGCCTTCGCCAGACGTCGTAAGCTTGGCGCCATTTACGATGACGTTGCCTTCGCCACGGTCGGTGGCGAGGGCGCCGCAATGTGCTCCTTCCGTCGTGATGTCGACATCTTGGGCCTCGATCGTGCCGCCATAGGTTGCATCGAGACCGCGGGAGGAGTTGTTCTTTGTGTGGATGACGATGTGCTCTGCTTTGATATTGGCAGCCTGGCCTGTGGCGAAAATCGCATTGGCGCCATCGGCATCGGAAGTCAGCGTGATGTTGCGGAGTATGGCGGTGCTGTTGCTAGCGAGGAACACAGCATTCTGGCCGGAGAAGTTGCTGGCATCGGCGCTCGAGGTGTCGCCGGTCTTGTTCAGTGCCGAGTTGGTCAGCGTGATAGAACCGCCCTTGCGGACCAAGAAGGCGCTCTCATCGCGGTGGCCGGCATTGAGGGTGAGGCCGTCCACCGTGAGGTTCTCGTCATCGACGATCTGGCAGGCCGTGAGCTCAGAGGCGTCAACCTCCCGCATCGCGGGGCCAGCTGGCATGGCTGGCGGTGGCCCAGGCACAGGGCCCGCCAGATTGAAGCTCAGTGGTCCGTTGGCATGGTTAGCTGGCTGGCAGGCGCCATAGCTATTGACGCTGGCACAGATGGTGATGGCAAGCGCTGCTGCCAGCATATGGTATTTCTTGCTCATTCGGGACATGAAAAGTCACTCCTTATTGATTAGTCCGCTAATTATAAAGGGAATTGATTAAAACTACTGGTATGCATAGTTATAATTGCATTATAAATCCTGTGGATAAAACGTATCCCCGCTGCGGTTCAGGTTATCCACAGGATTTTGTGGTTTATCCGCTGTATTTTGGGCATAAATGCGCTTTCCCGCCAGATAAGTCACCTACTTATCCACAATATACACAGGAACTTAACCACACAATGTGGATAAGTCCCTGTGTATTTGCTATTTGGGGACAGATGTGTTAGCATAAAGCATGTGGCAGAAGATGACATCACTCTGGTGAGTTATACTTTTTCCCAAGCAATCCATAGTTACGTATCATTGGGGTACTGCTTAGATCCATAGGACTAAGACAGGAAAGGATATCCGTGTATTCGTGCGCCTTTCAGGTCTGGCCTGAAGGGCGTTTTTTGGTTGCTGGGCCAGTTGCTTCTTTTGCCTCGAAATCTACAGTGCTAGGAAGAGAGGTAACATGAGATGAAAATTTTACGGACGGTCAAAGAGATCCAAGCCTATGCAGGAGATATGAAGGCTGCGGGCAAGACCATCGGCCTTGTGCCGACTATGGGGGCTTTGCATGAGGGGCATCTGACACTTATGCGGGCAGCGCGGGAAAAATGCGATATCGTCATTGCGTCGGTATTCGTCAATCCGACCCAGTTCGGCCCGAATGAGGATTTTGATGCGTATCCGCGCCGCTTTGACGAAGACTGTGAGAAGCTGGCGACGGTGCCGGTTGACGCGGTATTCCATCCAGAGCCGGCAGAAATGTATCCTGAGGGGTATTGTACGTATGTCAATGTGGAGGGCGATATCACCAAGAAGCTTTGCGGGGCACAGCGGCCGGGGCATTTCCGCGGCGTAGCGACAGTCGTCACGAAACTTATGAATCTTTCACGGGCTGATGAGGCATTCTTTGGTCAGAAGGATGCCCAGCAGGTTGTTGTCATCCGCCGTTTTGTCGAGGATCTCAATATCAATGTCCATATCCATATGGTGCCAATCGTGCGCGAGGAAAATGGCCTGGCGCGCAGCTCGCGCAATCAGTACCTTTCGCCAAAGGAAAAAGAAGCTGCGCTGATTCTTTCGCGCAGCCTTCAGCGGGCCAAGGAGGCGTACTCGTTTGGCGAGCGTGAGCCGGAGAAAATCAAGCAGGTAGTGATCGATACGCTTGCCACGGAGCCGTTGGCCGCCATTGATTACGTCGATATCTATTCGTTCCCCGCCTTGCAGCCAATTGCAACGGTCGATGGGCAGGCCTTGCTGGCGATTGCGGTACGCATCGGGACAACGCGGCTGATCGATAATGTAATCCTGGGCAAGGAGGGCGAATAATATGATGCTCAATTTGCTCAAAGGTAAGATACATTGTGCGACGGTGACGGAGGCCAATCTCCAGTATATGGGCAGCATCACGATTGATGAAGCGCTTATGGAGAAGGCGGGCATCCTGCCGAATGAACGCGTGCAGGTGGTCGACAACAACAATGGTGCACGGCTGGAGACCTATACGATTCCAGGGCCGCGGGGCTCGGGTGTCATTTGCCTCAATGGTGCGGCTGCCCGTTGCGCTCAGGTTGGCGATGTCGTCATCATCATGGCCTATGCTTTCTTTACGGAAGATGAGGCGCGGGCTTGGAAGCCCAAGGTCGTTATGGTCGATGCTGAAAATAAAATAAAAGAAGTCCGGCAGGTGGAGTACCACGGCCAGACCTCGTAAGTGAGCGGAAAATCAACTTTCGGTTTGCACCATGCCAGCGGCATGCCGGGCCTTCCCCTTGGGGGAAGGCTCTTTTGTTTGCTGCAGGGCTTTCCAGGTGCTGTGCAGGCAATACGCTGTCAGCAGCAGGGCGGCAGCATCGGCCGCTGGCACGGCAAGCCATACGCCGGTGATGCCCCACACTCCGGGCAGGAGTAGCAGGAAGATCACGATGCCGGCGAGATTGCGCACGAAGGACAGCAGTGCAGAGGTCCTGCCATCGGACAGGGCGGTGAAGAAGCCCGAGGCGAAGATGTTGAAGCCGACGAGCAGGAAGCTCAGCGAGAACAGCAGCAGTCCCGTGAGGGTGAGGGCAAAGACGTGACCGCCAGCTGGCAGGAACAAGGTGATGAGCGGTGATGCGAGCAGGCGCGCGGCCGAAAAGGCCAGCAGGCTGAAGACGGCAATGACGCCCAGGCTGAGCCGCAGCAGGCGGACGAGCTCGGAGCGTCTGCCTGCGCCATGGTTGTAGGAGAAGATGGGGGCGACGCCATTGGTGAAGCCCATGAGGATGGAGGTCAGGAGCATTTCGGCATAGAGGATGACGGAAATGGCAGCAACGCCATCCTCTCCGGCCAGCTGGAAGGTTATCCGGTTGAACAGCAAGGTGACAAGTCCGACGGACAGCTGGGTCACGAGCTCGGAGACGCCATTGCCGCAAGCTGTGCGCAGCACGGCAAATTCAGCGCGGAAGGCGCAGAAGCGCAGCGTGCGGCTGAAACGGGTGAAATAGACAAGGCCGATGGTGGCGGCGAGCAGGTCAGCCAGCCCTGTAGCCAGTGCAGCCCCCGCGATGCCGAGCCCTCCATGCGCCAGCAGGACATAGTCGAGGACGGCATTGGCAAGGCCGCTGAAGATCGATACGAGAAAGCCCTGGCTGGGACGACCGTCGGCGATATAGAAAGCGTTGAAGATGACCATCAGGGCGGCGGCGGGGAAAAAGGGCAGTAACAGGCCGAGATAGAGACGGCAGTCGGCAAACAGCTGGGGGCTGGCGCCGAGGAAAGTCAATAGCGGCGTGAAGAACAGCGCGATGACCAAGGCCAGCAGCAGGCCCGTGGCTGCGGCAGCCACGGTAAGCCAGGTGAAGCGGCGGGAGGCGGCTGCGGTGCGCTGCTCGCCAAGGTTCTTGGCAACGAGGGCCGAGCCGCCGGTGGCCAGCATGATGGCCAGTCCGAAGATCAGATTGATGGCCGGATAGACGATGTTGGAGGCTGCAAGGGCTGAGGCGCCTGCATAGCGGCCGATGAAGATGCCATCGGTCACCGTGTAGAGGGAGATGACGAGCATCATGCCGATGGAGGGGGCGGCAAAGCGCAGCAGCGGGAAAATAGTGAACCGCTGCGCCAGCGGTGTGGAGTCGCTATTTTGCATAAGTACCTTTCCTTTCCTGTGGGTTTCTTGTATAGTTATCTTAAAGGATACAGTAACTGTAATGTCAAGGGGGAGTGGCGATGAAGCGGCGGGTTACCTTCCATACGGGCGAGTTTGCCAAGATTGTCGGGGTCAACAAGCGCACGCTGCATTATTATGATGAGCAGGGCATCTTCAAGCCCGATCATGTTGAGCCGAATGGCTACCGCAGCTATTCATTCCGGCAGTTCTATCCCTTCTATCTCCTGCGCATGCTGCGGGATATGGGCCTGGAGCTGGCCGAAATCAAGGAGTACATGGAGAACCGCAGTCCCGAGCGTCTCGATTGCCTGCTGGCTGAACAGCAGGCGTGGCTGGAGGCGGAGCAGGAAAAGCTCCGGCGGCAGCTGCGCGTCGTGGAAAGCCAGCGCCATCTCCTGTCGCTGGCGCGGACGGTGGTCTGTGGCCGCGTCGAGGAGCAGGAACTGCCTGCGGCGCGGCTTGTCCTGTCGCGGGATGTGCGGCGTGCCGCAGCGCGGGAAGACTGGCCGCTGGTCGAGCGCATCGCGACGGAGCATGAGCGGCAGGTGGCGGAGCAGCAGATCAGTGCCGGCTTCGGGGTCGGGGCGATGGTGGCAGCCCGCGATTTCCTGCAGGCGGGCACTGAGGGCATTCTGAGCCATTTCTTCACCGTGGTTGGCAGCTCCTATCGGGGCATTGCGCGCGAGTACCGCTATCGGCGTCCGGCAGGCACGTATCTGGTGACGTATTTCCAAGGGGAATACGATGACACCGCCAAGGCTTATGCGCTGCTGCGCCGCTATATTGCGGTGCATGGGTGCAGAACCGGCCCCTTTTCCTATGAGGAAAGCATTCTGGAGAACATGAGCATGAATGATCCGCGTGGGTTCATCACGCGGATTGCCGTGCAGAAATTATAATGCAGTTCTAATCAAATATTTAAGAAAACCTTGTTAAAATAGGCTCATTATGCGCATGAGAAAGGACGAAGTTATGCAAATGACAAATAAGACGCGCTTGTGGCTGACGGTGTTTCTAGGCATCATGTCAGCGATGGCGCCGCTTTCGACCGATATGTATTTGCCGGCTCTGCCGACCGTGCAGAACGACTTGGGGATTTCAGCTTCGCTGGCCCAGCTGACATTGACGATGACCATCATCGGCATGGCAATCGGCCAGATTTTCACGGGGCCGGTAAGTGACCGCTATGGCCGCCGTGGTCCGCTGTTTATCGGCATGCTCCTGTTCATTCTGGCGACAGCGGGCTGCGTTTGGGCGCAGGATATCCGGCTATTCCTGCTCTGCCGCTTTTTGGCTGGCTTTGCTGGCGCCAGTGGCATTGTCATCGCACGTGCGATTGCCCGCGATGTCTGCGAGGGCGCAGAGCTCACGCGCTTCTTTGCCCTGTTGATGATGGTGAATGGCCTGGCCCCGATCATTGCACCGGTGCTGGGCGGCCAGATCCTCCTGTTCACGAGCTGGCGCGGCGTGTTCGTGGTGCTGGTGTTTATCGGTATTTTGCAGGCTTTGGCTACGCTGGTATACAAGGAGACCTTGCCGCAGGAACAGCGGCTCAAGGGCCTCAGCGAATCGTTCCGCAAGTATCCGCAGCTCTTGCGTGACCGGTATTTTCTCGGCCATTGCCTGCTGCAGTGCTTTGTCTTCGGGGCCTTTTTTTCGTATTTGGCGGGGTCGTCGTTTGTCTTCCAGAATATCTATCAGGTATCGCCGCAGACTTTCAGCCTGATTTTCGGATTCATTGGCCTGGGCTTGATGCTGGCCGGGCTGCTGCCGGCACGCCTGGCTGGCCGGGTGCCTGATGTAAAGCTCTTAAAGGCGGGGGTATTGCTGCCGCTGGCAGGTTCGCTATTCCTGCTGGCGGGCTTCGTGCTGGATGCGCCCATTGGCTATACGGTGGCAGTACTGTTCGTCACGGTCGTGCCACTGTCGGTCATGGGCTCAGCCAGTTTTTCGCTGGCACTTTCGCGCCAGGGCAAGAATGCTGGCAGTGCCAGTGCGCTCGTGGGATTTTTCTCGATGATCCTTGGGGCCTGCATGATGCCGGTAGTTGGCATCATGGGCGACCATACGGCCGTGCCGATGGGCATCATCATGGTAGCCGGCTATGCGCTGGGCGTACTGTGTTTCTATACGATGATTGCGCCAGCGCATAAATAAGACAACAAAAGAAGGTGTGGCAAAATGCATAGCAAGCATTTTGACCACACCTTCTTTTTTGTCAAGTAATCTTTTTATTTCCCGCCCTTTCGCCATGGGCATACGCCGTCTTTGCAGTCATTATCGCTTTGCTGATAGCTGCTGCTATTGGGCGCATCACTCTCTGCTGCCATGGCTGGAACAGCTGCCGCCATAACCAGCAAAGCCAGCAGCAGGGCACAGATTTTCTGTTTCATACGCATACCTCCTTCTGTCGTACTTCAATGCGTATTCGTAGCAGTCTTAGCCTTGGGCGCCTTGATTCCCAGATGCAGGGCTTTTTGCGGGCAGGCCTTGACACATTGGCCGCACATGATGCACTCTGGGGAGTGAGGTTGCGCTGCCGGGTTGATGTCCATAGGACAGACTTTGTGGCAACGGCCGCAGGCTACACAGCTTTTTTCATCCAGGTGCAGCCTGCAAATACTGACGGAATTCAGCAGGCCATAAAATGCCCCCAATGGGCAAAGCATTTTGCAAAAGAAACGGCTGATAAACAGGCAGCCGATGACTACCGCCGCCAATATAACCGCTTTCAAGACAAACAAACCGCCGATAGCTTGCCGGTACTCTGCATGCGTCAGCAGCAGTGGCACAGCTGCTTCCAGTGTACCTGCCGGGCAAATGTATTCGCAGAAGGCCGGTGCTCCCACACCATTGAGCATGAGGAGCAGTACTGGCAATAAGAGGACAAAGACTGCCAGCAGCAAGTATTTCACATAGCGCAGCGGCGGAAATAGCTGCCTTTTCGTCACGGGCACCTTGCTAAGCAAATCCTGCAACAGACCAAAGGGGCAGAGAAAGCCACAAGCCAGCCGTCCCCAGAGCACACCGAGCAGCAGCAAAAAGCCGCCGGCATAAAAGCTGAACCCATAACCAGCCGTTCCTCCGGCTGCCTGCAGCGCGCCCAGCGGGCAGGACAAGGTGGCTGCCGGGCAGGAATAACAATTGAGCCCGGGGGCGCACAGATTCTTGGCACTGCCCTTGTAGAGCCGGCCGGAAGCAAGATTCAGCAATTGTTGGTTGGTGAGTACGGCCGCCAGCAGCTGCACAAACCGGCGATTAACAGAATGGGTGATATTCATCGGTTCACCCCAATCCTATGCATTCCATACACACGCGCACAGCCTTCTGCCAAATTATATGGGCCTCACCGCGCCACAGTCCCCAGAGTATGCAGCCGACTGCCAGAGCCAATAGCAGGCTGCGGGCTTTGCCCAGTCTGGTCACTTGAGATACCTCGCAACTTGCTGTTTGTACTTAGCTACATCAGCGCCTACGACCTTTTCGCCGACGACATTGCCGTCAGAATCCACAAAGATGGTCGTGGGGACAGCATCTTCACGTTCCAGATATTTCAATAAGTTATCGTCAGGCAGAATATTTACAAAGCTGACGTTGGCTTCGTTTAAGATCTTTATAGCTGCTGCTTTTGTTTCCTTATCGTTGGGGCCGCTGGCATCACATACAATGCCGATAATCTGTGCATCTTGCGGCATTTCTCTAGCCCATTTTCCCAGCTCGGGCATTTCTGCAATGCAAGGTGGGCAGAAGGTTCCCCAGATATTTACGACAGTGATTTTCTTGCCTTTGAAAATATCCTGCGTAACGGGATTGCCCGCTACATCTACCGTTTGGAACGCCGGGAACTTATTGCTGTTTGCCGTTTCCTGGGCAGGTTTGCCAGTTTCCGCCGAACAGCCTGTGGCCAGGAAAATGGCCGAAAAAGCTACCATTGAGATCAATAGGGCCTTGAACAGTTTGTGCATACTGATTCCTCCTCGTTCTTACCAGCAAGATCCTCTCATCCTGAAAAATACCTTCTATCCATTATTATCGACGAAAAAATTTTTTCCTTAAAAAAACAGGCAGCCAACAAGCCTTGCGGTGCCGGCTGCCTGAGCAGATCGATCAGCTGTCTGTTCTTTATATCCCGCAACTGCGAAAAGTGTGTAGGGGAATATAAAGTTTTTTTTGCGAATATTTCAAGAAAGGGAATTTGCAGGCGCTTGGGGAGCAAGCTTGCCCTTGAGGTCATGGTCAGTCATGGCGCATACGGAGGCATCCGACCAGACGTTTTCTGCCGTCTCGATCATGTCGATGATCGTGTAGATGGGCAGGATGACACCCATAAGGCCAATGGGGGCCCCAATCGAGCTCATGAGGGAAAGGGTCAAAAAGTAGCAGCCCATCGGGACGCCGGCATTGCCAACGGCAGCGAGGACGGCGATAAATACCCAGGAAATCATCGTGCCAAGCGATAGCTCGAAGCCAGCATTCTGCATTACGAACAAAGAAGTCACGAGGATAAAGGCCGCGCAGCCATTCATATTGATGGTCGTGCAGATCGGCAGGACGAAGCGTGATACGCGCGTATCCGCCTGGAGATTCTGTTCAGCGGAAGCCAGCGTCACGGGCAAGGTGCCGGCCGAGCTTTTGGTGAACAGGGCGACGGCTATTGCCGGGCTCATCTTCTTGAAGACGTCGATGGGGTTCAGGCCGCGCAACAGCAGGAACAGCGGCAGCACGACGAAGAACTGGATGGCGTTGCCGCCGAGGACGACGGCAACGTATTTGCCAAGGGCGCCGACGATGACACCTGCCTGGATCTGGGCGGCGAGCTGGCCGGAGAAGGCCAGGATGCCGGCAGGCAGGGCCCAGAGAATCGCCTTGATCAGCGTGAACAGCAATTCCTGTATTCCGTAGAGCCCTTTGATCAGGACGGTGCGGTTCTCAGTCTGGGGCATAAAGGCCAGGGCCAAACCCACGGACGCCGCGATGATCATGACCGAGAGGACATTGCCGGCCAGGAAGGGCTGCAGGATATTGTTCGGGATGACCGAGAGGATATGGTCATAGTAGGAAAGGGAGCCGACCTTGTCGAGGGGGACGGCGGCTGTGCCGGCGCCGACTACTTCGGCGGGCAGGTTGCCCGGGGCGATCCAGAGGTAGAGTGCGAGGCCGACTGCGGCGGCGGAAAAGGTCGTCAGCAGGGTATAAGTCACTGCATGGGCGAAGATCGTCTTGGTTTCCCGCTTGCCGCCGAGGGCCGAGAGCGTCGTGATGACGGCAAGTGCGATGGTCGGCACGGCGATGAACTGGAACAGCCGCGTAAAGACTGTGGCAATGAAATCAAACAATTCATTCAAGGGCGCCAGCCCGAGGGTGCCGAGGATGCCGCCGAGAATCAAAGCGCCGAACCAGAGAAACATCTGCCGGCGGCTAGCGCCGGGCTTGTGCTGGCGCAAGGCTTCTTCGCGGGCCTGGTCGACACGGTTATTGTGTTCGTTTGCCATAAGAATACCTTCTTTCTTGAATAAGAAATGATAAATCATACATGTTTAATATGTTTACATTATATAGACACTTTAAGCGCATGTCAATAGGAAAGTGTAAAAATATTAGCGGTAAGGGAGGAATTTACTATAAGAAAAACTTATATATGTTATAAGTAGAAAAGAATAGTGAGCTTTTTTTTGCAATGGTAAAATAAAATTGTTATAATAGAAACCTATCATTTTAGGAGGTGCAAGAAATGGGATTATTTGATAATCTGAAGGTAGCTTATAAGCTGATGATGATTGTTGCCGTGGCTGCGATCGCCATGCTGGGCATCAGCTTCACGGGCTATCGTTCGCTGAGCAATGCGGATAACGCAATGAACAGCATGTATCAGCATGAGATGAAGGGCGTGCAGCAATTGGGAACTGCTGTGGAGTACAGCCGTGTCATGATGGTCAAGACCTTGCAGATCGTGACGCTGCACGATAATGCTGACCGCTTGAAGACGGTATCTAAACAGCAGAAGGAAGCTGCGGACAACGTCGAGAAGGCTCTGGCTGAGTACAAGGAAACCGTCAAGGGCATGCCGATCGAGGATATCAGCGAGATCGATGCGCAGTGGGCGAACTACAAGAAGGTCATGACACATGTCATCGAGCTGTCGAATCAGGGCAAAGCGGCCGACGCCTTGGCTTATTATGAGAAAGAAGGCTCGCCGGCAACGCGCGGCCTGCGCGATGCTTTCCATGGCCAGCAGCAGCGCGTCAACGAGCAGGCGGAGGCCAGAGAGCAGGCCAGCCGGGATGCGAATAGCAGTGCTTTGATGCTCATCATGATTGTCACACTGATTGCGCTGGTGGTGCAGGTGGTTGGCAGCCTGATGACGGCGCGCAATATCACGACGGCACTCGATTCGATGCGTGCGGTCTGCGAGAAGCTCCGCGATGGCGACTTCCGCGGTTCGGCAACGGCTTTGGATCGCGGCGATGAGTTCGGTCATCTGTCCGGTGTCCTGGCTGATATGCAGCATAAGCTCGCAGCTTACATGAAGGGTGTTTACAAGGCTATCCAGGATATCAGCGATTCCTCGGGCAACCTCAAAGAGGCTTCGCTGCAGTCCGCGCAGGCTTCGGTACAGTCGGCTGAGGCCGTCGGTGAGGCTGCGCATATCGTCATTGAGCAGGAAGAGAAGCTCAAGGCCAGCCAGGAACTGCTGGACAAGGTCAATGCGTCCATCCAGACGATGCGTGCCCATGCTGGCGAGGTTTCGGAAAACTCCTTGACGGCAGCTGGCGAGGCGGCACAGGGCAACAAGGCACTGGCTGACTCGGTGCGTGAGATCCGCGATGTCGAGTCTACGGTCAGCAGCACGGCTGAGATGGTCAGCCGTCTGGGCAGCCGCTCGGGTGAAATCGGAGCAATCGTCGATACGATCTCGGAGATTGCCAGCCAGACGAACCTGCTGGCACTCAACGCTGCCATCGAGGCAGCTCGTGCTGGCGAGCAGGGCCGTGGTTTCTCCGTTGTCGCCGAGGAAGTCCGCAAGCTCGCTGAGCAGTCGGAAGAGGCAGCGCAGAAGATTGCCGGCCTTATCAATGCGATGCAGCAGGATACGGCTGAGGCTGTCGATTCGATGAAGCAAGGGTGCGATGCTGTCGTCACCGGTGCGAAGTCGGTCGAGGAGCTGCAGGCGGTATTTGAGCGCATCCATGAGCTCGTACAGTCCGGTGCAGCTAAGACCAAGGAAATGGATGCAGCAATTCGTCAGGTCAATGCGGATGCGCAGAACATCTCCGATTCGGTGGCGGAAATCAACGCCAAGGGCCGTGAGATTTCGGAGCATATGGAGTCGGTTTCGGCAGCTACCGAGGAGCAGTCCGCTTCGTCGGAAGAGATCGCCTCGGCCAGCGACACGCTTTCGCATATGGCTGCGGAGCAGAAACAGGCATTGCGTCAGTTCAAGTTCTGACCCCAAAGGTAAATATATGTTTTAGCATCTCGTGCTGCGCAGCTGCTGGGCGTATCGTCCTGTTGGCTGCGCAGCATTTTTAGCTTGTACATTTAGAACCATTAATGTTATAATTTCTCATGGTTGGCCCTATTATGGGCCTTTTTTACTATCAAAGAGGAGAGAATAGTTATGAAGAAAAATAAAGCGATAAAAGGGCTTATCCTTGCAGTAATGTTGGTCATGGCTTTGTCCAATGTTGCCCAGGCGGCGTCTCATCTGTTTGAGATAGAAAATCATATCGGCTATACGATTCACAAGATCTTTGTCAGCCCCGCCAAAACGAACAACTGGGGAAAGAGCATCCTCGGTTCGGATACGCTCAAGAATAATGAGCTCGTTGGACTGCGTATGCAAGACACGGGTGTGCCGTCTTATGATTTGAAGGTATGTTTCGCTGATGAATCTGCTATCGAATGGTACGATATCGATTTGATGAAAGTGGATAAAATCATACTAAAAGAGGATGGCACGATTGCTGTGGTTATGAAGTGAATGATGAATAAATGAGAGTAAAAAAGCAGTTCAAAATGCATTTACATTTGAACTGCTTTTTGTGTGTCATTGTTGCTGCCGGCCGGCACCGGGGCCGTCGCTGGCGACGGCTACTTTTGTTTCCGCGAAGGTGCGCATGATGTTCAGCATATGCATGGCTGCTTCGGTGATGCCAAGGCCAAGGCTGGCGATGATGCCACCGGGCAATGTGATATCTGTCAAAAGCATTGCTGGCTGGACATGCAGGATATAGGGGCGCACAGCGGGGCATAAGAGCTCGGTGTAGCGCGCGATGATTTCCGTGGCTTCGTCGTCTAGCAGGATGAAGCTGCTGTTATGCGCGGCGGCGATTATCGCACCGATTATGGCGCTGACTGCAGGCTGATATGTTTCCGGTGTTTGCTGCAGGAACTCGTCAGCAGCGTAGCGCAGGCTGCCATCTTCTTTGAGCAAGGCGGCGCGCAGCTCGCTGGCGGCCGTGCCGAACGGTGCATCTTCGTCGATTTCCGTCAGCGACAGGCCGAGCAGCGGATAGGACAGCGACAGGAGCTCGGCATGCTCACGGCCGAAGTCAAAGGCCGCGGTAGGCGGCAGTCCGTCGCGCAGGTGGGCCAGTGTGACTTCGGCACCGGCATGGGTGGCAAAGGCCGCGGTGAGCTGCGACTGCAGCGGGCTCGTGTGCCGGCCGGTGAAGACCAGCAGGGCTCTGTCCATGCCGCATTCGGGCAGCTCGTCGCCGATGATGCCGGCGAGCTCGACGGCAATCTGCTCAAGGTAGCCGAGGCTGTAGATGGGCTTGGCGAGGTTATCGATACGCTGCTGGCAAAGCTCCATCGCTTGATGGTCGAGATCCTGCATCGTGCGCAGGTAGAAGTCGAAGGTCTTATCCGTAATCTTCGGGACCGTATGACGCATGTATTCGTGATGGAATGGCGTCTCGATCGGGTCATGGGGCAGCTTGTCGAGGACATCCCAGGCTGTGAGCACGGCGTCGAGCATGGCGGCCGCAAGGCTTGAGCCGCAGGCTTCGCCGAGCTTGAGGTCGAGGTCCATGAGCGGTTCGAGCCCGAGCTTCTTGAGACTGTGGACATGGGATTTTTCTGCGCCCAGATGGGAAGCAAGCAGATAGTCTGTGCAGTCGGGGGCCAGTGTCTGGGCAATGAGAGCGGCGGCTGCGGTGTTGGCGCCGTCGAGGATGACGGCGCATTGGCGGGCGGCTGCGCCGAGAATCAGTCCTGCAATAGCGCCCAGTTCAAAGCCGCCGACTTTGGCAAGGATATCGAGACCGTCATGCGGCCTTGGCTGGTTGATGGACAGTGCCTGCTCGATGACGCTTGTCTTCTTTTGCAGGCGTTCGTCGGAGATGTTTGTGCCGCGTCCGGTGACATCGGCGGCACAAAGGCCGCAGCAGACAGCTGTGATGGCTGCACTGGCTGTGGTATTGGCGATGCCCATCTCGCCGGGCAGCAGGCAGTCGAAGCCTTCGTCAATGACTTGGTTGGCAATGCTGATGCCTGCCTCGATGGACTGCCTGGCCTGCTCGCGTGTCATTGCGGGGCCTTGGGCCATATTGGCGGTGCCACTGGCAATGCGGGCATCGATGAGGTCGGGAATGTCACTGGTGTCAGCGGCTATGCCCATATCGACGATGAGCAGTTCGGAACCGCAATAATCAGAAAAAGCGTTGGCAGCACCGCCGCGGCTGATGAGATAGTTGCGGGTCATCTGCACAGTCGTTTCGGCTGGATAGGCACTGACTCCTTCGGCAGCAACGCCATGGTCGGCGCAGGCGATGATCGTGCACTTTTCTGGCGGCTGGGGATGGCGCTTTCCGGTTATGGTCAGATAGCGCAGCAGCAAATCGCGCAGGCGGCCAAGGGCGGCAGCATCGCCCTCGAGTACCTGCTGAAGGCGGGCGGCTGCGTCAGTGGCCGTCTCCTGGCTGGCCGGCTGGATGACGGCGATAGTTTGTTCGAGAAGGCTCATCCGATCTGGGCCTCCTTTGGGACTTGTTTTAGCGATAAGCCGATGCGGTTGCGCTTTTCATCGATGCTGATGACCATGACGTTTAGGACATCGCCGATCGAGAGCACATCGAGCGGATGCTTGACGCGTTTCTTGGACAGCTCGGAGATATGGATAAGACCGTCCTGGTGCAGGCCGATGTCGACAAAGGCGCCAAAATCCGTGATATTGCGCACGGTACCGCGCATGATGGTGCCTGGCTGGATGTCGGATAGCTTGACGATGGCCTGCCGTGTCAGCGGGGCTGGCAAATCCTCGCGGGGATCGCGGCCGGGCTTGATAAGGGCTGCAAGGATGTCCTTGACTGTCGGCTCGCCGGCGTCGAGTTCCTTGGCAAGCTTGGCACAGTCGACGAGTTTGCTCTTGGCGGCAAGCAGGGCGAGCTGATCTTTGTCGTTGAGGTCTCTAAGGTCAAAGCCGAGTTTTTCTAGAATCGCTTCAGCGAGCTTATAGGATTCGGGATGGACAGGGGTATTATCCAGCGGCAATTTGCCACTGGCAATGCGCAGGAAACCCGCGCATTGTGTGAAAGCGGCAGGGCCGAGCCGTGGCACCTTGAGCAATGCACGGCGGTTTTGGAAGCTGCCGTTCTCGTTGCGGTAGGCGACGATGTTCTTGGCAATCGTCGCATTGATGCCTGCGATGTGCTTCAAAAGGGCAGCTGAGGCCGTGTTGAGATCGACGCCGACATGATTGACGGCACTTTCGATGGTTGCATCGAGGGTATGCGTAAGTTCCTTTTGATTGACGTCATGCTGGTACTGGCCGACACCGATGGCTTTGGGGTCGATCTTGACAAGTTCGGCGAGGGGGTCCTGTACGCGGCGGGCGATCGATACAGCGCCGCGGATGACGACATCGTATTCGGGCAGTTCCTCCTTGGCCAGCGCCGAAGCCGAGTATACGGAGGCACCGGCTTCGTTGGCGATGATGTAGTGGACATCGTCGAGGGCGTTTTCGCGGATGAGTTCCGCGGTGAACTGCTCGGTTTCATAGGAGGCTGTGCCATTGCCGATGGAAATCAGTGTGACGTGATGCTTGCGGATGGAGGCCAGCACAGTCTGGGCTGCGGCAGCCTTGGCACGGTCGCTCTGGGTAATCTGCAGGACACCATAGTCGAGTACCTGTCCTGTCGCATCGACAATAGCCATCTTGCAGCCATTGCGGTAGCCGGGATCGAGGCCCATGACCGTGTGACCGGCGAGCGGGGCCTGCAGCAGGAGCTGGCGCAGGTTGGCACCGAATACCTTGATGGCCTGGGCTTCGGCAGCTTCTGTGAGCTGGCTGCGGATCTCGCGTTCGAGCGCGGGCAGCAGCAGGCGCTTATAGCCGTCAGCGATGGCAGCTTGCAGGCTTTCCTCCCAGATGGATGGCTGGCGGTGGATGCTGTTATAGATGCGGCGGCAGTTTTCTTCATGATCGGTTTCGAGTTTGACCTTGAGTGCGCCCTTCTTCTCGCCGCGGTTGATGGCGAGGATGCGGTGGGAGGGCAGGGTATGTACAGGTTCGCGGTACGCAGCGTACATCTCGAGTACCTGCTTGTCCTCTTCTGCCGCATCATCGGCAAGGCTGGTCGTAAGGACAGCCGTGTTCCAGAGGCGCGTGCGCATCTTCTTGCGCAGGGCCGCATCTTCCATCGTGGTTTCGGCAACGATATCCATCGCGCCAGCCAGTGCGTCCTCTGCCGTTTCGATGCCCTTGGCCGCATCGATGAACTTTGCGGCCTCGGCAAGTGCGGTTCCCTTGGACTGCGCTTGCAGCATCATGGCATTGGCGAGCGGCTCCAGGCCAGCCTCACGGGCAATCTGGGCGCGCGTGCGTTTTTTCTGCTTGTAGGGCAGATAGAGATCCTCGAGGTCTTGCAGTTTCGTAGTCTTTTCAATGGCCGTGCGCAGTTCGTCCGTAAGCTTGCCTTGCTCCTCGATCTTGCCGAGGATCTCCTCCTGGCGCTTGACGAGGTTGCGCAGATAGGCAAGGCGCTCTTCGAGCACGCGCAGCTGCTCATCTTCGAGTGAGCCCGTGGCTTCCTTGCGGTAGCGGGCGATGAAGGGCACCGTGTTGCCGTCATCGAGCAGCTCGATGGCCGCCGTGACCTGTTTCGGGCGGACGTTCAATTCTTTCGCGATGACCGCGCTGATATCGTTTGTAAGCATAGCGTAAGTACCAACTTTCTGTCGTAATGTCTTCATTATAACACAAATAACGTGGCGGCCGATGGCAGGTTTTTGGCAGGGCGATGTCGAATTAAAGAGCAAACACCGAGAGGATAGTCTATGCGGCCAATGAGGTGGAGCTATGAAAACGATAAGGATGATTTTGGCTGCTGTCCTGGCCGGGCTGTTCAGTCTGCTGGCCGTGGATGCATCCTTGGCAGCAGCCAAGGGAAAACTGCTATTTGTCCCATACGATAACTGCGCGCTGGCAGATCAGGCGGCGGTGGAGCGCCTCCGCTCCCGTGGCTATGAAGTCCTGCTGCCACCGGCTGAGCTCCTGAGCGATGGCGCTGCTTGTCCGGGGCAGCCGGACAAGCTCTGGGCCTGGGTGCGGGCAAACATCGGCACCGCCGATGCCGCGATGGTGTCTGCCGATGCCCTGCTCTACGGCGGCCTGGTACCGTCGCGCCGCCATGAGCTGCCAGAGCCCTTGCTGGCGGCGCGCGTAGCGCAGTTTGCCGTGCTGCACCAGAAGTATCCGGACATCCGGTTCTATGTGTTCGGGTCCCTCATGCGGACGTCGGGGGATGCTGCGGCAGGCCGCGGCGGTCCCGACTACTATCTGGAGTACGGGGATGATATCGTTGCGGCTACGGCGCTGGTGGACAAGCAGGAGACCCAGGGGCTGACCCGGGCCGAGCAGGCCGAGCTCAGCCGGCACATGAATGCCGTTCCGCCGGATGTCTGGCAGGACTGGCAGGCGCGCCGCGACAAGAATCTGTCGATGAACCGCTGCCTGATCGACTATACGCGCAAGGGGGTAGTGCGCCATTTCGTCATCGGGCAGGATGATACGGCACCACTGTCGCAGACTCAGCGCGAAGGACGTATCCTCACGGCCTATGCCCAGGGATTGCCAGCGGGGAAATTCCAGCTGCTGGCGGGTGATGCGCCGGTGGATGCGGTGCTCGTATGCCGGGCCGTCCAGGATCTTGCCGGCAGCAAGCCGGCCAGATGCCTATGCTTGCCGGCTGCTTCCATTACTGAATTTTATCGTGACAATACCTTTGAAACATGATAAAATAACTCCAAAGTCAGGGAGACTTATTCATAGGGATTTATACGTACATATTGTGAACATGGAGGGATTGCGATGAAGAAGATGAGGAAGAGCATCAACTGGAATCATGACTATGTTTGCTATGAGCGCAAGGTACAGACGCGGCGGGCCGAATGGCTGATGCGTCGTGCGGCCGCAGTAGAGACTGGTCAGGTTGAGCGCAAGAAGACGGAAGTTGCATAAAACACAAGGGAGCTGCGGCGCGCGGCTCTCTTTTCTTTTGCCTGGATATTGACAAGGCGTGCGGAGATAAGATAGAATAAATACAAATAGATAATCATTATTTGTTAGTTTGTGAGCAAGAAAGGATTTTGTCATGAAGGCGATGCTCAAACCCCAGGAAGTGACGGCGCTGCTCCGCGAGCGCGGCTTCAAGGTCACACCGCAGCGGCTGGCTGTCTATCGGGCGCTTTCGCATACCACGGCGCATCCGAATGCCGAGATGCTCTACCGGGAGCTGCAGCCTTACTATCCGACGATGAGCCTGGCGACGGTCTATAAGGCCCTGGCGATCCTCTGCGAGGTCGGGCTGGCGCAGGAGCTCAATGTGGGCGAGGATGCTTTCCGCTATGATGCCAATACGGCGACCCATCCGCATGTGCGTTGCACCTGCTGCGGCCGCGTCGACGATATCATGGGGAATCTGGATGCGGCAGACGTCGAGCAGCAGGCGGCTGCTGCGACGGGCTATGACATCACGGCGCATCAGCTGTACTTCTTCGGACTTTGCCCTGCCTGCCAGAATGCGAAGAAACACTGATCGGTGATGGATTTTCCCTTGCATCCACTGTTTCTGCGTGATATAATATTCCAGTACTGGACGTACTGACGTCTGGTTCCAAGTCAAAAACTTGACTGGCTTTACCCCGACGGGGAGCTAGGTCTAAACCAAGCTTGCGCATAGCTTGCTTGTATCAATTCCCAGTTTCTTGGGGTGAAAGCGAGGTGTAATAATGAAACAGGGTATTCATCCGGAATACTTCGAGGCTAAGGTAACTTGCGGCTGCGGCAACACGTTCACGACGGGTTCCACGGTTCAGGAGCTTCGCGTCGATGTCTGCTCCAAATGCCATCCGTTCTTCACGGGTCGTCAGCGTGACGTACAGGCAGGCGGTCGTATCGAGAAGTTCAACAAGCGTCTGGCCAAGAAATAATCGCACGAACGGTAAAGCAGAGCAGAGCAATCTGTTCTGCTTTCTTTTATTATGCGGCTACTATGAGGCAATTCATAATATTGAAATAATCGGTATTCCCGAAAAAAGGAGGAAGTACCATTGAGTGATAGATTGATGGTTGGCGGCCAGGCCGTCATCGAAGGAGTCATGATGCGCGGGCCCAAGCTGACGGCGACGGCTGTGCGCGACCCGAATGGCAGGATACAGGTGGATGTGAATCCCGTCCATTCGATCACGGAGCGGTTCCCCATCTTGAAGCGTCCTATGCTGCGCGGTTCGGTAGCGCTTATCGAGTCGCTGGTCATCGGCATGAAGTCGCTGTCCTATTCGGCCCAGATGGCTGGCGATGAGGACGAGAAGCTCACGGAACGGGAGATGGCAGGTACTATCGTGTTTGCCTTAGTACTGGCGAGCATCCTGTTCATCGCCATTCCGACCGGGGCGGCAAAATTTTTCCATGACATCACCAGCGACCCGTTTTGCCTGAATCTGCTCGAAGGGTTCCTGCGGCTGGCGATTTTCCTGCTATATATCTGGGGGATTTCGCGTATGAAGGATATCCGCCGTGTGTTCCAGTATCATGGGGCAGAACATAAGACCATCCATTGCTACGAGGCAGGGCTGCCGCTGACGGTGGAGAATGTGCAGCAGTTTTCGCGGCTGCACCCGCGCTGCGGGACGAATTTCCTGCTGATTGTCATGCTCGTGTCGATTTTCGTGTTTGCGTTTTTGGGCTGGCCGTCGCTTATTGAGCGCATCGCGAGCCGCATCCTGCTGCTGCCGGTAGTGGCAGGACTCTCGTATGAGCTCATCCGGCTGGCCGGCCGCAGCCAGAATGCCATCATCCAGACGGCCATCAAGCCGGGCCTGTGGCTGCAATATCTGACGACGCGGCCGCCGGAGGATGATATGGTCGAGGTGGCCATCGAGTCGTTGAAGGCCGTGCTGCCTGAGGAAGAAATCGTGGCGGGGACCGGCGAATATATCAGAGTAGAGGGAGAATGTTGTGCTGAGTAAACTTCAGGCTGTTGAGGACAAATATTTGGAGCTCGAGTCGCTGATCAGCGATCCCGACACCATCCAGGACATCGACCGCTGGCAGCGATACAGCAAGGAACACGCGAGCCTGACACCGGTCGTCGAGAAGTTCCGCGAATACAAGCGCGTGGTCACAGGCATCGCTGAGGACAAGGCGATGTTTGACGAGCCCCTTGACGATGAGATGCGCAAGATGGTCGAGGAGGAACTGGCGGAGCTCACGGCCCAGAAGGAAGTCCTGGATCAGGAGCTGCCCATCCTGCTGCTGCCGAAGGACCCGAACGATGACAAGAATGTCATCGTCGAGATCCGCGGCGGTGTTGGCGGGGAGGAAGCGGCCTTGTTTGCCGGCGACCTGTTCCGCATGTATTCGCGCTACGCGGAGAAGCAGGGCTGGCGCACGGAGCTCATCGATGCGAATGCGACCGAGATCGGCGGTTTCAAGGAAGTCTCGTTCATGGTGACGGGCTTTGGGGCGTACAGCCGTCTCAAGTATGAGAGCGGCACCCATCGCGTGCAGCGCGTGCCGGTCACGGAGTCGGGAGGGCGCATCCATACCTCGGCGGTCACGGTGGCTGTGCTGCCCGAGGTCGAGGATGTCGAGATCGACATCAACCCGAATGACCTGCGCATCGATACCTACTGCGCTTCCGGGGCAGGCGGCCAGTACGTAAACCGTACGGAGACGGCCATCCGCATCACCCATCTGCCGACGGGCATCGTCGTCCAGTGCCAGGATGAGAAGTCCCAGCTCAAGAACAAGGAGAAGGCGATGAAGGTGCTGCGCGCGCGCATCCTCGACCAGGCACGCCAGCAGCAGGAGGATGCCGTGGCCGCTGACCGCCGCAGCCAGGTGGGGTCGGGCGACCGCAGCGAGCGCATCCGTACATATAATTTTCCGCAGGGCCGCGTGACCGATCATCGCATCGGCCTGACCCTGCATAAAATCGATGCCGTGCTCGGCGGTGAGCTGGATGAGATATTGAATGCGCTCATCACGGCGGATCAGGCTGAGCGGCTGAAACAGGTGAAGTAATGGCAGACAGCAATCAGATATGGACCATTGGCAGAATCCTCAAATGGACGGAGCAGTACTTTGAGCAGAAGGGC
Source organism: Pseudoselenomonas ruminantium (assembly GCF_900113715.1). Lineage (GTDB taxonomy): Bacteria > Bacillota > Negativicutes > Selenomonadales > Selenomonadaceae > Selenomonas_A > Selenomonas_A caprae. The sequence continues at coordinate 11,807 of NZ_FOQK01000033.1, read as the reverse complement.
GTGGAATCTCCGCGCCTCGATGCGGAGGTACTGCTTTCCCATCTGCTGGACAAGCAGCGCATCTATCTCTACGTGCATTTCGATGAGCCGCTGCAGGCAGAGGAACTGGCCGCGTATCGCGAGATGGTGAAGCAGCGTGTGAATCATGTGCCGGTGGCGTACATCATCGGCGAGCGCGAATTCATGGGGCTGACGTTCAAGGTGACGCCGGATACGCTCGTCCCGCGCCCGGATACGGAGATACTGGTGCAGGCGGCCGTCGAGCGGCTCAAGGCTATGCCGGCAGGCGAGGTGCGCTTTGCCGACATCGGTACCGGGACAGGCGCAGTCTGCCTGTCGGTGCTGAACTTCACGCCGCTGGCCAAGGCGGATACCGTCGACATCAGCCCTGCGGCGCGGGCCGTGGCTGAAGAGAATGCCGCAGCCCTCGGGCTGGCAGACCGCATCGTCTTCCATACGGGCGACCTGCTGGCCCCCATCAAGGAAAACAGCTATGCGGCGATTCTGTCCAACCCGCCCTATATCCCCGAGGCAGACATTGCGGGGCTGGCTCCGGAGGTCCGCTGCAAGGAGCCGCTGACGGCCCTGTCTGGCGGTACGGATGGGCTGGATTTCTACCGCCGTCTCTGCCAAGAGGCACCGGCGATGCTCGTGGACGGCGGATTCATGGCCTTCGAGGTCGGCATCCATCAGGCACAGGATGTCGCGGCTCTGGCCGCAGCGAACCCGCTGATCGGCAGGACAGAGATCATCAAGGACTACGCCGGCATCGAGCGCGTGGTCGTAGCATGGAGACAAGCGGAATAAGGAGCGCCCATCCCTGGAGCGGGACGAGCGCCGGCTTGGTAAGCGAGGTGTGGCATTTTGGATACGAGAATTGTGAAGATAGAAGATGTGAAGGCGCAGAAGGCCACTTTGCAGCAGGCAGGCGAAATCCTGCGGCAGGGCGGTCTTGTGGCCTTCCCGACGGAGACGGTCTACGGGCTCGGCGCCAATGGCCTTGACGGTGATGCCTGTGGGCGGATTTATGATGCCAAGGGGCGTCCGTCGGATAATCCGCTGATCCTGCATGTGGCGAACCGTTCGATGGTCGATCAGGTCGCCGTGCAGGTGACGCCACTGGCGGAGAAGCTGCTCGCGGCCTTCTGCCCCGGGCCTATCACGCTGATCTTGAAGCGCCGCGCCCTCGTACCGGACCGCATCACCGGCGGCCTTGACACGGTAGGCGTCCGCATGCCCGAAAACGATGTTGCCCGAGCGATGATAAAGGAGGCTGGCGTGCCGGTCGCTGCGCCCTCGGCCAACATCTCAGGCCGGCCCAGCCCGACGACTGCTGCGGCCGTGGCCCGCGATATGGATGGGCGGATCCCGCTGATCCTCGATGGCGGCGCCTGCCGCTTCGGTGTCGAATCGACAATTGTTGACTGCACGGGCAGCAAAGCCGTCATCCTGCGCCCTGGCGCGGTGACGCGCGAGATGCTCGCCGAGCTTATCGGCGAGGAGGCTGTCGCTCTCGACCCTGCGCTTGTCGGGGCAGACGCAGTGCCCAAGGCGCCGGGCATGAAGTATACGCATTATGCGCCCAAGGCTCCGCTGACTCTTATCGAGGGCATGCCGACGCGCATGGCCCGCGCCTTCCAGCGGGAAATCGGGCGCCTGCAGGCCGAGGGCCATACGGTGGGGGTCATCGCGAGCCACGAGGTCCTGCAGGAGCTTTATGATCTGGTGCCGGCAGATCTCATGGCCGACTATGGTCATCAGCAGGATTTGCCGGCCATTGCGGCCAATATCTATGAAGCTTTACGCAGCTTTGATGATAAACCAGCCGATGTCCTGCTTGGCGAAGGTACGACGGAAGACGGGCTGGGACTTGCCATAATGAATCGGCTGCACAAGGCCAGCGGTTTCCGTACGCTTATGGCATGATGCGATTTTTAGGAGGAGAGCAGGAACAGCCCTCCTTTTTGTCGTATATAAAAAATGGAAGAGAGTAAATGGGATTCTGGGAAAGGAGCCTGACGATGGGGAAAATCAAATATGTGATCGTGGCGGTGCTGGTCCTGGCTGTAGCCGGTGGAGCTGGATATCTGATGGCTATCCACTATCATCAGACGCGGGAGATTGTGCAGGCCGAGAAAGATAAGCAGGAGGCAGCAAAGGAGGCAGCCCGCCAGGAAAAGGAAGCCAAGGAGGCCGCGCTGCGGGAGAAGGCGCGCAAGAAGCAGGAACTTCTCGATAAGCGGCTGGGCCGTGCCGAGGAGCCGGATCAGGTCATCCGCGGGCTGACGGCCGATATGGAGATCTCCCAGGGGGAGGATGGTGCGACATATTATCGCTATGCAGACCCGACGGAGGATGGTATCTTCTTCCAGCCCTATCTGGTGCGGGGCGCAGACGGCGTAGCTGTCCTGCATGTCATCCTGCGTCATCGCGGCCACCGGCCGATGGGCTTTCAGGGGGTAGACCTCCAGCCGACGGCTGATGCGATCTATCATATCCGGGCTCAGGTGCCTGTCGCGACGACCCAGACGGAAAGCGGCATCATGGAATGGTGCGACCAGCCCGTCGATGCGGAGACCGGCAAGGCCATGCGTGAGATCAGCGATGTGCTGGCGGCAAAGATCACGATGCCTGGCGTCGAGGGCGGCTCGAACGACGACCGCATGCTGACGGCGACCGAGGCGAAACGCATCCGGAACATCCTGGAGCTGGCTGATCGCCTGAACGGCAAAGAGTAAATGCGTGCAGCAGAAAGGAAGCAGCAGTTATGGAGTTATTTCCACCACTTGTGGCTGGTGTATTGATTGTATTGATCGGCGTGCTGAGCGTGGTATCGCTGGTCGGCGTGGCGTATAACTGGTCGGTCATCATCAGCGGCCGCAAGCAGTTCAACAAGATCGCCGAACTGGAAAAAGAGGTGGCAGCCCTCAAGCAGGATGTCAAGGTGCTCAAGGCGCGCTTGTCCGCTGAGGCGACGGCAGCGCAGGCCGAGGCCGAAGCCAAAGAAGCGGAACAGGCGCTGGAGCAGGAGGCTATCCTGGCTGAGAAGCAGAAGGAAGTCTGGCATGCGTTCCTCGCAGACTACAACAATCTGGCGGCCAGCATGGATGTGCCCAAGGCGCAGCAGGCCTGCGAGGCCTTCGTCAAGACCAATGAGCTGGAGGTCTTCGTCTGCACCGACCATGCGGCGCAGGAGAATGGGCAGGCCATGCCGCAGTTCGCGGCCGTCGAGGATATCGCCCAGAGCACCTATTGGGCGTGGCCGGTTCCTGAGGCTGTCGGGGCCTATATCGTCGTGCCGAATCCCCTGCATCCTTATGATCAGCAGCTGCATAACGAGGGTGGCATGAAGGAGACCTTCGCCTCGAATTACGAGCAAGGAGAGTGCCGGGAGATACAGGTCCGCCTGCCGGCGAAATTCCAGAAGCGCAACGGGCAATGGAAGATCATCCAGCCTGGCGTTATCCGCATCAAATGAAGAACAGCGGAATAGAAAGGGAGCCAGTGCAATCTATCGCTAGATTGCACTGGCTCCTTTTTTTGCCTATATGATTTTCAGCTGCGCTGCACATCTGCCAGCTTGATGGTGGGGATGTGCTCGATGAGATTCATCTGGTGCGCGAGGTCGTAGAAGGTGCGCAGGCCGTCGAGGTATTCCTCGGTGAGCTCCCAGCGGATGGTCGGGCCGAGGTAGTCGTCGAGCTGCTCGTAGGTGAACGGCTTGCCGGCAAGGATCGACTCGATGGCCTCGCGCTTGTGGGCAAGACCGTTCTGGAAGGCATGGTGGATGCGGTCGTAGACGAGCTGGAGCAGCGCGGGATTCTGCGCTGCAAAATCCTTGTTGGCGACCCAGAGTGCATAGACCATCTTCTTGCCTGTCATCTGCTTCCATTCGTGGCCGAGATCGTAGTAGTAGAGGTCTGGCTGCTGATGGTGGTAGAGCCAGAGCGCGTCATCGCCGATCAGCAGCGATGCGGCTGCATCCTCGGGAATCGGATCCTCGGGCGTTATATGGCGCACGTAGTAGTTCGGGATGGCACCATAGGCACCGCGCAGGATGATTTTGAGCAGGCAGTGGGAGGTGGCCGATTTGGCCGTCAGGATGATCTTGTCATCGCGCAGGTCGCCGATCGGCTTGCGCGAGACGAGCAGGATGCTCTGCACGTCGCCATCGCTGCTCACGCAGACATCCGGCAGGACGACGAGCTCCTCGCTGTCACGGGCATAGATGATGGAGGAGACATTGCTGACGTCGAGCCGGTGATTGACGATATCGTTGTTGAGGACTGCCGGTACGCCGCGGGTGATGGCAAGGCCCTGGTCAGCACCGTGTGCGTAGCTCCAGGTCAGCGGCAGGACATTCAGGAAATTGATATGTCCGACTCGTGGGCAAGTCATAGACGTTCCTCCTTGCTGATGGCGAATCTGTTGTTCTGATCGCGCGGTTTGCCGCGTTCGATCAAGTAGAGCGGCCGGCGCTTTGTCTCTTCGTAGGTGCGGCCGAGGTACTCGCCGATGAGCCCGAGAACCAACAGCTGCATACCGCCGAAGAACAGGATGCAGGCCATGATGCTCGGCCAGCCGGCTACGGTAGCTTCCTGCACGAATGTCTCATAGAGGACGTGCAGGATGAGCAGGAAGCTGGCAAACATGGAGGCCACGCCGGCGTAGAGGCCAATGCGCAATGGGAAGGTCGAGCAGGTGAAGACGCCGTCGACGGCCAGCCGCAGCATCTTCTTGGGCGAGAATTTCGACACGCCGGCAAAGCGCGGCGGAGCCGTGAAATGTACCTGTATTTGATTGAAGCCCATAGAACCGATGATGCCGCGGATGAAACGGGCGTGTTCGCGGTAGTGACGGAAAGCGACAACGGCCTGATGATCCATGAGCCGGAAGTCAGAGCCGCCAGGCTGGACCGGAACCTCGGAAATGATATTGAGCAATTTGTAGTATCCGGCGGAGGTCAATTTCTTGAGCCAGGAGGCATCCTCGGTGGCTTCGCGGATGGTCTGGACGATGTCATAGCCCTGATTCCAGTAATCCAGAAGCGTCGGGATCAGCGCTGGCGGGTGCTGCATGTCGCCATCCATCGTGATGACAGCATCGCCGTCAGCGTGATCCAGACCGCAGGTAAGCGCCAGCTGATGGCCGGAGTTCTTGGCCAGGAAAATCGGCTGGACATGGCTGTCCTGCTGCTCGAGTTCGAGCAGGATTTCCTTGCTGTTATCGGTGGAGCCATCGTTTACGAAGATGAGCTCCCAATCGTAGTTGAGCTTGGCCATTTCCTCACAGATTGCTGCATAAAAATGACGCAGGTTGTCCGATTCATTATATACGGGCACTACGATAGACAAACTGCTGCCTCTCATCATTTGTCATTGCTTCCTTTCTGTTTGGCTGCTTCGTCGGGGATGATCATTTCGACGATACTGTAGGCGTCGAGGGTGCGCAGCGTGCGCAGCTCGGCACGGGGCAGGGCTTTCTTGAGGTTGTCAGCGCGGTCATTCTGTACGGTGACGATGATGGGCTCGCCTACCGGCAGGTCTTCATAGGCCATGAACGGCATGACATTCTTGGCGTTCCAGCTGATGTCGCCAGGTTTGGCTTTCTCGATGTCGGCGCGCCAGCCGAGGTCGGCGATGTTCTCATGATAATAGAAGACCGTCGAAGTCTGATAGTCGCCGCAGTTCACGACGAGGCGGTGCTCCGGATTCAGCTCCTTGAGGGCCTCGGCCGTCTGGCGGCCGGAGCGCTGGTCGCAGAGCGGCATGGCACCGGCGAAGGTCAGAATCATATAGAGCACCCAGGCACCAGCGGCGACCTTCTTGACCATCGTGAGGCGCTCGCTGAGCAGGACGCCGGCGAGGATGGCCAGCGGCAGGAACGACGGCTGCGTGTAGGTCAGGTATTTCGTCGCCATCATCTGGAACAGGAAATTGACCAGGAAGGCCCAGAGCAGCAGGAAAATCGTGGGTTCGCTTACGGCGCGGGCACGGACTTTTTCGCGCAGTTCCTGCCAGCGTTTCTTGATCTGGTAGAGCATGATGAAGGACCAGGGGCAGAAGCCCAGCAGGAAGATCATCGTGTAGTAGTACCAGACGTCGTCGCGGCTATGCTCGGCGACGGTGGCGCGCAGGAAATTGTGCACGCCGAAGAAGTTGAGGATGAAGTCCTGGCCGTGCAGCTGGTACATCTGATAGTACCAGTAGCCGCCGACGGCGCAGAAGATGGCAAGCCCCGGCAGCCACATCATGCGTAATAGCTCGCCAGGACGCTTGCGGATGCAGAGGAATACCAGCAGGATGAGCCCCGGCATCAGAATGCCGATTGGTCCCTTGGTCAGCGTGGCCAGTCCTGCAAAGAAGAAGGAGCCCAGATAGAGACGGCGGTTGCCGCTGCTGTAAGCCAGGTAGAAGGTGACCAGCACGGCGTTGAAGAAGAAGACAAAGGCCATGTCGGTGATGACGGCACGCGACAGGTAGAAAAAGCCTGTCGTCGTGGCAAAGACGAGCGCCGAGCAGATAGCAGTCTTGGCGCTATAAAGCTTCTTGGCAAACCAGTAGACGAGGCCGACATTGAGGAACGCGAAGACCGCCGGGAAGAAGCGGGCGGCGAATTCGTTGACGCCGAACAGCTTGAAGGCGAGGATGAGCTCCCAGTAGAAGAAGATCGGTTTATCGTACCAGTAGTTGCCGTAGATGCGCGGCGAGATGAAGTCGCCCGATTCGAGCATCTCACGCGCGGTCAGCGCGTAGTTTGATTCTACCGGATCGGTGATGGCCAGCCAGGCATTGCCGGCGAGCAGCAGGATGATAAGGGCCAGCACAGACAGCCGGAATTCTTTCTGATTCATTATATTTCATGTACCTCCTAAATGCGTACTCTCTCGAAAGTTTAGTTTAGCAAATCTTAATATATCTAGCAAGTATATATATATTAAGGTCGGATTAATAAGCCTTATATGATTGACTTTTATTATCATTTTTAGTAAAATTATTTGATAAAGTCAACAACATACAAACCTTATTATATACTACGGAGTGGTGGGAGGAATACGTTTATGGATGATTATGTAAATGTTGGACGCTGGTTTTCCATCCTGCATCGGCGATCGCAGCTGTTTGTGGTGGAGGCCTGCCAGAAACTTGACCTTACCTTTTCGGAATACATCATGCTGATCCGCATCTTTGATCATGAGGGCGCAAAGCAGGATGAGCTCGCGAGTATGCTGTATCTTGACAAAGCGGTAGTTACGCGGACGGTAAACCTGCTGGAGGGCAAAGGTTTCATCTATAGGGAAGTCGATCCGGCCGATCGCCGTGTCAAACATATCTTCCTGACTTCGTATGGCAAGGAGCAGCATCAATTTTTGCGCAATATCATCCAGGGCTGGGTGGACTATCTGGTCCGCGATATGAATCCCAACGAGATCCATACCCTGTTCAATGGATTTAACGAGCTTGTCACGCGTGCCTGCGCGGCGAACATCGTGGATTTAGCAAAGAAAGTGCCGACAGGAGGCGAGGTTCATGAAAGGCTATAAGCTATGTGCGGCGGTTTGCCTGCTGGCAATGATGAATCTGGTATTTGCTGGCTGCGGCAGCAAGGAGCAGGAGCAGGAGCGGGCACCACTGGTCAAGACCCAGCAGGCGGATAGCAGTTCGCTGGCGGATAACAGCTCATATTCGGGGACTGTCCGCGGCAGGTATGAGACGAATATGTCGTTTCAGGTCGGCGGGCAGATCATCAGCCGCAATGTGCAGGTGGGCTCGTCTGTACGCGCCGGCGATGTGCTCATGACGATCGACAGCCGTGATGTCGTGCAGAAGTCCAATCAAGGGGATGCCCAGGTGGCTCAGGCGCGGGCCCAGCTTGACCTTGCGCAACGCAATCTTTCCCGCTACAGCCAGCTGTATCAGGAAAATGCTGTGGCTGCGGCGACGCTTGACCAGTATCAGGCTAATTACGATGCGGCGTTTGCAGCCTATCAGAATGCACTGGCCCAGGCGGCGCAGGGACATAATGCCATGGGCTATACGAATCTCACCGCCGGGGCAAATGGCGTCGTATCATCCATCACGGCCGAGGAGGGCCAGGTGGTAGGTGCTGGCCAGACGGTGCTGACGCTCGTGCAGACAAACGAGCTGGAGATTGAAATCCAGGTGCCGGAGAACCGCGTGGCCGGGATTGCCGTAGGCGATCGGGCGGTTGTCAAGTTCTGGGCGATCCATGACCGGGCTGAAGGTGTAGTGCGTGAAATCGCGCCGATGGCGGATAGCGCGTCCCGCACCTATCGCGTGCGCGTGTCAGTGCCGGAGCCGCCAGCTGGTATGCAGCTTGGCATGACGGCCAATGTTGCCCTGACGCCGAAAGCTGCCGCCGAGGATGCTGGCAGTGCGGGCACGGCGCTTTTGCCGTTGTCGGCCATCTATCAGGATGGCGATACGCCGCAGGTCTGGGTGGTCGGTGATGATCATACGGTTAGCCTCAAGCCGGTTACTGTCGAGAACTTTGGGGATAATCAAGTCCTGGTACAGGGACTGGCGCCCACGGATCTGGTGGTCACGGCTGGCGTGCATAAGCTGCGTGCAGGGCAGAGTGTGCGGACGGAGGCGGCTGACTGATGACGAATCTGACAGAAATATCGCTGAAGCATCGGGCGCTGGTCTGGTACTTCATCATCATGACGGCCATCGGCGGCGTGGCAGCGTATTTTCAGCTGGGCCGCATGGAGGACCCGCAGTTCACCATCCGGCAGATGGTCATCACGGCGGCTTGGCCGGGCGCGACGGCCGAGCAGATGCAGGAACAGGTAACGGATAAGCTTGAGAAGAAGTTCCAGGATGTGCCGGGCCTTGACCATATCAACAGTGAGACGCGGGCGGGCCAGACGGTCATCTATGTAGCCTTGAAGCCTGAGGTGTCCAAGGAGCAAATCCGCCCCATCTGGCGCGACGTCCATAATTTTGGCGAGGCAGTCAAGAAAGATCTGCCTGAGGGCGTCTATGGTCCGTATTACAATGACCGCTTCGATGATGTCTATGGCTCGATCTATGCTGTGACCGGCGATGGCTACAGCTATGAGGAGCTGCGCCAGTATGCGGAGAAGACGCGCCGTGACCTCCTGCACATCCCGAGCGTGCAGAAGGTAGAGCTCATTGGCGAGCAGCCGGATGTCGTGTATGTCGAGCTGCAGCGCGATAAGATCGCTGAGCTGGGCATCAATCCGCAGATTATCGCCAATGCGCTCAAGACGCAGAATAATATGACGGCGACTGGTGAGGTGGAGACGAGTACCAACGATGTCTTCCTGCGTGTCAGCGGTGTTTTCGATGATATCGATGCCATCCGGGAGATGCCGATCAATGCCAATGGCAAGGTGCTTCGCCTTGGCGATATCGCCCGCGTGCAGCGCCAGTCCATCGACCCGGCGAAGCCAAAGATGTATTTCAATGGCGAACCGGCTATCGGCATAGCTGTGTCGATGGAGGAGGGCGGCAATATCCTGGAGCTCGGCGAGCAGCTGCGGCAGGAGATCGGCAAGATCCAGCAGGAAGTGCCGGTGGGTCTGGAGATCCATCAGGTTTCCGATCAGCCGAAGGTCGTCGATGGCTCCATCCATGACTTCGTCAAGACATTGGTCGAAGCCATCGTCATCGTGCTTGCGGTCAGCTTCCTGTCGCTGGGCGTGCGCACAGGCATGGTCGTTGCGGGGTGTATTCCGCTGGTACTTTGCGGCGTTTTCTGCATCATGTATATGGCAGGCATTGATTTGCATAAGGTGTCGCTGGGCGCGCTGATCATTGCGCTGGGCTTGCTGGTCGATGATGCCATCATTGCCGTGGAGATGATGAGCGTCAAGCTGGAGATGGGGCTGAACCGATTTGATGCGGCCTGCTATGCGTTCCGGGCAACGGCCAAGCCGATGCTCACCGGCACGCTGATCACCTGCGCCGGCTTCATCCCCGTGGCCTTTTCGGAGGGCCTGGCCAGCGAGTTCTGCCGGGCACTGTTCCCAGTCATTGCTACGGCGCTGCTGCTATCCTGGCTGGTGTCAGTCATGATTGCGCCGCTGTTTGGCTATCATTTGATACAGGTCGAAGTCAAAACGGATGAAGCGGGTAAGTTCGATCCCTATCAGAGCAAGTTCTACCGCTGGTTCCGCGAGGTGTTGGTCTGGTTCCTCGACCATCGCCGGCTGGTGCTGGGGGTCACGGCAGTCCTATTCCTCGTATCAGTGGGAATGCTGAAATTTGTCAAACAGGAATTCTTCCCGACGTCGACCCGTCCGGAGGTGCTCATCGAGCTCAAGCTGCCCGAAGGCTCCTCGATGGCGGCCACGCAGGAGGTCTGCGACCGCATGTCAGACTGGCTGCAGGCGCGGCAGGACTTGCTGGCTAACTATTCGTATTATGTTGGCCGCTATGCGCCGCGTTTCGTGCTGACCATCGACCCGAAGGCAGAACGCGATAATGCCGCGCAGTTCGTGCTCGTGGCAAAGGATACAGAGGCACGTGAAAAGCTGACGGAGCAGCTGAATAAGGCCTTTGCCGATGATTTTGCCGATGTCCGGGCGAAGATGCAGTTCATCCAGACGGGGCCGCCAGCGGCCTATCCGGTTATGCTGCGCGTGACGGGCTATACGTCAGATCAGGCCAAGGAACTGGCGCGCAAGGTCGCAGATATCGTCGCCGAGGACCCGAACAATTATAACGTCAATATGAGCTGGGGCGATAAGAGCAAGGTCATGCATTTAGAACTTGACCAGGATAAATTGAACTCGCTCGGCGTCAGCAGCCAGGCGGTTTCCCAGCAGCTCTATACGTCAATTACCGGTGCTACGGCTGCCCAGTTCTATGCGGGCGACCGCACCATCGATATCAAGCTGCGTCTGGCGAGCGAGGACCGGCAGGATCTGTCGAAAATAAAGAGCCTGCCCATCTATCTCGGGCAGGCTGGCTACGTGCCGCTGGAGCAGCTCGCAAAGATTTCGTATGAGGCAGAGGACGGCTATATCGAGCGCCGTGATCTGATGCCAACGGTTACGGTGCAGGCCGAAATCCATGCCGGGACGGCGAACGATGCGACGCAAAAGGCTTTTGATGCCACCAAGGAGCTGCGTGAAGACTTGCCGTTTGGCTGCCGCATCGAGCCAGCTGGTGCCTTGGCTGACAGCAAGGACAGTGCAGGGTACTTGATGAAGCCGATACCGATGATGATCTTCATCATTATGACGCTGCTGATGTTCCAGCTTGGCAGTGTCAAGCAGATGGTACTGACGGTGCTTACTGCGCCACTGGGCATCATTGGCGTCAGCTGGGGCATGTTGCTGACAAATTCAGCTATGGGATTCGTGGCGGAGCTTGGCATCCTGGCGCTTTCCGGTATGATTATCCGCAACTCGGTCATACTGATCGATCAGATCCAGAAGCATCTGGCCGATGGCGAGACGCCGTGGGATGCCGTGGTTGACTCGGCCATCCTGCGGTTCCGTCCCATCATGCTGACGGCGGCCGCGGCGATCCTCGGCATGCTGCCGCTGATGTTCAGCCGCTTCTGGGGGCCGATGGCAGTGGCAATCGCCAGCGGCCTGCTCGTGGCGACGGTGCTGACGTTGCTGGTGCTGCCGGCGATGTATGCCGTGGCGTATAAGGTCAAAAGAGAATAGAAGGGGATTGCCCTGTCATAAATGGAGGAGGTCCGCTGACACAACGATGTCAGCGGACCTCCTCCATTTGTGTGACCAAGCGATAACTTGCAGTTTGTAATTACCAGGAATTTATTCGTAGAATACCGCGCCGCCGGGC
>NZ_FOQK01000041.1 GCF_900113715.1 Pseudoselenomonas ruminantium | reverse complement strand
TCTCCGCGAACGAAGTCCGTATTTTCGGCATATAGCATCTTGTGAATCCACGCCAGAAAGATAATCGTGGATAGCAGTTTCCTTAAACTCAACAGAATAGCGCTGATGATGTCGTTTGAAGAATACATCCGGGCCACAAGCATCATAGTTACAAACCCATTGCCTGAAGGATCTTCTGTCAACACCTGCATCCGCGGCTATGGAGGCATAACTGCCCTCTCCACGTTTATACTTTTCAATGAAGTGGATTTTCTCTTCGGGTGATAATCTCTTCTTGTACATAAAATGCTCCCTATCAAGCAGACAGTTTTATTATTTCTTCTGTCTACCTAATAGGGAGCATATCATCTACGGTCCAGCGGGGCTTTTGTGTGTAATGTTGTAACATGATTTTTAGGAAATCCAAAGGAAATCCATGGACAATGGCGAAGTGTAGCAGCGTTGCCATACAGAAGTCATGCTGAGGCGGGCAGATGCTGAAAGGAGAGAGCAGGATGAATACGTCAAGGGAAGCTGGTTTTTCGCTGCTGGGGGTGCTGATCGCTGTCATGATCATCGGCGTGGTGGCGACGATTGCGGTGCCGAAGTTCCATTCGATGATCGTCATGGCCAACACGAGCAAGATACAGGCAGACCTGAGCACTCTCGATGCAGCTGTGGCCGTGTATGAGGCCCAGGAGGGGCGGGTGCCTACGGAGATCTCGCAGCTCAAGGATTATGTCAATGATATCGACAAGCTGAAGCCGCCCGTGGGCGACTGCTTCCTGAAGGATGCGAACGGCAAGGCGGTAAGACATACGATAAAGGATACGGCCTACAAGCTGGTGGCGACGGAGGGCATTTCCCTGGGGGCGATGTCGACGCGCCGGGCAGCTTGCGATGACCATCTGTCGGGAGACTTCGGCAAATGATGGGGGCGGTTTTGGTGCCATTGGGCGGCGTGGTGTTTGGCGTCTGCCTGGCGGGCCTGGCGTATGCCGATATCCGTTGGGGCCTGCTGCCGGACAGGCTGGTGGCACTGCTGGCAGCTACCGCCGTCATTCCCTGGCTGGGCGGTCAGGGCAGCGGTATGGAGGCACTCGGGGGGAGCGGCTGCGGCGCTTGCCTGCTATGGCTGCTGCGCTGGCTCAGCCGGGGCGGGCTCGGCTGGGGCGATGTCAAACTGGCCGGGGCAGCAGGGCTGTGGCTGGGCTGGCAGTCCATGCTGGTGGCGCTGGGCATGGCATTCCTTACAGGCGGCCTTTGGGCCTGCGTGTTGGTCTGGCAGGGACGCCAGGGCTGGTCAGATACGCTGCCCTTCGGCCCCTTCCTGGCTGGCGGCTTCCTCTTCGCCTATGAGGTGGGCGCGGAATGCTGGCAGTGGTATTGGTCGTTATGGTGAGGCGATAGCATGGAGGGCAGGGGTCAGGGAAATGCTGGTTTTGTCCTGGGGGAGCTGGCGGTGGTGCTGGCGATAGTGGCCTGCCTGGCCGCGGTGGCAGCACCGTCGCTGCTCAAATTCTATCGGGAGACGGCACTGGAATATGAGTCGGAGTGCCTGCTGGCTGACCTGCGGCGCACCCAGTCCTTGAGCCGCATGGTGGCGGACAAGGCGTGGCTTTACGGGCAGCAGGAGCCGATGGAGCAGAAGGCGAGCATCCGGGTGGAGGAGACGTATTATGTGTTCCGGGTGAAGAGCCATGCAGGAGAAACGGCGCGCGTGCATCACTACCTGCCCTTTGTCCATGTGCGGCGCAACGACCAGCCTGCCGGCAGCGGCAACCGGACCATTTCCTTCTTGCAGAATGGCGGCCTGGACGATATCGGCAAGCAGATGATGACGCTGGTCCTGTACTGTGAGGGCTGGGAAAATGAGGGCCGCAAGATCATGATCAGCCGGGCGGGCAGGATACGGATAAAGAGGATGATGCGATGAATAGCAGGGCGGAGGGCTACATTCTGCTGGAGATCCTGGTGGTGGGCGTGGTGCTGCTGGCGATGACTGCCAGCCTGCGGCTGTACCGGCAGGCCATGCTGACCGAGGAAATCGATGCAGTGCGCACGACGGGCGTTTACCTGGCCCGGGAGGAGCTGTCACGCCTGCAGTGGCAGGCAGCGAAGCGGGGGCTCCAGGAAGGACAGGTGGGCTGGCTGGGGGCGAAGGAACAATTGCAGATGAATAACGGACGGTTTGCTGTGCAGGCAGATGTGCAGCCAGTGGCAGAGAATGCTTGGCAGGTTGTCGTGACGGTGGACTGGCAGAGCCTTCACCGGCAGGGGAAGCTGCAGTTCTCGCGGGTCATATGCCGCCAGGACGGAGCGAAGGGGCTGAAATCATGAGGGATGGCAAGCAGAAGGGCTTTGTGCTGCTCGAAGCGGCCGTGTCGCTGCCGATGCTCGTGCTGTTGTTGACGGCGGCTGGAACCATGGTGCTGTGGAGCATCAAGAATTATTTCCTGGTCATGGCCGATGCGGAGCTGCAGCAGGAGGTGGGAATAGCCTTCCAGCGGGTGGTGGAGCATGCGCTGGAGGCTGAACGCATTGTGCCAAATCATTCCGAGGAAAAAGGATACGATATCTGCAAGCGGGAATTTGCGCTACCGCCGTCCAATTGGGACAATAAACCGCTGCGGCGGACTTTTTGGCTGCATAATATGGAAGGCACGCGGAAACTCGTGGATGGCATTGATGCTTCGGCACCGATGACTGGCGACTCGGCGATGGCCGAGGCGTCGATACAGGACTTTTCGTGCCAGGAAGAGCCTGGGCATGAAGGGCTGTATGTAATCCGGCTGCAAGGCGTGAGCGAAAGGACAGGTCATGTGTATACGTTGCAGACGGCAGTCTATCTGCCGCCAGACAGGAAATGAGCCGCGTGCAGGCGAAGCGGGGGCTGTCACGGTGGTGATGCTCTGCCTGATGCTGGTAGTGGTGTTGTTTGCGCTGGCGATGCTGCATACGATACATACCATGCAGGCAGCCGATGAGGAATACCAGCAGGAGACGCAGCTGCGGCTGGCAGCCGAAGGGGTGACAGAGCAGGCGGCACAGCTGATCACGGCCCATCCGGAGCAGGCTGAGGTGTGCTGGGGGCATAAGCGTACCGAGATAAAGACTGCGGGCTTTTGCTATCCTGACAACATGGCGGTGCAGGTCACGGCCGTGCCGCGGCAGGACAAGTTGTATCTGCTGGGCTTTGCCCGCTACAAGGAGGCGGGGGCCCGCTGGGAACGCCATCGGCTGGTCAAGGGCGTATTGCGGAAGGAAGGAACGTCATATGTATGGTTGGGCTGGGCTCCGTGAGTGGGGGCAGAAGCTGGTGCGGCGCTGCCGCAAGGCGTGGCCGGAGGTGGTCGGCATTGAGATCGATGGGCAGGGACAGGTCTATCTGGTGCGGCTGGTCTGCGGGGAGGCTTGGCAGATAGGTGGTGCCGTGCAGCTGCCGGCTGAGCCCTTGGCGCTGGCGGATCAGGCCGAGCGGATCAGTGTCCGGTTGGCGCGCGAGGGCTGGGAAAAGATTCCGCGCGTGCTTGCAGCTGCGCAGGCGGAAATCCTGACCTACTGGATTCCGCTGCCGCCAGATATGCCTGTGGCTGAGCGGCGGGAAGCCGTCTACTGGGAGCTGGAGCCGCAGCTCAGCGAGGCTGCACTAGATATCGAAGCCTTCCAGGTGGCAAGCGCTGAGGTGGCGGGCAGGCCGGATATGTGGGCGGCAGCCGTGAATCGCGAGTATATCCGGCAGGCCTGCGAGGCCTTTGTCCAGGCTGAGATTCCCCTGACTGAGCTGGTGGTGCCGTTCCCGGCAGCGGAGCCGAGGGGCAGGGAGGAACCAAGGGAGGAGCAGCTATCCGTGGAAGGCTGGCAGCTGCCTTGGGCTGAGGGGACACTGCGGTGTGATGCGGTGGCCATCGAGCCGGCGGCCGCCGCAGCGGTGCTGTTCCTGCGGGGGCTGGAGGAGGAAGCGCTGCGGGCGGCATGGCTGCTCAAGCGCAGGGAAACGGCTGAGCGATGGGATTACCGGCGGCTGGCAGCGCTGCTGGCAGGCCTTTGCCTGCTGGGGGCGGGGGTGCTGATCGGCTGGGATGGCTGGTCGCTCTATCAGGCCCGGGCCCAGGCCGAGGCCCGGCAGCAGGAACTGGCCCGGCTTCTGCCGCAGAAGCAGCAGATGGAAGCGCTGGAACAGCTGCGGTCGGAGCTCGAGCGGAAAGAACAGCGCTGGCAGGGACTGACGCAGGCAGGCTTTCCCTGGTATGGGCTGCTGGTGCACCTGGGGGCGATGACCGTGGATGGCGTCTGGCTCGAGGGCATCGAGCTGCGCGATCAGGATGTGCTGGAGATAGAGGGGCAGGCCGTGAGCTATGAGGCAATCGCGGATTTCGTGCAGGTCTTCGAGCGGGATAAGGATTTCTTTCCCGAGGGGCCGGTGCTGGAGTCGTCGGGGGATACGGCGGAGGGCAAGCAGCCGCGGGCTGGCGGTACCGTTGCTTTCCGGCTGGCACTGCATTTGTAGATGAGGCATGGCGGGAAAGGAGGAAGCAAGTTGCGGCAATTGGCAGGAAGGGAATGGCTGGTGGCAGCGGCAGGCAGCAGCCTGGTGCTGGGGGCCGTGGTCCTATGGGGCATCCATGAGCCGCTGCAGGCGGCCCGGCAGGAGTATCTGAGAGATGCCCAGGTGACGCAGCGTCAGATCGTGACGGTGACGAATTACCAGAATGCGCATCTTGACTTGTCAGCCTATGGGCAGGAATTGACGGACCGCAAGGCACGGGCCGACAAGGCTCTGCCGGCGGAGCTGGCACAGGGGGATTTCTTGAGCCTGCTGCAGCGCGAGGCACTCCGCCATCATGTGGCCTTGCAGCAGGTGACACCGCAGGCAGTGCAGCGGCAGCAGGATATGCAGGTCCTGCCCGTGGAGGTCAGGTTCCGCTGCACGTATTTCGACCTGCTGGCTTTCCTGCGTGGCCTGCGGGAAAGCGAACGCTGCATCCAAGTGGAGCGGACGGCAGTGCGGCAGCAGGAGGGACGGCTTGACTGCGTGCTGGTGCTGCGGATCTATGCCTGGGCAGGAGATGGTCCTGTGGACAATGATTGATATTCAGAGGACTTGATTTATCACATACAATAAATTAAACTATTAATGATAGAAATTTGAAAACCTGCGAGGTGTATCCTGTATGAGTATGTTACGTTTTATGACGGCTGGGGAGTCCCATGGCCCGTGTCTGACGGCAATCCTGGAGGGGCTGCCAGCGGGGCTGAAGCTTGACCTTGAGGCCATCAACCGCGATCTGGCCCGCCGTCAGCAGGGCTATGGCCGCGGCGGCCGCATGAAGATCGAGAAGGATAAAGTCGAAATCGTTTCGGGCGTGCGCTTCGGCGAGACGCTGGGCGGCCCGGTGACGCTTCAGGTGGTCAATAAGGACTTTGCCAACTGGACAGATCGCATGGCGGTATTCGGGGAGCCGGCTGGCCCGAAGGTCACTGCTGCGCGCCCGGGCCATGCCGATCTTACTGGCGTCAAAAAGTATGACCGCAAGGATGTCCGTGATATCCTTGAGCGGTCGAGCGCCCGCGAGACGACGATGCGCGTGGCTGTGGGCGCAGTCTGCAAGGAGTTCTTGCGGGCGCTGGGCATAAGCATTGTCTCGCAGGTTACGAATATCGGCGGCGTGGCTGTTGACTTGTCAAAGATTGACCGGTCAAAACTCGGCACGGAGAATGGCTCGGAGCTCAACTGCTATGATGCTGAGGCTGAGCAGCAGATGAAGGCCAAGATTGATGCGGCCAAGCAGGCTGGCGATACGCTGGGCGGCATCTTCGAGGTGACGGTCCGCGGCCTGCCCGCAGGCCTCGGCAGCCATATCCAGTGGGACCGCCGTCTTGATGCGAAGCTGGCGGCGGCGATGATGTCAATCCAGGCCATCAAGGGCGTGGAGATCGGTGCAGGCTTTGACTGCGCCATCCTGCCGGGCAGCCAGATCCATGATGAGGTATTCCTCGATGAAACTGGCGAGGTGTACCGCAAGACGAACCGTGCGGGCGGCCTGGAGGGCGGCATGACGAATGGCGAGGAGGTCGTGGTCAAAGCGGCTATGAAGCCAATCCCGACGCTGATGACGCCGCTGCATTCCATCGACATCGAGAGCCGCGAGGCTGTGCTGGCCTGCAAGGAACGCAGCGATACTTGCGCCGTGTCGGCGGCAGCCGTAGTCGGCGAGGCTATGACGGCCTTTGTCATGGCGGAGGCTATTTGCGACAAGTTCGGTGCTGATGCGCTGGTGGACGTCAAGGCGGCAATGGACAGCTATAAACAGCGCATCGGGAAGGATTGGTGAGCATGAGGAACGTCGTACTCATCGGTTTCATGGGCACGGGCAAGACGAGCACCGGCAAGATGCTGGCGGCAAAGCTGGGCGCGGCCTTCATTGATATGGATCAGAAAATCGAGGAAGAGGCGGGCATGAGCATCCCCGATATGTTTGCCCGGAAGGGCGAGGCGTACTTCCGGGAGCAGGAACGGGCGCTGGTGAAGCGGCTGGCGGCGCGCCGCAACGCGGTCATCTCGACGGGAGGCGGCACGGTCAAGAATCCGGACAACGTGGCGGATTTCAAGAAGAGCGGTGTCATTGTCTGCCTGAGTGCAAGTGTCGATGCGGTGCTGGCGCGCACGAACCGCCGCGGCACGCGGCCCGTCCTGGACGGTGCCGACCAGGGTGACCGCCGCAAGGCGGTGGAGCAGCTGATGGCTGAGCGCCGGGAGCTTTACAAGCAGGCGGACTACACCATCGATACGAGTGAGCTGTCGCCTCTGCTGGTCGTGGAAAATATCGTGCGTTTTTTGAAAACAAGAGGTGTACTGCATGCGTGAGGTCAAGGTAGAGTTAGGCGAGAAGAGTTATTCCATCTATATCGGCTATGGATTAGAAGAGGAATTGCAGGCCTTTGTGCGCAGGGCAGGGTTTTCCCCGAAGGCCTTGCTCGTGACGGATACGAATGTCGGCCCGCTCTATGGCAGCAAGGTCAAGAAGCTGCTGCAGGCGGCCGGGCTGCAGGTGGAGATCGCGCAGGTTCCCGCTGGTGAGAGCTCCAAGTGCCTGGCCGTGGCCGAGGGGCTCTATACCAAGGCCATCGAGCTTGGTCTTGACCGCAAGTCGCCGATTTTCGCGTTGGGCGGCGGTGTGGTCGGCGATCTGGCTGGCTTCATCGCGGCGACCTATATGCGGGGCGTGCCCTTCGTGCAGCTGCCGACGAGCCTGTTGGCGCAGGTTGACTCAAGCGTGGGCGGCAAGGTGGCCGTCAACCATGCCTTGGGCAAGAATCTCATCGGGGCCTTCTATCAGCCCAAGGCCGTCTTCATGGATCTGGCACTGATGAAGACGCTGCCCAAGCGCGAAATCTATACGGGGCTGGGGGAGATCATCAAATACGGCATCATCTATGATGCGGAGTTCTTTGCGTTCCTTGAGCAGAACCAGCAGGCAGTGCTGAGTCTGGAGCCCGAGGCGGCGACGCATATGATCGCGCGCTCCTGTGAGATCAAGGCGGCTGTCGTGAGCCAGGACGAGCAGGAGGCCGGCCTGCGCCGCATCCTGAACTTTGGCCATACGATGGCCCATGCCATCGAGAAGGAGACCGGCTATGTGCGCTACAACCATGGCGAGGCCGTCGCCATCGGCATGGCTGGCGCCGCCGATATCAGCGTACAGCTGGGGCTGCTGCCTGCGGATACTGCAGCGCGTGTGAACAGGCTCATTGCGGCACTGCATCTGCCGGTGCAGGCCGAGGGCTGCACCGTGGAGGCGATGTATGAAGATATCTTCCACGACAAGAAGACCGTGGGCGGCAAGGTCAACTGGGTGCTCATGACGGGAATCGGCACGGTGGTATCCCGCAATGACGTGCCCGAGGAGGTCGTCAAGCGGGCGATGGCGGCGCGTATTTCCCGCTGATTTTCAGTGAAAATTAATTTTTCGGGGTGTTGAAACGCTCTTCCTTTTATGATAAACTATCAGAGTATATGTGGGCGGTCCTCTGAGTGAGCCGGTGACTTGTCACCCATGAGATGCTTGCCACGAACGTCTGAAATAAGGAGGAAATATACAAATGAACATCATCGAAACTTTGGAAAAAGAACAGCTCCGCTCTGACATCCCGGCTTTCGGCCCTGGTGACACGGTTCGCGTTCATGCGAAAATCGTCGAGGGTTCCCGCGAGCGTATCCAGATGTTCGAGGGCGTTGTCATCGCTCGTCAGGGTACGGGTGTCCGTGAGACGTTCACGGTTCGTCGTATTTCTTACGGCGTAGGCGTTGAGCGTATGTTCCCGGTTCATTCCCCGCGCATTGAGAAGATCGACGTTGTCCGCAAGGGTATCGTTCGTCGTGCAAAACTCTATTATCTGCGCAACCTTACGGGTAAAGCTGCTCGTATCAAAGAGAAACGCTAATTGGCGTAACGGTAGGGACTGCTTTTGGGCAGTCCCTATTTGTTTGTAGATTAAAAGTCGATTAGGAGGAGGATACTGTAATGAGTTCTTTAGGAGAAGAAGCCAAGGATTGGATTATCTCGATTGTCGTCGCTGTTGTGCTGGCATTCATCATCCGTCAGTTCGTCGTAGAGCTGTACATCGTTGATGGGCCGTCGATGCGGCCAACGCTGCAGTCCCAGGAGCGCCTGGTGGTCAACAAGTTCATCTACCAGTTCCGCGAGCCGCAGAAGGGGGAAATCCTCGTCTTCCAGTATCCGCGTGATCCGAAACGCGATTTCATCAAACGCGTCATCGCGACGGCTGGCGATACGGTCGAAATCAAGGATGGCCGCGTATTCGTCAATGACCAGCTCTTGAACGAGGACTACATCCTTGAGAAGACGAAGAGCGAATATCCGAAGTCCACGGTGCCGAAGGGGACGATCTTCGTCATGGGTGACAACCGCAACAACTCGGAGGACAGCCGCTTCGCCGATGTCGGCTTTGTGCCGCTCAATCTCATCAAGGGCAAGGCGATGCTGGTGTTCTGGCCCTTTGATGCGTTCAAGACGCTGCCGTGATAGCATGAGGTATTGCCGATGAAATTTATCTCTTGGAATGTCAATGGCCTGCGGGCCTGCCTCAAAAAAGGCTTTATGGAATCTTTCTGCCAGCTGGGGGCGGACGTCTTCTGCTTGCAGGAGACGAAGATGCAGCCGGATCAGGCGATTCTCGACTTGCCGGGCTATAAGCAGTACTGGAATAGTGCCGAGAAGAAGGGCTATTCGGGGACGGCGGTCTTCACGCGCATCGAGCCCCTTTCGGTAAGCTACGGGCTCGGCATCGAGGAGCACGACCACGAGGGCCGTGTGATCACGCTGGAGTTCCCAGAATTCTACTTCGTGACGGTCTACACGCCGAACTCCAAGCGCGAGCTGGAGCGTCTGGCCTACCGCATGGAGTGGGAGGATGCTTTCCGTGCCTATCTGCTTGAGCTTGACAGCAAGAAGCCGGTTATCGTCTGCGGCGATCTCAACGTGGCCCACACGGAGATCGATCTCAAGAATCCGAAAACGAACCATCATAATGCAGGCTTCACCGATGAGGAACGGGGCAAGTTCACGGAGCTTCTGGAGGCGGGCTTCATCGATACCTTCCGCACGCTGTATCCGGAGCGTACAGGCATCTACACTTGGTGGTCGTACCTGCGCAAGGCCCGCGATACGAATGCGGGCTGGCGCATCGATTACTTTGTGACGTCGAAGCGGCTCCAAGACCGCATCGCCGATGCGACCATCCACAACGAAATATTTGGCAGTGACCATTGCCCGGTGGGCTTGGAACTGAAATAAGCACGTAAAAACGGCAGCTGCAATCTTGACATGTCAGGATTGCGGCTGCCGTTTTTTGACTTGTCAGCATTGACTTGTCAAAATTTGACCGGTCAGATCTTGCTGATGTTGACTTTGACATCGTAGAAGGTGCTGCCGTCGTCTTTGTCGGTGGTGCGGGCATGGGTCAGCTGGTTGGTGTTGCCAGTCTTTGTCAGCGTGTTCCACCAGACGCCCTCGCTGACGACGCGGCCCGGGGCGGTGCGTGCCGTCAGGGTCAGCGTAAACTGCGCACTTCCCTGGGCATTGCTGGCCTGCACGGTATCGCCTTCGCAAAGGCCCAGGTGCTGGGCATCATCAGGATGCATCAAAAGCTCCATGATATGGCCCCGCGTGAGCTCGGGGCGCTCGTTGAAGGAGCTGTCGAGGATACGCGGGTCCGGGGCGTTGATCAGCAGGAAGGACTCGTCATCCTTGGCGTAATGGGGCGGACGGTAGTCGGGCAGGGCTGGCTCGATGGCGGGATTTTTGATTTCGATTTTGCCTGAGGGTGTTTTAAAATCGAGTTTGTAATTTTCGGGCAGAGGCAGGTCGACTGGCTCGCCGTTTGCTAGTTTTGCTTTGTCGACAGGCAGTGGCCAGGCGGTGTCGGTGCTGGCGATGAATTTTTCGATCAGTTCCGCTTCCGTCTGCTGGAAGAAGGTATCATCGATGCCCATGGCATTGGCCAGCAGCGAAAAGACCTGCCAGTTGGATTTGCTTTGGCCGACCGGTGGGATGGCGGCATCGCCGCGCTGGACGGTATAGTGGCCGTAAGAATAGTAGATGTCGTCGTGCTCCAGGGAAGTCGTTGCAGGCAGGATGATGTCGGCATAGCGGGCTGTGTCGGTCATGAAGCGCTCGTGGACGACGGTGAAGAGGTCCTCGCGCAAAAGCCCCTGCTGGACGAGGGCCTGCTCGGGAGCCGTGCAGGCAGGATTGGAGGAATAGACGTAAAGGCTCTTGATGGGGGGCGCTAGTTTTTCATCCGTCAGGGCCTGGCCGAGTTTTATCATATTGATATGGCGGACGCCACCCTTTTCCTTTTCGGGGCGGCGGATGATGCTCTTGTCAAAGGCATGGCTGCCCGAGGCCGAGGTCAGCAGGCCGCCGCCAGTATGGGCATAGGCGCCGACGATGGCGGGCAGGCAGGTGATGAGCCGCGAGGTCATCGCGCCGTTGCCGTAGCGGGACTGGCCACTGCCGAGGCGGATGAAGGGGGCCCGGGCGCGGCCGAAGGCCTTGGCAAGCTCCTCAATGGCTGCGGCAGGAACCTCCGTGATGGCTGCTGCGTCAGCTGGTGAATAGCGGGGAAGGACGTTGTCGCGTAGTTCCTCCCAGCCCGTGACATATTGCTGGATGAATTCCTCGTCGACAAGTCCGTCGCGGCTAAGCACATGCATAAGGCCCAGGGCCAGGGCACCGTCGGTGCCGGGCTTCACGCAGGTGAAGTGGTCGGCATAGCGGGCCGTCGGCGTCTCATAGGTGTCGATGCACCAGATTTTGGCGCCGTTCTGGCGGGCAAGCT
The DNA here is from genome assembly GCF_900113715.1 of Pseudoselenomonas ruminantium. Taxonomy (GTDB): domain Bacteria; phylum Bacillota; class Negativicutes; order Selenomonadales; family Selenomonadaceae; genus Selenomonas_A; species Selenomonas_A caprae. The sequence continues at coordinate 820 of NZ_FOQK01000041.1, read as the reverse complement.
CCACGTCGTGACGAAAGTGGATGTCGGTGGCCAGCATGCTGATACTCCAGAGAATGATGAAGTCACTGCAGCCGGCCTCCTGGGGTGCCGTGGGCAGCGTGCCTCCCATGACGTCGCGATAGCCGCGCGATTTTGCCGGCGCGCAGATGGTGCGGTCAAGGCTCGTGGCGCCGAGCTGATAGAAGAAGCTATGACCGGCACTGTACTGGATGGTGCCCATGGTGCCAGCATAGGAGTAGGGCAGGATGGCCTCGGCACCGTACGTATCAATGATGGTTTTCCATTGGCTGGCGATGGCCGCAATGGCGGTGTCCCAGCTGATCGGCGCAAATTCCCCGCTGCCCTTGGGGCCGACGCGTTTGAGGGGCGTCGTAAGGCGTGCCGGTGAGTGCACCGTGCGCTCGTAGCGCGCCATCTTGGGGCAGAGCGTGCCGCGGGTATAGCTGTGGCTCGGGTCGCCCTTTACTTTGATAACTTCATCGCCCTCGGTATAGACAAGCAGCCCGCAGCAGTCGGGGCAGTCGTAGGGGCAGGCGGATTTCTTGATTTCCATAGGAACACCTCCGTTGTGTTTGTTACCTTATATTATACGACAATAAATTAATTCTTGCGATGATAATAGTCCTTATGATAGCATATAAACTAGTGTTATTTGCATATGGGACAAATTTATAGTTTATTTTATACAATTAAACAGATATAAAAAGACCTCAAAATCCTATGAAATATGTAGAGACCCCCATAAGTTAGACCAAGGAATCTAACTTATGGGGGTCTTTTTATGGCAAAATATAGTGCAGAATTTAAATGTAAGGTAGTC
>NZ_FOQK01000039.1 GCF_900113715.1 Pseudoselenomonas ruminantium | reverse complement strand
ACGGTGTACGATGGACGCTTAGAATCAAGTCGGCGGTATATCTGACTGATTTTTGCACCTTTGACTTTTAATTGCAGGTCAGGGCGTTCTTTTAATGCCGGAGCATTAAAAGCGTTCTCGCCTTCGCCAATGAGTTTCAAGCGTTCGACAACGCGCTGGGTCATGCGTGGCATTTCGTTGTTGATGTTTGGTATTGGTTTTTCTTCCAGTGCCTGTTTGCAGGTTTTATACTGTTTAGGATCTGGCGTTGTTGGTGCAGGGGGGTAGAAGATTTTATCAATGTCGTTGCGGATGCCGACAATAATAATACGATGGCGGGCTTGAGGTACACCATATTCCTCAAATTTATAAAGATGCGGATAGAGTTGGTATCCTGCCCCGTGCATTTCCCTGAGAATCATGGGGAAGGTTCCACCATCATTGGCGCTAGAGAGGCCGCTGACGTTCTCAGCGACGAACCAGTCTGGCTGAAATAGTTTCAGAACTTTGACACCATAAGAGAAAAGAGGGCCATATGTGCCGTGGATGCCTTTCTTTTCTCCTACGGTTGAAAAGTCATTGCAAGGAAAGCCGAATGCAAAGGCATTGAACGGGTTATCCTTGAATAATGGGTTATCTTTACTGATATCCAGTTTGCGAACGTCGCCACAATATACGCTTGTGTCAGCATCATTCTTGCAGATGTTGTGACGGTAGGTTTCACAAGTTGACGGGTCAAAATCATTAGCCCAAGCATGGACAATCTTTAAGTCATCATGTCCTGGCACATGGGCAGTCATAGCTCCGCAGGCCAACCCGCCGGGGCCTGAAAAGAGCTCACCTAAACGATACATTAATAGTCCTCCAAAACAAATATATATAAATATATCAATTTATATACAAAAAACGCGATATAAGCAGCTTAGCAGCTTTGGAGATTTTTGTCAAGACTTTTCATAAAAAAGAGAGCTAATGTTTGATACTAGATTTCCTGCTCGTAGTCTGTGACACCTCTTGCCAGCGCTCGTGCGATTTCGTCGCCGTGCTGGGTAAGGAGGCCGATGTCGTCGCTATCGATGAAGCCTGTCTCCACGAGGACAGCGGGCATGGTGGTATTACGCAGGACGCAGAAACTTGGATGCGCCTTGACGCCGCGATCGGCGTAGCCGCCGTCGATGGGCGCGAGACTTTCTACGAGCTGGCGCTGGATGCAGTGGGCGAGCGTTTCGCCGTTGCCGCCGAAGTTATAGCAGTAGGTTTCGGCACCTCTGCCGCCGCCCGCGTTGACGTGGATGGAGAGGAAGAGGTCGGCGGGCCAGCGGTTGGCGGCGTCGACGACGCAGGGATAGCCGGGCGCTTCGCCGTAGAGGTTGTGACTTTGCAGCAGCTTTACTTCCAAACCCGCGGCCTCGAGGTATTTGCCGCAGAGACTGCCGTAGGTTATGGCAAGGTCGCATTCGCGCAGGTGGTAGCGGGAATTGACGCAGCCGGGGTCGGGATTGCCGCCGAGGGCATGACCGGGATTTAGGAATACTCGCATAGTTTCCTCCTTTTTGGCAGAGTATAGAAAAAGCGCAGGCCAGATGGTCTGCGCGGGCGGGCTAGTTTACGACAAAGCCGTCTTCGGTTTCTTCGGTATGATAGGTGTCCTCTTGGTCGTAGTCTTGGGCGTAGACGGTATACGTCCCCTCTTCGACAAGGCTTTCGCTGATGTCGAGGCAGTCGCCAAGGGCGTCCATCAGCGCATCCGTCCATTCATCGAAATCGCAGTATGTGCCGGTGATATGCGGCATGGTAGAAAAGGTGTAGAGGTCGCCGTCAGCTGGCTGGGGCGCAGCGGGAGCGACAGGGATAGTAGCAGGGCGCGGCGTAGGTTCGCTTTTTTGACGGGTCAGTTGACCGGTCAAATGGTAGACCATTTTGCGGCAGGCCTTGGATAGGGTCAAAAGCCCTGCGTCGATAAGCTCGTGGCGGGCGGCGACGATGCTGCCATGGGAAAGGCCGGTCATGTCGCGGATGAGGTATTCGTCCACGATGCCGCCGCCGCGGGCGGTAATGGCGTCATAGAGTTTTTGCGCCTTACGCGAAAGCATAGCGGATTCCTCCTTGTAGTAGATAGGTGTTATGCGTCATAGGCTGGGACGGGCGGCGGATGCCGCAGGCGTGGTCGTGGCCATCCATGTAGGTCATAAACGCCCGACGCCCGCGAATCGTGCCAAGGTCGATGCAGGATGCTGGCACTTTCGCGGCGGCAATACACGTCAGGTAAGTGTAGACCTGTCCCCATAGTTTGGCGCAGGCAGGATTACCGTATTTTTGTATGGCCATGACGATCGCAAGCACGTCATGAGCCGTAAAGCCGCCCGCCGGGATGTGTATGGCAAGCGGCTGGGATTGCATTAGTAGGGCTTGCCAGCGGTTAAGCAGGGCGTTTTCGGGTATAATAGGTGTATGGCCTGTGAGACTGGCCCGTTGGAGACAAGCCCCGATATGCGCCGCTTGCAGGTGGTCGATGGTAAGGATGATGTCCATAGCTGTTCTCCTTCTTCATCCGTCGGGGCAATTTTGGCAATGGGGATGCCGTTGACTAAGGCCAGCATGTGCGAAGCATCGATGCCGATTGGTATCCTCGCCAAGCGGTAGATTTCGAGCAGCTGGCAGTCTAAGGCGGTGCGTCCGTGGTAGTGCGATAAATCCGTTTTTCCCATAGTGTCTCCTTTCCGTTAATGCAGGGAGGGCAGGCAGTTGTCCTGGTGGGCGGCGCAGTCCGCGAGCCACTTGTCGGCGGCGGTGCGGTGGATCATGATGCGCCGCCCGACGCGCAGGGCGGGAAATCCACGGACATGGGAGAGGCGGCGGGCGGTCTTTTCGCCGATGCCGGTAATACGGGAAAATTCGTTGATGGTGAGTAGGATTTTTTCTTGATTTTGCATAGGCATTTTCCTCGTTACGGCTGTATCATGTTGCACGGGGCAGTCGTATTAGTATTATTTTGTATTCATTCGACGTTTTAATTATACTACTAGATAATTTTAATGTCTATAACTGTCAGAAAATACGGCATATAAAAGAAATATAGCGTATAAAATGGCTTTTCATGATACAATAAGGGCGAAAGGTGGTTTGAAGTGCCATGAATAACGACAAAACAATTGACCCGTCAAATTTGACCGGTCAACCGGCAGATATAGCGGCGCGATGTCCGGATTTAAAGGATAGGCTGGCGGGACTGGCCAGCCAGCGCGCCAAGGACGAGGAAAATATTTTCCCGCTGCGGCTCAAGATGCTGCGGCAGGAACTGAATCTCACGCAGAATGAGCTGGCAGAAATTTTGGGCGTGCCGATGCGGACGTATGCGAATTGGGAGCAGGGACGGTCGTTCCCGAGCATCGAGCGGCTGCCACATATTGCGGCGTTTTTCGATGTGACGGTCGATTATCTTTTAGGCGTGAACCGCGATACTGTCAATCACAGGGTTATGGATCAATTGGCTATCCTTACCCCCGAACAGCGCAAGGCCGTGGAGCTGGTGCTCGTGAGTATGAAGAAAGAAGCGGAATGAAGGGGGGACTGGCATGGGACGGAGAAAGAAGACGCGCCGGGGGCCGCGCGAAGGGTCAATCTATAAGGACAAAAAGCGTGACCGTTGGATTGCGCAGCTGACGGTCGGTTTTGATGGCCGGACGGGCCGCCCGGTGCGGCGCACGAAAAGCAGCTTTACGCAGAAAGAGGCGCTGAAAAACCTTGCGGCCCTCAAGGAGAGGTATATGAATACGACGGCCCTGCTTGCCGACCAGCTGACGGCAGGAGAGTGGCTGGACCGGTGGTTTACGACCTATTCGCAGCCCCATATCCGCATGACGACCGGGGAGCGCTACGGCTTTATGATTCGCGTGGCCAAGGAGTATATCGGCACGATGCCGCTGGCGTTCGTGACGGAATTTGACCTGCAGAACATCATCAACCGCAGGTTTTTCGACCATTACGAGCGGGCGCGGTATTTCCGCGTCGTCATGCGCATGGCCTTTGGGCGGGCGGCAAAACTCAAGCTGATTCCTGCCAATATTGCCGATGACCTCAACCTGCCGCGCCGACCGCAGAAAAAGCCGTTCGTGCGGCCTACCAAGGAACAGCGGGACGCTTTGCTGGAGGCGGCGACGCCGTTTCCTTGCTGGCGGCAAATCCTGCTGACCGAGTTCATGACAGGGCTTAGACGTGGCGAGCTTTTGGCCCTGCACTGGAGCGACATCAACCTTGAAGAGGGCTGGCTGGAGGTAAGTCATGGCCTCGTCAATACCGACGGCAAAGTCATGCTCACGGAGCCCAAGACCGAGCAGAGCCGCCGCCGTATCTATATCCCGCGGGCATTATGCCAGGAGCTTTCCGAATACCGGCACCGGCAGGGAATCGCGCGGCTGGAGGCGGGGCATTGGGAGCATCCCGATTTAGTATTTACGCGTAAGGCGGGAGCCTTCATCAGCCCCGCGTATTTCTCGTCATACTATGCGCGGGTCAGAAAACGCCTTGGCATCCGCACGACCTTCCACATGCTGCGGCATGACCTCGCCTCCCGCATGAAGGACAGCAAGAAATTTGACTTGAAGGACATACAGGAGCAGCTGGGGCATTCGACGATAAATGTTACGATGGACATATACACTCACCTCAACGAGGATTCCAAGGCCGCCGTCGGGCGCTGGATGCAGGAGGACATGGGCAATGTCATTGACATGGATGAGAAACGGCAGGAGCGGGAGAGCAAGTAGTCGTGAAAAATCAAAAAAAATTTTATGATGCCTATCTGGCATAACTTGATATAGCGTGATATATCACTGCCGTGTCGATACCGATTTACGACCCGCAGAGCGGGCAGGAAAATCGTACAAGAAAAGCCCCGTGAAAAGCATCACGGGGCTTTGGCGTATATAGCCTTACGGTGTTTTGAAAATTGCGGGTAAACGCAGGAATTATACAACATCAAAAGTGTTATACCTGCCGCCTATTCGGGGGATGTCTGCCGCTTGCAGACAGTTGACGTATTAACCGCAATCATGCTATGATAGTTTGCAGATACAGAGTTATCGACAGAAAGCCTGTGTATAACAGGACAGCTCTTTCCTAAGTAAAAAATTGAAACGTTAATATATAGAGAAAATAAAAAGAAGCCTTCGGACGGCAATCCGTAGGCTTCCGCTAAATGGTCCACGCAAACACCGTGTACCAAAGCTTTTCTTACGTTCGATTATATCGTATAGTATTTGACTCGTCAAGAGGCAGACTATGTGTATATTAGATTGAGGCGTGGACATTTAGCACCCAGCTCTGGTGGAGCAGGTGCTTTTTTAGTGCGTGAATGCAAAGTATCGGGCAACATAGGTACAGGAATCAACGGATTATAAGGCAGCTGCCGCGGAGGGGTCGTGTTGAGTGGCAAGCACACGCAAAAGACACCCATCGACGTTAATCGCGCCGGGAATCACCGTTAGATGGTGGCGGGCTAACCGCAGCCCTTAACATCCAGATGCCCTGCGGGTGCAATTCCTGCAGGTGAGCCCACTGAGACGTGCAGTGTGGCAACAACAGTCCTGAGAGGCCCCTCACAAGGGTCGTTGAGGCAGGCGGAACGAAACGTGGTAACGTCAGACCTGGTCACGAAATACGGGTGATTCCCGTCGAGAGTTCCGTTTCAGCAGTAATGCTGATTGCATGGATGAGGCGACCGACCGATCGGCCAATCAACCTTTTCATGTACCGCACTACCATAGAGAAACGAATCGGCTCGTTCTCGTTTCCCTATGGCAGTGCGGCCTCAGCTCCCTCCCTCTCAACCATATCAAGGGGTTCGGGGTTCGTCAACAAAGTTACGTAAAAAAGTTCGAGGGGGAGAATTGGTATGCGGGAACCTAGTACAGGTATTCATGGAATGGGGGTTGAGAGACGCCCAGTAGCGAAGAAAAGGTATTATTGTAAGGCTTGTCGTTTTGCGAAATTATCAGCGCATCGGACAGAACTGTACTGTTCAGCTTATGGAAAGTTTAAGAAAGCGAGTACTGGGGTAGACCGATGCACAAAGTATCGGCGGAAGTAATGTAACGATAATTAATTATGAGTACAGTTTTAAGACTAGCCGCGCAGGTATTTGTAGAGGCGGAAGAGTGCTGGGCAGATTATTTTGAGTAAGCCGTAGACGATACCAAGGAAAAAGCAAAGACCGCAAAAGATCATGAAGATGGCCACGATAAGAGATACCATAGAAAACACCTCCAGTAGCGTTATGGATTACATTCATTATAGCAGAAACGGCAGTCCGTAGATTTCGGGCTGCCGTTTTTTTTGACCGGTCAATTTTGACTCGTCAACTATTGCCAGTCCGAGGCGGATTTGATATAGTTAGTATATAAAAAGTATTACTTAGTATATACTATGAGGGGCAGAAGTATGAAAATCATAGCGATTGCAAACCAAAAAGGCGGCGTGGCTAAGACGACGTCCACCTACAATCTGGCGGCGGCCAAGGCGGTGGCCTCGAAGAAAAATCGGGTGCTGATGATAGACCTTGATCCGCAGGCATCCCTGACTATCAGCTGCGGGCTGGAGCCGGGAACGGGCAATATGGAAAAATACAACATCTGCGCATTGTTCGAGACCGACAAGCATAAGCAGATAAATCCGGCGGAGTGCTGCTTTACCGTCGATGCGACAGGTCTTGAGAATCTGTACCTGCTGCCGTCAGACCTGGAGCTGGCGGTCAAAGAGGGCAACCTCATCGGCACGCGTAACTCGGATGTCCGCCTCTATACGGCCTTGGAGCAGCTCGCACCGTATTTCGATTACTGCTTTATCGACTGCCCACCGCAGCTCGGCACGCTTCTGCGTAATGCGCTGACGGCTGCCAATGAGGTCATCGTGCCGTCCAAGACGGATTACCTTTCCTATCGCGGTCTCAAGGCACTGATGGAGACCATCGAGGGCATAAGGTCCGGCGACGGCGCAAGGTCGCTGAATCCCGACTTGGAATTTCGCGGGGTTATCGCGACGCTTTACAAAGGTTCGTCCAACGACCATCGTGACGTACTGGAGCTCTTGAAGAAAAACTACAACGTGCTCGGCGTCGTCAAAGACACCGTCGAAGTGAACCGCCGCCTTATCGAAGGACTGCCGATAGTCCTGGCGAATAAAGGCGCGGAAGTATCGGGGGTCTACAAGAACATTGCAGATAAGATTCAAAAGTAATACTTATTATATAAATAGTATTAGCAAGCATATAGAAAGTATTACTTAGTATATAAGGAGAACGGATATGGCAAGACTGATCGATAAAATCGAAGAACGGGAACGGCAGACGGAGGCGAACGCCTCAGCCGAGAAAAAAACGCCGGTTGTCGTGCGGATGACCGAGCAGACAAAATCTTCCAGTGGCAAAGACAAGCAGATTTCGGCCAAGGTCAACTCGGAAACCTATGCGGCCTTTACGGAAATCAACCGTGCGCTGGGCATGTCCAACAACAGCGCCCTGAACATGATTATTGCCGACTACGTGCGCGAGAAACGCTACGTACTTGAGGACATAAAGTAATACTTTTTATATAATAGGTATCGCTAAGCATATAGATAGTATTACTTAGTATAGGATAGGTGTAGGTTAATACGGTGTACTGATATTTAAATATGAATACAGAAAAGCCCTTGGAATATTAATGTCCAAGGGCTTTTGCTTTAGGATTTTACCCACATGGTTACATGAATGGTGTCCGCAAGGGCATTATCTGAGGCAGCTAACCAGTAGATTTCGCTGTCGTTATTGCCGATTCCGTCATGGATCATATCGCTGAGCTCGGATACTTCAAACATGCTAAGGTTATCCTCACTGCCGGTAATATTCAAGAGTACAATTTTCCCGGAGTGTGGGTCAACGCCCTGCGCAGCCAGACATTGCAGTGCTTTGTCGGTAGCCGAGTATTTACCCTGTTGGGCCTGGTATTCGTAATAGTGAAAGATTAAACGGCCGGGATCTTTTAACAAGGAGCGAACAGTCTCAAGATCTACGTCGATTGGGCCTGGCTGCGATAAGACGGTATATATCGACTGGATACCCTCGCTAATGTAGGCAAAGAGTTCCATATTTCCTGAAAAGTTTTTTGGTTTTACTACCAGGATATTATCGGTCATTACTGGCTGTTCATCGGAAATCCATATCGGAAATACAAGCATATTCTGTTGTCTGGCAAATTCGATGCCTTTTTGGAATTCAGTCCAAGTATCTTGGCTACCTGCACAGGCCACAAGGAAAAGTACATCCGTTTTATTCCAAGTGGCAGGGTCAAAGCTAAATGGGGCTAACAGTTTCTGTTCCGCAGCCAGTAGGTATTTTTCCAGCATGGCATGAGCCTTACCGATGCCAGTGACTTTTAACGTGATTGCTTTGACGATCATATTCATTTTGGAAGTCATAATACATACACCTCATTTGTAGTAGAAACAGGATCTTTATAGATAGGATTCGTAAGTCCTAAGCAGATTTGGTGGACGATATTGTATCCGCTCCTGAAGTCGCTGGCTGTTTTGGCTATAGTGCATACATACTGCTGGTATAGCGTAAATAGCTTATAATGTTTCCTTCCTGTGATGACCAATAAGCCGAGTTTTTTCAGTTGCTTGCGCAAAGATTTTGTCATCGTTCGATAGCCTTTAAAGAGCTTTTTCAACTCGAGTCGTAGTGTTTGGATATCGTGTTTCATCAGTATCGTTTTCCTCCGTATCACCACCATTATAGTATCGATTGGTTTAACAAGACTGGGGCTCTATATAAGGTGCCTCAGTCTTGTTATTATGGAGTTATTAGACAAAGGCGGTGCAGCTAGCTTTTTCGGCTTGCTGGGAAAAGGCCTCGGCAACTTCCCAGCCAATTACCTCTGTGATAGAAAAGGCAACCGATGCGTTAATAGCACTGCCAACACCCGGAATCAGTTTTAACAAACCGCCAGCTACCATTTTTCCAAGGTGTTCAGCAATCATTGTTGTTGCCATGGCTGTCGCAGCCGATTCTGTCATTTTTACATCAAAAACCTTCCCTAAGGAAATGATCATGGTAACTTGAGCTGCTACGATGGCTGCAGCATCTGCACCAGGAATAGGCAAAGCGCCTGCAGCTCCCGATGTTACTGCTGCCGAGTGGATAATAATATGGCTTTTTTCACGTTCAATTTTTCTCATAATAATATCTCCTTACATCTAAAACATTCTTTATTTGCTTATTTTTCAAGTTCCGCTTTAATGGCTGCGGCCTTTGCCAGGTTTGCATCACGCCGGCGATAGTGCTCACGAGCTCGTTCATAGTAATAACCATCATTAGGATTGTTCTTGGCTAAAGCCCAGGATCGATTAGCTACTCGTTCATTGTATTTGGCAGTGCTTAAGTAGCGTTTCATAAGAGTCGATTTTTTTTGTTCCATTTGGTTCACCTCCGTTCTGAAATCAAGGAAATCGATTTATTGTAGTTTAATGTAAACGAATAACAGAGTCAATAGCTTGCAACACAATAATGTAAAAAACTCGACACTAAAAAATCGGTTAGTGTCGAGTTTTTTACATTATTGTGTTACTATAACGATAAGGAATAATAAATATAGTTTTTATTGAGGAATTTTCATATTAATATATTTTAGATAGATAGAAAAATTAAAAGACGGGAATTCTTCTTTTAAAACTTTCTCAAGTGATATATCGATGCTTTTGGTATTTATATTGCTATTTTCATCAGATATAATAGGCATAAAGATAAGGATTATGAACGACAGAATAGCATCGTCTGGAATTTCTTTGTATACATTTTCAAAAACAAAATCATGATGAACGAAGTTATTATTTTCCCAATTTATATAACAAAAGTAATCCGTGAAGTAACCTGCTAATACACTATTTAAATAAGATATAATATTTGATTTTTTTAGTTCTGATTTTTTTAGATTTGATTCTTTGATAACTCTTTTGATAATTTTTTTTGTCTTTTTATTAGTGAATATTCTTCTATCATTTAAAAGCCAAATTTTCTTTGTTAGGATGAAAATACGAGATTTTAGGTTTATTAAATGAGATATCCTTTCTATTGATTCGTTGTAACTGCATTCGGAATAAGAAAAGTCTATAAAGTTTCTGTTCATCAATAATAAGCCTATAATTTTATCATTTATTGATTCCTGTTTATTAATATTTAATTGACTGGCATCCGATACTTGAAATTGTTTATTATCGGTTAATATAGAAATTCTTTGACTATGCTTTTTTAGCAATGGGGTTAATCTATTGAATATATTTTCCAATTCCACAGCACTAAAATCATCGATATATATGAAGAGACATCTTGCCTTTATGCAGTTTTCTATTTTTATATTGTCTATTTTGTTATAGGAAGAACTATTCATAATATCCCACCATTCTTGATTAAAAGAATGGCTTAGGAAATACTCGTAATCTGTATCGCTTATAGGTATTTTTTTTATTCTGTATAAATTATCATGATTAAGTAACGAGGTAAGAGCTATTATTTCTTTTTTATAATCATTGTTTTCGTAGTTATGCACCCATTTTTTTAAAAGTTCTTTATAGTAATAATCCAAATATGATCCTATAGCAAAATAAAATAATGCACTTACTTGTTGACTGTTTTCTTCTTTATTGTATGTTGGCCGACTCATTCCCAGTGCATCTGCCATTTTTTGCTGTGTTTTTTTTAAAATTTCTTTTCTGATTTCGTAAACGATTTGAGCGCGCCTCACACATAATTGTTCTAAATGTTTCTTTTTATTTTCGTCCATAGTATAAAATATTCCTTTCATGAAAAAAATATATGAAAACAAATACGTAAAAAAATATAATAATTATCTTTGGTAATTATTATACAAAAGATAATGGAAAATGGCTATTTTCTTGACGAACTGTCAGGATGATGCTACAATGAATTTAGAAATTAGACATAGGCATATGTCAGCCAATGAAAAAGCCCTTGGGAGTGATGACCCAAGGGCTTTTTCGTGCACCTTGATGATTGGCGCACCTCGCTGGTGCCACAATGGCTGCGCTTACTACAGCCCCAGCATCTGCAAAATCAGTGTACCGAGAATGCTCCCGAGGATACTGATAAGCAGCTCAAGCAGAAAATTAGAACTAGGCATAGTTGTCAACCTCCCTCCCTTGCCATATTAGCTTGATGAGGGCTGTGGCTTTTTTAGTATAGCATATACTCGAGATTTGTGGAATTTTTCGTATACTTAGTATATAAAAAGTATTACTTAGTATATTTTTTAGTGTGCGGCGAGCCGGATGCGAGCCTTTCCGCGCATGGATGCGCAGGTGTGTGTGACGACGTGGCCACGCGTAGCGTGTCCACCAAAGGAACATACACCCGAACCAGTGCGGGGATTGTACGGCGCGGCAGTGCCGGGCGGATGCGGAGTGCGGCTGAGTGGGCGAAGTGCTCCTACGCCGTCGGAAACAGGGCGAAGACTTGAGCCCCCGACGGGGCAGGAGACCTGAGCCCCGAACGCCAAACGCAGTCAGCCGCCTGGCTCTGTCGCGCCCTTATCGAGAGGAACGGAAAGCGTCTAGCGCGAAGTGGACGGCGTGCCGTCCACCCGAGCGATTGGACGCCTGCTGGTGGGAAGTATCGACGAGCAGGCAACGACTAGCCCATGAGGCAGCATCGAGGCACTGAGGGCAGGGGGTACGGCGGCGCGAGCTATCCCGCACCGCTCTCGCTGGACGCCGTAGTCGTCCCGACCGTAGGGAGGGCTGCCAAGCCCCCTGTCCCCCTATCCGCGGCACCAATTCCCCATTCCTGCCCGAGGAGCAGCAGAACCGCAGGGCAGGAAAACGGGGGAAAGGGGGTAGGCCCCGCCTGTCGGGGCCGTAGGGGGAAAGGGGGCGGAGAGTGGACGCGGATGCGTCCACGTGCAGAGACGGCCCCCTGCCCTCAGTGCCTCCCCTAGGGTTATCACGGATGAACGACAACGGAACGGCCTGCGGATGCCGCGATGTGCGATGCGGGAGGTGCGCCAGCACGTCCCGCCAGGTGTCGCAAACGACGTGGACGGCAGCTGGGCCGTCCACCAAAGGAGCGACACCCGAACCAGTAACGAGGGGCAGGACTGATCGGTCAATTCTGCTCATGGGGAGCGGCAAAAGGGTGGGGAGCGGTGTTTCTCTGCGACGTGGACGCTGCAGCCAACGGTGGTCAAAGATAGACAGAAGCGTCAGCGTCCACCAAAGCAGGAACACCGCCGGGTGGGCGTCTCCTTACGGCAGTCTACATCGGGGCATCCCTTACTACGGCGCGCCCACCCTCCCAGCCCTGCAAACTCCCCAAGAGAGGCTGGCCGCGACGTTGCCATGTGCCGCCGGAAGTGTCTGCGTGCTCCTACTTTTGGCGGTAGCGTCACAGCAACCTCGCGCCCAGTATATTCTTTCGCGGCCCTCATACTGCGCTGGCGCACCACGTCCGCTGCGCTCCCGTCGTGCGGTGCTGCTCGTTACGGCGTGCAGA
>NZ_FOQK01000040.1 GCF_900113715.1 Pseudoselenomonas ruminantium | reverse complement strand
ATCCACGCCAGAAAGATAATCGTGGATAGCAGTTTCCTTAAACTCAACAGAATAGCGCTGATGATGTCGTTTGAAGAATACATCCGGGCCACAAGCATCATAGTTACGAACCCATTGCCTGAAGGATCTTCTGTCAACACCTGCATCCGCGGCTATGGAGGCATAACTGCCCTCTCCACGTTTATACTTTTCAATGAAGTGGATTTTCTCTTCGGGTGATAATCTCTTCTTGTACATAAAATGCTCCCTATCAAGCAGACAGTTTTATTATTTCTTCTGTCTACCTAATAGGGAGCATATCAAATCTGGTGGGCTTTTGATTTTGTAATTTACAATTGAAATATTTAATTTTTCTGTAAATGGGTACTCTAATGTGTTTTTAAACGAAGCTATACCATAGATTTCTCAAGATGAAAAATTCTGTGAATTGGCAGGAAAAAAGAAGACTGTGTCGAAATTAAACTACAAATATATAGCTTTGTAGCAAATCAAAGATACCATGAAGTAAATCATAACATGGTATTTTTTACGTAAGTTAAAATAATCTTGAAACATAATAAATACGGTATGCAACAGTTATAATGAATCTTGGGGAGGCTTATTGATTATGATGCGTTCGTTATACACAGGGCTTTCAGGGGTAAAAAATCATCAAAGTGGTATGGATGTTGTTGGCAACAATATTGCCAATGTCAATACGGTAGGATTTAAATCAAGCCGTACTACTTTTGCTGATATGCTTTCGCAGAAAATGCAGGATGCCTCTAATGGTAATGGCAACACGGGCAGTACTAATCCTAAACAGGTAGGATTGGGAATGAATATTGCAAGCATAGATTTACTGTTCAAAGATGGTGCGCCAATGGTTACCGGTAAAAATACTGACCTATGCCTTTCGGGAGATGGCTTATTTGTAGTTAGGGGTGGCAATCAGACATACTATACACGTGATGGTGCTTTTGAATTTGATGCGGCGGGAAATTTCGTTTTGCCCGGCAGTGGTCATTTTGTGCAGGGATGGATGGCAAATAATGGTGTAATTGACACAACTGGCGGAATTAGGGATATTACAGTTTCTTTAGGTAAGTCGTTAGTGAATGCTACGGATTTAGTAACTTATGTTGATAATTTGGATGCGAATGTGCCGACAATAACAGGTATTACAGTTGATACAGATGAGCTAATGTCTGTTAGATTGGGAGGGAAAGAGCTTCACATATGGAATATACCTGCTGATGGAAACACATGGGTGTTTCAGAATGATGTTCCATTGGGAGCTACTACTGCAACAATTAAAGCTGGGGATGGCAGTACTGCAACGGTTAAAATAACTCCAGCTGCTACTTTTGAAATATCAAAAGGGACCGATGTAGATTTTCGTACGATGGATGTTCTTACACAAGGTAGTGTAACCACTCAATATCCGCTTACCTTGAAAATCGCTGGCCAACAATATACGGCTATTAGTATGGATAAGGATATGGATACGACTAAGACGTGGCAAGTAAAAAAGGATGGAGCTACGATAGGAAGTAATACAATTACTATAACCGATGGGACAGAAGATATTACTTTTACATTGAATTCAGCTTTAACAGAGAGTATCGGAAAACTGCAAGTAACAACAGCTACTGCCAGTGAGTCAAAACCCGTAACCCTTACCTTCAGCGATGGTACAACAGTTGTGAAAACCGATGGCACTTATAACGTTGGTAAATCATTGCCTGTAGTTACAAACACAACTGTATACGATAGTTCGGGAGAAAAGCATACAATTCCATTGTATTTTATTCGAGAGGACGATACAACTTCTGATGGGAAGTGGCTAGTGTCATTAACACCAGATACTTCTGTAACCAAGGGGCAAACAGTTACCTCGGATATTACTGATGCAAATGGAAACAAACTATCGCTGTCTTTTCCTGTAGCCGAACTACTATTTGATGCTGCGGGGAATTTGACAACTGATTCCAGTGGGGATACAACAGGGATTTTGAATCTAGCCGGACAAAATATTACCGTTGACTTTAACAAAGTAACGCAATATCCTAGCGAAACCACAGTATATTCTAAAGGCAATGGTGGTGCTGATGGAACACTCAAAGAAGTACGAATTGACTCTAATGGTGTTATTACGGGGATATACACGAATGGTGTGCGTCGTCCTGAGGCACAGGTTGCATTAGCACACTTCAGCAATTCGGCCGGGCTTTTGAAGACAGGCACAAGTCTTTATCAGCAAAGTGGCAATTCAGGTGTCCCGCTAACGATAAAAGCTGGCGAGTATGGAACTGTCTTAACTCCAGGGGCACTGGAGATGTCGAATGCTAATGTGGCGGATGAATTTGCAAGTATGATTATAACCCAACGTGGATTACAATCAAATGCTAAAATTATAACTGTTGGCGATGAAATGGTTGAGACAGCTGTAAATATGAAACGTTAAACGTTGTTAGCATGTATCGTTTTCGCTGGGTTTATTTCGATTCATTTCATATAAATCTAAGGGGCAGTCGCCATTAGTCTGGCGATTGCCTTTTCTTTCAGGAAAAGTAGTCCTCGCGGGCGTTTCGTGGTATAATATTTGTTTGTAGACTCCTAGGAAAGCGGGTGTGTGAGTTGAAGGATGAGACAATCGAGAAGGTCGACGCTGAGATTGACGGCTGGCAGTATATGCAGGCTTTGCCGGAGCACTGGCATGGTTTTACCCTTGACCGGTCAAAATCGATTGACAAAGACAGCTACGATCTTTACCGTTATGTCAATGAAGAATTGCATAAAAGCGCCATCGTTTATTTTCATGAGGAAACCCACGAGTACAAGGTGCGCCTCAAGATTGGTCTCATTGAGTTCTGCCGCATCGAGTTCATCACGGCCAAGCTCGCAGACTTCGAGCAGCTGTTGGTCAAGCAGTTCGAGCAGATGCTCATGGATATGATGGAGTTCAATCCTGCCGCGCTTAGTTCGATTGTCCGCGATAAGAAAATCATGGAATGGGAAAACGGTGCCAAGCTGCCTGAGACATTGGAGGGATTTACGCTCTTTATCCGGCCGGCGCAGCCAGTCAAGATCAACAATGGCTCGTATATCGTCATCGATTATGTCGACTTTGCACTGGAGAGCAGCTTTACGGTTTACTATAATATTTATCGCGATGAGTTCTTTGCCGAAGCCCGCATCTGGAATATCCCCGACGTCAACTACGACTTTGACTCCAATGAGCTGCCCGAGCTCGAGGAAAAACTCCATCAGCATATGTTGCCGCGTCTGCGTGAGGTACGTGCCCGCGCGCAGAAAGAGGCAGCTGACCATGCGGCTAAGGCACAGAAAGAGGAGGGAGAACCGCCCGTATGATTATCATTGATAAAGCCATCTTGCATATTCTCGATTTCAATTCCGGCATGACCGTCTACTCCGATGAGGAGCTTACGGTCAAGGACAGCATCGAGACATTTCTCTATAAACATATCGAAAAATCCTGGGGCAGCCAGGACGCGAAGCCAGGGACGTTTTATGATGACAGTGCGTTCCAGCAAAAGCTCAATGACTATCTGTCCGGCGAGATGAGCTTCGTGCCCTTTTCCAAGGAAATCACGCATACGCTCGAGGAAGCCTTCACGCATGCGGAGGAAATGGCATCAGCCGATGTGATTGTGGCTGACGTGCGTATCGACGATCAGCGGCAGATCGTCGTCTTCAAGTCGAACAGCCATATCGGCTACACGCATCAGGTCAACCAGACCGAAAACGGCATCAAGAACGAAATCATCAACCATTATTCGATCATGCCCAGTCTCACGCAGAAGATGGAGGAGTTCGCCTTCGTCAATACGGAGACCAAGGCAGTCTCGGTCTGTGCGAAAAAGTATACGATCGATGGCAACAGCATCCAGGTCTTTCCCGAAATCCTGCTCGAATGCAGCCTGACACCTTCGCCGAAGGAAGCCATCAAGAATCTCAGCAAGACGGCAGCTAAAGTCGCCGAGGCTTACGGGCAGGACAAGGTCGCCACCGAAGCGGCCGTCAAGAGCTATGTGGCGGAAAACATGCAGGCAAGCGATGCGCTTGACTTAGTCGAGGCCGGCAAGGAAATCTTCAAAGAAAATCCTTCGATGCAGGCTGATTTTGACACGGCCATCAAAGAGGCAGGCTTTACCGAGCCGGTCAAGATGGATCAGGAAGCCACGCTCAAGAAGATGTGCAAGCATAAGCTCAAGACTGATACGGGCATCGAGCTGACCATCCCGACGGATTACTTCGATAATACCGAGTTCGTCGAGTTCAACAACAACGACGACGGGACACTGTCGATTACGCTCAAGCATATCTCGAACATCATCAACCGCGGATAAGGAGCGATTATGCAGGTAAATGGCGATTTAGCAAATATCAAAACCTACATATTGGATAAACTCAAGGCCATCTATGAGCTCTCCGTGCCCATCGGGCAGCTTTCGACCAAGGAGCTCAATGAGCGCATGCTCGAGATTACCGACATCCTCGAGCGCGAGGTCGCTGTCTATATCAACCGGCAGGGCAGGATCGTACAGGTGTCGCTTGGCGATGCCGATACGGTCGATTTGCCCGAGTTCCAGCGGCAGGCACGCAGCGACCGCCGGCTTTCCGGTATCCGCTGCATCCATACGCATCCAAGCGGCGACGTGCGCTTAAGCGAGCCGGATCTGTCGTCCCTGCGCCGTCTGCGCTTCGACTGCATGGCGGCTATCGGACGCCATCATAAAGAAGGCATCATCGGCTCATTGGGCTTTTTCACGGGGGAACAGAACGAGGCCGGCGTCGAAGAGCTGTCACAGCTCGGTCCGGTCAAATCAAAAGTACTTGACCAAATCAACCTCAATATGCTCGTGACCGTCGTCAACAAAAAGCTCGGCGCGCAGAATCTGAAGAATACCGATGCGGAAGAGGAACGTGCCATCCTCGCAGGTGTCGAGCGTCCGGGCCAGCAGCTCTGGACCATCGAGGAGTCGATGGCCGAGCTTGCCCGGCTTGCCGATACGGCTGGCGCCAAGATAGTCGGCCAGTTCACCCAGCGCAAGGAAAAGCCCGACGCGGCCTTTTTCCTCGGCAAGGGCAAGGTATCCGAGATTGCGATGGAGATTCAGAACACCAACGCCAATCTCTTGATTTTAGATGATGAACTCACGCCGTCCCAGCAGCATAATCTCGAGCAGATACTCGGAGTCAAGGTCATTGACCGCACGGCGTTGATTCTCGATATCTTTGCCCAACGCGCCCGCTCGCGCGAAGGCAAGCTGCAGGTCGAGCTTGCGCAGCTGAGGTACAATCTGCCGCGCCTTGGCGGTCAGGGCCTCGTGCTCTCGCGTCTGGGCGGCGGCATTGGCACACGCGGCCCCGGCGAAACGAAGCTTGAGGTAGACCGCCGTCGGATATATGCCAAGATCCATGATATCGAGAAACAAATCGAAGGGCTAAAGAAAAGCCGCGATTTGCATCGCGTCCGCCGCAAGGAATCGCGGATTCCGCTGGTCGCGCTCGTCGGCTATACCAATGCGGGCAAATCGACGCTGCTCAATAAGCTCACAGGGGCGGAGGTCTTTGCTGAGGACAAGCTGTTTGCAACGCTTGACCCGACGACGCGGCATCTCGTACTGCCCGAGAAGCAGGAAATCCTGCTGACCGATACCGTCGGCTTTATCCAGAAACTGCCGCATACGCTCGTCACGGCCTTCCGCGCGACGCTCGAAGAGGTGCAGGAGGCTGATATGCTGTTGCATGTCGTCGATTGCAGCAATGTGAATTTCGAGCAGCAAATCGCTGCAGTTATCGAAGTGCTGAAAGAGCTTGACGCCGAAACGAAGCCAACGCTTTATGTGTTCAATAAGGCCGACCGCATCGACAACGACAATCTGCGCCAGCAGATGCTGCATGACCGTGAAGGCATCTGCATCTCTGCGCGCACAGGCGAGAATCTTGCGGCCCTGCAGGCTAAAATCGAAGGCTTTTTCCAGGAAAGCCAGATCAAGCTGACACTCCTGATTCCCTACGATAAGGGCGGCATGATTACGGAGCTGCATGCGCTTAACGCCGTACGTTCCACCGAATACGTCGAGCAGGGGACCCTTGTCGAAGTCAGCCTGCCCGTTTCCGAGAAAGATAAATATCTACCATATAGTAAGGAGTAATTTTCGTGTCATTTTCCCAGAAGATCCTTGACCTCAAGAAAGAGGTCCTTGCCGAGACCCAGCCGCTTTTCGCCCATGTCGATGAAGTCGCTGAGGCCAACACCTTGAAGGTACTCGATGCCATGCGTGAATGCAAGGTGTCCGATGCCCATTTCAACACCACGTCGGGCTATGCCTACGACGACATCGGTCGCGGCAAGCTCGAGGAGCTCTACGCTCATATCTTCGGCGCCGAGCGCGCTCTGGTGCGCACGCAGTTCGTCTCGGGCACCCATGCGCTGGCAACGGTCTTATTCGGCATCCTGCGTCCCGGCGATGAGCTCGTCTCGCTGACGGGCAAACCCTACGATACGATGCAGACCGTCATCGGCTACGACAACCCGAGCCCCGGCTCCCTCAAGGAATTCGGCGTGCTCTACAACGAGCTGCCGATGATTGATGGCAAGGTCGATATGGATGGCATCAAGAACGTCATCACCGACAAGACGAAGATGGTGGAGATCCAGCGCTCCCGCGGCTACAGCATGCGCAATCCGCTCTCGATCGAAGACATCCGCGCCATCACGGCCGAAGTCCATCGCCTCAAGCCCGACTGCATCTGCTTTGTCGACAACTGCTATGGCGAGTTCGTGGACACCCTCGAACCGACCCAGGTCGGCGCTGACATCATGGCTGGCTCCCTGATCAAGAACCCGGGCGGCGGTATCGCTCCGACGGGCGGCTATATCGCCGGCAAGGACAAGCTCGTGGAGCTGGCCTCCTACCGCTTGACCGCACCGGGCATGGGGGATGAGCTGGGCGCAAGCCTTGCCAATAACCGCCTGCTGTTCCAGGGCCTGTTCCTGGCACCCCATGTCGTTGCCCAGGCCATCAAGGGCGCGCTCTTTGCCGCTGGCATGTTCGCCAAGCTCGGCTACAAGACGCTGCCACTGCCCACCGATGTCCGCGGCGACATCATCCAGGCCATCGAGCTCGGCTCGGCAGAAAAACTCATCGCCTTCTGCGGCGGCATCCAGAAATACTCGCCGGTGGACTCCTACGCAGCGCCCGAGCCTTGGGATATGCCGGGCTATGCCGACCAGATCATCATGGCGGCCGGCACCTTCGTCCAGGGCGCCTCGATTGAATTCAGCGCCGACGGCCCCATGCGCGCACCCTACAACGTTTATCTGCAGGGCGGCCTGACCTTCGAACACGCCATGATCGGCGTCATGGGCGCAGCTCAGGCAGTGCTTGATGTTGACAAATAATCAACCGGAAAAAGTCCAATAAAAATGACCAGTCAAACCGAAAGCGATTTGACTGGTCATTTTTGACTATAGGATTGACATGTCAGCCATTACATCTGACGATAGATGCCGATTACCTTGCCGAGGACGTTGACGTCTTTTTCATAGAACGGCTTCATCGTATCGTTCTCCGGCTGCAGGCGGAAGCAGTCTTTCTCGCGATAGATGCGTTTTACCGTAGCACCTTCTTTATCGACGAGGGCAACGACGATATCGCCGTCGTTGGCAGAATCCTGCTGGCGGACCATGACGAAGTCGCCGTCGTAGATGCCCGCGTTGATCATGCTCTCGCCCGATACCTTGAGCATGAAGGTCTTGTCAGCCGTACCAAGGAGATTCTGCGGGAACGAATAGACATCCTGCACATTATCTTCTGCGAAGATCGGCATGCCAGCCGTGACCGTGCCTACGAGTGGAACGGCGACGTTCTTGCCCCAGGGCTTCTCATCCAGGATGTCGATGGCACGCGGCTTGGTCGGATCGCGCTTGATCATGCCGTTTTCCTCCAGGCGGGAGAGGTAGCCATGCACCGTCGAGCTGGACTTGAGGCCTACGGCCTTGCCAATCTCTCGGACCGAAGGCGGGTAGCCCTTTTCGAGCAGGAACGACTTGATGTATTGGAAGATTTCTTTCTGGCGCTCACTGGAAGTCTGCGTCTTACGCATAATTATTGCCTCCTAACAACGAAACTAACTATTCTTATGTTCTATTGTACCATATATATGTTCGCTATGGAACTGATTTTCGCAAAATTTTTCATTTTTTACGGGAAGATGGTATAATCAAGATATGACTTACAATCGATTGCTAGAAATGGGGGGGTTCCATGGGCTTCATTTCCTTTGCCCAAACGAAAAAAATAACTGCCGTTGCTGCCGGCAGTATGATGACCGCCGCTGCTGTTTATGCACCAAGCGTTTCGTTGGCGGCACCGATTCCTTTGCGTGGCATCGTCGAGGGCTTCTATGGTACGCCGTGGCAGCAGGCTGACCGTCTGGATATGCTCGCCTTCTGTGGCCAGCATTCCCTCAACGCCTATATCTATGCGCCCAAGGATGATCCGTACCATCGGGCCAAGTGGCGGGAGCCCTATCCAGAGGCCAAGATGCAGGAACTGGCCGAGCTGATAAAGGCCGCTAAGGCGCAGGATGTCCGCTTCATATTTGCCGTGTCGCCAGGGCTCGATATCCATTTTTATGGACTCAAGGGCTATCAGGACCGTCTGGCTATGGAGCGCAAACTGCAAGCCATGTATGATCTGGGCGTGCGGGATTTCGCTATTTTCTTCGATGATATCAAGGACAAGGATGGCCAAGGACAGGCGGAGTTCCTGAACTGGCTGTCCGAGCATTTTGTTGCGGCCCATAGCGACGTCCAGCCGCTGCTGACGGTACCGACGGAGTATTTCTACGGCGATATGCAGACAGATGGCGCGAAGAAGCCCTATACGCAGGCCTTCTCGCAAACTCTGCGGCCCGAGATCCTCGTGCTCTACACAGGCGATGGCGTGGTGCCCGACGGGCTGAGCGATACACAGCTGCAGCAGGCCAATGATCTGTATGGCCGCTCGCTGGGTGTCTGGTGGAACTACCCGGTTACCGACTACATGGAAAACAAACTGGCCTTGGGGCCGATGGAGAAACTGCCTGGCAAGACGGCACTGCCAGCCATCTTCTTCAATCCGATGAAATATGAGCAGCTTTCCAAGATCGCTCTGGCGACTGGCGCCGACTATGCGCAGCAGCCGCAGATCTATGATGCCCAGGCGGCTTGGGAAAAGGCTATTGCGCAGCAGTACGGTAAGCTGGCACCTGCTATGACAGCTGTGGCCGACGAGTCCCAGCATCTGGAGAACAACTGGGCCAAGATCGGGCCTGCCGATGGACGGAAGCTGCGGCAAGCCATCGATGCGTATTGGCAGAGCGGCCGCGCCGAAGATGCACAGACGGTCAGGGAAAAGCTGGCGCGCCTCCGCAAGGCGGCAGACACCTTGCAGCTTTCGCTGCCGGAGAGAACGCTGGCAGAATGCCGTCCCCAGCTTGAGCAGCTGATCCGCATCGTCGACGCAGATCTGACAGGGATGCGCTTGCGCGAGCAGCCAGAGGATCAGGCGCTGAAAGCGGCGTTCAACCGCCAGCGTGCGGCGGTTGCCAAGTACGACGCGCAGGCGCGCATCGCCGAGACATCCGCGCGTGCTTTCGTGGATGAACTGGCGCATTCGCTTGGTATGGACTAAGGAGGTTTATGATGAACTACCAGAACTATTTCTGCGTGGCAGCTTCTGCAATGGCAGCTGCCTATGGCTTTGCGGGGCTCATGCCAGCTGCGGAAGCAGGGATTGCTGTCCAAGGCGAGCAGGCAACGGCTGAATATTGGACGGCACGGCAGCCCGAAGGGGAGAAAGTTCTCCTTTCAGCGGAGGACATCCAAAAACTCAATGACTCCCTGCGGGCCCGTAATGATACCTTACGCGATCTGGTCGATTTCCCGGCCACGCTGACTGGTCAACAGGTCAAAAACCGCATCTTTGCCGCCATGCAGGATTATTGGCCGGGCGAAAAGCCTGAGGACTATGCAGGCAACCATATCCTTACCCCTGCGGAATGGGAATACGTCCGTCAGAACTGCAACATCGACAGTCTGTCCGAAAAAGTAGAAGTACAATACGGTGTGACTACGCAGCGCGGCGATATACGCCTGCTGCCGACCAGCGATGGCTGGTACAGTGCTCCCAACGATATCCATTACGATAACCTCCAGGGCACGGCAATCGATCCGGCCCAGTCTGTTGCGGTGCTGGCGGTCAGCCGTGATGGCAAGTTCTATTTCGTCCAGTCCAAGGATTATCAAGGCTGGCTGGCGGCTGCCAACGTCGCGTTGACCGACTACAAGACATGGCTGAACTTCGTAGAGCCCAGGGATTTTGTGGTGGTCATCAGCAACAAAAAGAAACTCGCGGCCAGCGGGGGGGCAGAAGAACTTTATCAGATGGGGGCCACCATCCCCTGCAAAAAAGATGCGAATGGCCGCCTGGCACTGCAGCTGCCAGCAAGAGATGCCGCTGGCCGGCTTGAAATCGTCCCCACGCCTGTGCAGCTGGACAGCACCCTGCATCAAGGCTACCTGCCATACAGCTACAACAACACCATCCGCCAAGCCTTCCGCTTCCTAGGCGATGTCTATGGATGGGGCGGTCAGGACGAAAGCGTTGACTGCTCGTCCTTTGTCCAGGATGTTTATCGCAGCATGGGCATCCAAATCCCCAGAGATGCCGATCAGCAGGAGGCTGCCTTGCCAGTCAATCAACCGCTGGTTGGTTTGTCGACAACAGAACGCTACGACGAGGTCAAGAAGGCAAAACCTGGGGCGCTTTGCTTCAAACCCGGCCATGTCATGATGACCATCGGTCAGAACGACGCCGGTGTGCCGATGGTCATCCATTCAGCCAGCAGCTATTACGATTATAAGGTCGATGCCCAGAAACACTACATCCGCCAAGTCATCGTATCAGATTTGACATATCAAAACAGTCAAGGCACCCAAACCATCGATGGTATGAGCAGTATCGGCAGCATAAAATAAAAAATTTTCAGCGTGAAAAAAATGGGGCGCTCAGAGCTGTTCTGAGCGGTTTTAAAAGCATCGTGCATATAAGTTTATGCATCAGCAGATAAAACCGCAGGAACAAGCTCTGAGCGCCCTTATATTTTTACTCGATAATTTACTTCCGATAATTTATACTTATCGGAAGTTATGCGGATATTTTTTATATGTGTTAATATGCGTTTATGAAAATCGCTTAGAAAGCGCGTCGTTATTAGCTTTTTAGATATTTGTTTGGGAAAACACTTGCATATGCTTTTATATACATTTTTCTGCCTGAGCGACAAATTTTAATCAATTCCTAACAACAGCAAAAAAATGAGCCGTCTCACGATCGGGACGGCTTTTTAGTAGTGCCCTTTACATTGGGCAATCTCTATGGTGTTTTCTCTGATTCGGTATACCAGTCTGTTTTCATCATCAATCCGGCGGCTGAACCAGCCCTGCAGGTTGTGCTTGAGTGGTTCGGGCTTGCCGATGCCTTCCAGCACGCCATCGCGCTCTACGCTTTTTATCAGCGAGTTTATCCGCTTTAAGGCCTTTTTATCCTCCAACTGCCAGTCAAGATATTCCTGCCAAGCACGGCCAGACCATTTTTTACACATCAATTAGGTCGTGCTCCTCTCCTTCGCCGGCCTCCAGCTCGGCTATGGATTCAGCAAGGTATGCCTGATTCTTCTTGCTATAAAACGGATCAGCTGTTATCGGGAAAGGTATTGACCTGGTTCTTACCATTGCCTTCAGGAACATGGTATATGCCGTGGACAGTGTCAGTCCCATCTCCGCACATAAAGCCTCTGCCTGTTCTTTAAGCAGGGGGTCAACTCTCATCGTGAGTGTGGTTGCCTTCATGGTAAATCCCTCCTTTTGTATAAAATTATAGCATGAAGCACTAACAATGTAAATACATATTACTATCAATCTGCTTGTTGAATTATATGTTATCAGTAATTCCTACACATCGGTGTAGGAATAGCATGCCGATGCCATGGGATAATCATCCTCGAAAAGAATCGAATTTAAGAGGTTGATTATATGGCCATAGTCAGAACACGCAAGTGCGGCCGGACATACAGCTATAGCCAATACCCAGTAAAAAATAAAGTCCATACCAGCTTCATTGTCTGTAGTGACCCCATAAAGTTAGACCTTACCGGTAGTAGCAATTATTTGCTGCTACCGGTTTTTTATGCTGCGGCATGACGTAAACGGTAATCTACTGGGCTGAGCCACCCCAGCTTAGCTTTGATTCTGTGCTTATTGTAGTATGTGATGTAATGCCGTATAGCTCGTTCAAGTTCTTCGAAGCTGTGATAGGTATGCCCATAATAGATTTCCTGTTTTAGCAGGCCAAAGAAATTTTCCATCACGCTATTATCCAGACAGGTGCCTTTGCGAGACATACTTTGAAAAATTCGTTCTTCCTTTAATCGGCCTACATAGC
>NZ_FOQK01000045.1 GCF_900113715.1 Pseudoselenomonas ruminantium | reverse complement strand
CAAGCACATCGATGTAATTCGTAACCTATTGCCGGAACAAAGCAGGCTTATCCAAACGTAGCAGAGGGCGGGGGCGGGTACACTTTCTTCGCAGCGGGAGCGATTTGCCCGAACGCAGTGAGGGATGGCCCGCAGTACGTACTTCCTAGAACGATTCGATGTATTGGCGTGCCGCTGGCCTGCCCGGCACATGTATCTAAGTACGTACTAAAGCAGCCGCGCGGGTCATTTAGCGGGAGCGGAGAAAAAGTGCACCCGCCCCCACCCAAGCTGAGCTGTACCGAGTTTGTTTTAACCACGTACGGACAGATAAACTGCAATTTATACACAAAAAAGCACCGCTTTCGCGGTGCCGTATCTTCATATGGCAGGGGTAGCTGGACTCGAACCAACGCATGCGGGATTCAGAGACCCGTGCCTTACCAACTTGGCGATACCCCTGTGTCATCAGCATCTCTGCTGTCAACACAAAATATTATACGCAAACTATATCTTCTTGTCAACACCTTTTTGACGATTTTTTTACAAAAAGTTAAAAATCAGACAAAAACGTGAAAATCCGATAAATAAAGGGCAAATGTCCCCTTTTACGCATAAAAAATATGTTATAATAATAGTTACCAAAGATGTAAGGTGGCAGAACCGGACCATTGTGGTATGAATATTGTGTGTTATGGATAATGGAGGAATGAATCATATGGATATCAAGTATGATGTATCGATCACCGCTATCGGCAACCTGGCCAAGACGTTCTTAGAGAACAACAACAGCGCCATCCTGCTCGATGAGGGCATCCGTCCGAACCTTGCCGACATGGTCATCGAACACACGCCGGGCGAACTCAAAGAAGACATCAAAAAGGGCGACAAGCTGCTGATGGGCGGCATCAAGTACACGGTCGAAAAAGTCGGCGACGCCGCTAACGACAACCTCCGCGAGGAAGGCCACTGCACCCTCGTCTTCAACGCCGAAGGCTCCATGCCGGGCCAGATCATCGTCAAAGGTTCCGGCCTGCCAGTCCTGACCACGGGCGCACACATCACGTTCACCAAGAAATAACACCAAGCAAGAATACCAGCAAGGGCTGTGAAGGCAGCGTGGGAATCTCCCATGCGTTCCTCACAGCTCTTTTTTCATGCCGCTCACGCCATGCCCGTCAGCGATGCAGGCTGGGCCTGGGCATAGTCGCGTGTCAGATTGCGCACGCTCTCACGCTCGACAAAGAACAGCGGCATCTCCATATTCTGCTCCACCGGTTCGTCATGCAGCAGATCGAGCATATACTGCGCGGCCTTCATGCCGACGAGCTCATAGTCGAAGGAAATCGTCGTGAGCGCCGGATAGACGACAGCGCCGACCTCGTAGCCACCGAAACCGACGACCGAGATGTCTTCAGGCACGCGCAGGCCGCGCTCATGGAAGTAGCGCAGGATGCCCAGGCTGATGTTATCCGTCGCCCCGACGACAACCGTCGCACCGCAGCGGCGGACATCCTCGCCACAGTTATAGGCCGACAGGAAGTCAAACCCCGTCTCGACGAAGTCCACCTTGGCCTCCGGCCGCCCCTCCGTGAAGGCATCGATGAAGCCCTGCTTGCGGTCGACGCCCACGGCGATATCAGTCTCCGTGACCCCGGCAAAGACGGCATGCTTATGCCCCATCTGCCGCAGATATGCGCCCATCATGCGGCCCGCGGCCTTGTCATCGATCTTGACATAGGGCACATCCTGATGTTTCTGGCCTGTATAGAGCACAGGGACCGTACCGCTCTTCGTGAGCTTCACATGCTCCTCGCTGATGCCCACCGAGTCGACGAGGATGCCGTCGACGCCCTGCTGCTGGAGGCTGCGGATATTCTCGATCTCCTTGCGGCCCGAGAGCTTGCTCACGAGCAGCAGGCCCTGATAACCCGCTGGCTCAAGGATGCGGCTGATGCCAGCCAGCAGCTTGCCGACCGTCACCGAGTCCATGCGTGGCAGCACGATGCCGATGAGCTTGCTCTGCTTCGTCTTGAGCCGCTTGGCGAAGAAATTCGACTTGAACCCCGTCTGCTCGATAGCCTTCTTGACACGCTCCTGCTTTTCGACGCTGATATATCCCTGGTTCAGGTAACGGGAAACCGTGCTCTTCGATACACCGGCCAGCTCCGCTACATCCTTTATCGTCACCTTCTGATTCATGCCATCCTCCGTAAAGCCGCAAAATCCTTGCGATAGTCTACTATTATTTTAGACAAATTTCCCGCAAAAGGCAAGCAAAATGTAGAACTGATTCCACATTGCTTTCCGTCCCCAAGATCAGAGCTGCCAATCAATCGGCTCCTGCCCCGTAGCACGCAGGAAATCGTTGACTTTCGAGAACGGCCGGCTGCCGAAAAAACCACGATGTGCCGACAGCGGGCTTGGATGCGGCGACTCGACGATGTAGTGTTTCGGATTCGTGATCATGGCCTTCTTGCGGCGCGCCGGCGTGCCCCAGAGGATGAAGGCCATAGGCTTCTCGCGCTCGTTCAGCAGGCTGATGATCTTATCGGTGAAGATCTCCCAGCCCTGCCGCTGATGGGACCCCGCCTGATGCTCGCGCACGGTCAGCACGGTGTTGAGCAGCAGCACGCCCTGCTCAGCCCAAGGCTTCAGGCAGCCCGTCGCAGGGATCGTACAACCGAGGTCATCGTGGAGCTCCTTGAAGATATTCACCAGCGACGGCGGCGGCTGTACCCCCGGCAGCACCGAGAATGACAGGCCGTGGGCCTGCCCCGGGCCATGATAGGGGTCCTGCCCGAGGATGACGACCTTCGTATCGGCATAGCTCGTATAGTGCAGTGCATTGAAGATCGCATACATATCGGGATAGATGCGATGCGTGCGGTACTCCTGGATGAGGAACTGGCGCAGCTGGCGATAGTACGGCTGCTTCAGCTCCTCATTCAAGTAATCCGCCCAGTCATTATGAAAGATTTCCATTGGTTCGCGTTCCTTTCCTGTTCCTATTGGCCGCCATGACGCCGCACCAGGCGGCAGAAGCTGGCGACTGCCGTCTGCGCGTCCCCTGCCGTCTGCGCCTCCTCGCGGAACTGCGCCGTGACGTCGGGGAAAAACGTATCCGCCCGATACCGCCCCCGCAGCCGCGTAAGCGCAATGGTCTCAGTATACGGCAGCAACAGACGGTAAATCTCGCCGCCGCCAATGCACCAGACTTTCC
Source organism: Pseudoselenomonas ruminantium (assembly GCF_900113715.1). Classification (GTDB taxonomy): domain Bacteria; phylum Bacillota; class Negativicutes; order Selenomonadales; family Selenomonadaceae; genus Selenomonas_A; species Selenomonas_A caprae. The sequence continues at coordinate 3,495 of NZ_FOQK01000045.1, read as the reverse complement.
GTTGCGGCTGCGCCAGCGTGAGCTTGCCGAGCAGTCGCCAAAGCTCCGTAAGGCTGTGGCAAACACTGAATCCAGGGATATCTCCCTGCGTGCGGGTCAACACGATATTGATGCGTCCTTGCAGCGGCGCAGCGCCCGGCAGGCTTTGCTGCGTCCTGCGTCCCATGACAACGATATGCCCCAGTGTCAAGGCCTTGAAATGTGCCATATCCTCTTGGTCATGCACGAGCAGTTGCCCCGCATGGCCAAGGCCGCCAGCTTCATCAGCCGCCGCGATCATCTGCAGCGGCCACGGGCTGCTCACCTCCGCCGCCCGGCTGATCTGCTGGCCCTGGATGGCAGGCTCTACCCACCAGTCGCGCACCGTGCGCCCCGCCACCACCAGCTCCGTGGCGATGTCCAAAAGCGGCCGCAGTACAAAGGCCCGCTCCGTAAGATAGGGATGCGGCAGGCGCAGCTCCGCCGTATCGGAGGTCTTGCCCTCAGCGGCCAGCAGGTCGATGTCGATCGTACGCGCCCCCCAATGCTCGTGGCGCACGCGGCCCAATGCCTGCTCGATGCGCTGCATCGCGTGCAGCAGCTCCGTCAGCGGCAGCTCCGTCACGACCTCTGCCGCCGTATTGATAAACCCCGGCTGGTCGAGCTTGCCCCAGGGAGCCGTCTCATAGAAAGAAGCCACCTGCACAAGGCGGGTGGCAGTCACAGTATCTATTTGACGCAGAGCCGCGCGGATCGTCTCAGCGCGGTCACCAAGATTAGCCCCAAGGCTCAGCCAGACAGAATACGGTCTTGCCGCACTCATGCCCGCGTCCTCACGACGCTGATGGCAGCATCGCCGAACTTGCCCGGCAGCGGTGCCTGCGGCTTATGCACCGTCACACGCACCTTCTGCACCTTGGCATAGCCCTGCAGCACCGCCGTTGCCACGCGCTCACCGACTGTCTCGATGAGCTGGCACGGCTCGCCCTCGACGATGGCCTTGACCGTCGCATAGACCTCCGCATAGTTGATGGTCTGCGCGAGATCATCGCTGACGCCAGCAGGCTGCAGATCCGCATACATCGTCAAGTCGATATAGAAGGGCTGCCCCTGCTCGCGTTCCTTGGGCAGGCAGCCATGATAGCCGTAGAACTCCAGCCCCGTCAATTTTATCTTATCCATATCAGTGCCTCCTGAGTATCACATCGGTCATGCGGACCATGCGCGCGATCGACAGTACGTCGTGGACGCGGACAATCCCCGCGCCGCGCTCGATGCCGAGCACGCAAGTGGCCCCTGTCGCCTCCATGCGCTCCCCGACAGGCAGGTCAAGGGTCGCACCGATGAAGCTCTTGCGGCTCGTGCCGAGCAGCAGCGGGTACTCCTCGCCATCGATGGTCAGAAGCTCGCGCTGGCGGCGCATGACCTCGAGATTGCCCGCGACATCCTTGCCGAAGCCGATGCCGGGGTCGAGGATGATGTTCTCGCGCTTGACGCCAGCCGCGTCCGCCAGCGCCAGGCTGCGGCGGAAGAACGCCTGCATGCTCGCGATGATATCCCCCGCGTACTCTTTCCCGTCCTGATTGTGCATGACGACAATCGGCAGGCCGCAGTCCGCAGCCACCTTTGCCATCGCACCGGGCTCGGCTGCATACTGCAAGCCCCAGATGTCATTCAGCATATGGGCGCCATGCGCAGCCGCCGCCTTGGCCGTCTCCGCCTTGAACGTATCCACCGATATGGGCACAGGGCACTCAGCGACGAGCGCATCAAGGAACGGCAGCAGCCGCTCGATCTCCTCAGCCGCGGGCATCGGCGTGAAGCCCGGCCGGCTCGACTCAGCGCCCAGGTCGATGATATCCGCGCCATCGCGCACCATCTCCTCCATGTGCCGCAGCATCGCATCACGCGTATTCCAGCGGCCGCCGTCCGAAAACGAATCCGGCGTCACATTGAGGATGCCCATGACGAGCGTGCGCTCGCCCAGCGTGAGCATTTTCCCATCGGCAAACGTGTACTTACGGATAGCTGTCATTATGATTTTTCTCCTCCCAGTATCATCCACGCCTGATGATAGAGCGCAGAATCCGTCTGGAATACACCGGTGCATTCCGATGTGACGGTCCGCGTGCCATGCGCGAGGTCACCCCGCATGGTCATACAGAGCTGTTGGGCCTCGACCGTGACCAGCACGCCTCGGGCTCCGAGATCATGCCAGACAGCGGCGGCGATCTGCGCCGTCAGCCGCTCCTGCAGCTGCGGCTGATGCGAGAGGATATCGACCAGCCGTGCGAACTTCGAAAAGCCCGCCACGCGGCCGTTCTCCGGCAGATAGACAATGCTCACCTCGCCGAAGAACGGCACAAGATGGTGCTCGCACATCGAGTAGAACGGGATGTGGCGCACAGCCACGATGCCATCCGAGCCCGCGTCGAAGGTCTCCCCCCAGATGGAGAAAGTATCCTTGCCGATACCGCTGAACAGGTACTGGTACATCTGCGCCACGCGCTCCGGGGTCTTCTCCATCCCCCGCGCCGTGAGATCTACCCCAACGGCCTCAAGGAATTCGCGCATCGCCCGAACCGCCCTGTCATTCTTCTCGCCCATGTACCTGCCCCCTCGCAATCAAAATCGTTACTTTCTATATCATATAATAGAACACAACCGGCCGCAAGTAAGAACGCTCCTTATTTTACCGTAATCGCGCCGACCGGGCAGTCCTCCGCCGCCTGCCGCGCATCATCGACGCTGTCCGCAGGCAGCTCCTGATAGCCCTCAGCCAGCCCGTCATCGCCAAAACGGAACCCCTCAGGGCACGCCCCCGTGCACATGCCACAGCCCACGCATAAATCCTTATCTACGTATCCTTTCATCGTCAAAAACCTCCTAAAATATACTACACATTCTCTCTCCCATCTACTTACAACAGTGATTTTAGCAAATAAAATGCCGCATTTCTGTAACCATAATAACACTTTTTCTTAGCATATTCGCAAATTGCAGTTTGACTGTCCGTGCGTGGTTAAAATAAACTCGGTACAGCTCAGCTTGGGTGGGGGCGGGTGCACTTTTTCTCCGCTCCCGCTAAATGACCCGCGCGGATGCTTTTGTACGTATCTAGTGGCATGTGCCGGGCAGGCCGGCGGCACGCCAATACATCGTGTCGTTCTAGATAGTACTTGCCGCGGGCCATCCCTCACTGCGTTCGGGCAAATCGCTCCCGCTGCGAAGAAAGTGTACCCGCCCCCGCCCTCTGCTACGTTTGGATAAGCCTGCTTTGTTCCGGCATTAGGCTACGAATTACAGCGATGTGTTTGTTACGAGAGAAACGGTTCGTACAAACCTGCTCATACGGATGATAGGGGCGAACGGGGTAGTGCTTCTTTCTATCTGGAGCGACTGTCCTAGGCACAGAATGATACGCACTAACGTATTAGCAGGTTGAAGATTCATTCGGGCTATTGCTGAAACGAAGCCGCCGGGCAGGGGAGTACCATAAGCGTAACATTGATGGTT
>NZ_FOQK01000008.1 GCF_900113715.1 Pseudoselenomonas ruminantium | reverse complement strand
ACGATAGCGTTGAACCCAGTTAGCTAAAAGGCCCGCAGATTTCAAATTAAGTCGAAGTGCCAATTCTTGGTAAGAAATCTCTGTACTTAAATATAACTCTACAGCATTTACCTTGAATTGGAAAGAATAGGTTTCATTTTTTCTTGACCGTTGAAGCCCATCTTTCCCCATTTTACGATATTTTCCGACCCACGCTTGAATGCATTTTGAGGAAGGGATGTCATATTTTTTTGTTAAGGCAGTATATCCTATATGTCCATTCAAATACTCTTGGACTACCTTACATTTAAATTCTGCACTATATTTTGCCATAAAAAGACCCCCATAAGTTAGATTCCTGGGTCTAACTTATGGGGGTCTCTACACTGTTATAGCCAACGGATTTTTGCACATATTCACGATCCTATACAGCCCAACCGAAGCACTCATTTAAGCACTTTGGTGATATTCTGCAGATATTCCATAAGGATGCGCTCATCTTCGTAGATCTGGCGTCCCTTCTTGGTCACGATGCCCGAATTGATATAGAACGGCTCCGTCAGCGGTATCACGACGAGATGGTCATCCGGCAGGATGGCCTGCCGTGTCAGGAACGTCGATACGATGCCGCTCTTGACGAGCGTCTTGATGGTATGGAGGTAGGGCGAATAATGGACGATTTTTGCCTTCCTGTCTGCTTTGGCAAACAAATCATGCACCATATGATAGACAAAGAAATTGCTGTCGAGCATGACCAACGGCTCCTCGGCGAAATCTGCAAACGACACCGACTCACGCTCGGCCAGCGGGTGTTCCGGATAGGTGACGAAGCAGCATTCGCAGGTAAACAGCTTCTGATAGTTGAGCTTGTTGCTGAAGCCGCTCTCGTAGTTTGTCAAGGCGATATCGAGCTTCTCATCCTCAACCATATGCAGGGCACTGATGCCGCCTGACTCGATGATGTCGAGCCGGATTTCCGGGTGCAGCCAACGGAAATCGCCAAGGACCAATGGCAAGAACTGGGTACCGAGCTGCAGCGGCAGTGCCATGCGGATATGGTTGCGGTTATGCGCCATATCCTGAATTTCTTCTTCCAGCTGGTCCATCTGGTCAAGAATGTGCTTGACTTTGCCAAGTAATTTACTGCCATCATGTGTGATGATGATCTTACGCCCCTCGCGGTGGAAAAGATTGAGTCCTGTCTCTGTCTCCAATGCCTGCATGGCGACGCTGATTGTCGGCTGGGATACATGCAGGTGCTCTGCTGCCTTAGTGATGTTCTGCCACTGGCAGACCTCATAGAAATAGCGCATCTGGATAATCGTCATTGCCGCGCCCTCCCTGTCTGATTCCGCAAATACTCTCTTGTTTCAAGTATAGCATATGCTAATAGAAAAAAGCTATATATTATCAAAACAAGGTATTTCACAAATAAAAACGGCCATGTCATAATATGTATAAATCCAGTGGTTAAGTAAGAATAAATCTTATGTATGACTTTATTTTGTAAAGGAGCGGTTTATGATGAAAAGCATGTGGGAAAAACACGTTGAGAGCTATACGAACGACCTCATGGAAGCTACTTCTGACTACATGAAGAGCTATGAAGTCCGTCCGGGCATCTATTCCAATGTCGATCCGTCCAAGCTCATGGACGTCAACGCTGCTGATTTCGACGTAAACCGCAGCTAAGATTTCTCTCTTCCTTTCCATAAATACAACACAACATCACATCTGGAAATGCGCCCGATTCCCCTCGGGCGTTTTTTTCGTGCCAAAAGCCCCTGACCGCCATTACACGACGGTCAGGGGCTTTTGGCTGTATCTATCAGCCTTGTGCACTAGGGGCAGGCTTGGCTGGCGGCTGTCCGCCATCCTCCATAGAGCTCTTCGAGGAGAGTTTGCTCTTCTGCTCCGTGATGAATGCCTGCATGATGATGAACACGCAGAGCAGGGCACCGACAACAATCTTCGTCCACCAAGCGGAAAGCGTTCCCTGGAAACTGATGAACGTCAGGATGACGCCCTGGATCAGCACACCGACAAGCGCACCAGGGATGAAGCCGACACCGCCAGTCAGCAGCGTGCCGCCGATGACCGAGGAGGCGATGGCATCCATCTCCATGCCCAGACCATGCAGGTTATAGCCAGTCAGCATGATGAGGCTATAGGCCAGACCACCCAGCGACGAGCAGAAGCCCGAGATAGCATAGACCATGACCTTCGTGCGGAATACCGGCAAGCCCATGAGCGCTGACGACGACTCACTGCCACCGATAGCAAATACTGTGCGGCCAAATTTCGTGAAGCCAAGCACGATAGCCGCCACAACAATCGTCAGCAGCGCCACAATAGCGCCGATCGAGATGAAGCCCACGCCGACATCGACACGATAGCTTGCCAGCGCCACCCAGGTCGGATTCTCGATTTGGATCGTATCCTGCGAGATGACGGCCGTGAGGCCGCGGCAGAAGAACATGCCCGCCAGCGTGATGATGAACGGCTGCAGATCGAACTTCGAGATGATATAGCCCTGCGCTGCGCCGAAGACCGTTCCCATGACCATGACGATGAGCACACACAGGCCAAGTGGCAGGCCCGTATTGGCCAGCAGCCACGCAAGCACCATGCAGACCAGTGCCAGCACGGCACCGACTGACAGGTCGATCCCCGCGATGATCAGCGTGAACGTGATACCCACCGTGACGATGATCAGCGCCGCATTATCGATGAAGAGATTCAAGAAAACCTGCGGCCGCATAAAGCCCTTGTACATGGCAATACCTGCACCATAAAGAATGGCAAACAGGAGCACTGTGACGAAAAATGAGAAATATTTGGATGCTATGATGTCATTAAGTCTGTTTCTCATGGCTGCTCCACCACCTTTCCATCAACCAACTTTTTTGGGCGCGGTTTCCCCGCTGCCCGCCGTGCTTTCCATGCATCGAAAAGCTCCTGGGCTTTTTTCGACTGAATCAAGCAGATGATGATGACCGCGATTGCCTTGACAACCGGCAGCTGGTCGGCGGAAACACCGAGCGCATACATCGTCGTCGTCAGCGTCTGGATCGTGATAGCACCGATGACCGAACCACCGATGTAGAATTTGCCGCCCGAAAGCAGCGTACCACCAAGGGCAACAGCCAGGATAGCATCCATCTCCATGTTGAGGCCGGCATTATTAGCATCGGCTGCGCGGATCAGGGAACTTTCAATGAGGCCCGAAACGCCCGCGCAAAGCCCCGAAAACGCATAGACAAGGAAGATGACCAGTGTAACGTTGATGCCCGCATATCTGGCCGCCGTCGGGTTGATACCGACCGACTGGACGAAGAGCCCGATGCTCGTCTTCTTCATCAACACAGCCACCAGCAAGACCATTGCGAGGGCAATGAAGATGTTCGTCGGCAGCGGCATGCCCGGCAGGAACCCGGCGATGTATTCAAAGGGTTTGTAGTAGACCGTGATGATCTGGCCTTCCGTCATGAGCTGTGCCACGCCACGGCCAGCCGTCATGAGAATCAGAGTAGCAACAACGGCCTGGATCTTGAACTTAGCGACCAAAAGGCCATTCCACATGCCGCAGAGGACACCAACACCAACAGCAGCAAGCATCGCCATTGCCATCGGCATCTGAGCTACACCATCGCCACGGCCACCGATCATCGTGCAGACCACAGCCGCCGAGATGGCTACCACAGCACCGACGGAAATATCGATACCGCTCGTCGCGATGACGAAAGTCATGCCCAGCGCCAAAATAATCAGCGAACAGGAACGGTTGAGGATATCGATGAGGCGGCCGTACAGCCTGCCATCCTCGGTCAGCTGTATCGACAGGAACCCATCGACGAAAATCGTATTGAATACCAGCAGTACCAAGAGGGCTACTACTGGCAGGAAGAGCGAACTTCCTGCAAACCTTTTCAGCATATCCATCAGGCTGCACCTCCCGCAATTGCCTTCATGACACCATCCGAACTGATGTCATCGCCCGTGAGTTCTGCCACCTTGCGGCGGTCACGCATGACGATGAGTTTCGTGCAGGTACGGACCATCTCATCCATCTCCGACGAGATGAACACGACCGACATGCCACGCTGCTTCGCCAAGGCAATCGCCATCTTCTGGATTTCCGTCTTCGTGCCGACATCGATGCCGCGCGTCGGCTCATCAAGGATCAACAGGCTCGGCTGCGTCGCAAGCCAGCGGGCAATGATGACTTTCTGCTGATTGCCGCCCGACAAGTTCTTGACGAGCTGCTCGCGGTCGGAAACCTTGATTTTGAGCAGCTTGATGCAATCATCTGCAATCCTGCACTGCTCTTCGTAGGGGATATGGCGCATGATACCATCCTTCGCCTGCATCGCGAGGATGATGTTCTCACGCACCGACAGGTCGCCGATGATGCCTGAGAGCTTGCGGTCTTCAGGACAGAAGCCGATCTTCTGCTCCATGGCATCCATCGGGTTCTTGAGATTGATTTTCTTGCCATTGATGCTGATGGCGCCCTTGCTGATCTGGTCGATGCCAAACAAGAGATCCGCCGTCTCGGTGCGCCCAGAGCCCAAAAGCCCTGCAAAACCGATGACCTCGCCCTTGTGGATGGTCACGTCCACCTCGCGCAGCTTGCCAACGGCGCCAATCCCCTTAGCATCGAGGAAGACCTCCTCCGACGGCGTGCTCTTCTCTGCGAATTTGTCCATATCCTTGACATCGCTGAGCTCCTTGCCGACCATCTTGGCGATGAGCTCCAGGCGTGGCAGCTTCGCTACCTCATAGGAACCTACCAGCTCGCCGTTGCGCAATACGGTGATATGGTCGCAGATCTCATAGATCTGATCGAGGAAATGGGAGATGAAGACAATCCCCATGCCCTGCTTCTGCAACTGGCGCATGATCTTGAACAGATGCGCCGTCTCCTCCTCGTTGAGCGAGGAAGTCGGCTCATCGAGGATCAGGATCTTCGCATCGACATCGACAGCGCGCGCAATGGCGATCATCTGCTGCAGGGCGACCGAATAGTTGTCAAGTGTCTTTGTCACATCAATATGAACATCCAGCTTTGCGAGGAGTTCCTCGGACCGCTGGTTGATTGTTTTCCAGTCAATGAAACCGTGCTTCTTCGGCTCGCGGCCAATGAAGATATTCTCTGCCACCGTGAGGTTCGAGCAGAGGTTCACCTCCTGATACACCGTCGAAATGCCACACTCCTGGGCCTCCTTCGGCGTCTTCGGTGAAATGGGCTTGCCATTCATGACGATGGTACCACCATCGCGCTGATAAACACCCGTAAGTACCTTGACCAGCGTCGACTTGCCGGCGCCGTTCTCTCCCATCAGGGAGTGGATTTCCCCGGCGTGGAGCGTGAAATTGACGTTCGATAGTGCCTTGACGCCCGGGAATACCTTATCTATATACCGCATCTCCAATAGAGCTTGTGCCATGATCTTCACTCCTAACCAGGAAACTCAATACACTCGGAATCAGTTATAAACCACACGGATAAGTCCTGAATTGTTCCTTTTGGATCTATCTGCGGATAAAAACAGCCGCGTCCGAACTCATACGACGTACGGGCGCGGCCTGTTTATCCTAAGCTGCGTATTTGGATTGATTGGAAAGGGGAATCAATTAATATTTGCGCTCTGGGAGCGTCTTTGCTGCGACATCTGCCGGGAATACGCCCTCATCGACATAGACGAGTTTTTCGACTTTCTCGCCAGCGAGGATCTTCTTAGCCGTCTCCATGAGCAGCGGTCCCTGCAGCGGGTTGCACTCAACCGTGCAGTTTGCTTTGCCATCGATCATAGCCTGGAACATGCCTTTGACACCATCGATGGAAATGATCGTGATATCTTTGCCCGGTTTCAGACCAGCTTTCTCGATTGCCTGGATAGCACCGAGAGCCATGTCATCGTTGTGAGCGAAGAGGATGTCGATTTTCGGACCATAGGATTTGAGGAAGGACTCCATGACTTCCTGGCCTTTCTGGCGGGTGAACTCACCAGTCTGGGAAGCGAGGATGTTGTACTTGCCTGCATCAGCTGCTTTAGCCATTGCATCTTTGAAACCTTCCTGACGGCGGATAGCTACGGAAGAACCAACCGTGCCCTCAAGAATTACAACATTGTACTGGCTGCCGCCATCACGCGGGGTCTTTTTCTCTTTAGCCATGTACTCATCGATCCATTTGAAGACGTTGTTGCCTTCTTTGACAGAGTCCGTACCGATTTTAGCAACGTAGAGGGAATCATCGCTGAGTTTGACATCGCGGTCAACAACGATAACCGGAATCTTCGCATCTTTTGCTTCTTTTAGCACCGTGTCCCAACCGGTTTCAACGATAGGAACGAAAGCGATGATATCAACGCCCTGTGCAATGAAGGAACGGATAGCCTTGATCTGGTTCTCCTGTTTCTGCTGTGCATCCGAGAACTGCAAGTTGATACCTGCATCTTTAGCTGCCTGTTTGATGGATTCCGTATTGGCCGTTCTCCACTCGGATTCCGCTCCGATCTGTGAGAAGCCCATCGTTATCTGCTTGCCGCCAGAGCCTGAGCTCGAGCCGCTTCCACTGCTTGCGGACTGTCCGCCGCCACAACCGGCTGCAACGATCATCATGGCTGCTGCCAAAAGTAATGCAATGATCTTTTTCATGTTTTCGTCTCCTTTGCTTTTCGTACTGCCATCAGTACATTATTGTGGGCTCTGCCCGGAACCAGCCTTCCCGCTTGTCCACCTCGATTCTCCGGGAGTGATTCCTTTTCCGGTTTCAGGATTTCCGTCTCGCTGCTTCTGTTCTCGTGCACAGAAAAGTTTAAAAACAATCCTGTTTATTACAAAAAATCAGACAATAATAGAACCAGCACTGCCCCCAACGGTAACACTCCTTACTTCCAAGCTACAGAACCATTTCGTTCTCTTGCTATTACAATACACTTTCACTCCGCAGTTGTCAATACGTTTTTTATTCTTTGTTTTTGTTTGTGTATGTTTTATTCCTGTTTGTTATCATGTGCACGAACACCAACACACCAGCACGGACGCCACTTCACGCCACTTTGTGTTCGCCTTGGAGACAGCAGAAAATTTTTTCCGCACGCCGCCTTGCCAAAAAAATAACTGTGCTCGTGCAGGATTCCCCTTCTCCCACGACGAAACTATATTCCTATCATCCATTTATGGACCCCATTAAGAAATCATAAATGTACATTATATATAAAGCGAGGTGCCCTTTATGGTTACTATCAAACAAATCGCCGAACTCTGCGGCGTTTCCCGGGGAACCGTTGATCGTGTCCTCAATAACCGCGGCAACGTGAAGCCCGAAAAAAGACAACTCGTGCTCGATACCGCCAAACAGCTCAACTATCAGCCGAACCCCGCAGGCAAAGCGCTGGCCGCCCGCAAGAAGAATCCCATCGTCGGTGTGCTCATTGCCTCCGAGGGTGTCCCCTTCTTCGACGATGTGCTGCTGCCGATGCGCAAAGCCGCCCTCAAATACGAAAACTACGGCATGAAAGTCCTCTGGCGCAGCATGCGCGGCTTCAATGTCGACGAGCAATGCGGCATCATCGATGAACTGGCGCAGGAAGTCAACGCGCTCATCATCAACCCCGTCAATGACAAACGCATCATCGCCAAGCTGGACAATCTGGTGACACAGGGGATATTCGTCGTGACCATCAACAACGACGTCGATACCTGCCGCCGCCACTGCTATGTCGGTACAGACTATCTGCAGGGCGGACGCACAGCTGGTGCCCTGCTCAAGATGATCGCGCCGCCAGGCATCCATGCCGGCGTGCTGATGGGATCGCAAAGCATGCAGGGCCATCGTGAACGCCTCAAGGGCTTCCTAGAGGTACTCGAGAAGACCGAGGGCTTCGAGCTCATGGGCGTCCGCGAGAACGACGATGATGACATGATTTCCTACGAGGAAACCCGGCAGCTTTTAGCCGAACATCCCGAGACCAATGCGCTCTTCATCATCTCCTCCGGTGCCTACGGTGCCGCCCGCGCCGTGGTCGCCCAGAACCGCCGCGACATCGTGATGGTGGTCTTCGATACGATCCCCTCAACGATACGGATGATGCGCGACCACATCATCCAGGCTGCCATATACCAGCACCCACGCCAGCAAGGCCGACGTGCCATGCAAGTGGTCTTTGACTACCTCGTCAACGGCATCAAGCCAGAACACGAAAAATACATCATGCGCAACGAAATCCGCATCCTCGAAAACGTTGTCGACTAAATACACAAAAATGGAGCTGAAAAAACAGCTCCATTTTTCTATGCAAAAATACTCTTCACGCTGAACAAACTGCAAATCCCCAAAGCAAAAAGGGAATCTGCCGCCTCCGATTTCAAGCCAACAGATTCCCTCTTTTCAGCAGATTTCTACGATATCCATGCCCAGCATGATCCCGAGCTCACGGATCTGCTCGGTCGTCAGATGGAAGCTCAACACGGTATGATGGCCGCCACCAGCCTGGATCCATGCCGTAGAGCCCTCTTTGAGCCCTACCGTCGGCGTCCAGAGCTGCTTAGCCACCGGCAGATGCGGCGTCTCCGCCTCAGCTTTGCGGCAGTCCACCGGATAGTATATCAGCCGGAAGCCCTCGCGGAAATCAGCCACCGTGACATCGACAGCTGCCCCGTCAGCCCCCGTGAACACCAGACGAGCGGGATCGTCCTTGCCACCGATGTCGAGCGGGTGCACTTCGACCTTCGGTTTGTCACTTGCGATAGTCGGATCGACCTCAAGCATATGCGCGCCCAAAATAGCCTCGTGCCCCTTGCGCAGGTCGAGGGTATAGTCCTCCATGAAGACCGTACGGTCATTGCGGGCCATGATCTTGAGCAGGCGCGTGAGTGCGGCATGCTTCCAGTCGCCCTCTGCACCAAAGCCATAGCCATCACGCATCAAGAGCTGCGCTGCCAGTCCTGGCAGCTGCTTCAAGCCCTTGAGATCCTGGAAATTCGTGCAGAATGCACTATACCCGCGGTCATCGAGGAATTTCTTGATGGCAATGTATTCGCGCAGCTGATAGCGCACGGATTCCGTGAAATGCTCCGCGCTGTTATCCTGAGGATTCAAGTCATACTCCGCCTTGAGTTTCTCATAAGCCGCATCGATATCCTTCTCATCGACAGCATCCACGACATCGACAAGTTCGCCGACCGGCCAGTAGTCAACCGTCCAGCCCAGCTGGATCTGCGCCTCGACTTTGTCACCCTCGGTGACAGCAACATCGCGCATCGTATCGCCAAAGCGGCAGACACGTATCTTGAAGCTTTCATTATAGGCCACAGCCACATCCTGCCAATCGGCAATCTCCCGCTGCACTTCCTCATCGCCCCAGAAGCCATAGACAATCTTATTGTTGAGACCGAGACGAGCGTTCAGATAGCCGTATTCCCGGTCACCATGAGCACTCTGGTTGAGGTTCATATAGTCAAAGTCGATCGTCGCATACGGAATCTCATTAAGGTACTGCGTCGCCAGATGCAGCAGCGGTTTCTGCAGCAGTTTCGTACCGCGGATCCAGTTCTTGGCCGGCGAGAAGGTATGCATCCAGGTAATGACACCAGCTACCTCATCGTGATAGTTGACATCCTTCATGAACTGCGTGATGCCATCAGCCGTCGTCATGACGCCCTTGCAGACCACCTTGTATGGCAGCTTGCCACTCGCATTGAGCTTATCCACGATGTCCTGCGTATCACGCGCAACATTCTTGAGCTGCTCCTCGCCGTAGAGGAACTGGCTGCCAGCAACGAACCAAAATTCATAGTTAGGTACATTCAACATAAGTGACCGACTCCTTTGTACTATAAAATATGGATTACTCATCTACATCAGCGATGGCTGCCGCTGCAATCTCTGCCGGCAAGCCGCTGCGATAAGCCTTGATGAAGCGATCTGCCCCCTCGCGGCCAGCGGCCGTCGGTGTGCAGGTCGTGCTCTTTACGCCACGGAATACCTCCTGATCGAGGAAATCCGCTAACGGCTTGCGGCTGTCCTCGGGCTCCGCCGCATAGACGGCCAATAAAGCCATCCCCCAAGGGCCGCCCGCATCGGCCGTCTCCATGATCGTGATCGGCATGCCGAGGAAATCCGCCAATGCCTGCTGCGCGATTTCCGGTGTCTTGAACAAACCGCCTTGCGCAATCATCCCCGCGGACTCCACCTGCTCTTCGCCAGTCAGGATATCCATGCCGATGCGCAATGGCGCAAAGGCACCATAGAGCTGCGCCAGCAGGAAATTCCCCAAGTTCATCGCACTGTGCGGCGTGCGGACAAATAGCGGCCGCCCGCTCTCGATGCGCGTGATATTCTCGCCCGACAGGCAGCTGTAATTCACCAGCCCGCCAGCGTCCTTGCGGGCTGCCTTGACGGTTCCCAGCAGCCTGCCGTAAAGCTCCCCCGTCGTTACGGTTGCGCCCACGGCTTTGGCTACATCAGCAAAGATACCCATCCAGGCATTGAGGTCTGACGTGCAGTTATTCGTATGCACCATAGCCACTGGCGCTCCATCCGGCGTCATGACAATGTCGATATCCTGATGCACCGCCTTGAGCGGCTGCTCCAGCACATTCATCGAGAAAGCCGACGTGCCGACTGAGATATTGCCCGTGCATTTGCGCACGGCATTCGTGCTGACCATGCCCGTACCGGCATCGCCTTCCGGCGGTGCCATGAGACTTCCCGGCTCCAGCTTCCAACTCACATCGAGCATCTTCGCACCATAGTCCGTAAGCCTGCCTGCCTGCTCACCCGCGACTTTGACGACTGGCAGGATATCCTTGAGCTTCCATGGTTGCTTTTCTACCAGCTCCAGCTTATCAAATATCGCTAACCGTGCCTCATCATATGTCCCGGTCGCCGGATCGATGGGGAACATGCCCGATGCATCATCGATGCCCAGCACCTTCTCCCCTGTGAGCTCCCAGTGCACATAGCCGGCCAGTGTCGTCAAAAAGCCGATGTCACGTACGGATTCCTCGCCATTCATGATGGCCTGATATAGATGGGCAATGCTCCAGCGCTGCGGGATATTGAAGTCAAACGCCTTGGTGAGCTCATCCGCGGCAGCTGCCGTGATATTGTTACGCCAAGTGCGGAACTCCGCCAGCTGCGCTCCCTCCCGATCAAAAGCCAGATAGCCATGCATCATAGCGCTGACGCCGATGGCACCAATCTTCCTCAATTCAATGCCATAACGCGTCTGCACCTCAGCAGCCAGATTCTGATAGCACCGCTGTATGCCCTCCCATACTTCATCGAGCGAATACGTCCAGATACCATCCTTCAGCGTGTTTTCCCAGCCGTGACTGCCACTGGCGACCGTGCGGAAATCCTTTGTAACGAGCACGGCTTTGATGTTCGTCGACCCCAGCTCCAGTCCCAGCGCGGTATCACCAGCCTCAATGCTGGCCCGAATCTCTTCTTCATTCATTGCTAGACACCTCTCACACTGCATGTGATCCTACATTCGATTGTGCGTATTGCATCGCCTGATAGATGTGTATGCTCTCCACGGCCAGCGCTTTGTTCCCTTCGGCACCGGTGAGCTGATCTTCCGCATGGATCAGAAGCAGCAGCTCCTTGCCGCTCAACGACAATATTTCCTGCATGAGACTGGTATGGATCTCGTGCCCGATATCAGCGTGGCCGTCACCGGTTTCCAGCAGATTCTTCGCCTTGTCGAAATCCCTGTTGCGAGCCGCATGAATCGCCTTTAGATAGCTGAGTCTTGCGTCATTCGCCGCTTTTAGCATCTTCTGCAGCAGTAGTTCACGAGAAGCTTCCATCCTCATATTCTCCCTTCTTGCACGGAGTGATTGTCCTGCGCTCTTTGTGTCCGAGCACATCTATTGACTAAACTATAGCATTGTTATCCTATTTTGTCAATATCTTTATTATTTATATCTTATTTTATCGTATCCTTTATCTGCCAATGGCCGCAGCCATAGAAAATTGATCCGCATACATGCCAGACAACCTGCAATTCCTATAAGAAAAGCCCGCTGGCTCCATGTTTCTGAACCAGCGGACTTCTCCGGGGAACTTATATCTGTATTTCAGAGGTTAGCAGATTTCTACCAAATCCGTGCCCAACATAACCGCAAGGTCATGTAGCTGGGATTCTTTGATTGAGAAGCTCAATACCGTATGGTGGCCGCCGCCAGCTTCGAGCCAGCGGGTTGCGCCTTCCTTGAGGCCGACGGTCGGCGTCCAGAGCTGTTTGGCTACTGGCAGATGCGGCGTCTCAGCCTCAGCCTTGCGGCAGGTGACTGGATAGCTGATGATGCGGAACCCGTCGCGGAAATCAGCGATCGTCACATCGATGGCATCGCCATCAGCGCCAGTGAATACCAGGCGTGCCGGATCATCCTTGCCGCCGATATCGAGCGGATGGACCTCAACCTTCGGCTTATCGCTGGCAATCGTCGGGTCAACCTCAAGCATATGCGCACCAAGGATAGCCTCATGACCCTTGCGCAGATCGAGCGTGTAATCCTCCATGAAGACCGTGCGGTCGTTATGGGACAGGATCTTCAGCAGGCGCGTAAGCGCGGCATGTTTCCAGTCGCCTTCCGCACCGAATCCGTAGCCATCACGCATCAGGAGCTGTGCGGCAAGACCTGGCAGCTGTTTGAGCCCCTTGAGATCCTGGAAGTTCGTGCAGAATGCCGTATAGCCCTTCTCATCGAGGAACTGTTTGATGCCCAGATATTCACGCAGCTGATAGCGTACCGATTCAGCGAATTTCTCTTCGCTGTTATGCTGCGGATTCAGCGTGTAGTCACGCTGCAATTTCTCATACTCAGCATCGATGGCCTTCTCATCGATTGCATCGATGACATCCACCAGCTCGCCGACTGGCCAGTAGTCGACCGTCCAGCCCAGCTGGATCTGCGCTTCGACCTTGTCGCCCTCGGTGACGGCAACATCGCGCATCGTGTCGCCAAAGCGGCAGACGCGGATCTTGAAGCTCTCGTTATAAGCTACGGCAACATCCTGCCAGTCAGCAATCTCCTGCTGCACTTCCTCATCGCCCCACCAGCCATAGACGATCTTGTTGTTGAGACCGAGGCGGGCATTCAGATAGCCATACTCGCGGTCGCCATGGGCACTCTGGTTGAGGTTCATATAGTCAAAGTCGATTGTCGCATACGGGATCTCATTGAGATACTGCGTTGCCAGATGCAGCAGCGGTTTCTGCAGGAGTTTCGTGCCGCGGATCCAGTTCTTGGCCGGCGAGAAGGTGTGCATCCAAGTGATGACACCAGCCACCTCATCGTGATAGTTGACCTCTTTCATGAAATCCGTGATGCCATCAGCCGTCGTCATGACCCCTTTGCAGACAACTTTATACGGCAGTTTGCCGCTTGCATTGAGCTTTGCCGTCATATCCTCTACATCGCGGGCAACATTGCGGAGCTGCTCCTCGCCATAGAGGAACTGGCTGCCAGCTACAAACCAAAACTCATATTCTTTCGTCTCTAACATGATAATTCTTCCCTTCGCTTGTTCTGAAAATACGGTATCTGCTCAGCGATGCGTGACACCACTGTTTGACTTGGCATTATTCTGCCCATAGTAGGCATTGGCACCATGCTTGCGATAGTAATGCTTATCGAGCAGGAACTGCGGTACGCGTTCATCCGCCCGCGTGAGCTGCAGCGCATGGTAGTTCATCTCCGCCACGACATCAAGGATCTTGGCCGTCTCCACGGCTTTTTTCGGCGTCGGCCCCCAGGTGAACGGGCCATGCTGCTTGACGAGCACTGCCGGGACAGCATCGGGATCGATGCCCAGTTTGCGGAATGTCCGGACGATGACATGACCGGTATTCTCCTCATAGGCTCCCTCGATTTCTTCCTTGGTCAGGGCCTCGGTCACCGGCACATCACCGTAGAAGGTATCGGCATGCGTCGTGCCCAGCGCCTCGATCGGCAGCCCGGCTTCGGCGAACGATACCGCCCACGAAGAATGCGTATGGACAACAGCCCCGATATTCGGGAACTCCTTATATAGCACCAGATGCGTCATCGTATCGCTCGAGGGATTCATCTCACCTTCCACCACATGTCCCTCCATATCGACGACGACCATGTCCTCCGCTTTGAGATCCTCATAGGGAACTCCCGACGGCTTGATGACAAAGAGTCCCTGCTCGCGATCGATTCCCGAGACATTTCCCCAGGTAAAGGTAACAATGCCGAGCTTCGGCAGCATCATATTCGCCTCATAGACTTCTTGCTTCAACGCTTCTAACATGATAAAAGATCCTTTCTTGACTGGAAATCCTGACTATGACCTGCTCAGGCCGTCTCCTTGACAGCCGTACCGGCCTTTTTCTCGACAGCCAAGCCGGCCTGATATGCCTTGATGAAGGCCTGGCAGCCAGCTACGCCCTGCGCATTCGGCGTGAGCGTCGAGCTCTCCGGATGGCGGAAGACATGGCGATCGAGGAAGTCGGCCAGCGTCTCCTCCGGCATGCCCCATTTGGCAAAGACCGCCAGCACAGCCATGCCCCACGGGCCACCTTCGCCCGCCGTCTCCATGACCGTGATGGGTATCCCCAGTGCATCGGCAAGCACCTGCTGGCCGATGACTGGCGTCTGGAACAAGCCGCCCTGCGCGATCATCACATCGGTCTTCACGCCCTCCTCACGGACGAGGATATCCATGCCGATCTTGAGGGGTGCAAAGGCTGCATAGAGCTGTGACAGCATGAAATTCGCCAGATTCATATGGCTGTGCGGCGTACGCAGGAAGAGCGGACGGCCCTGCTCGACGCGCGTGATGTTCTCACCCGACAGGCAGCTGTAATTCAGCAGGCCGCCGGCATCCTTATCAGCCAGCCGCGTCTGGTTGAACAGCAGGCCGTAGAGCTTATCGGGTTTGAGCCCATGTCCCATCGCCTCAGCAAACTCGCCAAAGAGCGAGACCCAAGCATTGAGATCCGACGAGCAGTTATTCGTATGCACCATGGCAACGGGAGCACCATCCGGTGTCGTGACCATGTCGATATCCTGATGGACTTCCTTGAGGGGCGCATCGAGAACGTTCATCGAGAACGCCGAAGTACCGACAGAGATATTGCCCGTGCGTTTGCGGACACTGTTCGTACCGACCATGCCAGTACCAGCATCACCTTCCGGCGGTGCCATCAAGCTGCCCCATTCGAGCTTGCCTGATGGGTCAAGCAAACGTGCACCTTCCGGCGTCAGTACCCCGGCCTTTTCCCCAGCCTTGAGTACCTGCGGCAGTATCTCTTTGAGATCCCAGTTATACGGCTGTACCTTTTCCAACTGCCCAAATTTTGCCAGCATGGCAGCATCGTAATCGCCGGCCGCACTGTCAATCGGGAACATGCCCGAAGCATCACCGATGCCCAGTACCTTCTCCCCTGACAATTTCCAATGGATATAGCCAGCCAGCGTCGTCAGGAAATGGATCTTGCCGACATGCTCCTCGCCATTCAGGATTGCCTGATAGAGATGCGCAATGCTCCAGCGCTGCGGGATATTGAAGGCAAACTCCTGCGTCAAGGCATCGGCAGCCTCCCCCGTGATGTTGTTGCGCCAAGTACGGAAGCCAGCCAGCTGGCGTCCCTCGGCATCAAAGGGCAGATACCCATGCATCATCGCACTGACGCCGATAGCACCGATTTTGGTGAACGATACATGATAGCGGCTGCGCACGTCGGCTGCCACCTGCGTGAAACAGGTCTGGATACCAGCCCAGGCACGGTCAAGATCATACGTCCAGATGCCGTCCTCCAGCTGGTTTTCCCACTCATAGCTGGCCGACGCCAATGTCTCGCAATTTCTGTTCACGAGCACAGTTTTGATTCTTGTCGACCCCAGCTCAATACCAAGGGCCGTTTCGCCATTTTCAATGCTGGCCGCATTCTTCATAAGTTCCATCAGTAGTCCCCCATAGTCATTTCCAGCTTCGACGCCTCAATGCATCAGTACAGGCTTTGCATCCTCTGCCTCGCCATGGCGAGTACCAGCAGCCTCAATCTCCTCCAACGTATGGCCACGGGTCTCCGGCACGCAATTGCGGATGAAGGCCACACCAAGCAGGCAGATGACACCGAAGATGGCAAACACAGCTGCCTGCGAGATCGTAGCCGTCATGATTGGGAACAGCAGGCCAACAAGGAACGAACCGATCCAGTTGAACGAAGATGCCATACCCGAAGCACGGCCACGGATAGCCAGCGGGAAAATCTCACCGACGATGACCCAAGTGAGCGGAGCCCACGTAAAGGAATAGAATGCTACATAGATGCAGAGGAAGAAGACAATCATCATCGGATCCATGCCCGGGATCAGGCTGTTGAGCACTGCCGGCAGGATGAAGGACAAGCCCATGACCGTACCGCCTACCGTCAGCAGCGTGCGGCGGTTGAAGCGGTCAGCGATGCCCAGAAATACCAGCGAACCAAGTACGAGGATGATGCCCTGGATGATTGGCCACATGAGCTGCGAGCTGGCTGCCTGGCCGGTGGCCTGCTCCACGATCATCGGGATGTAGTAGAAGATAGCATTAGCGCCTTGGAACTGCTGGAAAGCAGCAACACCAACACCAGCAGCGACAAGATAGCGGTATTTGTTCGAAACCAGCGTAGCAAGCGACGTAGACTGTTTTGCCTGCTGTTCATCGCGGGCCGTAGCCTGGATGTCGGCCAGCTCAGCTTCAACCTCGGACTCGGGACGGATGCAGGCCAATACCTGACGCGCCTCAGCCAGCTTGCCGCCACGGACAAGGAAACGCGGCGATTCCGGCAGGTGCAGGACGCCGAAGAACAGGATGACAGCCGGGACAGCCGCCAAGCCGAGCATCAAGCGCCAAGCGATCATTTCCGGCATATCCTTGAGCAGGTAATCAACCACATAGGAAAGCAGCATACCAGATACGATCATGGTCTGATTGATTCCGGACAAACTGCCGCGCAGCCGTGCTGGCGCCATCTCCGACATATAAGCCGGAACCAATGCC
Source organism: Pseudoselenomonas ruminantium (assembly GCF_900113715.1). Lineage (GTDB taxonomy): Bacteria > Bacillota > Negativicutes > Selenomonadales > Selenomonadaceae > Selenomonas_A > Selenomonas_A caprae. The sequence continues at coordinate 100,604 of NZ_FOQK01000008.1, read as the reverse complement.
GATGCTGCACCAACCGCTAAGCCCAGGAGCGTGCGCACAGCAATGAGATACAATGTACCATCCTGTGGTGCAATACCAGACAGAACCGAACCAATGATAAAGATAAGTGCAGAAAGCAGGATCATCTTGCGGCGGCCCAGACGGTCTGAGAGCTGGCCAGCCAGAGCGCCACCGAAAATCGCACCAAACATGACGGCTGAAGTGATCCAGCCGATGACGCTTGCATTCCCCTGCAAGCCCCAATCATTCTGCAGAAACGGCAGGGCACCGGTCATGACACCGATGTCGTAGCCAAACAAAATGCCACCAAAGGAACCAAAGAAATATATGAACTTGCTAGAAATCTTCTTGCTTGCACTTTTGTCTGTGCTTGTTTTCATTTCATATCCCCTCCATATAGGTTTTAAGTGGTATCTTTTAAATTGTGTTCGAGCACATTTCATGGTCTTAATATAGCACACGTATATCATTCTGTCAAATTTTTTATTGCTATTTATTTATTACAAATTTATAAGAACGTGTAGTATATTCTGACAATTAATGCAGGAAGCATTCCCGGAATCATCCGGGAACACCTTAGTCCGGCAGTTCATCGATAGCGATGATCCTGCCAGCCTGTACATCGACCAACCCGCGGTCACTGAGCTTGAGCTCAGGAATGACCGGCAGACTCAGGAAAGCCAGCGTCAGGAACGGATCGTATTCACGCCGCACGCCGAGCGCATAGGCCAGCTCCTCCATCTGCTTAGCCTTGGCTGCTACCTGTACAGCCGGCTGTGCGGTCATAAGGCCGCCGACAGGAAGCGCCAGACAGCCGCGTACCACACCATCTGCCACGATGGCCACACCGCCGCCACAGGCAGCCAGTGTCCTTATCGCCAGCTGCATATCGCCATCGTTCGTCCCGATGACGATGAGATTGTGGCTGTCATGCCCGATGGTCTGCGCGATGGCACCGCTTTGCAGGCCAAATCCCTTCACCAGCCCCAGCCCAATCCGCCCAGTCCCCTTATGGCGTTCGCATACAGCCAGTTTCAGTATATCCTGGGCAGGATCGGCAGCAGCCAGGCCATTCTCTGCCGGCACCTGCATAAAGCGCCTTTTGGTCAGCAGCTGCCGCGGAACCAGCTCGATGACATTTGCCTCCTCACCAGTCACTGGCAGCGCCAGCGAAAAGCCATCATCGGCTGCCAGCCGCACGGAATCCTCCAGCCGCTGCGGCACCACCTGCGGGGCATAGTCCTGCCAGAATGATTCCACAGGCTGGCCCTGCTCAGCAGCCAAACGGCCCTGCGCATATACCTGCACAGGCACCCAAGCCTTGAAGTCTTCAAACACCAGCAGATCCGCCCGGCGGCCTGGCGCAATGACACCACAGTCTTTGAGCCCGAAGTACCGCGCCGTATTGACCGTAGCCATCTGCAAGGCCTGGGAGACAGGTATCCCCTTAGCTACTGCCTGCCGCACCATCGCATTGATGCCGCCCGCTTCCAGCAGGTCCCCCGGATGGCGGTCATCGGTACAGAAGCAGCAGAAGCTGCTGTTTTCCAGCGTCACCGCAGGCAGCAGGGCATCAAGATTGTGCGCGGCCGAACCCTCGCGGATCAGAAGATACATCCCGGCAGCCAGCCGCTCTTCTGCCTCCTCTGGCGTCACGCACTCATGGTCGGACAGGATGCCAGCAGCGGCATAGGCCATCAAGTCTTTTGCCGCCAGCTGCGGTGCATGCCCATCGACCAGACCCACAGTCTCCACCAGTGCGAGCTTCTGCCAGACCTTCTTATCACCAGCGAGCACCCCTGCTATGTCCATCATCTCGCCCAGCCCTAGCACCTGTGGCGATGCCAGGAACGGACGCAGCTCTTCCGCCGTAAGGCAAGCCCCATTGTCCTCCAAGGCCGTTGCAGGCACACAGGACGGCAGCATGAACCTGATATCGATGGGCAGCCTTTCCGCTGCGTCCATCATATAGCGGATGCCCACACAGCCTGCTACATTGGCTATCTCATGCGGATCGGCTACTACCGTTGTCGTGCCCTTGGGCAGCACGGTCCGCGCGAAGCCATGCGGCGTCAGCATCGAACTTTCGATATGCACATGCGCATCGATAAAGCCTGGCGTCACGTACCGGCCCTGCAGATCGACTTCATTTGGCCCGGAATATTGGCCGATTCCGGCGATATAACCCTGGCTGATCGCAATATCGCAAGGCTTGAAGCTTCCCGTGAAGCCAGCAAAAACCAAGCCGCCTTTCAATACGAGATCCGCAGACTCCCTGCCCTGCGCCACGCGCATAAGTTTTTTCTTATCCATCGCTGTTCTCCTGCAAGATTTCTCTTTCCAAGAACTTCGCCAGGCCATCTTCCGCATTGGCGGCTGTAACATCCGTCGCCAACTTCTTGATCGCCTCGGGTGCATTCCCCATGGCGACACTGCGGCCTGTCAGTTCCAACATCTCGGTGTCGTTGTAATTATCGCCAAAGGACAGTGCCTCCTCCGGTGTCAGCCCGAAGTGCTCCAGCATCACGGCAATGCCGCTGGCCTTCGATACCGACGCGTCCATGATTTCGAGCAGGAACGCTGCCGAGCGGACCACATGGAACATCGGGAACCGTGCCGACAGCTCCGCTTCCGCCCGCTCACACAGCTCTGGCTCAGCCATCAGCAGGATCTTATGCGGGACTTCGCCAGCTTCCAAGCGCTCATGGAAATCAGCGGCTTGCGGCTGGGCAGAAGTGATGCGCACCTCTGTCTGCACGCGTTCATTCGCCACATCTTTGACATACCAGTGATGGCCAGCATAATAGTTTACCACAGCCTCTTGATATTCCGAAGCCAAGACATCCAGCAGGCGCGCTGTATCCGCCCCATCCATCGTCACACTGCCAAGCTCCTCGCCCTCAGCGGTAAGCGCCAGGGCGCCACTGTAACTGATGATGGGAATCGTGATGCCAATGGCTTCTGTCAAAGGATAGATTGCTTCCGGCATCCGGGCCGATACAAGCACCAGCGGTATATCCTTAGCCAACAGCTTCTTGACAGCCTCTGCCGTGACCGGACTGACCTTGCTCTCCGGCGTCAAAAACGTTCCGTCGATATCCGAAAATACAATTTTTACCATAACTCCCGCCCCCACTTTTGTTTTTGTTTATAAGTATACTTTCCTTTCTATGAAAGAACAATTGATATCTGTCACAAATCCACGATATCCAAGTTCTATGGAGCAGGATATGCAAAAATACAACAACACTTGCTCACGTATGTATTCTGGATTGCAAGGTGGCTCTCCAGGAGTCAGTGCCTACGGGAAAGAATCCCGCTGATGCACAGCACGAAGGGGCAGATTCGGTTGTTGCCGATAAGCCTCCATCCCCGCGAAGCATAGTTTCGCGGGGGCTCCTCTGCCGAGCACTTTGCCCCCACCGCTCAGGATGTCCACCAGACATCCGCAACTCCGCCGTCGCCAGAGGGACGGAATATGATTTTGCTTCACAGGATCTGCCAGACAAACCACGCTTCATAAAAACAAGCCGTCACTTTCAGCGACGGCTTGTTGCACGTGAAACATTCACTATATCTCTTATGCTTTTGCACCCGTGGAGTACATGGCGATTTTCTCTGGATTGTCGTTGATGCTCCAGACACCGCAGGGGCAGACACCGGCGCAGATACCGCAGCCGATGCAGCGATCCGGGTCGGAGACATACTCCCAGCTGCCATCTTCCTTCTCGATGCGCGTGATGGCCTTCTCCGGACAGGACTCAAGGCACATCTTGCAGTCACGGCAGGTACCGCAGCTCACGCAGCGCGTATGGTCATCCACCGGATCACCCAGCAGGCAGTGATGGCACTTCTCGAAGTATGCTTTCGACAGGCGCTCTGCAGGGATCTGCTGCTTCTCCGGGAAGTCAGCCGTCTCTTTGCCCATGACATACTGATCGACATACCAGGCAGCCTTGCGGCCACTGCCGATAGCATCGGTCAGACGGCCCGGTTTGATCGTATCACCAGCCGTGAATACACCTGCGGCGATGCTCTGGTCCTTCTTCGGCACGAGCCAGCTCTTGCGGAAGAATTCGATGCCCTCATCCTCCGGCAGGAAGTCAAGCTCCGGCTCCTCACCGATGCTGACGATAACCTGATCCGCTGGGATGAATCTGCCGTCGTTGCCGTAGACACCTTCCGGCGTGATCTTGTTCGTGAAGAACGGCCAGACGAGCTTACCACCGAGGTTCTCGATATACTCGATCTCATCGGCAAAAGCTGCCGGTTTCTGCACATCGACGGCTACGACCGTCTCAGCGCCCATCTCGTAGGCCCCACGGCAGGTATCCATACCGGAGTTGCCTGCGCCGATTACGACGACATGCTTGCCCGTTGCCGGTTTCTCGCCACGGTTGATGGCCTTGAGGTACTCCAGCCCCATCGTGAGGTGCTCTGCCCCCTCCCAAGGGAAGAAACGGGACTTCGTGCCGCCCGTAGCGACGACAACCGCATCATTTTCCCTGCGCAGGGCCGCGAATTTCTCTTTGTCGACCTTGCAGGACGTGACGAACTCGACACCGACGCTCTGGATGCGTTTGAGTTCAGCCTCCAGGAGCTCATGCGCCAGACGGCCGCGCGGGATGACCTGCTCAAGCTTGCCGCCGATATGGTCAGCATCATCATAGACCGTGACGCTATGGCCCTTGCGTGCCAGCTGCCAAGCCGTCGACAGGCCAGCTACACCACCGCCGACAACGGCGATTTTCTTGCCAGTCTTGACTTTCGGCGGTTCAACCGGCAGGAAGGCCGAGCGATAGCCGAGATCGCCGATCTGGATAGGCTCATCGATCGAGCCGCGCGTGCAGTGATCCATGCACGGATTCGGGCAGACCGAACCGCAGACCGAGCCTGGGAACGGCGTGTACTCGAGTTCAAGCTGGAAGGCTTCGTCGAGCTTGCCCTGGCGGATGAGATCATAGCGGCGCTGGGTCGGGATACCCGTCGGGCAGTTGAATTCACACGGCGCAGCAAATCTCGCATTGTCCCAGCTCGGCACACGCAGGCGGTAAAGCCCCGTGGACAGCGTGTTATGGACAGCGAAATCATCATGAGCGACATCGCTGAAGATACCGCCCTTGACCCACTCATTCTGGCGGAAAGCCTTGAGGTCATGGCTCTTCTTGCCTTTTTTCTCCGCAGCCGTCAGCGGACGCAGCTTCTTCCACTGGCTCCAATCCGACAGCTCCTGGCGCAGATCTTCGCGCTCGATGTGCTGTAGGAAGCCATCCATGCCACCATCGAGGAAAGCAATATCATCTTCCTCAAGGTCCATGTATTTGATATCCGCAGGATACGTGTCAATCGGCCCACGGACATAGACGATACCGCCGACCATGCCAACACAGGCACGCTCACCGAGGACCGATGCGAACTGTTCACTGTCATAGCCGCAGACAACGGCACGGCCGCCGCCCATGAACTCGAAGGAGAAGGAGCCGACATTCTTGAGGATCCACAGCTCCGGCTCTTCATAGAGCGGGTCATGCTTCATCAGCGAACCCGTACGCGTACCGCCACGGCCGCCGATGAAAATCTTGCCGCCCGAAGAACAGTGGCCTGCCGTATCACCGGCATCACCCTTTACCGTGATCGTACCGCCAGAGTTCAGCCAGCCGACATCGGCAGATACAGAACCCTCCGCTACGATTTCCGTTCCCGGCAGACACATGGAGCCGAGTCGCTGGCCGGCATTCGTGACATGGAAATGCAGCGTCTTGCCCTCTGGATGCCACAGCGGGCCGCCAATATCGTGCTGGCCTGAAGCTGCGACCTCAAACTCGGTCTCGCCCTGCTTCACGGCATCGCCGATGGCCAGCAGCAGGTCTTGGGTGGACATGCGGTCATGTCCCTGCATCGTATCTATCTTGAACATAAATCATTGCCTCCTGTTACGCCATCTTAGCATACATACTGGATACCGAGTTTCTCGGCCACAGCCTTGTCCGTGGAAACCAGCGCATCACTGCGGCCGATTGGCAGCGAGCTGTTGCCGATTGGTGCCATGAGCTTCTTGAGCTCGGTATCGAAGGCCAGTACGTAATCGACGATTTTCTGCGCTCCACGATCGATATCGAGGCGCTTGACGAGACGCGGATCCTGCGTGCAGATACCCATCGGGCATTTGCCCGTATTGCAGGCATTGCAGCGGCCATGCTCGTTGCCCACGCAGCCCAAGAGCTGGATCAGTACCTTGCCGACGAATACACCGTTGGCACCCAGGCACATCATCTTGAACGCATCAGCAGCCGCATCACCGGTCATGCCGATACCACCGCCACCATAAAGCGGGATCTGGCCCTGCAGGCCCTGCTTGACCGCCGCATTGTAGCAGTCGCGGATCTTGGAGACAACCGGATGGCCCGTGTGGTCAAGGGAAACCTCATTGGCTGCACCCGTACCACCCTGGATGCCATCGAGGAAGAAACCGCCGCAGATCTTGTACGGATCGCGCAGCAGGTTGTTGTAAACGGATACCGACGTGGCCGATGCCGCACATTTGATGCCGACCGGCACACGGAAGCCGAAGGCAGCATTCATCGAAAGGTGCATCTTCTGGACCGACTCCTCGATGGAGTAGAGGCCCTGATGGTTCGGCGGCGAAGCCAGCGTAGCCTTCGGTACGCCACGGATAGCCTGGACGTGCTCAGCCACCTTGGCCTCTGGCAGCAGACCGCCATCGCCCGGTTTTGCACCCTGACCGATCTTGATGAGGATACCCGCCGGATCAGTGACCATATGCGGCATTGCCTTGATGATGCGGTTCCAGCCGAAATGGCCCGAAGCGATCTGGATGATGAAGTATTTGAGGTAGTCCGATTCCAGGAGCTTGACCGGCATACCACCCTCACCAGAGCTCATGCGTACTGGCAGGCCGCATTTCTCGTTGAGGTAGCCGACAGCCATCGCTACGGCCTCCCACGCACGCGTCGAGAGTGCGCCGATGGACATATCGGAGAAGATCAGCGGATAGATCCAGTCGACTGGCGGCGTATGGCTGGCCTGTACGAGTTTGCCGTCCTTGAGCTCAAAGGGCAGCTCCTTGGCCGACAGGACGCGGCCAAACGGCGAGCGGATATCAAAGGTATGACGGGCAGCGTCAAGCGACGGGTCCGTCATCTGCGAGATACGGCCGACTACAATGCTGTCGAGGGTGCGCTGGGCATTGAGGTTCGTGCGACCACCGCGTTTGATGGGGCCATTGTCCTTCGAGAGCAGTGCCTTGCGCGTATCCGGATTGCGTACCGGACGGATGGCATTGTTCGGGCAGATCTTCTCACACATGCCGCAGCCCCGGCAGAAATCCGTAAGGCTGGCGACCTGCTTGATGATAGGCCGTGCCACATGCGTATGCTTCGGCTCCGGCAGGCTGCCCTCTGAGACGGTCAGCGAACGTCCCTGCGTCACGACCTTGATAGCCTTGAATGAGCAGGCGGCCACGCAGCTGCCGCACATCGTACAGCGGTCGGCTTGATATTCGATTTTCCAGGGCAGGTCATTTACCCCTACATCCTGTGTTTTTACTGCTTCCATCTCTGTACCTCCAGCTCATTGTCGATTACGATGATTTCCCGTTCATTGGGATAGATGTCCTTCGTCTGGTCACGATCCGGCATGATCTCATTGATGCCACAGACCTCTGACGAAATTGCCAGCATGTCATCCGTGCGGCCGATGACGACCGGACGCAGCTTCTTGGAATCACAGCAGGTAATCATGCGGTTGTCCGGCAGTACGCCGATTACCGTGTTCGGCCCGTTGATTTCAAGATTTGCCAGTGACTGGCGGATGGCCGTAAGCACATCCTTATCTTCGCGCTGCTCGATTTCCTCGAAGGGCAGCGGCGTGATGACATGCTTATAATAGGTAAGCGGCCATTTGAGCTCGTGATGGACATAATGGAGCGTATTGAGGAAGCACTGGGAATCCGACTCGAAGCCGATATAGCCACGATGCAGGGATTTCTGGAATTCCTTATTCTTCGTATAGAAGGTATTCTCGCCATTAGCGCAGAGCGTATAGCCCTGCAGGAAGAACGGATGCGCCGCATAACGGACGATATCATAGTTCGTATTCTGGCGGCACTGTGCCACGATCGATTTCGCAGCGAGGCAGCCGTTGTCATCCCAAAGGTGGAAATACGTAGCGATATCGCGCGGATCGCCGATTTCCTTGAGGGTCAGGACATCCGGCCAGAAGGAGTAGACAAAGCCTTCCCCAGCCTCTTCCAGCAATTTGCGCAGTGCCAGGCGCGTATCGAGCAGCAGGTTCTCCTTCTGCTCCTGCGTCATCTTCTCTGCGCCTTCCGGATAATCGTAGTTACGGAAAATGTAGTACGGCATTGCCTGGATATCAAGGCCCGGGCGCTTGTCCGGGATAGGGATCCATTCAGCCAGCTGCACAAAGTTGTGCGCATCCATGTATTCCTCTACAAGCTGTGCACCGCGCTGCGTGCAGGCCAGGGATAAAAGCGGCTTATCCTTATAATTGGAAAAGATGCCGTAAAGATCCTGCATGACCATGGCAAAACCAGAGTTGTCATGCCCCTCCTGCTGCGGCAGCATCAGACGCAAAGCCGTAGATGGCTGGATGGGTACCTTGCTCTTGATTGAACCGATTCTACACATATCCGTCTCTCCTTTGAGATTGTCCTTCATGTATAATACATTGTCTCTATACAATACATTTTTATTGTAATGTAACTCCTATTATAGGAATACTGTAAATCGATGTCAATATGTATATTCAAGCATAAAATTCTGAAAAATATAGCTTATCCCTTGATTTTCCGCCATTTGCTGTCCAATATCTATGTATTTTTAATCATTATTGTATATTTATGCTTATATGTAGTTTACACTTTTCGCATTTGTTATACTTATTGTGCCAATAAAAAAGCCCTATGCCGTAAGCTGCATAGGGCTTTTAGATATTATTCACTTTTGTTATGTTATGTATTTTTTTACTGTATACATGCATACAAATCTATAGCGAAACGGTCAAAAGGTATGCTAAAGTATACATTATTCATTATGGTTTGACCATGCTTGCAAGACAAATGTCAGCAAAAGACCTTGTCAATGCAGATAGGTCGAGGGATTGACCGGCGTGCCATTGATGCGCACCTCATAATGGACATGCGGGCCCGTCGAGAAACCTGTGCTGCCCATATAAGCGATGACCTGGCCGCGGCGCACATGCTGGCCAGCCACGACCGCTACCTGCATGGCATGTCCATAGCGCGTCATGATGCCATTGCCATGATCGATGTCGACCATGTTACCATAACCGCCGCTGTTCCAGCCAGCCGTCGTTACGATGCCATCAGCCGTTGCCACGATGGGCGTCCCCATATCATTGGCAATATCTATGCCCGGATGGAAATCCGAGCCGTTCCAGCGCAGGCCATAGGGCGAGCTGACATCACCGCGAGCCGGCCAGATAGCCGGTACTGTCCCGCCAGGCATCCCGAGATCATTGAGCGAGGATGTCCCCAGCATATCCTGACGTGCCTGGAGCTGCTGCTTCAGTTCCAGCAGAGACTGGCGCCGTACAGCCAGCCCCTGTTCCACGAGATCAAGTACCTGGCCGACATTGTTGAAATCCGGCTGGACGATTGGGCCGCCCTGGCCATCATGGGTGCCATCGCCGCCATTGCCATCGGCAGCAGGACTGGACGGTGCCTGAGCATCGCTATCCTTTGCCGGCGCCGCTCCCGACATCCGGCGAAGGTCGTTTTCGATCTGCAGGAGCTGATCCATCTGCTCCTGCAAGGCATTGGCCTTCTTCGAAAGATTCAGCAGCTGCTCCTGCTGGATCTTATTCACTTCCCGCAGCTCCCGTACCTCACTGGCACCACTGCGCACGGCAAAGGTACTGTAAACGGCATAACTGAACGCACCGACAAACAGCAAGGCCCCTGCCGCCAGCGATACCGCACCGATTTTCAGTGCCTGTGCCGACAGATGGATGTTCTTGACATCCCCCCCCTGCGGCGGAATAAACTTGATGGTATATTCCGGCTCTCTCTTTATCTCTGGTCTTTTCTCATCCGCCAAAGTAAAGCCTCCAAACTTTCTCAATAAAAATAAATCCACGGAGCATACTGTCCCTGGATCGCATCATAACCTCATCATCTGAAAAACGGCTTCAAAGCCAACAAAAAACCTTATGCCATTATAGCATAAGGTTCTTGTTTTTTAAAGGCTTTTCTATGCAGGGATCACTGAGCCTTGGCCATAGCTTCGCGCAAGGCCTGCTCTTCTTCCTCAGTCATCGTATAAGTGGAATGGCCATCCTCGATGGGCTTGACATAGCTGCGCGAATCCTCACGGCCGAAAATACTCGAAAGGACAACGCCGTTATTATGCGAATCCAGCAGTGCTACCGCATAGCTGAGATCACTGCCCATGTCCTCGAAGGCCCGGAAACGCACCACGCCCACCCGCGTGACAGCCGTCTGCAGCAACGCATCCATGCGCTGGTTCTCCGCATCAATGCGCTGGTTTTCCTCTACGACATGCTTGACCTCATCGATATGCCCCATGAGCAGGCGCTCCAGATTGGCACCATCGACACCAGCCATCATCTTGCGATAACGTTTCTTCATATAGTTGAGCTTCAATGCCTGATTGATCATGACGATCAGCATGATCAGCATGATGACTGCCATTCCTGTGACAATGAACGGCATATTATCCGCCATAAACTTCATAAACTGCTGAATATCCATTGTTTCCTATGTGCTTCCTTTCTCTTCTCTCTTCCCGGCAACCATTGTTGCACGTGAAACATCTAGCTTATACCGTGAACTTCTGTGACAGCGACACCTTGCGGAGCGCATCGATGCGCTGCTGCTTCACGTCCTGCTGCCGTTCAAGTATCGTTCCCATGATACGTTCAAGATCATCGGCGGAATAGAACTCGATCTCAATCTTGCTCTTCTTCTTGCCCGGATGGATCTTGACCTGTGTTCCCAAAAGATGCGTAAGCTTTTCGACAACATCCGTCAGGAATACATCCTGCGGTACCGTCTGCTTGGCGGGCGCCTGCGTCTTCGCCTTGAAGTAGTCAGGGTTTTCCAGCACCTTCTTGACCAGCGACTCACACTGCCGTGCCGACAGTTCCTCCGCCTGGATATACTCTGCCGCCTCACGCTGCAGAGCCATATCCTCGATGGCCAGCAAAGGCTTGGCCTGCCCCATCGAGAGCATGCCATTCGCCACATAATCCTGTACCTGCGGTGCCAATTTCAGCAGACGCAGGAAATTGGCAATATGTGAGCGGCTGCGGCCTACCTTCTTGGCCACCGTCTCCTGCGTCAGCTTGAACTCCCGCATCAGGCGCTCATAAGCCTGCGCTTCTTCCATCGCGTTGAGATTTTCCCGCTGGATGTTCTCGATCAGCGCAATCTGGCCGACCTCTTCGTTATTGTACTCCCGCACGATGACCGGCACCTCGGTGAGCCCGGCGAGCTTAGCGGCACGCAGGCGGCGCTCACCAGCAATCAGCTCATAGCCGCCATCCGGCAGCTTGCGCACGAGCAACGGCTGCAATACACCGAAATTCCGGACAGATTCCTTGAGTTCTTCGAGAGCCCCCTCGTCGAACTCCAAGCGAGGCTGATAGCGATTTGCCTGGATGGAGCCAATAGCTATCGAATGCACCTTGTCACGGCCGTCAGCTTCTACCTTAGCCTTGCCGAGGCCCAGGGCTCCTAGCCCCTTGCCCAGTCCGCCATGTTTAGCCACGGGAAATCACCTCTTTCGCCAGCTTCATATACACGTCGGCCCCCTTGGATTTCTTATCGTAGTAGAGTATCGGTTGACCGAAAGATGGTGCCTCGCTCAAACGTACCGTACGCGGGATCATCGTCTTGTAGACAGCTGATTCGAAGCTGTCGCGTACCTCAGCTACCACCTGCTCAGCCAGCTTCGTGCGCGAATCGTACATGGTCATGACGACACCCTCGACATTCAGGTCAGCGTTGAGATTATTGCGCACGAGCTCGATGGTCTTCATCAGCTGCGCCACACCTTCGAGCGCATAGAACTCGCACTGTATCGGCATGAGCACCGAATCGGCCGCTGCCAGCGAATTCAGCGTCAACAGCCCTAGCGATGGCGGGCAGTCGATGATGACATAATCATATTCGTCCCGAACCTTGTCGAGGGCCTTCTTGAGACGCGTCTCGCGTGAGATAGCCGCAACGAGCTCAACCTCTGCACCAGCCAGATCGATATTGGCTGGCAGGACATCCACCTTGAATTCCGTCGGCTGGATGACCTCCCGGATATCTACCTCGCCGGCATTATCGATGAGCACATCATAGATGGTCTGCTCCAGCGCCGACTTATCGATACCATAGCCGCTGCTCGCATTTCCCTGCGGATCGCAGTCTACCAGCAGGACTTTCTTCTTCTTGGCTGCCAGGCAGGCTGCCAGATTCACTGACGTTGTCGTCTTGCCGACACCGCCCTTCTGATTGGCTATTGCAATGATCTTTGCCAACTCTTCCACCACTTTCCCAATATCATAAAATGTTACAGTTTTTCTTGTAAAATTCCGCCAAAACAAATATAATTGTTATGCCATTATATATTTGATAAACAGTTGTTAAACGGTCCTGGCAGAATCCCATAACACTCCTTTTATCTACTATATATAATAATATGAAATGACCGAAAAGCCAATGTTTCACGTGAAACATTTTTAAAAAATTTAAGGAAGTGAGCAGCATGCCTGTCTATAATGCGCCCTTGCTGCGCATAGATTCCCAGGAAACCCGGCGCTATGCAGGACTGATGAAAGCGAAGGATTTTGACGAAACAAAAATCGCTGACGCCTGTCAGGAAGCCCGTCTGCTGGCTACACCACGCGGTATCTGGCAAGTCTATGACTATGATTGCCAGCGGCAGGAAATCAAGGCTGACCCTCCCTGCATCATCGAAGGGACAAAAATCGGGGCTCATCTTGCGGGCTGCGATAAGGTCATCCTGCTGGCAGCCACAGTCGGTGAAGCCATCGAAGAGACTGTGACTGCACAATTCGCCGCCGGCGAGTATGCCGCCTCTGTGCTGCTCGATGCAGCAGCGACCACGGCCGTCGAACAGCTTGCCGACGCGATGGAAAAAGCCATAAAGCCTAAAGCCGCGGCCAAGGGGTACGGCATGCGCTGGCGTTTCAGCCCTGGCTATGGCGATTGGCCCATCGAACAGCAGCCCGAGCTCATCCGCCTGTCACAGGCTGCCGATATCGGCATCAGCCTGTCAAGCTCCATGATGCTCGTTCCCCGCAAAAGCATCACAGCCATCATCGGCTTATATAAGGAAGACAAAAGCACCCCCGCCGCCAGCACAGTGAAACACGCCAAGGGCTGTGCGGCCTGCCACAAAGTGGATTGTCCCGCAAGGAAAATCCCGCCAGAAGAGCATATATAAAGGAGACTTTCCTATGATTCATATCTTTGACGGTGCCATGGGCACCATGTTGCAAGCCGGCGGACTGAATCCAGGCGCCTGCCCGGAGCTCATGAACATCGAGCAGCCCGAAGTCGTGAAGAACATCCATAAGGCCTATATCGATGCAGGCTCTACCATTATCGAAACCAATACCTTCGGTGCCAGCAGCTTGAAACTCGAGCATTATGGCCTTGCCAGCCGTGTCGCAGAGATCAATGCTGCCGCCGTGAAGATTGCCAAAGAAGCCGCTGCAGGCAGAGCCAAGGTTGCTGGATCTATGGGGCCCACGGGCTGCTTTGTCGTGCCACTCGGCGATCTTGACTTCGAGGATGCCTATGCTTGCTTTGCCGAACAGGCTAAAGCCCTGGCAGAAGCTGGCGCTGACTATCTGATCATCGAGACCTGCATCGACATCCAGGAAATGCGTGCAGCACTGCTGGCAGCCAAGGAAAATGCCCCTGGCGTTCCCGTCATCTGCCAGCTCTCCTACAGCGAAGACGGCCGCACGGTCACAGGCACCGATCCACAGTCCGCGGCCATCATCCTCGGTGCCATGGGAGCCGACGTCATCGGCGTCAACTGCTCCCTGGGCCCTGAGCAGCTCGTTCCGATTGTCCGCACGCTGGCAGAGAACTGCGACGTCCCGATCAGCGTTCAGCCAAATGCCGGCATGCCCTACCTTGAAAACGGCGAAACGGTATTTCCTATGGGGCCTGAAGATTTCGGCCGTTGGGGCACCGAGCTGCTCGCTGCGGGTGCCACCTACCTCGGCGGCTGCTGTGGTACGACACCAGCACATATCGCCGCGCTCTCGGCAGCACTGCGCACGGCTGAAGAACCCCTGCGCGCCCCGAAATCGCGCCGCCTCTGGCTTGCCAGCCGCAGCAAATCGGTCTGCATCGACAAAAAACTGCCGACCAGACTCATCGGCGAGCGCATCAACCCCACGGGCCGCAAGAAACTGGCCGCCGAAATCCGCGAGGGATCGTTCCTGTCGGTGAAAAAAGAAGCTGTCAACCAGGTCAAGGCCGGTGCCCATCTGCTCGATGTCAACATGGGTGTCGGCGGTATCGACCAAGCAGCCGCCATGAAAAAAGCCGTCACTGAGATTGCCCAGCTCACCGATGCTCCGCTGGCTATCGATACCAGCGACGCCCAAGCACTCGAAGCTGGGCTGCGAGCCTATCCGGGCCGTGCGCTGATCAACTCCGTGAGCTACGAGCCCGATCGCATCGCCGAATTCCTGCCGCTTGCCAAGAAATACGGTGCAGCGATCCTCTGCCTCCCCATCACTGCCGAAGGTGTTCCCAAGACAGCCGAGGAACGCATCGAAGTCATGCGGAAGATCATCCAGGCTGCCAAAGCCCAGGGGTTGGAGGATGGCGACTTCCTCTTGGATGCACTGGTCATGACCGTATCCGCCGACAAGAATGCTTGCTATGAAGTCCTGATCACCCTGCAGATGTACCGCGAACGCTTCGGCTATCCGACGACCATGGGCCTGTCCAATATCTCCTTCGGCCTGCCGAACCGTCCCCTCATCAACAGCACCTTCTTTGCTATGTGCCTGGCCGCAGGCCTTGATGCCCCCATCATGAACCCCTATGACGAGTCCATGCAGCGGGCGCTGAAAGCCAGTGCCGCACTGCTTGGAGATGATCCGAACGGCCTGGCCTTCAGCCAGGATGAAGCCAATCTCAGTGTCCCCAAGAAAGCTGCGGTCGCCAAAGAAAGCAATCTGGCAGCTCTGCCTGCCATCAAGCAGGCTGTCATCGATGGCGAAAAGGACGAAATCGTCGAGCTCGTCGCTCGTGCCGTAGCCGAAGGTCATAGTACGAACGAGATCACCGAAAAGGCCTTGACGGCCGCCATGACTGATATCGGTGAGGACTTCGGTGCTGGCCGCATGTTCCTGCCGCAGGTACTGCTCTCAGCCGAGACCATGCGCGCCGCCTTCAACAAGCTCAAGGAACTGCTGCCAGCCAGCAGCGAGGCCGACAAAGGAACTGTCGTCATCGCTACGGTCAAAGGTGACGTCCATGACCTCGGCAAGAACATCACCGGAGCCCTGCTCGCCAATAGCGGCTTCCGTCTCATCGACCTTGGCAAGGACGTCGACTCCACTGAAATCGTCAGAGCCGCTATCGAAAGCAAAGCCGACATCGTTGGCCTCTGCGCCCTGATGACGACGACGATGGTGCAGATCGACAAAGTCATCGCCGACCTCAAAGCCGCTGGCTGTCCAGCAAAAGTGATGGTTGGCGGTGCCGCCGTCACTCAGGAATATGCCGACAACGCCGGTGCTGACGCCTACGCCCCAGACGGGGTTAAGGCCGTAGAACTGGCCAAGGAAATGGTAAAAAAATAAAATATACTCACTAATAATGGGCTGTTGCACGTGCAACAGCCCATTATTTTATGGAATTCCCAGCTTTTTCTTTAATATGTTCTCTATATCTGTTTTCAGCCACACAGGCTCTACAATATCCACATACTCTACATATTGCAAAGCCCAATATCTTATGGCATTCTCGTTGCATTTGACCGTCACCAATATCTCATCCGGACCAACCGATTTCACCGAAAAAGCCTTGCCGAACCAATCAACCAGCTGATCCATCATAGATTTTTCCGTCAGGAATTTTACTTCTATACTATCCCCACCAAACATATAGATATGCTCTGCCATGTGCTTAGGCAGATTATACCCACCAATGGCAAAGTCAGCAATTTCCCTTTTAGCCTTGATAGGCTTGTCCAATATCTGCATTGCTGCCATCTTATCAATACGGTAATGCGATATATTATCGTGATTTTCCGTATTGCAGATTAGATAATACCAGCCATTGCACACCACCATCTGATAAGGACTTACGATATATGGCTTTTTGCGCTTGGGCACCAGTCTAAAGGACGTATTGTAGCGGTTATAGGTAAATTGCACCTTTGTCTCATGCTCTATCGCATCATTTAACATGTCAATATTCTGCATTACCCGCGTATTATCCGAATGCCGCATTTCTGACAGCTTGGCAATATGTTTCACCTTTGGCTGAAAATAGCGATTCCCAAATTTAACCAGTTTTTCTATAAGCCGCTTAGCCTGATTCTTCGAAAGTCCCCTGGAGCATAACACGCTATCAATGAGCAGCCGCAGTTCCGCATCTTCAAAATCCCGCTCCATCAGATAACAGCCTCTATTTGTGGCTATGTCATAACCTAACTCTTTTAAGGATTCTATATTGGCTTTCACAGACCGTCTGTCACAGGTCATACCATAAATCTTATCCAGCAGCTGGATAATCTCCTGCTGGGTCAGCCGATGATTCTCATCGGAATAATCCTTCAGGATATCCAATATCAGCATGTTGAGCATCTTCTTATTGCCTGTCGCGTACATCTCGCCACTTCCTTTCTTCATATTTACCTCCATTATACCCCTTCCAATGTACAAAGAAATGTACATCTCATGATTTATACTATAGGCAAAAGGAGGCGAATATCATGTTATTCTATAAGCTAAAAGTAGCTTGCAACCTAATTGAATCCGGGAAACTTCACACCGCTTATAACGAGTCCCGGAACAGTTGGGTTAGCGAGCTTGAGGAGCTAAACGACACGCTGGCCTCCACTGGCCAGGAGAACAAAATCTTTCTCACCTTATACAAAGCAACCAAAGATGAATTATCCCTTGTCGCTATCCTCGACACACTTGACCCGCGCAATAAAAAGAAAGTTCTTGCTTACTTCACATCTTGCATCAGTGAAGAAAAATATGGCTTGTCACTAAGCAATCCTCAATTCAAAGAAATAACACCATCAGAAGCCAAGAAACTCCTGGACAGTAGTTCTCAAATTCTCAATCACTATTTCCGCCGAAATGATGTCGGTTACGACCTTGATTATTACAACAATGGTTCTTTCAAGATTATCGAAAACTTACTCGACCATAAGCCAATGAGTCAAAAACAGGCGATACAAAAAGCTCAGTCCCTTATGGCCGATGAAACACTGCTCGATGAGTTAGAACGCATTTACAGTCCCAAGCATCCACAAAAATTTCAGGGACATCCTATCCATTACAAGCTATCTGTGGGCAATTCTGCCGAAGCAATGCAGTTAAGCACATTCCTGGCCCATGCCTTATATGTCAACAAACGGCTTGTCAGTCGCTGCATCAGCAGAATCTATGAGATTGACGAACATTGCTACAATGACAGCGACATCGAATGCATCTTTCGCCAAAGTGTCGGTGGTACGGTCATCATTGAACTCTCTGGCTCCAGGGAAGAACATCAAAATTACACCACTTGTTATGAAGAAGTTGTCAACTTCTTTGCCGAAAATATTCGTAAGTATCAGTGCAATACCCTCTTTATTTTGGTAGAAAACACAAA
This sequence comes from Pseudoselenomonas ruminantium, assembly GCF_900113715.1. Classification (GTDB taxonomy): domain Bacteria; phylum Bacillota; class Negativicutes; order Selenomonadales; family Selenomonadaceae; genus Selenomonas_A; species Selenomonas_A caprae. The sequence continues at coordinate 82,705 of NZ_FOQK01000008.1, read as the reverse complement.
AAATCCGGGGTTCACACACAATCTCGTTACCGACCTGCAAGATGATATGTTCTTCGTAGAAATAAAAGAAGGTACAGGCAATCATCAAGAAGCTACCGACTATCTCAAACAACTCTTGGATGCGGGCAAGCTCTCTTATAGCACCGAGCAAATCAGAAGAGCTCTGGGCGAAAAGACTACGTTCCGCCCATCCGATATTCACAAGATATATGACGGTCTTTATCGGGATAATCTGCGAAACAATATGTATACAGCCTATAAGACTGTCAGCCGGGTAAAACTTATCAAAAAGACGAACCCCCCTCAAGATGCCTACAGTCGCCTGCAATCTATGGTTGGACTCCACGAGGTGAAGAGCATTGTCGACGATATCCTGAATACCTTCCGTGCCCATAAACTTCGTTCTACGCTAGGCCTTAGCCAGTACCGCCCCAATATGCATATGGTCTTTACAGGCAATCCTGGCAGTGCAAAAACCACTGTGGCCAGACTGTTGGCGGATATTCTCAACAAAGAAGGCATCCTGACTAGCGGTGAATTCGTCGAATGCGGTCGTGCTGATTTAGTAGGAAAATATGTCGGCTGGACTGCTCCCCAAATAAAGAAAATGTTTCGTGCTGCCCAAGGCGGCGTCCTCTTCATTGACGAAGCCTACTCTCTCGTTGACGATAGAGATGGTTCTTTCGGTGACGAAGCCATCAACACCATCGTACAGGAAATGGAAAACCACCGTGACGATACCATAGTCGTATTTGCCGGCTATCCTGACAAAATGGAAAGATTCCTCGAAAAAAACGAAGGCCTGCGCAGCCGTATTTCCTTCCATATCGATTTTCCCAATTACAATCCCCAAGAACTAGTCGAAATCCTGCATCATATGGCTGACCGCCAGGAACTGAAACTTTCCCCTGATATTGATGAAAGTTGCCGCGAAATATTTAACAAAGCCAGCCAACAGGAAAACTTTGGTAACGGCCGTTTCGTGCGCAACCTTCTCGAACAGGCCCAAATAAGACAGTCTAGCAGAATCATGCAGGAATATGACGGTAAAGAGATTGACCGGAATATATTACTGCAATTAGAAACGTCTGATTTTGATGTGCCACTAAGCAAGCAGTCTAAGAATAAATCCCGCTCAGTAGGGTTTATTACGTAACATCAATCCTTTTAGGAAGGATTCGCACGGAGGATGAAAGATGGCTCTACTAGAACGCCTGCCACCACAAAATATTGAAGCAGAACGAGCTGTTCTGGGCGCAATGATGATAAGGAAGGAAGCAATCATTGAGGTACAGGAGATTTTGCAACCAGATGATTTCTACCGGGAAATTCATCGCATAATCTATGAGGCTATGATAAAACTGCAAAATGACGATGAAGCGGTAGATTTAGTCACACTGACAGAAGAACTCCGCAAAGAAAATATGTTAGATCAGGTTGGCGGTCTTAGTTTTATCACACAGCTTGCCAATGTCGTGGGTACTTCCGCCAATATTGGTTATCATGCCAAGATTGTTAAGGAAAAGGCCGAGCTTAGAAATCTCATCGATGTTGCCACGGAAATAGCCAGCAAAGCCTATGAGGACAGTGACGATGTGGAAAACATCATGGATGAGGCGGAAAAGAAAATCCTCGCAGTAGCCAGCCGTCAGGGTGGCGGTGCCTTTGAGTCCATGAAGAGCATCGTTATGCGCACCTTCGAGCGCATCAATGTGCTCTATGAATCAAAAGGTGGCCTAACGGGACTAAGCTCCGGTTTTAAGGATTTAGACAAGCTCACCGCAGGCCTGCAAAAATCTGACTTGATTTTGGTAGCAGCCCGGCCCATCTATGGGAAAGACAGCCTTCACGTTGAACATTGCCAGCTATGTGGCAATACATGGCTACAATGTGGCATTCTTTTCACTGGAAATGAGCAAAGAACAACTTATGCAGCGCATTATCTGTTCCGAAGGCGGTATTGACGCCACGCAGTTGCGCACCGGTCAATTAGATGCTATGGAATGGAACAAATTAGTGGGCGTATCGGATAGCCTTAGCCGCATTCCTCTTCATATAGATGATCAGGGTGGACTGACGGTGATGGAGTTGCGTTCCAAAACCCGACGGCTAAAAGCAGAACATGGCCTTGATTTGATTATCATTGACTACTTGCAGTTGATGCAAGGCCGTAGCGGCAAAGGAAATGACACCCGCCAGCAGGAAATTTCCGATATATCCCGCTCTCTAAAAGCCTTGGCTCGTGAGCTGGATGTGCCGATAATTGCCCTCTCCCAGCTTTCACGTTCCGTAGAACTGCGGCAGATAAAAAAGCCAATGCTCTCTGACCTGCGTGAATCCGGCTCACTGGAACAGGATGCCGATATTGTCATGTTCCTCTACCGTGAGGATTATTATGACAAGGATACGGAGAATAAGAACATCACGGAAATCATTGTGGCCAAACATCGTAATGGCCCGGTAGACAGTGTGAATCTATACTTCCAGAAGGAATACACCAAGTTCCGGGATTTGATGATTCAATAAAGGCAGGATTTAGAAAGACAGGTCACGAAATAGCTACTGAAAAGGAGACAGATAATGGAAAATATAACGGACTTAACCAAATTAATATGTTTTGACACAGAAACCACAGGATTAAGCGGCAGCGACGAGGTGCTTCAGCTTGCCATTGTAAATGGGCATGGCGATATCCTTTTTGATGAACTTTTCAAGCCAAAGCACCATACTGCTTGGCCCCATGCCGAAAACGTTCATCATATCTCTCCAGCAATGTTAGAAAACAAAAATACCATAGACTATTATATGAATGATATTGCCAGGATTATTGCAGAAGCCCAATACTATGTAGGATACAATATTAATTTTGATATTCGTATGCTAAAACAGTCCGGCTTTGCAGTGGAGTCTTTTTATCGGAAAAAGTGTCGGCGAATTGATGTTATGAAAGAATTTGCACATTCCTATAGTAAATACAAGGTCAATCTTTCCACTTGTGCTGACTACTTTCACTATGACTGGGGAAGAGACACGGCTCATGGAGCTTTAGCAGATGCAAAAGCCACGCTATACTGTTTTAGGCAGATGAATGCATAAATAATTATTTAATATAAATCTGTATCTATTAAAACATATTCTTAACATGCATATTGCGATAAGGAGGTATTATTTTATGGAATCAATTTTCGACAAATTACTTAAAGCTCGTTGTAATTCAAACGAGGACTATTTAACGGAACTACTTGCGTTAACCCTTAAGCAAATTGATGGAATTGCTATTGAATATATCCGATTCATTTGTCAAAAAGGAAATATTAATTTACAAGATGAAATAAATTTATTACCAGAGGATTTTGTTGAAACTCAAAAAAGAGTTTCAACTGGAATAATTGACTTAATTTTAAAAACAGATAAAGATATCGTATTTATCTCTGAACATAAATGGTGGAATGGAAAATTGCTTGATAATCAAATTATGAATTATATGAATTGCACAAACGAACTAAGATTTAATCATGCTTATTCTGTCCTTATCACACCGAGCAGAACTCAATGGACTCAACACGCAGACATCCAATTGACTTGGAGTGATATATACGAGTTTTTCAAATCTCAAATCAAAAAATATCAAAATCAGGAAAAATTTCTCATTGAGCATTTCATATTATTCCTTGAAAATAATGGTATGGGTAAATATAATTCAATAACCCCAGAAGCACTTTATGGTTTTTTTAATGCCGCAAAGCTAGAGAAGAATTTAAAAATAATCTTTTCTGAACTAGAATCTATTGATTGGTTAAACGAATGTCCAGCACTAAACGAATTAATCAAATGGAACGGCTCAGGTTTTAATATTGTCACAAAGAAAGAGTGGGGAAGACTAGGCATTGACTTTATGAGCGAATGGAAACCTGGACTATTTGCCGGAGTTATACTTGATACTGATGATCATCAGATTGAACCTGAAAAACGCGAAAACGGACCTGATTTTGTTATCTTATTAGATGTTGATTGCAAAGATGATTCTATATATAATTCACTATTAACTTCACTTGAATATCAATCATTGTCTGATAATTTATCTAAAGACAGCAAATCTTTTACATTCATTCCTCATAATAAGCTGATGAACAAATGGCGACTTGCAGTCTTAAAAAAACCGTTAGTAGATATTCTTCTTTCTAAATACGATTATGACGAACAAAAAGATGCAATTAAAGGCACAATAACTGAAGGTATAAATTTAATTGTTAATTCTATTCAAAATACCGACAAACGATTTGACACAGCGGAAAACATGGATAATATAGGCAACTTGTGAATTAAATATTTGTATAATTCAAATTTAGAAACGGACAATCCGTCCCTATAATATAACAAGGGAGATGTACATTATTATGTACATCTCCCTTGTTATATTATAAAATTCACGTTGTTCGTGTCAGAATAACATATACAGAAATATGATTTGATGTAACCTTATCAATACTACCACTCCAAATGTATTCCACACCTGAATTAGTCCCTTTCCCTAATAACATAACTACGTCGTTAAGCCCCTCTACTGACATATTATCTTCCGAACTTGTAACATTCAACAATCGTCCTCGTGCCTTCGGCAAATATTCCACTATATCTTTGGTACTGATGGCTTCCTGGGCAATTTGCATATAATCACTATTCTTTTTTGCCTTACCTTCACTGTAGCCAATATAGGCTCTGCCACCACTGCCCAATACGTCTTTTACATAATCCAAATCTAATCCCACTAAATTAGGCCATCCATACACGGAAAATATCCCATGTACAATTTGACATACCAGTTCCCTTGGATATTCTTTTCCATCATTCCTCACTATAAAGAAAGAATCCACGAGATTAGTCAAGCTATCCACTATCCTCTCTTCTCTGTCCTTCTTCAAATCAACACACACAGCAATACATACTGAAAGGAATACACCAGCTGATTGTACACCTCTTGCAACTTTTTCTGCTTTATGAAAACTTTCCTCATCATCTATATTTGCTATTACAAATACAACATCTGTTCCTGATACTATCTTTGCTACATCCGATAGTTTGATAATTGCTAAATCATCATATTTCTCAATTATTCCATCATCGTCAATTAGAAAAAAATCCAATCGTCGTTCTTCTGGATGAGAGGATTCGCATTCTATTATCCCACGTAAGCTATCTATTGTTTCCTTTCCTATTCCAATAACAGTAGTAGAAGCATAATTCTCACGTAACAATTCAACTAAAACTGACATAGCAATCCCTTATTTATACAATTTTTCAAATTTTATATTCTTGTCTATTGCTAATATTATTTCTTGACGTATATGTAAAACTTGCACATCCTATTCCGTAAGAAGAAAAATTACACTCAAAAAATCTCTTCATTTATAAAATCTGTAGCTATCAATAACACCGTAACAGCCTCCTCATTATTACCTTCCATGTATCCCCAAATAATACTCTCGTTTCCAGCCATTTTTTCCTGCATAGCGAAAACAGCTGTTCCTATATCATACATACTCATATCGGTGCCACCAATAATATAAAGCAAAGCTCCTTGTGCTCCGTGAATACTTCGCTTCAACAGAGGGCTATTGCAAGCCCTTTCCATAGCCTCAGACAAATCTCCTTTTTCGCTTTCACCTACAGCAAAAACTGCATCGCTGGAATTACTCTGCCTTAATATAGTTTTTATGTCAGCAAAATCAAGGTTAACATCTCCAGTAGTGGTAATGATTTGCGTAATCAACGTAACAGCGTTCCCCAAGACCTCATCTGTCAAATCAAAAGCATTCGCAATCGTCATTTGTTTAGCTTCTGGCAGTTCCATCAAATTGTCATTCTGAATAACAATTAGCGCATCTACTTCCTGTTCTAATTTCATTATTGCTTCTTCCGCTACACACTTCCGCTTATTTCCCTCAAAACAGAAAGGCACTGTAACAATGGCAACAGATAAAATATCTTGCTCTTTGGCGAAAGATGCCACTACTGGCGCTATTCCTGAACCTGCACCTCCACCTAACCCTGCTGTGATAAATAACATATCAGTATTCTGGAGAACACTCCTCAACACTTCTTCGTCTTGCTTAGCAGCAAATTCCCCTTTATCCCTGTCTCCCCCTGTTCCATAACCATGAGTCACATTCTCTCCTACCTGAACGGCCTTTATACCTAATTTTTCCAAACCACGCAAGGCTCTTGCATCCGTGTTGATAGATACTAATTCCACCGATGACGAAATTTTCCCATCAGCTAATCGTTCTAAGACACTTGTTCCCCCCCCCACCAATACCAAGAATCTTTATATTCACATGATGCCGGGGAAAACTGTCTTTATAGATTTTGTTATTCTCTTCCATATGCCATTTCTCCATACTAAATTTTAATATCAGCATACCAAAAGAGATGTACAAAATAATGTGCATCTTTTTTGGTATATTTATTGCAGAATTTTAACGGTCAAAAAAATTTGCCTATTGCAGAGAAAAAACACCCTCATTGCAGAAAATTAACATCCACAGAAACTAAAGTGCTGATTTCAAAGGGATAAAGCCACTTATCCACAAGAAATGTACAGGTTATCCACAGATAAACCCACAGGCTAAGTCCTTTCCGCGTTATTTTTCTGCAATGACCGTTAAAAATCTGCAATAGCTCCGTTATTATCCTGCATTAAGCCTGTTAATATTCTGCACATGAGTTATTTTTCTGCAATCCTTCTGCGTATCTTCGCGGGTTGGCAAGGGTTGATGGCTGCCCCTTATATATTGTTTTAGGTTTTATCCAACAGATAAGATGCTGATATTGTCCACGAAAGATACAAGGCTCATGCGGCAACACCAGACATCTCCTGCTCCACATCCTGTTATTGCAGATATTTAACGTGCTTGCCATTACCTTGAGATTTTGTTATTGTGTTTAACGCGAGGTGAAAACATGACCACTCCCCAGCAGCTTGAACTGCCATTTTTCTCGTCTATTCAATACGCCACAGCTTACCCTCTCCGAGCTACATCGAAGCTGGAAAACAACGTCTACTCTGCCGTTCGCTACACCATTCAGCAGATGGTTTATTCCGGCGCCGAATTTGAAGTGGACAAGAATATCCATATCCCCATTGATGTACGCAGTGAGGCTAAACTGCGAAATATAGACGATTGGTTTACCCTCTACCGCAACATCGAGAAGGCCATGAACAAGGTTTCTAAGAACGCCTACAAGGAACGCATTATTCTGGATGATACGGCGGACAAGGAGAAATACATTGAAGCCGCCATTGTCACAACCACTCATTACAACGCAGAGAGTGGCATCATCACGGTAACGGTCAATGCCGACTTCGTCAAATACTATGTAGCCATGCTGCTGTCCCGGCCAGAAATACAGGTTCCCCGGGAGTTTGATGCCTTTGCCCGCTCCAGTTATACCTATCCTTTTTCCCGCTGGCTTTTCGGGCAGATAGCCATATTGCAGAAAAATAACGAGAATCCTCCCTACAAAATATCCATCACGCTGGACGATTTAATGGCCTTTGTCCCCCCTTCTTCATCGACTATCCGTCCATCTTCCTACAGCCGTGATATCATATCCTCCGTTATCGAAGACATGAACGAAAACGAATTCTGCCCTGTGACTATTATCAATCCTCATAACATTGTTTCCCGCCGTACAGGCAGGAGAATCGCCGAATTTACCTTTGAGGTAGAGATGCGGCCGCTGGGCGCCAATAAATATCCCCTAATCACAACCGTTTCTGATAGTGGCCTGATTAATGAGAGCCGTGTTCCTTCCCTTGAATATCTGCACGAGCAGTTGAAGCGCCTGGGCTTTGCCCAATCTTCATGGAATAAATTGGATAATCAACCGGCAATCTGCTGGAAGGTTATTCTCTACACCCTTGTAAAAATCAAAGAGCACGCCCATGATGCTACCCCTTTCAATCCCGGTGCCTATATTCAAGGTATGCTCAAACGCCGTTCCGAACAGGCCTTGCTCAAGGACAAAAATATCAAGAGCCTTGCGCTGGATGTCCTGCGCAAAGCTCCTGAATACGTTGATGAAGTTATCATTGCCACAACTGGCGTCCGTACCGCTGCCGACCAATTCCTAGCTATGGCGATTCAAAACCGTCCAATACCTAAGCAGACTACCGAAAACAATCAATTTTTGCGTGAATATATGAATCGATGTAAATCAAAATAAGCCAGAACTCAACTGCCAACAAAGCCCCATGTACTGTTGTTATCCAATCAGTACATGGGGCTGCTTTACATATTTGATGTTTTTAGAACAGTACCTTAGCCAGGTGCAGGTATTCCGGATCGAGTTTCTTTTTGTTATTGACCGAATCATGCAGGTCGATGGATACGACGCGGCCCTTGCTGAAGCCGAAGACGATATCCGAGAGCCCCGAGATCAGTGCCAGAGCAGCCTGCTCGCCGAGTTGGCTGGCACGCACGCGGTCGATGACCGACGGGGAGCCCCCACGCTGGATGTGGCCCAGTACCGATACGCGGGTATCGAGTTCCGTCTTCTTCGCGATGTAGTCGCCGATTTCCTGGCCGCTGCCAGCACCCTCAGCAACAACGACGAGGATGTAACGCTTGCCTTCCTGATAAGCAACCTTCATATCCTCACAGATCTTATCCAGATCGAACGGGGACTCCGGTACAAGGATGTACTCCGCACCGCCCGAGATACCCGAGACGAGTGCCAGCCAGCCCGAGCTGCGGCCCATGACTTCCATGACGATGACGCGGCGATGTGCCGAAGCCGTATCACGGAGCTTGTTGATGGCATCGATGATCGTATTGGCAGCCGTGTCGCAGCCGATCGTGTAATCAGAGCCCCAAACATCGTTGTCAATCGTGCCCGGCAGACCGACGATAGGAATGCCCGTCTCCTGCGAGAGCAGCGAAGCACCGCGCAGCGAGCCGTCACCACCGATGACGCAGAGGCCCTGGATGCCGCGGTCAACGAGATGCTGATAGCCGAGCATACGGCCCTCCGGCGTCTTCCAGCGGTTGCAGCGAGCCGTACCAAGGAACGTACCACCGCGCTGGATGATGTCGCCGACGTCCTTGGACTTCATCTCAAACATATCTTCTTCAAGCAAGCCATGATAACCATCACGGATACCCCAGACTTTCACACCCTCATAGAGTGCCGTACGAACAACCGCACGGGCTGCCGCATTCATTCCCGGGCTGTCGCCACCGCTGGTCATGACTGCAATGCTCTTTAACATAATCGAAGTCCCCCTTGAATATGAGAAAATTGTAACATAGTACGCCAAAATAGAAATTCTTACCAAACCTTATCATACCATAAATCCGGCAAATCTAACAGGTTTTTTCCCATGGGAAAAATCAATTAACCTAATTTTTTGAGCAGGTTCATCAACTTGTCTTCTGCCACTTGACAAAAAGCCCGTATGATGATAGATTGACTATTGTAAATGCTGTGCGACTGACGGAAGTGGATCACCACAGGGAGCACAGGGAAGAGAAGCCGACCGTCTGGGCGTATAGCCTGGATTCGTGTCGGCTTTTTTCGTTATTTGATGGGAAAAGGAGAACCTTGCAATGAACGAAATGGAACTCAAATACGGCTGCAACCCGAATCAGAAACCAGCCCGCGTATTCATGAAGAACGGCGACCTGCCGTTCCAGGTGCTCAATGGCAAACCGGGCTACATCAACCTGCTCGATGCCATGAACAGCTGGCAGCTCGTCCGTGAGCTCAAGGAAGCCACAGGGCTGCCAGCCGCCGCCTCCTTCAAGCACGTCAGCCCGGCTGGCGCGGCCGTAGCCGTTCCGCTCTCAGAGACGCTCCAAAAGGCTTACTTCGTCGAGGGTGTAGAGCTTTCACCGATTGCCACGGCCTATATCCGTGCCCGCGGTGCTGACCGCATGTCGTCTTACGGCGACTTCGTCGCGCTGTCGGATGAATGCGATGCCCAGACGGCATCCTTCCTCCAGCGCGAGGTTTCTGACGGCATCATTGCACCGTCTTACTCCGACGCCGCCCTCGAGATTCTCAAGACCAAGCGCAAGGGCACCTATCTCGTCCTGCAGATGGACCCGGACTACAAGCCCGAGCCCATCGAGACCAAGCAGGTCTTCGGCATCACCTTCGAGCAGCAGCGCAATGAGATTGCCATCACCGAGGACTGCCTCAAAGAAATCCCGACGCAGAACAAGGACTTGCCAGCCGCAGCCAAGCGCGACCTGCTGATTGCGCTGATCACGCTCAAATACACCCAGTCCAACTCCGTCTGCTATGCCAAGGATGGCCAGGCCATCGGCATCGGTGCCGGCCAGCAGTCCCGCGTCCACTGCACGCGTCTGGCGGGCAGCAAGGCAGATATCTGGTATCTGCGCCAGGCCCCTCAGGTTCTTGCGCTGCCCTTCCGCGAGGATGTGCGCCGCCCGGACCGTGACAATGCCATTGACGTCTATGTCGGCCCCGAGTACCGGGATCTCTTGGATGGCGACAACTGGAAGCGCGTCTTTACCGAGAAACCGCCAGTCTTCACCGAGGAGGAAAAACAGGCCTGGCTGGCTACACAGGCAGGCGTAGCCCTCGGCTCCGACGCCTTCTTCCCGTTCGGCGACAACATCGAGCGCGCCCGCAAGAGCGGCGTTGCCTATGTTGCCCAGGCCGGCGGTTCCATCCGTGACGACAATGTCATCGAGACTTGTGACAAGTACAACATGACCATGGCCATGACGCACATCCGTCTGTTCCATCACTAAGGCCTATTCTATCGTTACCCCGTTCTTACACATACACACAAAAGGTGCTGGTCAAGAATGATTCTTGACCAGCACCTTTTACATTGCTAGGATTCAATCCAGCACCTCACCCGGTGTCACGGGATTCAGGCTGCTGACCCCATCCATATCGCGCACACAGGATAGGCAGCAGTCTATGCCGCCCAGCTGGAACGGTATCAGCAGATAGATCTTGAGCCGTACCTCACCAGCGTCATTGCGCGAGTGGAAAAAGGCCGTGAAGTGATCGCGCCTTACCTGCTCCTGCCGCTCCGCCAGCCGCGTCATATCATAGAACGCCAAGAACGCCTCACGCTCCTCAGGGACAATGTAGCGGTCAGCATAGAGCTCCAGGCTGCCCTTCACCGAATCGACTTCCGTCGTGATGCGGTTCTGCGTCTCATCGATATACACATTCTCCGCCCGTCCGGCACTGGACAGGAAATCGATGCGGGTAAATATGGACATGATATGCCAGAGTGCCGCATGTACATCCACTGCATCACGCTGCCGCTGTGCTGAAAGATTCACAGGTGCTACCACAAAGGCATGGACATCACGCACAGGATCCGTCGCGATGTGACGGCAATGGATCTTGCAGAAATTGCCATTGATGGAAAAATCGGCATTCTCCTCCATCCCCGACTGACGGCACCGTACGAGCAGCCGCTCCATCATGCGGTCACGATGCTCACGGCCGCTCCGGTACCGTGCGACAACCTCCTCCAGCGAAGCCAGCCCTATTCCCCTCAGATACTCCCAGTACGCCTTGTTCACATAGAGATAGCTGAAGCTGTCACGCGTATCGCCCTGCTCCACGATGGCCAGTGGCAGCTGGCTGATATGCCCCGTACGCTCCGCCTCCATATGCAGCGGAAAACTGCTGAGCACATTGACACTGCTTACCTGCTGATAGTATTCCGAGGAATCCAACGGTTCGAACGTCAGCGTACTATCCTTCTTCGCATACGAATCGGCAGCTGGTGCCAAGGGCTGCGGCTTGCCGAAGAGGTACCCCTGGCAGGCTTCACAGCCTATGCACTTCAGGAATTCATATTGCTCCTCCGTCTCCACGCCTTCGGCCAGCGTATGCATGCCGATCTTCTTTGCCATATCCACAAGGGACTGGATGATGATGCCCGCCTTGCGATTCTTCCCAAAGTCACGCAGGAAGCGCATATCGAGCTTTATCATATCAAAATCGTATTCCTTGAGGGTATTGAGGGACGAATAGCCACTGCCGAAATCATCCATCCAGACCTCATAGCCTGCGGCCTGGAAGCGGGCCACCTGCTCCATCAGATTGCTGTCATCCTCGCTCAGCGCGCTCTCCGTTATCTCGAGCCGCAAGCGGTCACAGTCTACCTTATATTCCTGACGGATGCGCTCGATATCGGCAAATATGTCCGTCAGCTGGAAATCCAGCCGCGACAGATTTACCGATATGCGTGCCTCCTGCCAGCCCTGCCCATGCTCACGCACACGCCGGAAATCCTCACAGGCCTCACGGATGATATAGAGATCCAGTTTATGGATGAGATGTGCACTCTCCAGCACCTCGATGAAGAAATTCGGCGGGATCATCCCATGTTCCGGCGACCGCCAGCGCGCCAAAGCCTCAAAGCCGATGACCTGCCGCGTCATCGTCCGGATTTCCGGCTGGTACCAGATCTCGATATCATGATGCTCGAGCGCACGGTAGAAATTGCTCACGACATAGTTCTTGAGCCGCAGTTTCTCCTCCAGCGAGGCATCAAAGACATCCCAGCCTTTGTCGTATCTTCCCTTGACGTTCTCACAGGCCAGCTTGGCCCTGTCCATGATCAGCGCCACATCCTGTATCCCTGCCGCAGGCACATAAAGTCCTGCCTTGACCTCCATCGCGAGATTCTGGTCGAAGTCATGGACAGCCTGACGGATATACTCCAGCCGCAGCTCGATATTCTTGTTCTCGACAGCGACCATGAAATGATCGTCGTTGAGACGGGCCAGCAGCGCATCAGGGAAAGCATCGCGCAGAATGCTGGCTATGCGGCGCAGGAACTTATTGCCGCCTTGGAACCCATACTTTAAGTTGTACTCCTTGAAATTCTCGACATCAAAATACAGAAACGCGATATTGCCACTTGCATCTTCGCGTAGTAAATAATGGGCATCCTCCATGAAATACATCATGGTAAACAGCCCCGTAACTTCATCCGTTTGGTTCTTGCGAATAAAATCTTTCATGATGACGCTCTCATTCTCGAAGTTATCCACATATATATCCACTAAACTGTGGATATGTTTATATTTTTGTGGATAAATATTAACAACGTTACAGCGATATCCGCAAATATTCCTCGATTGCATCGCGGAAGCTCATGTTGTCTCCGCTTGAGCCGCCGACATTCCTGTCCTTCATGACCTTCAATACGCCATGATAGATATCATCCTCAATGGAGCCCGGCACCAGATTCTCCCAATGCAGCGAGCTGTACGGACGCTCCGTGATGGCATTGTCCGGCCGCCCCGTGACCTCAAGCTCACTGAGGAATTGAATCTGCCGTGTCTTCGGTCGGATGTAATAATGGCTGAGGAAATATTTCGGTGGGTAGCTATACTCCCCATCATCATCGATCTTCACCAGCCGCACCCAAGCATCCACGATATTTTCGGTTTCCGAATACGGAATCTTCATCCAACGCACATTCTTCGTATCCAGATAATAAGCGAAGCCATTATCCTTGAGCAGCAAGACATAGCGCTCCTGCTTCTGCTTTTCCTGGCTCTCCTTGGAAGTACTTTTCGCAGTATCAGTTTCTGCCGCCTGTACCGCCACACTGGAACACAAAGAAATCAATAAACCTGCTATGCAGATAAACGCGATTTTTTTCATCCTATCACCTCAAAATCAGTCATACTCACTATCTGTTAAATTCTCTATGCAGACAAAAATTTCCTCTCTTTTTTCTGCAACATCATAAAAAATCGGCAGGGATTTTCCCTGCCGCAAACCACAAAATATGTTCCACGTGAAACAAATCCAGCCTATCCTTTTGCTACCCGTTTCCCGGCCGAAACAGCATCGGCAGGGCAGATCAGGCGGCATAGATGACAGCCGACACAACGCTTAGGATCCAGCACAGGCAGACCCCTTCCATCCAGATGCAGGGCTTGATGACCGCCATCCTGGCAGGAAATCACGCAGCGTCCGCAGGAAATGCATTGGCTGCGCTGGAATCTCGGGTACTCGATGGTCTCGCGATTGAGCGCCTCTGGCCGGACGATGTGCGGCAGGGCACGCCCGATAAGCTCGCTTACCGACGCCATGCCCATCTGATCGATATAGCCTGCAAGTCCTTCCGTGAGATCTTCGATGATGCGATATCCATACTGCATGACCGCCGTGGTGACCTGCAGGTTCCCACATCCTAGTGCCAGGAATTCTGCGGCATCACGCCAATTCTCGATGCCGCCCATGCCGCTTATCGGGATGGCCCCGAGCTCCTTATCCTGCTTCAGGTCATTGATGAAGCGCAGGGCAATCGGTTTGACCGCCTTGCCCGAATAGCCGCCCTCCGCGCATTTTCCCTGTACATCCGGCTCCGAAGCATAGCTATCCAGATTGATGTTCATAATGCTCTTGATCGTATTGATGGCCGCAATGCCATCAGCACCAGAGCGGATAGCTGCTCTAGCCGGTACTTCCATATGCGTGATATTCGGCGTCATCTTCGCCAGCACGGGCAAGCGCGTGCCGCGGCACACAGCCGCAGTATACATCGCCACAAAATCCGGATTCTCGCCGATTTCCGCGCCGAGCTTTTCCCCTACCATCTGTGGGCAGGAAAAATTGCACTCGATGATATCCGCTCCCGCGCGCTCCATATCGGCCGCCATCTGCTCCCATTCTTCGACATTGCTGCCCATGATTGAGGCCACGATGACCTTACTGGGAAACTCCTGCTTGAGCCGATGCAATATCTCCAGATTCTCTTCATAAGAACAGTCCGAAAGTTGTTCAATATTCTTGAACCCTACAAACGGCGTACCATCCTTTGCCAATGCTGCATAGCGCGGCGACGCCTCGCAGATATCAATCTTCGTTATCGTTTTATAACTTACGCCTGCCCAGCCAAGGCGAAAAGCCCGCGCCACCATCTCGTAGCTGCTGCCCACCACCGAAGAGGACAGGAAAAACGGATTTTCGCAGGCAACTCCCATGAAGTCAAGCGCCAAAACGTTCCCGCTGATACTGTTATGCTCCTCTGGCTTTCTATCTGCCACAGCCTGCATGACATCCTTGATATGTACCGGATAGTCCAACTGTCCACGGCGGCAGGCGGTTTCACAGGGAGCATCACAATCCTGGCACGTCTTATCACCAAGGATCCGGCCTGCGCCTGCACTATTTTCAAACTGCACCGCCCGCAAGATGCGCCCAGCATCTATCCCCTGAGGGCAAGCTGCCGTGCAGGCAGGGGCCAGGCAAAGCAAGCAGCGTCCCGTCTCCGCCAGTAGATTCATCCGCATAAAGATCCCCCTCTCCTTGTCCATTTTCCTTTACCCTTATTATAGCAGAATTTTCACTCTATTTATAACAAAAAATAAACCTTCCCCGCAGGGAAGGCATATCTCATAGTGGGTTCTTGGCCGGAGTCCCAGCCTTGCGCGGATAGGCTTTCGGTGTCGGCATGCCCTTCGTGATGTCGATGACAGCACGGACATCCTCAAGGCCCGGCAGTTTCACCGGACGCGTCTGCGTGTCACTGCCCCCCATCACTTTGATGGCCTTGACAGCCTCCTGTTCCTCCTCCTGATACTGCATGCCCTTCAGCGCGAGGAAATGACCGCCGCGTCTTACAAAGGGCAGGCAATACTCAGCCAGGATCGGCAGGCGGGCGACCGCGCGCGATACCGCGATGTCAAACTGCTCACGATAAGCTTTGTTGCGCGCACCTTCCTCCGCCCGGGCATGGACACAGGCGACATCCTGCAGCCCGAGCTCATCGACGACAGTCTGCAGGAATCTGACACGCTTGTTCAGCGAATCCATCAGCGTCAGCTTGATCCCTGGTGCGAAAATCTTGAGCGGCAGGCCAGGAAAGCCTGCGCCAGTGCCTACATCAATCACCGTTGCCCCCTCTGTGAACAGCGAAGCATCATAGGCCGTAAGCGAATCGATCATATGCTTGACAGCCACCTCATGCGGCTCTGTGATGGCCGTGAGATTCATGACCTTATTCCACTCGACGAGCAATTCATAGTACCGGTTGAACTGCTCTAGCTGCTTTTCCGAAAGCTCAATGCCATAGCCAGATGCAGCTTTCTTCATTTCCTCGATAAACATATCTTATCCTCCCGCCTGTTATCTTCCCATGCGCCGCTGCTGCTCCAGCCAGACGAGCAGCACGGAGATATCCGCTGGCGAAACGCCGCTGATGCGGCTGGCCTGGCCCACGGAGCGCGGCCGGATCTGCGCGAGCTTCTCGCGGCCCTCATCGCGCAGGCTTGGTACCTGTGCATAGTCGATATCTTCCGGCAGCAATTTCTCTTCCAGCTTCTCCATATGCTCGACCTGTTCGAGCTGCTTCTTGATATATCCCTCATAGGTGATCGAGATCTCTACCTGCTGCCGCACTTCATCTGCCAGCTCCGGCAGATCGAATACTTGCTGGAGCTTGGCATAGCCGACATCCGGGCGGCGCAGCAGCTCATAGAAGCTCGTCGCATTGCGGATGGGCTCAATGTCCGCTGCCGCCAGTTTATCCTTGATCTCCTGCGTCGGATTGATGGAGTGCTGGCGCAGGTATTCCATGGCGTCTTTGATTGCCGCTTGCTTGCGCGTGAAGCGCTCCCAGCGGTCATCCTGCACGAGGCCTACCCGGCGGCCCAGCGGCGTCAGCCGGGCATCGGCATTGTCCTGGCGCAGCAGCAGGCGGTACTCCGCCCGGCTCGTCATGATGCGGTACGGCTCATTCGTCCCCTTCGTCACGAGGTCATCGATCAGCACGCCGATATAGGCATCACTGCGCTTCAGTACCAGCGGCTCCTCGCCCTTGATGAACATCGCGGCATTAATGCCAGCGATGATTCCCTGCGCCGCTGCCTCCTCATAGCCCGAGGTGCCATTGGCCTGACCAGCCGAGAAGAAGCCCTGGATGGCCTTGAATTCCAGTGTCGGTTTGAGCTGCGTCGGATCGATGCAGTCATATTCGATGGCATAGCCCGCCCGCATGACCCTGGCATGCTCCAGCCCCGGAATCGTATGCAGGAACTCCAGCTGTACATCCATGGGCATACTCGTCGACATGCCCTGCACATAGACTTCATTCGTATGCAACCCCTCAGGTTCAAGGAACAGCTGATGTCTCTCCTTATCGGGAAAGCGCAGGATTTTTGTCTCGATCGACGGGCAGTAGCGCGGACCGATCCCCTCAATGATACCATTGGCCATCGGTGCCCGGTGCATATTATCACGCAGGATTTTATGCGTCTTTGCATTCGTATAGGTAAGCCAGCACGGCGTCTGCTCACGCGTCGTGACATCGCTCATAAAGGAGAAGTTGCGGCACTCCTCATCGCCCGGCTGGATTTCCATCTTGCTGTAATCGAGGGTGCGGGCATCGACGCGCGCCGGCGTTCCCGTCTTGAAACGCATGAGCCTGACACCTGCCGCCTGCAGCGAATCGGAGAACTTCATCGCTGCACGCTGGCCGTTCGGGCCTCCCGTATAGGTATGCTCACCAATGATGATGCGTCCCCTCAGATACGTTCCCGTCGCCATGATGACAGCCTTGCCTTCATAGATTTCTCCCGTCTCGACCTGTACGCCTGTCACCTTGCCATCCTCGACCAGCAGCCTGTCGATGAGGATCTGTTTGACATCGAGGTTTTCCGTCTGCTCACAAGTCTCCTTCATCGTGTACTGATAGAGCTTCTTGTCGGCCTGCGCACGCAGGGCATGGACAGCCGGGCCCTTGCCCGTATTCAGCATACGGAACTGGATACAGGTCTTGTCCGCATTGACGCCCATCTCGCCGCCGAGCGCATCCAGCTCGCGCACAAGGTGTCCCTTGGCCGGACCGCCCACCGACGGGTTGCAGGGCATCATCGCGATGTTGTCCATCGACAGTGTCGCCAGGAGGGTCTTGCAGCCGATACGGGCTGCCGCCAGCGCAGCTTCGACACCTGCATGGCCAGCACCGACGACGATGACGTCGTAGCTGCCAGCCGTAAAAATATTCTTATCCAAGCTATATCACCTTTCCTTACGGAATCTTATTTTCCAATACAGAATTTCGAGAATATCTCGTTGATGATATCCTCGCCCACAGTCTCGCCCGTAAGCTCCCCGAGTTTTTCCCAGGCCGAGCGCAGGTCGATGGAGATGAAATCAAGCCCGAGCCCTGCACCGATCGTCCGCAGGGCAGCGGCCAGATGCTCATCGGCCTGCCTCAGGATCTCAGCCTGCCGCTCATCGTTCACGAAGCTGCCTTCATCCCCATTGTCCATTCCGCTGTCGTAGACTTTTTTCTGGATAGCCGCTGCCAGATCATCCAGACCATGCTCCGTGACCGTCGCTATGGCAATGACAGGTGCCTGCGTGCGCTCAGCCAGCTTCTCCGCGGTCAGCACAGGCGCCAAGTCGGTCTTGTTCAGCAGGACGAGCGCATCCTTGCCTGCGATGAGGTCCAGTATTTCCTCATCCTCTGTCGAAAGCTCACGCGAACCATCGAACAAGGCCAGTATCAGGGACGCTTCGTCCACATAGGCACGCGCCTTGTCTACGCCGATCTTCTCGACGATATCATCGGTCGCCCGGATGCCAGCTGTATCGATGATGCGCAGCGGCACCCCGCCGATATTGGCATATTCCTCGATGGAGTCACGCGTCGTTCCCGGGATATCCGTCACGATAGCCCGCTCCTCGCGCAGCAGGGCATTCAGCAGCGACGACTTGCCGACGTTCGGCTTGCCGACGATCGCCGTCATCAACCCCTCACGCAGGATGCGGCCCGTATGGGCCGTCTTGAGGAGCTTCCGGATCTTGTTGCGCACGTCAACCACATTTCGTTCTACTTCATCGGTCACCACATCGTCGACCTCATCCTCTGGAAAGTCGATAGCTGCTTCCAGATGGGCAATCTGCCCGAGGATATCGTGGCGCATCGCCTTGATACCTGCGGAAAAGTGACCGGAAAGATGGCCCGAAGCCATCTTGAGGGACTTCTCCGTCTTGGCACTGATGACATCCATGACAGCCTGCGCCTGCGTGAGATCGAGGCGCCCATTCAAAAAGGCGCGCTTCGTGAACTCACCGCGCTCGGCAGCTCTGGCACCTGCCTGCCAGGTAAGCGCCAAGGTCTTGCGCAGCGGCATCACACCGCCGTGGCATTGCAGTTCGACCACATCTTCTTTCGTATAGGAATGGGGCGCGCGCATCAGAAGCACCATCGCCTCATCGACCGTCTCACCCGCTGCGTCGACGATATGGCCGAAAACGGCCCGCTGCGTCTCATAGCTTTCCAGCTTGCGGCCGCTGGCAGCGCGGAATACCGTGTCGGCCACTGCGATGGCCCGCTCCCCGCTGATGCGGATGATGCCGATGCCTCCTTCGCCCTGCGCGGTCGCAATCGCGCTTATCGTATCCGACTGTTGCATGTTTCCTCCTCATATATACACAAAAGGGCAGCCTCAAAATGAGACAGCCCTTTCACAGCTCTCTTGCTAAAGCAGATATTATTCTTCGTCTCTGCGCTCGCTATCACGCCGGCGCGGACGGCGGCGGCGTTTCGGCGCAATGACCACATAGCGGCGCGGTTCATCGCCAGCACTGTACGTCAGCACGCGGCGGTTCTCCTGCAAGGCCATATGGATGATCTTGCGTTCATGGCGGTTCATCGGCTCAAGATGTATCTCCTCACCGATGCGGCAGGCCTTATCGGCCAGATGCCCAGCCAGGCGTTGCAGTGTCTCCTCACGGCGCGAGCGGTAATCCTCGATATCGATGATGATGCGCGCACGGTTTTCCGAGATGCCACGATTGGCTGCCAGATTGGCCAGATACTGGAGGGAATCCAGCGTCTGCCCATGCTTGCCGATCAGGATGCCCAGATGGTCGCCGATCAGATGGAACAGGATGCCCTCCTCAGACTCGCCCCGCTCGATCTTCACGTCAAGCTTCATAGCTGCAAATACATCGCGCAGGAAGTCCTCCGCCCGCTGCGTCTGCTCTGCCAGCGATATAGCAGGTCCAGCCGCTGCCGGGGCCTCTGCCTGAACAGCGGGCTCGCTTTCCCTGCACACAGCAGCGGAAGCCTTTGCCGTCACCCGGATGCGGGCAGGCTTGCCCCCGAAGAGGCCGAAGAAACCGCGCGACGGCTGCTCGATGACCTCATAGTCAACCTGCGAGGCATCGACCCCCAGCTGCGCCAGTGCCGTTTCCAATGCTGCGTCTACTGTTTTACCGGATGCTTCCAATACTTCTGCCATATCAGGCAGCCTCCTTCTTGCTATCCTCACCACGATACATCCACCACTGCTGGGCAATCTGTACCACGTTCATCGTTACCCAGTACAGGACAAGGCCAGACGGGAAAGACAAGCTGATCCAGCCGATGAACAGCGGCATGACCGTCATCATGATCTTCATCTGCTGATTCATTTCCGTCGTCGTCATCTTCTGCTGCAGGAACGTCGTCAATGCCGACAGGATTGGCAGGATGTAGAGCGGATCAGCCTCCGACATGCTCGGCAGCCAGAGGAACTTAGCCGCCTCGGCCGACGGATACGTGAAGTTGAACAGCGCATAGTACATGCCCATGAGAATCGGCATCTGGATCAGCAGCGGCAGGCAGCCAGCCAGCGGATTGACACCAGCCTCCTGATAGAGTGCGCCGATCTTCTGCTGCATGACCTGCGGATTGTCCTTGTACTTCTCCTGTATCTTCTTCATCTTCGGCGACAATTCCTGCATCGCCTTCATGGATTTTACCTGCTTGACCGTCAGCGGATACAAGAGCATCTTGATGATGACCGTCAGCAGGATGATTGCCAGACCATAGCTACCTACACCGGCAAGGTCAGTCAGTGAATATAACGTCTCGAGCACAAAGTGCAGGAGATTCTCAATCGGTGCAAATATCGTTCCAAAGAAACCCAAACCATCACGTCCTAATCTAAAACTATAACCAAAAACTTCAACTTATGGGACAGGATCATAACCGCCCTTGTGGAAAGGATGGCAGCGAAGGATGCGCTTTGCAGCGAGCCAGCCGCCACGGCATGCTCCATATCTTTCAATTGCAATCAAGGCATACTCCGAACACGTCGGGATATACCGGCAGGAAGGCGGCTTCAGCGGCGAAATGAAGTTGCGATAGAACTTTATCAGCAGCAGCAGCACTTTCTTCATTCTCTTGCCTTCTTTCGTACCGGTGGCTCCGTCCCTTCAAAGATGCCCGCCCGGCGCCCTAAGGACACGAAGGCCTTCTCGACCACATCGCACTTGACATCGACCATGGCCTTGCGGCCCACGAGCAGCAGCGCCAATCCCGGCTTTATCTGTGCCTGGTTCTTGCGGTAACTCTCACGCAGCAAGCGTTTGACGCGGTTGCGTACGACAGCGCAGCCGAGCTTCTTGCCAGCGGCAAAGCCGACCTTGCCATCGAGATGGTCCGAGGCAAAGACATACAGCACAAAATACCGGTTTGCCCACGAGCGGCCCGTGCGGTAGACCCGCTGGAAATCACTGCGCCGCTTGAGCATCCGCTTTCTCGGTAATTTAAGCATTCGTAATTTCACCAAAATCTATAAAAACACTTCGGATGATTATCCGAAACTACTTGATAACTAAAAGAAAAGGCCACATAAAGTGACCTTACTGTAAAATTTATGCCGAAAGCTTCTTTCTACCGCGCTGGCGTCTTCTCTTCAGAACGAGACGGCCGCCTTTCGTCTTCATGCGCTCACGGAAGCCATGAGTCTGCTTTCTCCAATGGTTGTTCGGCTGGTAAGTCTGTTTCATTCGTTAAACACCTCCTTATTCTAATTTCTGACTTTTCGTATAGAAGCAAAAAGCATCAGATCGTTTTCATGCGAAGCGCAGGGCTGCCCCCGCACTAAGAATCACTGTAAATTATATCTTGTCCCCTAGATGGTGTCAAGATTTTCTCTGTGCATTTTTTCCACGGAATTGTGGATAAAATACACGCTTGCTGTACTTTATCCCCGAAAAACTGTTGATAACTTACTTTTATTCTGATAAGATATTGTTGATTATTGTGCGGAAAACTCCACAGGAAGCGAAAAAAAGCAAAAAAGCCTATCTATATATATTATCTGCAATTCCCGCCTCTTCTCCTGGGAATACCTTCAGTTATCCACATGTGTGGATAAAAATGTGGATAAAATTATACACCTGTGGAAAAAGCTTTCTACATATTCTATAAGCAGAAAGGGTTATTTTAATGGAGCAATCACAGTTGCAGGCAGTCTGGGAGCAGATTCTTGACAATATGAAAGAACAGCTCGCGGCATCTGCCTTCAAATGGCTCAATCCGGTCAAACCACTCTCCCTGACCGACTCCGAACTCGTCCTTGGTGCACAGAACGCCATGTCCAAGGAGTGGATCACGAGCCATTACCTGACGATCCTTGAGGATGCCGTCGCTGACGTACTCGGTGCACCTCACAAGATTGTCATGAAAGTCATCGAGGCCGAAAAGCCAGAGGAACCAGAGGCGCCAGCAGCGCCGGTACGCCGCCCCGCCAAAGGGGAGAACCCCGATCAGGGAACGCTTTTCCAGGAAGGGAATGGCGCCAGCGCACCAGCTGAGACCAATGATATGCACATCATGGCCGCCGGTGACAGCTCCTCGCTGAATCCGAAATATACCTTTGATACCTTCGTGACCGGCAGCAGCAACCGCTTCGCTCATGCCGCAGCCATGGCCGTCGCCGAGTCGCCGGGCAAAGTCTACAACCCGTTCTTCATGTACGGCGGTGTCGGCCTTGGCAAGACGCATCTGATGCATGCCATCGGCAACCGGGTCCTGCAGAACCATCCCGAGATGCGTGTGCTCTATGTCTCCAGTGAGCAGTTCACCAACGAGATCATCCGCAGCATCCAGGAAGGCACGGCCGAGAAATTCCGGCAGAAATACCGCAACATCGACGTACTGCTCGTCGACGATGTCCAGTTCCTGTCGGGCAAGACCAGTACCCAGGAGGAATTCTTCCATACGTTCAACACGCTGCACGACGCTCAGAAGCAGATCATCCTGTCCTCGGACCGTCCGCCGCGTGAGGTCGAGCGCCTCGAAGACCGCCTGCGTTCCCGCTTTGAGTGGGGTCTTATCACGGACATCCAGGCACCGGATCTCGAGACGCGTATCGCCATCCTCAAGAATAAGGCACAGCTCGACCATTTCAGCGTGCCGAACGATGTCATGGTCTATATCGCCAGCCGCATCGACAGCAACATCCGTGAGCTCGAAGGCGCATTGACGCGCGTCGTCGCTTACGCCTCGCTGATCAAGCGTCCGGTCACGACGGATCTCGTCGCTGAGGCGCTCAAAGACGTTTTCCCGAACAACAAGACAAAGGAAGTAACGATGGAAGTCATCCAGGAAATCGTTGCCTCCTATTTCAAGATAAAGATCGATGACCTGCATGCCAAGAAGCGCACGCGCAGCATCGCCTACCCGCGGCAGATCGCCATGTACCTCTGCCGCGAGCTTACCGATACGTCACTGCCGCAGATTGGCAACTTCTTTGGCGGCCGCGACCATACGACCGTCCTGCACGCCTGCGACAAAATCAACAAAGAAAAAGAATCCGATAAGAAGCTCGGCAGTATCCTGACCGAACTTATCGAGCGCATCCAGAAAATGTGACGCCGACGCGCTTATTTATGAACAAAATCGTCGTGGATAACTCTGTGGAGAGCCTTGCGAATTTCTTGTTGACAGAATGTGGATAAATGAGAGGGGAGATTATCACCGTGGATTGTGTGGATAACCTCCCCTCTTGTTATGAACATGTTACCCACAGCAAAAACGTTGATAACATCGCCTGATCCTGGCTTATCAACATTTCCACAGGCCCTACTACTACGACGGCTATTTATTTAAAAATACTCCGAGTAATATTAAAAAAAAGAAAGAGGCCAAGCAAAATGAAAATAACCTGTGCCAAAAGCGAATTAGTGAGCGCCTTGCAGATCGTATCCAAGGCCGTAGCCAGCAAACCACAGACCCCCATCCTTTCGGGTATTTATCTGAGAGCAGAAGCTGGTGTCTTGGAGCTCCAGGCAACAAATTATGAGATCGGCATGATTTCCCGCATTCCCGTAGAGATTGCCGAGCCAGGACAGATAGCCATCTCCGGACGTTATTTCCAGGAAGTTGTCCGCAAGCTGCCTGGGGATAGTGTCACCATTTCCTTCAATCGTGAAGAAAAGATCGTGCATATCTCTTCCAATCAGGCAAATTTCACCCTTCTGAGCATGAACGCTTCGGAATTCCCGACCATCAAAGAGATGGAGGGCAACCTGCAATTCAAGATCAAGGACAATGTCCTGCGTTCTCTTATCAAGAAAACTGTCTTTGCTTGCTCCACGGATGAATCCCGTCCTGTATTCACTGGCTGCTACCTCGAGGTTGCCGATACGAAAGTGACGATGGCAGCGACGAACACGCACCGTCTGGCTGTCAAATATGAGACCTTCGATGAGTCCATCGGCAATATCAAGATCATCATTCCCTCGCGCATCCTGCAGGAACTTCTCCACAACATGACCTCGGAAATCCCGACGGATGTGACGGTCACTTGCACTTACAACCAGATCAGTTTCTCCTTCGAGAACCTCTATATGACTTCACGTCTGATCGAAGGTGCTTTCCCAGACTATCATCGTGTCATCCCACCGGAATTCGCTACGAAAATCACGCTCAATGCCGCCGAGTTGAACTCAGCCGTTGACCGTGTCTCGCTGATTTCGCGTGCTGGCGACTACAATATCATCAAGCTCGAATTCGCCAACAATCAGGTGCATATCACCTCGAACAATCCGGAAATCGGCAATGCAGAGGAGACAATCCCTGCGACGATCGACGGGCCGGAGCTCTCGATTGCCTTCAATGCCAAGTACATCATGGATGTGATGAAGACTGTTGACAGCGAGACTTGCCAGATCAAACTCAACCAGCCGCTTTCCCCGGCAGCTATCCGCGAGTCCGACGATGAAGAGTTCATCTACATCGTGACGCCGGTCCGTACGGCTCATTGATTTTTTGCAGGAGGTTATACACATGCAGATTGAGGATATCACGATCGATACCGAAGAAATCCAGCTTGATCAGTTCCTGAAATGGGCTGGCGTGCTGGCTTCGGGCGGCGAAGTCAAGGCTCTGCTTGCCGAGCGACGCATCAAGCGCAATGGCGAGACGGAAAGTGCCCGCCGCCGCAAACTCCATCCCGGTGATGTCATCGAGATCGAGGGCATGGGTGCCTGGAGGGTGGCAAAGGGCTGAGGCCATCCGTTACCGAACAGGAGATTAGAAATAATGTTTGTACGTTCGCTTACATTAAGAAATTATCGGAACTATTCGGAGCTGCACCTGGATTTCGACCAGAATATCAATGTTTTCTTGGGCCAGAATGCCCAGGGCAAGACGAATATCATCGAGGCCGTCTACTATGCATCGCTGGGCCGCTCTCATCGCACGCACACGGATACGGATCTCATCTTTTGGGATAAGCCGGCGGCATCGGTGCAGCTCGATTTCGACCGTCTCGGTGTCGGCAATCATCTTGAATTCCAGTTCAGCCGCGAGAAACGGCGGCGGATACTCTTGAACGAGCACCCCATCCGCCCCAAGGAGCTGATCGGCAGCATCAATACCGTCCTGTTCTCACCTGAGGACCTGTTCCTTATCAAAGGAGCGCCGGCTGGCCGCCGGCGCTTTTTAGACGGTGAGATATCGCAGGCGAGTCCTGCCTACTATCACGAGCTGCAGCAGTACACGCGCATCGTGACGCAGCGCAATACGCTCCTGAAGCGCATCCGTGAGCGCAAGGCAGCCACTGACATGCTGGATCTCTGGGACCCGCAGCTCGTGGACAGTGCCGTCAAGATCACAAGGAAGCGCCAGGAGGCCGTGCGCAAGCTCAACATGCTGGCTAACCTCATGCAGCGCCGCATTTCGGGCAACCAGGAAAACCTGGCGATCACCTATGAAATTCATGGCATGGAGGCAGAGGACATGACAAAGGACCTCGCTTCATGGTATAATAAAGAGCTTGCATCTCACCGGGAGGTCGATATCCTGCGTGGTTCCACGAGCCGTGGGCCGCATCATGACGATATCATCCTGACGGTCAATGGCATCAATCTGCGTTCGTTTGGCTCGCAGGGACAGCAGCGCACTGGCGTACTGTCCCTGAAGCTGTCTGAGCTAGAGTTCCTGCGGTCAGAGACGGGAGAATACCCAATCCTGCTGCTGGATGATGTCATGAGCGAGCTCGATGTGACCCGGCGCCATCAACTCATGGAGTTCATCCGCCGCGAGCGCATCCAGACGATGATTACAGCGACGGACGCGGCCTATTTCCCGCAGGAGCGTATCGGTACCTATTTCCATGTCAAGGCGGGCCAGATCACGAGGTAATAAGATGGCGAAGCGCAATCCAAAGCTGGAGAAGGTGAAGGAAATCCTCCCGCGCTGGGTGAAGGGCAAGGGCGAGGCTTTTGGCAAGAAATTCTATGCGCATTGGGTGCTTTGGCACTGGGCGGATATTGTCGGCGAGTTCAATGCAAGACATGCAGAACCCCAGGGAATCCGCAAGGATATCCTGTATCTGTATTGCGGCAACTCGACGCTGCGCAATGAACTCATGATGATGCAGGAGCAGATCACGCAGATGGTCAATAATTATGCCGGCCAACGCATGATCACGGGCATTGCTTTCGGCAGGCGCTGGGAGCATCCGGACACCGAGGAGATCGATGAGATCCGTCTCGCCCATGCGGCTCCTGAGGAGAATTGGGGAAAGGCACGGCGCAAGATTGTGCTGTCGGCTGAGGAAGCTTCGGCCGCAGATGGTATCGGGGCTGAGGTGCAGGACGAAGAACTGGCGCAGAAGGCGCGGCAGCTCTACAAGAAGCATCTGCAGATGGAAAAGCTGCGGGCCGAAAGGGACTGGCATCCCTGTGCAGTATGCGGGACGCTCTGCCCGCCGGAGAAGCGGTATTGTCCGGTGTGTGCGAAGAAGCAGCGCGATCAGCTGCTGGCGGATATCCGGCAGGTGCTCAGGGATATTCCCTGGGCGCGCTGCAAGGAGGTACAGGAGTACGTTCCCGGATGCACGCCGAAGCTCTTGAATGAGCAGCGGGCGGCGATGGTCCAGCAGCTGGCTTCTGAGGTCGATGTCAATGACAAGACAAGCATCAAGGCGATGAATCTTGTCATGCTCTGCCGCTGCCTGCCGCCGGAGCACCTCACCGAAGAGGAGATAACGCGCACGCTTTATGGGCTGCGGTTCAACCTGCACCGCCCGAAGGACTACAAGGCGCCGAAACGGTACTCGGTCATCCCGTTAGGGAAGAAAGGCAAGAGGAAAAGCTGATGTTCCTGCATTTAGGCAACGGTGTTTCCGTGCGGACAAAAGACGTCATCGCCATCCAGAGCTATGCCCTTTTCCAGGATGGCCCGGGAAGTGCCCTGCTGGCAGCCGGACAGGCTGACGGCAAGGTCATAAATACCCTCGACCTCGGCTCTGAGGGCGAGGGAGAATCCATAAAGTCGCTGATCCTGACTACGGATAAGATTTACCTGTCGGCTATCTCGCCGCTGACACTCAAACGGCGTTCAGAGCTGGCATTTCATACGATAGATACGTCAGATACTACTGACAGACCAGATAAAACAGAGATGCGTGATATTGCTATTACGGATACGGAATGATGGGAGCGTAGGATTTTCATGGCAAATGACAAGGAAACGAAAGTAATTGACCTGACTCCGGCAGAGGAACAGCCTGTTGTCGATGAGTTTGCAGACAAGGACCTCGATACGACCGGTGTCGAAATCCATACGGATGAGGAAAGCGCGGCCGTGACGGCTGTCGACGCTGACTATGGCGCTGAACAGATCCAGATCCTTGAGGGTCTGGAGGCTGTACGCATGCGTCCAGGCATGTATATCGGCAGCACGTCGGAGCGCGGCCTGCACCATCTCGTCTACGAGGTCGTCGATAACTCCATCGATGAGGCCTTGGCTGGCTTCTGTGACCATATCGATGTCACCATCAACAAGGACAACAGCATCACGGTAGTCGATAACGGCCGCGGTATCCCCGTCGATATGCACGAAAGCGGCATGCCGGCCGTCGAGGTCGTTCTGACGGTGCTGCATGCCGGCGGTAAATTCGGCGGCGATGGCTACAAGGTGTCGGGCGGCCTGCATGGCGTCGGCGTCTCGGTCGTAAACGCGCTGTCGACATCGATGGATGTCCAGGTAAAGCGCGATGGCAAGATCCATGAAATCGCATTCGAACGCGGTGTCACGACGCAGCCGCTGACCGTCACGGGAGACACGGAAGTGACGGGGACGCGCGTCCATTTCGTCCCGGATCCGGAGATCTTCTCGGTCACGACGTACAGCTATGAGACGCTGCGCCACCGCCTGCGTGAGCTGGCGTTCCTCAACCACGGCATCACGATTGCCCTGCACGATGCGCGCGGCGAGGAACTGCGCTCGGAGACGTTCCATTTCGAGGGCGGCATCAGTTCCTTTGTCGAGCATCTCAACCGCAAGAAGGAGAAAATCAATCCGCAGCCGATCTATTTCAATGGCTCGAAGGATGATACGGTGGTCGAGGTCGCTCTGCAGTACAACGACAGCTATCAGGAGAATATCTACTCCTTTGTCAATAACATCAATACCGAGGAGGGCGGCACGCATCTGGCAGGCTTCAAGCTTGCGCTTACGCGTGCGGCCAATGACTTCGCGCGCAAGCAGGGCATCCTCAAGGATAAGGACGGCAACCTCTCGGGTGATGATGTCCGCGAGGGTCTGACCTGCGTCATCAGCCTCAAGATTCGCGAGCCGCAGTTCGAAGGCCAGACGAAGACGAAGCTCGGCAACAGCGAGGTCCGTGGTATCGTCGACAGTATCGTGACGGAGGGGCTCTCGGAGTATTTCGAGGAGAACCCGGTCATCACGAAGAAGGTCATCGAGAAGGCCATCATGGCAGCGCGGGCGCGTGAAGCCGCCCGCAAGGCCCGTGAGCTCACGCGCCGCAAGAATGCGCTGGAGGTATCGAGCCTGCCAGGCAAGCTGGCAGACTGCTCGGTAAAAGACCCGGAACAGGCCGAAATCTACCTCGTCGAGGGTGATTCGGCAGGCGGCTCGGCTAAACAGGGCCGCGACCGCCGCTTCCAGGCTATCCTGCCGTTGCGCGGTAAGATCCTGAACGTCGAGAAAGCACGTCTCGACAAGATTTTCGCCAATGCCGAAATCCGTACGATGATCACGGCGTTTGGCACGGGCATCAGCGAGGATTTCGATATCGCGAAGCGCCGCTATGGCAAGATCATCCTCATGACAGATGCCGATGTCGACGGCGCGCATATCCGCACGCTGCTCCTGACCTTCCTCTACCGCTACATGAAGCCGCTGATCGAGCATGGCCATGTGTTCATCGCCCAGCCGCCGCTCTATCAGATCCGCAAGGCTAAGAAGCATTGGTATACTTACAGCGATGAAGAGCTGGCCAAGAAGCTCGACGAGGTTGGCCGCGATGGCACGACGGTACAGCGCTACAAAGGTCTGGGCGAGATGAACCCAGAGCAGCTTTGGGAGACGACGATGGATCCTGCGACCCGCACGATGCTGCGCGTCGACATGGAGGACGCCGAGGCTGCGGATGAGCTGTTTACGATCCTCATGGGCGACAAGGTCGAACCGCGCCGCCAGTTCATCGAGGAGAACGCCAAGCTCGTGCGCAATCTCGACATCTAATCAAAATATAATCTGACTTTTTGATATTTATCACTTGTAAAGTCAGTAGAGCTATGCTATATTATATCCATAGCCAAACAAAAGAATACTTCCACAAGGGGAGTAGCTGAACGGTCAGATATCGTCAATACGGTGCATGGCACCCGGTATGGCCGGCTAAGATTAGTAAGCAAGACCTTGTCTTACAGGTGGCCTGCGGGCGGCGTGTGGGACAAGGTCTTTTTGTATGAAAAAGAAGGAGTTGTAAAGGACGATATGGAAAATCTACTAGCGGGGATGTTCAGTCCCGAATGGTTTGCTGCACTGTCGGGAATCTTGCTGCTGGATCTGCTGTTATCCGGTGACAATGCTATCTTGATCGCGCTGGCGTGCAAGAACCTGCCGCATCACAATCGCAAGAAGGCGATACTGGTCGGTGGTCTTGGTGCGGTGCTCATCCGCATTCTCTGTACGCTGGGAGCCACGAGCGTGCTCGCGGCCCCTTATATCGAGTTCATCGGCGGTGCTGCGCTGCTCTACATCGCGGTGAAGCTCGTGACTGACCACAAGGGGGAGAACAAGGAGGATGGCGAGGCGCCTGCAAGCTTTGGTGCAGCGATACGGACAATCCTGATTGCGGATTTCATCATGAGCATCGACAACATCCTGTCGCTGGCTGGCGTGGCCAATACCGTCCCGGATGGCAAATGGAGCCTTATCATCTGCGGTCTGCTGATCTCGATCCCTATCGTGCTGTTTGGCGCGCAGTTCTTCCTGATGATCATGCTCAAAGTGCCGGCGCTCATCTATGGCGGTGCCGCCATCCTCGGCTGGACGGCAGCGGCTCTGATGGTCGGAGACAAGGCCCTGGGCGTCTATCTCCTGCCTTATGCACTCGTGCTCAAAATCGTATTTGTCGCTGCCGTTCTGGGCATCGGCTGGTATATCAATCATAGAAACAAGAAATAAAGAGGAGTGACAACTATGAATAACCTCAAAACCCTTTTACTGATGGTACTGATGGCCGCCATCATGATGTTCATTGGCGGTATGTTGGGCGGCAAGACGGGCCTCATGTTCATGCTGATTGTATCGCTGGGCATGAATTTCTTTTCTTACTGGTTCAGCGATTCCATGGTGCTCAAAGCCTATAATGCGCAGGAAGTGACCCGCGAGGAGGCACCGCAGCTCTATGGCTTGGTAGAGAGACTGGCAGGCAATGCCAACCTGCCGATGCCGAAGGTCTGCATCATCAATTCTGATGTGCCGAATGCTTTCGCTACGGGTCGCAACCCGGATCATGCAGCTGTCGCCGTTACCACGGGCATCATGAATGCCCTCGACTACAATGAGCTCTCGGGCGTCATCGGCCATGAGCTGGCTCATGTCAAGAACCGCGATATCCTGACGTCGACGATTGCTGCCATGATGGCTACGGTCATCACCTATGCTGCCCAGTTCATGGCCTTCTTCGGCGGCCGCTCGGATGACGAGGAGAGCAGCAACCCGCTGGCGGCAGTTGCCACGATCATCCTGGCACCGATTGCGGCCATGCTGATCCAGATGGCTATCAGCCGTTCGCGTGAGTACGAGGCTGATCACGATGGTGCTGAAATCTGCGGCAACCCGAACTTCCTGGCTGATGGTCTGGAGAAGATCGAGTATTATGCAACGCATGCGCGTCCGATGCAGGATGCCAGCCCGGCAACGGCGCATATGTTCATCATCAACCCGCTCAAGGGTGCAGGCAAGACGCTGGCTAACCTGTTCAGCACGCACCCTGACACCAGTGAGCGCATCGCTCTGCTGCGCCAGCAGGCCAGAGATATGCGGGTAGGCTGAAAAGGCTGATTGGAGAAAAACGTATAAATAAAAGGCTGGGCCGGAAGTCAAGGAACTTCCGGCCCAGCCTTTTTCGTTTTGGCAATCATGACAGGGCGGCAAGCAGGGCGATTATGGTGAAGCAGGGGCCATAGGCGAAGTACTCACCGCGTTTCTTCTTGCCGGTGATGAGCAGCAGCAGGGCGGCGATGCCGCCGAGGACGAGACCCGCGGCAACTACGCCCAGCAGGGCATCAGATCCCAGCCAGAGCCCGAGAGCGGTAATCAGCTTGATATCGCCGCCGCCGATGCCGCCGCGGGTGAGCACTGCCAGCAGCAGGAAGACAGCACCGCCTGCCACAGCGGCCAGCACATGGTCAAGGAGCGGCAGGCCAAGCATCGTGGTATAGAGTGCACCGAAGATGGCAAAGGGCAGCAGCATATCGTCAAAAATGACTTCCTGCTCGAAATCTGAAAATGTATAGAGAATGAGGAAATATTCAAAGCTAAGCAGGAAATACAGCCGCAAGGGCATGAGATCTGCGTGCTGCAGGGCTGTGAAGGTGAACAGGAACGCCAGGAGAGGCGCAAGGTAATGCTCGCGGATATGGCTGCGGCTCGCTACGGCCGCAGGATAGCTCAGGATGGCAGACGATTTCGCATAGAGCTTCGCCAGCCAGCGGTTGCCGGCGATACTGCCGAAAACAGCTAGGATAATAGTCATAATGGTCAAAAGCAAGGTGTTCATAGTCTCACTATCCTATCTCATGAAATATTAATCCATCTATAATCAGTATACGACTAAACACAAGGGAATAGCCAGAGAAATTTGATTATATGGCGAAATTTTTTATAAAAATACATTTTTTGTGAAAAATAACATCTTATAAGGACAAAAATTCTCCTATGAAAGAAAAAGAAACAAAAGAATTCTGAAAAAAACATTTTACAATGATAAGAATTATGATATACTCATAATGTTATTAGAGCAAGATTAATAATAAATAAAGGACTTTTGAACTACTTATTCATGACAGGGAGATTGTTGTAGATGTTGAAAATGCCGAATTCATCGGGGAATTTCAAGGATTTACTGGACAAGATCACTTACCGGCAATGGGTTATCATGGCGGTCATGTTCAGCTGTATGATGGGATTGTTCGTATTCTTTTCGTTATCAGGAGTGGATTCCAATGCGGAAAGTGCGGCCAAAGAAATCAAGGTAAAAGTAGTAGTAGCAAAGCAGGATATACCAGAGCGTACGATCCTCAAGGAGGAAATGCTCAAGGTAATCGAAGTTCCTGCAGATATTGCACCAACAGGAGCGTTTAGCGAGGTGTCGGAGGCGGCTGACCGCCCAACCTGTGCGGCAATCCAGCAGGGCGATATCGTGACGGATAAGAAAGTCTATACCGATGTGCGCATGGCAGGTTTTACGGGAACGATTCCACCTAACTGTCGGGCGGTATCCGTAGCTATCACGGATATAACAGGTGTATCGGGCTTTGCCAAGGCTGGCGACTATGTCGATATCATGGTGGTCAGCGGCAAGAAGGAAGACGGACTAAAGGGCGAAGTGCTGATGCAGAACGTCCTCTTGCTGGGCATAAATAAGACCGGCGAGCAGGCGGTGAAGGACGACGACAAAAAAGACGATCCGAAGGACAAATCGAAGGATAAGAGCGAAGGTAACATCGAGGGGGCAAAAGACGCGATGGCTACGGCTACGCTGGCTCTGCCCCTCAATGAGGCGCTGAAACTGGCAGTGGCTTCGCAGAAGGGCACGATCTATCTGGCTTTGCGTCCGTATAATCCGACGGATATCTTTACCCTTGACAAGGATTTCTATATGCCTGGCGACAAGCGCGAGGCATCCCCTGCGCCGCAAGCTGCGGCACCTGCAGCGGCGGCAGCACGTCCTGTCGCTGCTGCCCCAGCACCGGCCCCTGCGCCAGCGCCGGCGAAAGCTGCAGCAGCGCCAAGCTATGGAACGGGCATTGAAGTCATACGCGGTGTCAAATCAAGCAGAGTGGGGGTAAACTAAGCAGATGAAACAGTGGAAAACAGCTTTCACCCTCGGTCTTACTACTGTGACGGCCGCCGCTATCGCGCCGGCACCAGCTTATGCCTATGTCCAGCCAATCTGGCTCGGGGTGAATCAGTCGTACTACATGAATACAGGCAGCGCCATTACCCGCGTAGCCGTAGCGAATCCGGAAATCGCTGATGTCAAGATACTCGGCGCCAGTGCCTTGAATGTCGTGGCATTCAAACCGGGAACGACGACGCTCAATATCTGGACACAGAATGGTATGCGTCAGGAATACAGCGTGACGGTATCGAAAGAGGACAAGGGCCTGGCGGCCATCATCCAGAAGGCCATCGACTTGCCGCATGTGGAGGTAACAATGGTCGGCGACCGTGTCCTGCTCAAAGGGCGGGTACAGAACCAGTATGAAAAGGAACTGGCGTATAAGATAGCCTGCCTGTATATTGCCGATGATGCGGTCAACAATACCAAGCAGGTAGACCGCAAGACGTCGAATAGCATTGCGGGGATGGATAGTTCCTATAAACTGGAAGAGTCGCTGGATACCAGCAATCGCGTGGTCAACTTGCTGGAAATGATGAATCCTGACCAAATCAATCTCGAGGCTTTGGTCATCGAGATAAATTCCAACGATGCCAAGAAGATTGGCCTGCAATATGCATCGCTTGACCCGTCACAAAGCAATTCAGCAGGGACGTCAAGTGAGTCTACCAATTCCCGTGGAAATAGCATGAATGGAAGTGCAAGTTTGAACGGGAATGCAGGCATGAGTGGCAGTGAAAGTAACAGTCAAAGTTCTGGTACGAGTGGTACTAGTAATAAAACTACTACAAACTCTGGTTCGAGTTATAATCTCTCCGGTTCTGCGGGGGTGTCTGCTGCAAGAAACAGAGCTGAATCCTATACAATGAGCAGTAAGACCTCGAATTCGAATGTACACTTAGGTGGTATAGGGCAGTTCTATATTGGTGAATCATATGGACAGCAGCGCGAAAAAGGAAGCAACTGGTTCACGCGTAACTGGCTGTATACGCATTTTTCTCAGATCAATGCGCAGATTTTTGCCTTAGTTCAGACCGGTAGAGCACGGATTATCTCACGTCCGAATATCACGACGATGAGTGGCAAGAATGCCTCAATCTTGGTCGGCGGACAGATACCAATTCCTGTCAAACAGGGAGGGAGTGATGGTGGTATATCTGTAGAGTACAAGAACTATGGTATTGAGCTGAACTTGTTGTCTCCCAAAGTAGATAACAATGGCAATATCACATCAGAGGTTGTAGCGTCGGTCAGCCGGTTGGATTGGTCGAACGCTGTCACAGCAAATGGGATAAATATTCCAGGTGTGACTACGCGTTCTGCCAATACCATGGTAAATATCCCTTCGGGAATGACTATGGTCATTGGTGGCCTCTTGAATTCGGAAGAAACTAAAGTTACGCAGAAAGTTCCTTTGCTCGGTGATATTCCTGTGTTGGGAGAACTTTTCAAGTATCATTACAATACGAATGATAACTCAGAAATCATGATTCTGCTGACGCCGCGTGTAGTCAATGAGACGACGAAAGCGCATATGTCGGAATATATGCAGGATGCTTATATTGATTCTCGCCGGGAATATGACACATTGCATAATGTTGACTTGAATGGTGCGATTCCCAAGAAAGATTCTGAGATAAAGGCTGAAAAAGAAAGAGAAGAGAAATTAAAGGCGGAAAAGCTCAAGCAGAAAGCGAATAAACCATCTTTCTTAGAACGTTATAAAGCGATAAAAGAGGAAAATGCTAAAGCAAATACTGCGGGTAGCGTATCTCTCGATAACATCCTGCCACCGGATCAGGTGCAGAAATAAGCCAAGCAGAAAGGAGCAGCGGTAATGCTGGAATTAGAAAAAGAAGTCAATGGCGTTGTCATTACTTTCTTCAGTACGGCCTCGGCCGTAGGCAAGACGCTTATCAGCTGCAATATGGCCTCGGAGCTTGCAAGGCAGGGGAAAAGCGTTTGCCTGGTGGACTATGACTTGCAGTTTGGCGATGTCTGCAACTATTTGCAGCTGCTGCCGAAAAATACGATTGCGGATGTGCAGCGCGGCTTCACTCTGCAGGGCGATGCCTGCCATGTGGAGGAATATCTGACACCTTATGAGTATCGCGGTGTCCTGTTCTATGTCATGGCTGCCCCGCGGAAGCTTGAAGAGGCTTATAACATCAAGACGGAATATGCCATCAAGGTTATCCGTCAGCTGCAGCTGAAATTCGATTATGTCATCGTCGATACGACTTCGATGTTCAGCGTACTCAATCTCGATTTGCTGGATATGTCGACCATCGTGACATTCCTCGGTATCGTGGATTTCATTCCAACCATCAAGAATATGAAGATTGGCCGGAATACGCTCAATGAACTCAATTATGACCGGCAGAAACTGCGCCTTGTGCTCAACCGTAGCAATGCCAAGACGCGCATCAGCATCGATGATGTGGAGAAGCTGCTTGGCGAGGAGTTCTACCATATCCTGCCAAACGATTTCCGGGCGGCCAGCCAGTCCATCAAGGATGGTATCCCGCTGGTACTCAAACAGGAGCACACGGAGCTCGGCGAGGCCTTGCGCGACTTGGTCCTGCGCTATACGAATCAAGGGCAGATGGATTTTGAAGAGGATGATGCTGAGGAAGCCGGGGAGTCCTGGCTTAGCAGGATTTTTAGCTGATATTACAGGAGGAAGGAGGGACGTACATGGGAAATCGCGTTATGCTGGTAGAGCGTAATCGCCTGATGCTGGAAAAGCTCACGCAGGTCGTGCAGGGCACGAATGGCTTTGAACTGGTAGCTCGCTACCAATCAATCAGCGATGCGCTCGGACAGGGAACCATATTCAATCCGAATCTTATCCTGCTCGATATCGAGGAGCAGAATTCTGTGGCCTTGATTGCTGACTTTTTGAAAGTGTATCCGAAAGCAGCTATCCTCTGCATGGGCGAGAAATGGAAGGCCGAAAGCGCCAGTCATATCGTCCAGGCTGGCGCCCGCGGCTATATCATCAAGCCATTCACAGGGCTGGAGCTGCAGGAAGCGGTCGATACTTTCGTCAAGCTCGGCACGGAGGCTGGCTGTGAGACGTTGGTATTCTTCAGCCCCAAGGGAAAGAGCGGCAAGACGACACTGATTGCCAATTTGGCCACAGCACTAGCCCGCAAGACGCATGAGCAGGTCGGCATCATCGATGCGGATTTGCAATTCGGCGATATGTCGGTATTTTTCAATCTCGCACCTAAGACGACCATTGTCGAGGCGGCGCGCGATGCCAAGTTCCTGTCCCCCGTCACTTTGCATCCCTACTTTATGCCGGTCATGCAGAATGTCAGCGTGCTTTGCGGCACGGCGACGCCGAATCTTATCGACAAGGTATCGATCCGCCGGTTCGAGAATATCATCAGCATGAGCCGCAGCCTGTTCCGTTATTTGCTTATCGATGTACCGCCAGGGTTCAATCCGACGAGTATTGCGGCGGCGGAACAGTCGAATACGACCTTCTTGGTCAGCATGATCAATGATGCCTACGAAATCGACCATATGAAGCGGGCCTTGGAGATATTCAAGGACTGGGAGGATTATGAAGAGCGGGTAAAGGCCATCTTCACGCGGGTCGAGCCGTGCAACAGCCAGTCCCAACGGGAGCTGGCGCGCCAGCTCGGCTATCCGGTAACGGCCATTATCCCGAACGAATACGGCATCGTCTCCGATGCTGCGGATAATGGCAAGATGGCCACCGATATCCGTCCGGACAGTCCCCTCGCGCAGAGCGTGGATCGTCTGGCCGATGAAATCACTGGCCGCGGCCATAGGATAAGGTGGTCGGCATCATGAGGTTTCTACTGGCAATATTGGTGACAATCCTATGTCTGGCGTTTTTCCTGCTGCTGCTGCGCATCAAGGCGCGTGAGCATAAGAATATCGTCAATCGCATGGAATATTTCTCGGGCAGTGCTGTAAAGCTGCGCCAGCAGCAGCTCCGCAAGAAGCGCAGTGCTGCCATGAAGGGAAAGTTCCGCGATGTGGTCCATAGGATCGCGATGAAGCTGCAAAGCATCCAGAAGGAAAAACGGATGGATATGAAGATGCAGCAGGCAGATTGGCCGCTTCTGGGCTCCGAATACGAGGTCATGCTCGTGATTTTCGGTGTCCTGTGCGGCATCATCACTCTGGCGGCCACGCTAAAACCGTGGATAGCTTTAGCGGCGGGCATAGCCGGAGTGATTGTGGGACTTATGTTCCTGGATATATACATAAAAAGGCGGCAGAAGGCCTTCACCAACCAGCTCGGTGATATGCTCACCATGGTGGCGAATGCCCTGCGCGCCGGATTCAGTTTCATGCAGGCCTTCGAGCTGATTGCGCGGGAAATGGATGCGCCAATCGGCCGCGAGGTACAGAAAGTCGTCAATGAGGTGAACGTCGGCGCGACGCTCGATACAGCACTCGAGAATATGCAAAAGCGCGTCAAAAGCCCGGATTTCGAGCTGGTGGTAACGGCCGTGCTGATTCAACGGCAGGTCGGCGGTAATCTGGCGCAGATCCTCGACACTATCAGCGAGACGATACAGGAACGCATCCGCATGCGGCGTGAGGTAATGGCACTTACGGCGCAGGGAAGATTATCAGGAATAGTTCTTGGGGTTTTGCCAATTGCATTGGCTGGAATTTTAATGCTTATAAATCCAAATTATTTAAAACCTTTATTTGAAGAAACTGCTGGTCAAATTGCTATGATAGGAGCAATAGTATTTGAAGTTATTGGTTTCTTTGTTATTCGCAAAATTGTAGATATTAAGATATAATTTGTTGTTTATCCTTAAATGGATTAACATAAATCTATTTTATTTTTTTAGAGGAGGAATTATATTATGATGGAGATTCTTGAGTATCTGAAGGTTCGCTATGCTAGCGAAAAAGGTCAGGGGATTATGGAATACGCCTTGATTTTGGCATTTGTTGTAGTAGTTGCTGCTGCTATTGGTAGTGGCGGAGATCTTCAGACAAAGGTAAAAGCTGTATTTACTAGCTTGTCAGGTTTATTTGGTGCGTAAGGATAATTGCAAAGATAATTATCAAGGTTAGAATATTAAGGGGGAGTATGATGAAATTCCAAAAAGGTCAATCTGTAATGGAGTTTGCTTTGATACTCCCACTTTTTTTTGTTTTTCTATTTGGTATTATTTATGCGGGATTATTATTTAAAGATTATATGATGTTATCGAATATGGCACGTAGCAGTGCAAGACAGGCAAGTGTTAGTGCATCGAACAGTGCGGATATATCGCAGCTTAACAAGGCATACGCTAATACGAAAAAAGAAGAAAGCGATTTATACAAGGGGGCTTTGCATACGAGTTTATATGAGTTTGACCCTCAAAATGAATCAGATTTTTCAATATATCCTGTAGATAAAAGTGGTAAGAAAGCAAAAGATTTAAATTCTGTTCGCAATGTTCAAGTGGTTATCCATGCAAAATTAAATAAAAAAAATACATTAGGAAAAGTTTTTAGTAACTTTTTTAATACAATGGATACATTTTCGATAAAATATCAAATGTATCAAGAAAAAAAACAGTAAATAACTAAGAGATTTAGTTAATATAAATGCGGGAGTTGAGATACGATGTCATTATTATCGCGCCTAGGGCGCATGGATGGGAAAAATAAACAGGTCATGATTTTCGCTTCGCATGACGAAAGCCAGGAAATGGCCGAGGAAGTTTCCTATCAGAATATCAAGCATCGTATCCATCAGCGCATCGTCGAGGAGATGACGCCGGAGGAGCAGGTCGTGCTCTCCTCCGTTAGCCAGGATGCGCGGCAGGTCGAGGCGGTTATCCATAAATACTGCAAAGAGGTCATGGATGAGGAGCCATTTGCGGTACCGCGCGGCGAAATCCATCATCTGATTGCCGATATCCAGGATGAGATGCTGGGTCTTGGCCCTATCCAGTCGCTGCTCAATGATGATTCCATCACCGAGGTCATGGTCAATGGCCCGAAGAAGGTATTCGTCGAGCGTCTCGGCAAGCTGGAGCTTACCGATGTGAAGTTCCATGATAATGCGCATCTGATGAATATCGTCGAGCGTATCCTGACGCCGCTCGGACGCCGCATTGATGAGTCTTCGCCCTTGGTCGATGCCCGCCTTGAGGATGGCTCGCGTGTCAATATCATCATTCCGCCGCTCTCGCTCGTCGGTCCGGCCATAACCATCCGAAAATTTTCGAAGACGCCACTTAGTGTGGAAAATCTGATTTCTTTTGGTACGATGGATGAGAAGATGGCGCTTTTCCTGCGGGCCTGTGTCAAAGCACGCATCAATATCCTTGTATCGGGCGGTACAGGTTCGGGTAAGACGACGACGCTCAATGTCATCTCATCCTTCATCCCTGAGCAGGAACGCATCGTGACCATCGAGGATGCGGCTGAGCTGCGCTTGCAGCAGGAGCATGTCGTGACGCTGGAGTCTCGTCCCTCCAATATCGAGGGCAAGGGACAGATTACGATTCGCGATTTGGTGCGCAATGCTCTGCGTATGCGTCCCGATCGCATTATTGTCGGTGAGGTCAGAAGCGGCGAGGCACTCGACATGCTGCAGGCCATGAACACGGGCCATGATGGTTCGCTGACGACGGCCCATGCCAATAGTCCGCGTGATGCCTTGTCGCGTCTGGAGACGATGGTGCTCATGAGTGGTTTGGAGCTGCCGGTGCGTGCCATCCGCGAGCAGATTTCCTCAGCTATCGACCTTATCATCCAGCAGTCGCGTATCCGCGATGGCAGCCGTAAGATTACCTACGTGACGGAAGTCCAGCATATGGAGGATAACACCATCACGACGCAGGATATCTTCCGCTATGAGCAGACCGGCTTTGATGAAAGTGGTAAGGCTATCGGCCATTTTGTGCCGACGGGGCTTCAGCCGGGCTTCCTCGATAAATTCGAACTCAATGGCGTTGAGCTGCCTGATGATT
The DNA here is from genome assembly GCF_900113715.1 of Pseudoselenomonas ruminantium. Lineage (GTDB taxonomy): Bacteria > Bacillota > Negativicutes > Selenomonadales > Selenomonadaceae > Selenomonas_A > Selenomonas_A caprae. Next base: position 42,030 of record NZ_FOQK01000008.1, on the reverse strand, counting down.
TCTTCATGCCGGATGGCGGCGATAGCAGGAATTATAACAGGAGTGTGTTCTGATGCTGATATTTTGCTTTGCCATGTCGCTGGCAGTTGTGATATTCCTGCTTTTATACGGGCTGATTGAGAAGAAAATCCGTCCCCAGTCGCAAATCCATAAACGCATTATGAGTATTCAGGATGATGCGGATAAAAAAGGCGCGGTTTACCGGCAAGCGGCTAGGGAGCGGAAACTCAGCGAAATTCCTTTTGTCGAGCGTGTGGTTCAGCCTTTGCTGCGGGCTTTGGTACAGACTGTGACAAGGCTGGCACCGAAAGAAATGAATCAGGTGATTGCCGCGCGCATCGCTATGGCGGGCAAGGCAAAGGCCTGGACGGTCAATGAATTCATCCTATCCTGCTTGCTAGGCTCGGCGGTCATGTGGGGCTTGATGCTTATGTTGACCTGGAATGCGCACTATGCGTTAATCCAGAAAATCATGTTCCTGGTATTTAGCGGCCTGCTGGGTGGTGCCATGCCTATCGTGGTGCTCAATATCATGATTCAGAAGCGGCAGGAATCTATCCAGCATCAGCTGCCAGAGGTGCTGGATTTGCTTTGTGTCAGCGTTCAGGCCGGTTTATCCTTTGATGCGTCTATGCGCAAAATCATTGACCGCATGAAAGGGCCCTTTGTCGATGAATGCCGCCGCATGCAGGAGGATATCCGCATGGGCATGGTACGGCGGACGGCCATGCACAATGTTTCCAAGCGCTGTCAGGTACAGGATGTTTCGCTATTCATGACATCGCTGATTCAGGCCGAACGGCTTGGCACGAGCATGGGGCAGACGCTGAAAAATCAGGCGGATAATATCCGGGAACGGCGGCGGCAGTATGTAAAGGCGAAAGCCATGAAAGCACCGGTAAAGATTGTCTTTCCGCTGGTGTTGTTCATTTTTCCAGCGTTATTCGTCGTGACACTGGTACCGACGCTGTTGTTCCTCGTAAAGAATATGTAAGCGGAGGCAGATTGATGGAGAAAGACGTGGGCGGAAAGAAAGATGTGCAGCTCCGGCTGGAGATCGCGGATTCTTTTTGGCAGCGTTTCCTAGGCCTGATGGGGCGGAAAAAACTGGCCAGGGGTACAGGCTTATTGCTGGCTCCTTGCAATAGCATTCATATGTGCTTTATGCGTTTTAGCATTGATGCGGTGTATATTGACAAGGAATACCGCGTGCTGAAGGTAGTCCGGAATTTGCGTCCCTGGATAGGAATATCCTGGTGCCCAAAAGCCTGGGCAGTAATTGAAATGAATGCCGGCGAAGCAGCGCGTTATGGCCTCGAAAAAGATATGATATTGCATAATAAAAAAGTCACGGATTGACCGTGACTTTTTTAGTGCCAGTAAATGATTGGGAATCAGACCAGAGTAATCGTATAATCGCCAGTAGTTTGGCTGCCTTCAGAGGAAGAGCTGCTGTCATCCGAAAGCGGCAGATATTTGGTATAATCCTTGAAATGGTATTGGGCACCATTGGCCTCAAGGCGAATGCTTTCACTGACAATGCTTCCATAGAATTTGAAATTATTATCGTTGCAGAAAACTCTCGCATACGGTGCATAGATAATGCCGTAAAAACTTCCGCCACTGCCTTCGAAAACGACATCGTTTTTTCCCAGATAGGTGTAAATGATAGGCTGGTTTTCGTTGGAACTATTGTTGTTCAGACGAATTTTGGGGTTCGATGCTGAATCTACGGTAATATGGATAGGATCATTGCTTATTTTATTGGTATTTTGCGATAAGTCAATGACAGCTTCATTGGCATTCTTTATATAATATTCGGTTTGGTTGATTGCGTTTGCCGATAGCCAGAAATTGTCATATTCCCGATTGGAATATTTGGTGGTGTTTTTATATTTTTCCTTGAGTGTATTGGCATAGGAATAGAGATTCAGGTTTTGGTATTGGGCTTTATAGCCTTTGGCGCTTACTTCCGGGTCATTGGCGCGTTTGCCTTTTGTTTCTGAAGGGTAGAAAGCCTTGGCATCCGGATCGTTGGCATTATACTGCAAGGTGTTGGGCCGGAAGGATGGCTGGTTGGTACCTGTGCCGTTGGTATAGACGATATTGCCATTGAAGGTGGTAAATATCGTCTTATTATTCGGATCGAGTGACATGACGTTCAGGGTGTTCAAATCCTTGGTAAAGGTAAAAAGGTTCTTGAATGGGTTGTTATTCGCTGGCGTTCCTTTATAGGTAATCGCGGCGATGCTTTTTGCTGGTACGGTAAATGTATCTTTATCGTAGAAGATTTTCAGGAAATAAAGCGGAACTTCCTTGGAAAGTTCTACATGAAAACGAGTGATATTTTTATCGGTGTCAGCTGTATATATTGGTTCGGCTATAGGTTCATCGGTGTTAAGATTATGATAGTCGCCCTGTATATATTGGCTGGCTGTTGTGTTGGCATATGGATGCTTGCTGGTCGTTTCGTTATTGACGGCATAGGCTTTTGCTCCGGCCAGTGCAGCGGCGTCTGCTGTGTTTTGCAGACGGGTTTTTTGTACGTAAATATTGCCTAAATCAACGGCTAATCCTGTTCCGCAAATCAGCATAGGAAGCAGTAATGCTGTCAGAATCAAAATGGCGCCTTTTTGGTGTAGATATTTTGCGAACATATGCCAACCTCTTCCTCTATTTTGATGAGATAATATTATATATCTATATACAATATTTTACCCTTTTTCTCCTGTTTTTGAAAGAGAAAAAGGGTAAAATTCAATACGAAATACGAAAATAATCGAGATGTTTTTTGAAGGCATCCTGTGCAGTCAGACAAGTATCGCGAAGCCAGCCTTTTTCGTTTTTCCAGTTGGCTAATCCGCGGTAATAAAAGAGTTTTAGCTGGTCGGTTATGATAAAGGGGACGATTTTATGATGCAGACATTCTTTGAATAAAAGGAGGCGGCCGACGCGGCCATTGCCGTCCTGGAAGGGATGAATCTGTTCAAAGCGATGATGGAATTCCAGCAAATCGTCGAAGGATATGTTTTTTCGTTCGTTGTACCATGTTAGCAGTTCTTTTATCTTGGTGGCTACTTCCTCGGGAGGACAGGTGGGGTTACCGCCGACTTCATTGGGAAGGCGTTTATAGTCGCCGACGGCGAACCAGCTTTGGCGGCTGTCAGAGGTCCCGCTTTTGAGCTGCCGATGGAGTTCCTTTATCATTTTTTCGGTAATGCGATTTTCGGCTGTGTCGATGATTCTATCGATGCAACGGAAGTGGTTCATGGTTTCGACGATGTCATCGACATTGATGCATCTATTGTTCGTTTGGCCGATAGTATTCGTTTCATAGATATAGCGCGTTTCTTCGTGGGAAAGGCGGCTGCCTTCGATATGATTGGAGTTGTAGGTCAGATCAATCTGTATCCGGTGGTAGATGCCCCCTTTTTGCTGATTGGCTTTTTCCTGCCGGAGTATGGTCAGTAGTGTACGCGGCTTTGTTCCTGTTCGTGGTTTGCGGTGGGGAAGCTGAGCATCAGCAGGGATATTCCAGCTGCGGCCAGTCTGAAAGGCACCGGCAATGCGGCCTGCTGCGCAGTAATTTCGCACGCTGCGCGCTGAAAGGCCCCATTTTTCAGCTGCTTCCTGTACGGACAGATAAGTCATAGCAACTTCCTTTCTTGCCATTTACGGCAAAATATAGCCAATAAAAAATACATATATCGAAATATAAATTGCCGATATCGGCAATTTTATTATAACGCTCTAGTTTGTGATTGGCTATAGGTAGAATGAAAAACACCGCTAGATAATCTAGCGGTGTGGAGCTTACGATATCCTTGTTCATTTTATCATGGCGTTGAAGTCCTTTTGCGGGATGACTGTGGTGAGCCCCATGATGGACAGGAGCTGGACGAGCGCCATTTCCGGTGTGCCGGTGTTCTTGATGACATAGGTCGCGATTTTCCAGGTGTCGAATTCTTTGTTGTTTTCGGCATACTGGAGGTGGTATTTGATCTCTTCGTTGGTGTGGCCGGTATTCAGCATGCGATCGATGAGCGCGACGTAGTCGACCATGAGATAGACGGTCGCAAGCTTTTTCTTGATGAGCTTGTTGAGCTGCTTGATGCCGTTGGCCTCGAGGATCATGACGCTGATTTGATGGTCCTTGAGCGAGTTGAGGATGTCATCCTTGCGGATGCCGAAGGCATCGCCCTTGTGCGTGAACTGCACGACGAGGTCGAGGGAATTGAACTCCTCACGGCTCACACTGCGGTAGAGGTGGGCACTTTCGGATTTCTGATGCGTTTTGCCACGCTCCGGGAAGACATAGGTCGTATATGTCGGTATGAAATGGATGCCCATGGACATGAGGTGTGAGGCGAGTGTCGCCTTGCCGGATGCATGAGGACCTACTAGTGCATAAATCTTATTTGTCATAGTATATTCATCCTTACATTACAGCTTTACAGAAAATCTATATGTCTATTTTAGCATAGGAATGCAGGCAATACAAAAGCGGGAACAACCGAACGTTCCCGCTTTTGCCGCCTCTATACCTTCTGCCTACAACAACATATACAACATGTTGTTGTTCTCCCATAGATATAATACAACATTTGCCAAGTTATTTCAATAGGGTATATTTATAAAAATTTTAATTCCAAAGTGTAAAGGGAATTGTACAGTTTTGCCGAATACCTATGTTAAGATATTCTTATAGAAAAGGGGGCTTATCCATGTACTTTTATTGTGAGAAATGCAAGAAACAGTATCCACTCAATAGTCATTCCTATATGTGTGAATGTGGCGGCATGTTCCGTCTGCATAAAGATGCCGATGATGAGCCAGTCCATGAAATCAGTCTGGGAGAGTTCCAGACGCCGCTGCTGCCGTTCCGGGATGGCAAGCTGGAATTCCTGCTGAAGCTGGAGAACCTGCTGCCGACTGGCTCCTTCAAGGATCGTGGTGCCTATACGCTGATCAATGAAATCCATCATCTGGGGGTCAAGAAGATTGCCCTTGACTCGGCAGGTAATGCCGGTGCAGCGATTGCAGCCTATGCGGCAGCAGCAGGGATGGAGTGCACGGTATATGTGCCCGATGATGTGTCGAATGAGCTCGTGACGCAGATCGAGGCCTATGGGGCCAAGATCATCAAGGTCGCCAATGGCCGCATGAAGGCCTGTGCAGCGGTCAAGCAGAATCTCGGTGATGCATACTATGCTTCCCACGTCTATAATCCCCTGTTCTTTGAGGGCATGAAGTCGATTGCCAAGGAGATGTATGAGCAGCTCGGCGGCCATGTGCCCGACTATATTTTCGTGCCGGTGGGCAACGGCACGCTGCTGATCGGCTTGTTCCTGGGCTTTATGGAGATTGGCCGTCTGCCGCATTTCGTGGCGGTGCAGAGCCGTAAGTGTGCGCCGCTTTATGATGCCTATCATGGCTTGCCGGAGCAGCCGAAGAAGACGACGATTGCAGAGGCTATCCGCATTGAGCAGCCGAAGCGGCTGGATTGGATGATCGAGGCTATCAAGGCCAGCAATGGCGATGTTGTGACGATTGAGGATTGCGAAATCCTGCGGGCCAAGAAACACCTGGCACATTGCGGTATCTATGTGGAGATGACCTCGGCGGCGGCACTGGCTGGAGCGGAGAAGTTCTTCCAGTCGGGCAAGCCGGACAATTACCGCGTGGTCGTACCTCTTACGGGCAATGGCCTCAAACGTTGAAATAAATCCTGGCGGGAGTGACGATATGCTTCATGGAATCATAGATATCGGTTCGAATACGGTGCGCATGGCCATCTATCTGATAGAGGGCAGCCACATCGAGATGCTGCTGAAGAAAAAACATACGGTGGGGCTGGCCGCCTATCTGCGCGATGGTGTGATGCAGCAGCAGGGCATCGATAAGGCGGTGGAGATCCTCGGGGAGTTCAAAGATTTCCTGGCGACATTCCGCATCACGCAGGTGACGGCCTTCACGACGGCTGCGCTGCGCAATGCCAAGAACAGCCGGGCGGCCGTAGGAGAGATCGAGCGGCGGACAGGCCTTGCCATACGGGTCATAACGGGCGATGAGGAGGCGACGTTTGATTTCATCGGGGCGACGCATAATCTGCAGACGTCATCGGGGCTGCTCATCGATATCGGTGGTGGCAGCACGGAGATCGTGACGTATCGCGAGCGGCAGATACAGTATAAGACTAGCTTGCCGCTGGGGTCGCTGGCCTTCCGCACGAAGTATGTGAGCAAGCTCCTGCCGTCGCTCAGCGAGTGCATGGCCATGCGGGCGGAAGCTGAGGCGACGATCCAGGCGGCTAAGGATTTTGCCTATGTCAACGAAGCGGAGATCGCCGGTATCGGCGGTACGTTCAAGGGCGCCTCGGCTCTCTATAACATCATGTTCAATCAGCCGGCGGCCAATACGCGCATGGAGACGAAACGCCTGAAGTCCATCATCGGGATGTTCACGAGTGAGCAGGAGATGACGCAGGACATGGCCATCATGCTGATGCGGGCTGTACCGGAGCGCATGCATACCATCATCCCTGGGCTCATCATTGCCGATGTGCTGGCGCGCCGCTTCAAGAGCGGCGTCATCACTTACAGCGATTCGGGGGTGCGCGAGGGCTATATTTATGACCAGATCATCGGGCAAAAGGCGTAAAATCCATGGGGATTGGGAGTATTTGTTTGGATTTCCGGCCTTTTTATGGTAAAATATAAGTTACTGAAAAGTCTTTTTTAAGCCTTCCTCAGAGGGGAAGGCTTTTACTTTGTAAGCTAAGAATTTGTTTTGAGGTGAGATTGTGGATTTTGGTCAGGGAAAGATAGTCCCGGTCAATCTGGAACACGAGATGAAAAACTGCTACATCGACTATGCGATGAGCGTCATCGTCGCGCGTGCTTTGCCAGATGTCCGTGACGGCCTGAAGCCGGTACATCGCCGCATCCTTTATGCGATGCAGGAAGCCGGCATGGGTTCCAATAAACCGTACAAGAAGTCGGCGCGTATCGTCGGCGAAGTTCTCGGTAAATATCACCCGCATGGTGATTCCTCGGTCTATGATGCCATCGTGCGTATGGCACAGGATTTCTCGATGCGCTATATGCTCGCTGACGGCCACGGCAACTTCGGTTCGGTCGATGGCGACCCGGCGGCAGCAATGCGTTATACCGAGGTCCGTATGTCGAAGATTTCCGAGCTCATGCTGCAGGATATCGACAAGGACACGGTGGAGTTCGTGCCGAACTACGATGAGTCGATGAAGGAGCCGTCGGTGCTGCCGGCGAAGTTCCCGCAGCTTCTCGTGAATGGTACTTCGGGCATCGCCGTCGGCATGGCGACGAATATCCCGCCGCACAACATGAGTGAGGTCATTGATGGCACGCTGATGCTCATCGATAATCCGGATGCGACTGTCGATGAGCTCATGACGGTCATCAAGGGACCGGATTTCCCGACGGCTGGCCTTATCCTCGGCAAAGAGGGTATCCGCCAGGCGTACACGACGGGCCGCGGCATCATCAAGATGCGTGCCAATGCGCATATCGAGACGATGTCGAATGGCAAGCCGCGCATCATCGTGACGGAGCTGCCGTATCAGGTTAACAAGGCGCGTCTGGTCGAGAAGATCGCCCAGCTCGTCCGCGACAAGCAGATTGAGGGCATCACTGACCTGCGCGATGAGTCTGACCGCAATGGTATGCGTGTGGTCGTCGACCTGCGCAAGGACTCCAACCCGAATGTCATCCTGAATCAGCTCTACAAGCACACGCAGCTGCAGGAGAGCTTCGGTGTCATCATGCTGGCACTTGTCGACGGCAAGCCACAGGTCTTGAACCTCAAGCAGGTTCTGCACTATTACATCAAGCATCAGGAAGATGTAATCACCCGCCGGACGAAATACGAGCTGGCTAAGGCTGAGGCCCGTGCACATATCCTCGAAGGCTTGACGATTGCCCTCGATCATCTCGATGCGGTCATCACGACCATCCGCGAGAGCCGCACGGCGGATATCGCCCGCGAGGCTCTGATGTCGGGCTTCAAGCTCAGCGAGAAACAGGCTCAGGCCATCCTTGACCTGCGCTTGCAGCGCCTGACCGGTCTCGAGCGCGACAAGATCCAGGAGGAGTATCAGGAAGTCTTGAAAGCTATCGAGGAGTACAAGGCGATCCTCGCAGACGAGCAGCGTATCCTGGGCATCATCAAGGATGAGCTCACGGCTGTCAAAGAGAAATACGGCGACGAGCGCCGCACGAAACTCACGATTGATACGTCGGAGATCGATGTCGAAGACCTCATCGCTGAGGAAGATGTCGTCATCACGCTCACGCATAACAACTACATCAAACGCATCCCGCTCGATACCTATCGCCGCCAGAACCGCGGTGGCAAGGGCGTCAAGGGAATGGGAACGAAGGAAGAGGACTTCGTCGAGAACATGCTCATCACGACGACGCACCACACCATCCTGTTCTTCACGACGCGCGGACGCGTATATAACCTCAAGGCCTATGAGATCGCTGAGGCCAGCCGTCAGGCGAAGGGCACGGCAATTATCAATCTGCTGCAGCTTGAGCAGGGCGAGAAGATCACGGCCATCATCCAGGTCAAGGGCTTCGATCCGGAGCGTTTCTTGTTCATGGCAACGCGCAAGGGTATTGTCAAGAAGACGAGCTTGTCTGAGTTCAGCAACATCCGCAAAGTCGGCTTGATTGCTATCAATCTTGATGATGATGATGACCTTATCGGTGTCAAGTTCACCGATGGCGAGAGCTATCTGATGCTCGGCACGAAGGGCGGCAAGGCTATCGCATTCTCGGAGGATGATGTCCGTGCGATGGGCCGTACGGCCCGCGGCGTCAAGGGCATCAGCCTGGGCATGGGCGATGAGGTTGTCGGCATGGATATCCTCACGCACAATGCTGAGGTACTGACGGTCACCGAGGGCGGCTATGGCAAGCGCACGCCGACCGAGGAATACCGCAGCCAGACGCGCGGCGGCAAGGGCCTCATCAACATGAAGGTCACGGATAAGACCGGCTATGTCGTCGGCATCAAGGTTGTCCATCCGGAGCAGGAGCTCATGCTGATAACGACGGATGGTATCGTTATCCGCACGAATGTCGAGGATATCTCAGTCATCAGCCGCAATACGCAGGGCGTCAAGCTCATGAGTACGGCAGAAAATGACAAAGTCGCATCGATGGCTACGATGGATCAGAAGAATGATTGATTATAAGAATAGATGAGCAGAAAAATAGCAGGTTCCTAAGGGAACCTGTTATTTTTTTATACAAATCAAATGACGAATCTTCCTGTCAGGTGAAAAAGGATTTTCCGGTTGCTTGTCGAAGTATTGCCCATAGGGAAATTTTGTCCGTTATTGGATATGTGATAAGGAAGAGAGGTTGAGAACTATGGGAATAAGGCAGAAATTCTATGTATTGGCTGGTGTTATCGGTGCATTACTGGCGGTAGTATCTGTCATCGGTTTCTACATGGCGGATACGAATCTGGAAAAGGCAGTAGAACAGGAATTGACGGCAACGATGGGGGATGCTGCTTCGCAGATGGACGGATGGCTGCAGTCTAAGGGAGTATCGGCTCAGCATACGGCTGATTTATTGACAGAGTTCAATGGCGATGAAACCCGGACCAAGAGCATCGATTCGCTGGCTATCGGAGCTTCGGATAAGGAAATCCTCGATGTCAACGTGGGAATGGAAGATGGTTATTTTGCCTCTTACCGCACGCAGAATAAGAGTACAGGCACGCTCGATCCCCGTACCCGGCCTTGGTATAATGATGGCAAGAAGGCTGGGAAGATGGTCTTTACGGACCCGTATGTAGACAAGAATACGGGGAAATTAGTAGTTTCGGCGGTGGCTCCTTTCAAGAAGGATGGACAGTTTGCCGGTAACATTTGCACGGATATCGACTTGGCGGTAGTTGATGCCCAGGTCGATAAGCTCAAATACCATGGTGAGGCTGGCATGGCGGCGGTAGCAGATAAGAGCGGCATGATTCTGGGCATTGGCACGGATGAGGCTATTGGCTCCAAGTTCCAGGATTTGCCAGGGATTGGTACTCATTTTGAAGAAATGCAGAAAAATGGCAAAGGTGTCTTCGTCTTTGACAGTCCGCGCGATGGCAAGATGATTTGCGGATATACGGTGGTGCCAAGCACGGGCTGGCTGCTGGCCATGAGTGTTCCTTATAGCTATGTATTTGCTTCGGTTACGACACTCAAGACGGTATATGCCATCCTGACGGTGGTCGGACTTATCCTGGTACTAGGCGTATGCTTCCAGTTCGCTGGCCGTATTACGCGCCCGCTGGTGGCTCTTGAGGCACATGCAGCTGAGATGGCTAAGGGAAATCTCGGGCTCAAGCCGCTGCCCGTGGAAACGAGTGACGAGATTGGCTCGCTTACCGGCGCCTTCAATACGATGAAAGAGAATCTGCATGAATTAATCTCGCAGATGGCTTCGACGGCAGAGCAGGTGGCAGCATCCTCGGAGGAGCTGACGGCTAATGCCCAGCAGTCGGCAGATACCGCCGTGCATGTCGCTGAAACCGTAGGCGATGTCAGCACACAGGTAAATCAGCAGCTTGGCGAAGTGGAAAAGGCAAAAGAAAGCGTGGATGGCGTTTACCACGATATCGACATCATGTCGGAAAAGGCCGTGCAGGTAACGGTAGCTTCCACGCATACAGCAGAAGCGGCAAAACGTGGAGCTGACCTTATGGAAGAAGCCATCCGCAAGATGGGCTCTATCGAGAAGAGTGTTCTGGAGTCGGCTGCTGTGGTCAAGGCGTTGGGCGAGAATTCGCAGCAGATTGGCCAGATTGTCGAAGCGATTTCCTCAATTGCCCAGCAGACGAATCTCTTGTCGCTCAATGCAGCGATTGAGGCGGCTCGCGCTGGTGAGCAGGGCCGCGGTTTTGCTGTCGTGGCCGAAGAGGTAAGGAAGCTGGCGGCTGAATCGCAGGAGTCGGCTGAGCAGATTAAGGCACGTATCAGTTCGATCCAGCAGGATACGGCGCAGGCAGTTGAGTCTATGCAGAATGGCACGAATGAAGTGACACAGGGAACGAAAGCTATCCGTGATGTCGGCGAGCAGTTTGAGGATATCATGACGAAAGTCGATGATATCAATAAACAGATGGAACAGATCAACGATGCGGTCAGCAAAGTTTCGGCCGGTGCAGAGCAGATTGTCACGGCAGTGGATGCTATTGATAGTGTTAGCAATAAGACTTCGAACAGCACGCAGACGATTTCGGCTGCAACGGAACAGCAGTCGGCATCGAATGAGGAAATTGCTGCGGCATCGCAGGCTTTGTCGACGCTGGCTAGCAAGATGCAGGAGGCAGTAGGCAAGTTCAAGATTTGATTTCGGTTGAAAAGCAGAGAAAAGGCGTAGGCCGGAGCGGTTGCTCCAGGCATACGCCTTTTTTGCTTTGGTATTATTTGCTTATTGAGCCAGCAGCTGGCGCGTGTGCGCAGCAACCATAGCGGGGGTCATTTCCCGGTTGCGGGCGACGCCGGTTTGGCGGGCAGCATGGGCTACGGCGGCGGCAACTGCCGGTGCGACCTCGGGATTGAACGGGCTCGTGATGACGTGGTCTTCGTCGAGCTCCTCCGGCTTGATGAGGTCGGCAATCGCCTTGGCAGCGGCGACTTTCATGGCTTCGTTGATCTCGCTGGCGCGGACGTCGAGGGCGCCGCGGAAGATGCCCGGGAAGGCCAGGAGGTTGTTGACCTGGTTCGGGTAGTCGCTGCGGCCGGTGCAGACGATGCGGGCGCCAGCCTCCTTGGCCAGCTGGGGCAGGATTTCCGGTTCGGGGTTGGCCATGCCCATGACGATGGCATTGGGGTTCATCGTGCGTACCATATCCTGCGTGACGCAGCCAGCGACCGAGACGCCGATGAACACATCGGCCTTGCGGATGACCGATTCGAGGGGGCCGGCTTCGTTCTGCGGGTTGGTGATCTTGGCGATATCCTCCTTATATGGATTCATGCCGTTCGGACGGCCGGTGTAGATGGCACCGCGGGAGTCGCAGAGGATGATATTGCGGCCACCAGCACTGTACAGGAGACGCGTGATGGCCTGTCCGGCAGCACCTGCGCCATTGACGACGAATTTGGCATCGGCAAAGGTCTTGCCCGTGAGCTTGAAGGCATTGATGAGGGCCGAGACAACGACGATGGCCGTGCCGTGCTGGTCGTCGTGGAATACGGGGATGTCAAGGCTCTTCCGCAGGGCTTTTTCGATGTCGAAGCACTGCGGGGCCTTGATGTCTTCCAGATTGATGCCGCCAAAGGTCGGTGCCATGAGCTCGACAGCCTTGATGACCTCGAAGGGATCCTGGGTATCGAGACAGATGGGGACGGCGTCCACGCCGGCAAAACCTTTGAACAGGATGGCCTTGCCCTCCATGACCGGCAGGCCGGCACCCGCACCGATATTGCCAAGGCCGAGGACGGCCGAGCCGTTGGTCACGACGGCTACCATATTGCCCTTGGATGTGTAATCGTAGATCTTCTTTGGATCGTCCTTGATTTCGAGACAGGGGGCGGCAACGCCGGGAGAATAGGCAAGTGTGAGGTCGTCGGCGTTCTCCAGGGGAACCTTGCTCGTGACGGCAATCTTTCCCTGTGCTTGCTTATGTAAGGCTAAAGCCGCAGCATTTACATTACTCATGGTGATGACTTCCTTTCCCAATACTGTTACGTAAGAAATGTTACATTTTATAAATATATTTTGGTAATATTTTCGTAAAAGTGTAATCATACAGCTAGAATACATTATAGACGAATGCAGGATAATTACCAATACAGAATATTCATATCGCCATAGTTTTTGGCTATTTCGTAGCAGAAGAAAGAGGCTGACGCCAGCGTGGTTGCTGGTATCAGCCTCTTGGGATATGCTATTGCGTTTTTGCTGGCGCTGCGGAGCGGCTAGGTACGGAACGATCCGGAGCTGCCGGGGTGCTTTCGCGGCTGGAGCCAGTGTCATTGTCCGCCGCGTCGCGGCCCGAACGATTGTCGCTGGCAGAGGATTTGCTGCGCTTCTTCTCCTCGGCATTGTCTTCACGCTGCTCGCTGCGCTTCTTGGCCGTGCTGTCAGCAGCTTTGTGTTTCTTGGTGCTTTCTGTGCTGCGGCCGATGGAGGTATCGCTGGCGGGAACTTCGCTGGCATTCGCCGGAATGGAGTTCTCGTATTCGCGGGCATCCTGCTCCAGACGGTGGCGGACCTTGGCGCTCATCGTGACATCAAGGGTATCGGCGACCGTGGAACGCAGCTGCGTGAGGTCAGGGATCCAGTAACTGATGCCGTCGATATAGAGCGGGCGGCCCGGGACCATATCGGTCTTGAGACCGTTTTGCTTCGATTCCTTGAGCGTGCCGGCGAATTCGAGCAGCTGGCGGAAGCTCAGGTCGGTCTGGATGGAGTCCATGACCTCGCGGATGATGGTCGGGAGCTTCGGGATGATGGCCGGCGAGACCATCTTGTCAAGGCAAGCCTTGATGAAGTCCTGCTGGCGGCGGATGCGGCCGAGGTCGCCTTCCTCATCGCGGTAACGCACATAGGTGATTGCCTTGGCACCGTCCATGTGCTGCATGCCTGGCCTGAAATCGATGATGAGGCCGCCGTCATCGTCCCAAGGGTCCTCATAGTACATGCGCTTGGGCACGTCGATGTCGATGCCGCCGAGGGCATCGATGATCTTGGCGAAGGATTTCGTGTTGATGATGACATAGTGGTCGATATTGACGCCGAGCAGGTTCTCGACAGTATCCTGCGTCAGGCGCTCCTTGCCATAGGCATAGGCGGCATTGACTTTGTCAAAGCCATGTCCCTTGATTTTCACGCGGGTGTCGCGTGGGACAGAAAGCAGCGAGGCCTGGTTCTTCTTCGGATCGATCGAAGCAACCATGAGCGTGTCACTGCGGCCGACATCATCGTCGCGCTCGTCGACGCCCATGATCATGATGGTGGATTTGTCTTTGGCGGTCAGCAGTCCGTCGTCGATGGCATGTTCGATTGGCTTGTCGAGCAGGCTGCTGCTGGCAAAAAGGGCTCCGCCGATGGCGGCAGCGGCAAAACAAAAAAACAGAAGAAGCCAAGGCCAGATGCGGCGTTTCTTCTGTGCCCTCCGTGGAGGGATATTGGATTTTTGCAAAGTCATACCTTCTTTTCGTTTAGTTCCGTACAGGTGTTAAGCACTACATAGCTATTATAAAGAGATACGCGGCTTTGTGCAATTACAATTTTCATATCGCGCGTATATATATGAAATCTTACGCTTCCTTTCTGAAAAACGCGGGGAGAGCCGGTGATTTTGTCATGTTTATAGTAAATTTTAATTTTGGGGCTGAATTGCCAGTGTTTTGTAAACTGTGTTTTGGCGGGAAGCTTATCCACAGAATTTGGGGGTAAAATCGGGGGATAAAAGCACAAAATATGGAAAAAGGCAGGAAGAAAGACCTAATATATGGGGTTATCCACGGATTTATCCACAATATCCACAGAAAATGGGGATAAGGATACGAACATTATGAACAAGATGCTTATATATTATAGAAGGAAACTGAAAAGTTTTATGTGTGTTCGCTTTTGTTATCCACAGGTGTGGATTGTTTTGTGGATAACGAAAGACTGTTTGCTTATTTCTTAGCAGGAGATTCAAGCATAAATGACGAATATTATAGCGATTAACGGATAGGGAGATGAGAGCATGCTGACAGAGGGCGAATTGTTTTTACGGCTGGTCCTTTCCTGTGTGCTGGGCGGCATCATCGGCTATGAACGCCAGTCGCGCCGCAAGTCGGCTGGCCTGCGCACGAATGTGCTGGTCTGCTTGGGCGCTTGTCTCATCATGGTATTGTCGCAGGCGATGTACCAGCAGGTCGAGGGCTTGACGAACGCCGATCCGGCACGTCTGGCAGCACAGGTGGTGAGCGGCATTGGTTTCCTCGGTGCAGGTGCCATCATGAAGGAGGGCCTGACGGTCACAGGACTCACGACGGCAGCTTGCCTATGGGTAGTGGCTGGTGTCGGCTTGGCGGTCGGCGGCGGCTTCTATTCGGGGGCGCTCATCACGACGGCGCTGGTTTTTGTGACGCTCGGCAGCCTGTCACGGCTCGATGACTGGGTGGATCATGAGAAGAATCTGTCGCTGACCATCCATACGGTGGACAGGCCGGGACAACTCATGCGCATCAGCCGCTGCCTGGAGGACCTGCAGCTCAAGGTGCGTGGCGTCAAGGTCAAGGCGGATGAGGACGAGGCCGATGAGAAGGATGAACGCTGCATGTATATCGATTTTGAGATCTTCAACAAGCAGAGCGTCAAGAGTGTCATGATCGTCGATGCTGTGCGTCAGATCGATGGCGTGATCCGCGTCGATGTCGTCTGAAGGATTTTATTTTGCGCGCGAGAGGATTTTCGCCGTCCGGTGCGGAATAATATCCAAAGAGTAAATATACGGCTTTTCCAGTCAGAAGGAGAGGGTTTGGAATGAATACAGAAATCGTAGATACTATGGTGCGCGTTGCCATGCAGGCGATGGATAATGCGTATGTGCCTTATAGCAAAGCAGCTATCGGTGCCTGTGTACTGGCGAGCGATGGCACATTCTATACGGGATGCAACATTGAGAACGCCATCCCGCGCTTGTCGGTTTTTGCGGAAGAAGTAGCTATGTATCGCGCTATCGCTGATGGCAAGCGGGAATTCGACGGCATTGCTGTCATCGCGGATACGGAAAAGCCGTTCATCCCGAACGGTGCAGTCTGTCAGCTGCTGGCAGAGTTCAACGTGCAGGAGATCATCATGGCCAATATGCATGGCGTGCTCAAGACGGTGACGCTTGACGAGCTCATGCCCTATGCGCGGGAACTCATCGGCAATCCGATGCAGCTTGACGAAGAAGATTTTTGAATAGCCAGCCGCTCCTTCAGGAGCGGCTTTAAGTTTGCACCGGTTTTCGCCGATATATGGAGAAAGGGAGGTGCACAGCATGGCAGGTGTGAATATGGATTCCTTGCTGGTTCTGCAGAAACTGGCGGAGATGCAGAAGGATAAGAAGCGGCAGGATGATAAAAAGGACAGTGCCAGCGGCGAGGCTGCGGCAAGCTATAAGGATATCTGGGCGCAGGTCCGGCGGGAGCAGGAAGAGTGGGACAAGACGCTCAACGAGGTCGATATCACCCAGTACAAGCTCGCCCTGATGGACAGCTTCTGGTCGGACCGCCACGATGCGCAGAACTATCTGGCCAGCTATTATAAGCGGCAGAAGCGGGCCATCAACCAGCAGTCGCTGACGGAGATCACCCAGGATATCGCCTGGCTCAACCAGCTCAACAACGCTGGTATCCTGAACCCAGCCATTGGCACCGAGGCCTCCCAGCAGCTTGGCAAGGCGCTGACAGCAGCGCTGCAGACCTCGGTGATGGCCAGTATCCAGAATATGCAGCTCCAATCGCTTTGGGGCTTCTGACATACAAAAACAGCTCATCTTGCGATGAGCTGTTTTTGTTGTATGGAATTATTGCGATTATCCTTTGAGCGGCTTCTTGAGCACGGAGAGGATAGCACAGCCGACGATAGCGCCGACGAGGATAGCGACGAGGTACATGACCGGGTTGCCGATCGTCGGAACGACGAAGATACCGCCGTGCGGTGCACGCAGCGTGCAGTCAAAAGCCATGGTCAGAGCACCAGCCGTAGCGGAGCCGATAACCATCGACGGGATGACGCGCAGCGGGTCACCAGCTGCGAACGGGATAGCACCCTCGGTGATGAAGGAAAGGCCCATGACGTAGTTCGTCACACCAGCTTTGCGCTCGCTCTCGGTGAAGCGGTTCTTGAAGAACGTCGTGCAGAGAGCAATGGCGAGCGGCGGAACCATACCACCAGCCATGACAGCAGCCATGACGTGGAACTCGCCGGAAGCCAGCAGGCCAGTACCCGTTACATAAGCAGCCTTGTTGATCGGGCCACCCATGTCAACAGCCATCATACCGCCCATGACGATACCGAGCAGGATGCGGGCATTCGGGTCCATGTTCTTGAGGGTGTCCACCATCCAGGTGTTCAGAGCGCCGACCGGCGGAGCGATGACGAACATGCTGATGACACCGATGATCAGGATACCGAAGAACGGATAGAGCAGGACCGGCTTGATGCCGTCTAGGGATTCCGGCAGGCAGCTGAAGGCCTTCTTGAGGAAGTTCACAGCATAACCACCGACGAAACCAGCGACGAGAGCGCCGAGGAAGCCGGAACCCGTCGTGCCAGCCAGAGCACCGCCGACGAAACCGACAGCCAGACCCGGGCGGTCAGCAATGGACATGGAGATAAAGCCGGCGAGAACTGGCAGCATGAAGCCAAAGGCAGCGCCGCCGATATCCTTGAAGAATTTAGCCACCGGCGTGTTGGAGCCGAAGTTCTTCGGGTCGATGGAGTAATCATCGAGCAGGAAGGCGAGGGCAATCAGGATACCACCGCCGACAACGAAAGGCAGCATGTGGCTGACACCGTTCATGAGGTGCTTGTAGATCTGACGGCCGAGGCTCTCGCCTTCCACATCAGCAGCGCCCTCAGCAGCGTCGGAGCCGTTTGCCTGGTATACCGGGGCATTGCCCGAAAGCGCGCGGTCCAGGAGCTCATCGGCTTTGTTGATGCCGTCAGCAACCTTCGTGATGACGACGCGCTTGCCAGCGAAGCGGGCCATAGCGACGTTCTTGTCAGCAGCGACGATGATGCCGTCAGCAGCAGCAATCTCTTCATCCGTCAGGACGTTCTTGGCACCGCCGGAGCCGTTGGTCTCGACTTTGATGCTGATGCCGCGCTTCTTGGCATGCTGCTCAAGGCTCTCGGCAGCCATGAACGTGTGGGCGATACCCGTCGGGCAAGCCGTGACAGCGAGGACCTGGATGTGGTCAGCAGCCGGAGCAGCCGTCTCTTCTTCAGCAGCCGGAGCGACGAACTTGCCGTCTTCTTTGTCGTCAACGAGCTTGAGGAATTCTTCCTTCGTCTTAGCGGCGATCAGAGCCTCTTTGAAGTCCGGATCCATGATCATCGTAGCGAGCTTCGACAGGATGGCGAGGTGCTCATCATTGGCCGAATCCGGTGCAGCAATCATGAAGAACAAGCGGCTCGGGTTGCCATCCATGGACTCAAAGTCCATGCCAGATGGAACTGTCATGGCAGCAAGGCCAGCTGCTTTAACGCCTGCGCTCTTGGCATGCGGCGTGGCAATGCCATCACCGAGGCCCGTCGTGCCCGAAGCTTCGCGGGCAAAGACGTCTTTCGTGTACTGTTCCTTGTCGGACAGGTTGCCGCCAGCCTCCATGAGGTCAGCGAGCTGATTGATTGCAGCGGCTTTGTCAGCCGGAGCCGCACCCAGCAGGATGCTGTCGCTCTTGAGCAAATCAGTAATACGCATGGTATCTCTCCTTTTTGAATAATGTATAATGATTTTATGATACTAGCAAATGATTAGGCAATGGTGGCCAGCAGTGCTTCAACTTCCGGACGCGTAGCGAGGTTTTCGCTGAAGGCGGAAGCCGAGCCGGTGGCGACACCCATGTGGAAGGCTTTCTCGAAGTCGCCATTGGATTCCATGAAGCCCGTGATGAAGCCAGCTACCATCGAATCACCGGCGCCGACGGAGTTGATGAGCTTGCCTTTCGGTGCCGGGCATTTGTAGGACTTGCCCTCGGCCGTCAGCAGGATGGCACCGTCGCCAGCCATGGAGATCAGCACGTTCTGGGCACCTTTTTCCTGGAGTTTCTTGGCATAGGTGATGATTTCCTCATCCGTCGTGAGTTTCACGCCGAACATGTCACCGAGCTCGTGGTTATTCGGCTTGATGAGGAACGGATGATACTGCAGGACGTTCAGGAGCAGGTTCTTCTCGGCATCGACAACGATGCGGATGCCCTTGCCGTCAAGGCGGGCCATGATTTTCTGATAGATGTCATCCGGCAGGGTCTTCGGAATCGAGCCAGCCAGGACGAGGGTGTCGCCTTCCTGCAGCTTGTCGAGCTGTGCGAAAAGCTCTTCGCGCTTGGCTTCGCTGATGTCCGGGCCCTGACCGTTGATTTCGGTCTCGCAGTCAGCCTTGGCCTTGACGTTGATGCGCGAGAAGCCCTTCTCAAGCTGGACGAAGTCGCTCTTGACGCCGAAGTCCTTGAGCTGGTTCTTGATCTCTTCGCCCGTGAAGCCGGCGAGGAAACCGAGCGCCGTGCTCTCATGGCCGAGGTTCTGCAGGACGATGGACACGTTGATGCCCTTGCCGCCAGCCAGAACCTGTTCGTAGTTCACGCGGTTGATAGTGCCGGCAGTGAACTTGTCCAGGCGGACGATGTAGTCCAGCGATGGGTTGAATGTTACGGTGTAAATCATGAGTTATAAATCCCCCTCGATGATAGTAGTGTAGTCCCGATACTTCTTATCTTCCAGCTGGCCTGTGATGATTGAGGCACTGGAGATATTAGCAAAGGTAATAGGCGAAATTTTATTGAATTTCGACCGGTCGGCCAGGATGAACGCATGACTGCAGCGGGAAAGCGCTGCTCCTTTGATGATGCCTTCGCTCGAGTCTGGCGTAGAAAAACCGGATTTGGTGCTGATACCGTTGGTACCGAAGAATCCTTTCGTAAAGTTGTAAGCTTTCAGATTATTCAGTGCCTCTGTACCGACCACAGCTTCAGTGACGGCCTTGATTTCACCGCCGAGGATGAAGACCTTGAAACCCTTGGCAGCAAGACGGGCTGCATGGGAAATGCCGTTCGTTACATACACGGCACTGGTTTCACAGTCAAGAAGTCAATCATGCGCAAGGTGGTAGAACCGGCATCGATGTAGACGAAATCCCTGCGCTTGATGAGACTGGCTGCCTTGCGGGCAATGGCGATCTTTTCCTCAGGGTAAAGATCGCGCTTCGTCTTCATATCTTCCTCCGACGAGCTGTAATTGTTGTCGATGGAAGTAGCGCCGCCATAGACTTTGTAGAGGCGGCCGCTTTTGTGCAGCGCCGTTAAGTCGCGGCGGACCGTGGATTCCGAGGCATCGAGGGCCTTGGTCAGATCCAGTACGGTAACAGCCTTTTTCTCTTCGAGAATGCGGAGAATCGTTGCATAACGTTCTTCCGTAAGCATGGCTATCACTCCTTATTTCTTAATATAATACAACTAAAGTCCGCCAAAGTCAATCAAAAGCACGATAAACCCAGCAAAAAAAATTATAAAAGAGCATAGTCTGGCAAAAAACACCGACCAAAACGATAATGGTTGACCAAAGTCACGAATTTTATTAAAAATTAATGGCAGGAAAAGCAAGAAATTGGCTATAATATAAATAGGTAGAAGTCTATGACGGGAGTGTGAACCTATGGAAGAAAAGAAAAAGATTGTTCAGCACCGGCCCAAGTCGTTTTATGTGAAGAAGTACCTGACGATATTCTTCGGCGCGATCATTGCGGCAGTGGGCTTGGAGCTGTTTTTGATCCCGAATGAAGTCATCGATGGCGGCATCGTCGGTGTCTCGATCATGATGAGCTCGCTGACGGGTTTGTCCCTTGGTGTATTCCTGGTTTTGCTCAACATCCCGTTCCTATATCTGGGCTATAAGCAGATCGGACAGAATTTTGCCATTGCGACCCTGGTCGCCATCTGTTTCCTGGCTGTATGGTCTGCGGTGTTTTCGCCCTTTCCGCAGGTCACTGACGACCCGTTCCTCGCGGCCATCTTTGGCGGCATCATCGACGGTCTGGGCGTCGGGCTGATCATCCGTGCGGGCGGCAGTCTCGATGGCACGGAGATCGTCGCCATCATCATGGATAAGAAGTCGGTGTTCTCGGTCGGCGAGGTCGTCATGTTCATCAATCTCTTCATCCTGTCGAGCGCGGGCCTGCTCTATGGCTGGGACAAGGCGATGTATTCCCTCGTGGCCTACTTCGTCATCTCGAAGATGATCGATGTGGTCATCAAGGGCCTCGATGAGTCGTATGCCGTCATGATCGTGACGAATGAGCATGATGAGATCACGTCGGCACTCAATGATCGCCTGGGCCGCGGTGTGACGCTGCTGCATGGTGCTGGCGGCTATACGGGGGAGAGCAAGGAAGTGCTTTACTGTGTCGTCACGCGCCTGGAGGTCGACAAGCTCAAGGAAATCGTGCTGGAGAAGGAGGAGAACGCATTCGTCACCATCAACGCCGTCCACGACATCATCGGCGGACGGTTCAAGAAAAAGGCGATCCATTGATTCGATGAAGGGAGGAGAAAGCATGCGCCGTATTGCATTGCTGGCATTTCTTGTCATGTTGTTCCTGACTGCGGCCGCAAGTGCGGCCGAGCGGGTTCCCTTGCGGGTCGCGCAGCTGCCGCTGCGGGTACAGAGCTGCTATCAGCCGTCGCAGCAGGTGATTGACGGCCTGGAGCGGCAGGTAGACCGCAGCCTGCATGTGCCGCTCAACGAGACGCTCAAGGCTGTGGAATTCATTCCGGAGCGGCAGTGCCTGGCGGCATTGGCAGAGACGGCCGATGAGGTCGGCGGCAAGCCGCGGCTGAAGGATATCGTGAAGCCGCTGGCCGCAAAGCTGCAGGCTGACCTCGTGGTCGTGCCGGTGGTCACTGGGTATGAGCAGTATACCTATATGAGCTGGAACTGGCGGCGCGGGCAGATACTCCACAGCTACGCGGCGGTGCAGATTGTCGGCTATGACCGCAAGAAAGACGAGGTCTTCAAGAAGGAGGGATCGCGCCGCTATGATGACGAATACATGCCCTCCGGCGAGGTGACACGGCTGGTGGCGGAAGCTATGGATGATGCCCTGCGCGAGGCTGCAGTCCATGACCGCGTCTGGAGTTGGAAAACGAATATAAAATGAGAGTAGACAGGCTTTGGCAAGAAATGGCCAAAAGCCTGTTTTTTTTTTACAAAAAGTATTGACACTTAACAATGTTACAGATATAATGTAAACATATTAATCAGATATGTTTACAAAAACACATAGCTTACGAAAAGAGGTAATCGCCATGAGTGAAGAGAGAAAATACAGATTTGAGACCCTGCAGCTCCATGTCGGTCAGGAGCAGGCTGATCCAGCCACCGATGCCCGTGCCGTTCCCATCTATCAGACGACGTCTTATGTGTTCAGCGACTGCGAGGATGCTGCTGACCGCTTCGCTCTGAAGAAAGGCGGCAATATCTATGGCCGTCTGACGAACCCGACGGAAGATGTATTCGAGAAGCGCATTGCAGCGCTGGAGGGCGGCTCGGCGGCTCTGGCGGTAGCCTCGGGTGCCGCTGCTGTGACCTATGCCCTGGAGGCTCTCGTGCACCATGGCCAGCATATCGTGGCTGCGACGACGATCTATGGTGGTACCTATAATCTCTTTGCCCATACCTTCCCTAGCCATGGCGTGGAGACGACCTTTGTTGACCCGACGCAGGGTGTGCAGGTATTCGAGGATGCAATCCAGGAAAATACCCGCGCTGTCTACATCGAGTCCATCGGCAATCCGAATGCCAACCTCATCGATATCGAGGCGGTAGCGGCTATCGCTCATAAGCATGGTCTGCCGCTGGTTGTTGACAGCACCTTTGCGACGCCGTATCAGTTGCGTCCGTTCGAGTATGGGGCAGATATCGTCGTCCATTCGGCGACGAAATTCATCGGCGGTCATGGCACGACGCTGGGCGGTGTCATCGTCGAGAGCGGCAAGTTCGACTGGAAGGCTTCGGGCAAGTTCCCGCAGCTTGTCGAGCCGAATGAGAGCTACCATGGCGTAAGCTTCTACGAAGCGCTGGGCCCGGTGGCCTTTGTCACCTATATCCGTGCCTTGATCCTGCGCGATGAGGGAGCGGCTATCTCGCCGTTCAACGCCTTCCTGCTGCTGCAGGGGACAGAGACCCTGTCGCTGCGCGTCGAGCGCCATGTGGAGAACGCACTCAAGGTTGTCGACTATCTGGCGAAGAATCCGAAGGTCGCCAAGGTCAACCATCCGGCAGTAGCCGACCATCCGGATCATGAGCTTTACAAGAAATACTTCCCGAATGGCGGTATCTCCATCTTTACCTTCGAGATTGCTGGCGGTGCGGCAGAAGCCAAGAAGTTTGTCGATCATCTGAAGGTATTCAGCCTGTTGGCCAACGTCGCTGACGTCAAGTCCCTCGTTATCCATCCGGCATCGACGACGCATAGCCAGATGAATGAGCAGGAACTGGCCGCTTCGGGCATCACGCCGGCGACTGTCCGCCTGTCCATCGGTACGGAGCATATTGACGATATCATCTATGATCTCGATCAGGCTTTCCAGGCGGTAGACTGATATAAATAACGAACAGCCTCCTTTGATTTTGCTGATAAAATTAAGGGAGGCTTTTATCATGGTTAAAGTTTTGTGAGAATTATCTGATTATGGTTGAAATAGTCAGTCTATATAAGTATAATCGAGGAGGATGATAACAATTCTTGGTTGATTTGGAGGGATTTTTAGTGGAATTCAAAAAAATATCGCGCAAAGCTGCCGCTGCTATGCTGCTCAGTGCTTCTTTGGTGGGTGGTGAGCTGGCAATCGCTCCGCCGGCAACGGCAGAGGCTTTTTCGCTCAGCAATATCAACGATATCGGCAGCATCGTCGTGACGGGGGTGAAATATGCGCAGCTGCGTTCGCAGATCAAGCAGCAGACGGATTATCTGGACAACGACCCAAATGGACGGCAGGTGATGTATAACGATTGGCGCAACAAGACCGGCGTTGACTATAATGAGAATCTGAACTGGCGTCTGGAAAATATGATGCAGAATATGACGGCTGCAGTCCGCGCGGTGGATGCCTCGATCGACAAGCATCCCTACTATTATTACCTGAATCCGGACGACTCGTTCAACGCCTTCTGTGGTTTAGGGCATGTCATGAGTGTCAATCATGGTGCCTTCGACTACATTTCCTGTGATGATGAGCTGGCTGTCATTGTCGGCCACGAGATGGGCCATGGGCAGAAATCCCATGCAGCGAATGGCATGGTGAAGACGTTGGACAAGCAGCTGTTGGCATCTGTGGCCTCATCGGTGGCTGGGGGAACGGACCTTACCGATATGGTAGCGGGGATGGCGCTCAAGAATGGCGTCGTACATGCGACTAAGAGCAACGAGTGGGAGGCGGACAACCTTTCCTGGGAATACATGACGCATTCCAATTACAATCCAGGGGCCTGTGCTGCTATCTGGCAGCGCGTCATCGACAAGCTCGGCAATAACAGCCAGAGCGGTGCAGCTCTCTGGTTCAACCCGTCTGACCATCCGAACCATGCTGCCCGCCGCGACAATTACGCGAAGAAGCTGACGGCTTACAGCGGCAAGCATGTCACGGATAAGGACGGCGTGGTCTATGTCAATGGCAAGAAATTCGTCACGCCGGCACCGGCTGGCGGCATGAGCACCAAGGAGCGTTCGTATTTCGTCATGGGCAATCTGGCAGCCGCCTATCATAACGGCCATAACAAAGCTGGCGTCACGGCGAATGGCAATACGGTCATGATGGGGGCACAGCCCATCCTGACCTGCACCGCAGACGATGAAGCGGCGCAGACGTTGGCTGATCGTCTCAACTCCATCAAATAAGATTGATAAAATCCTCTTTCTGCGGTACACTATTTGGTACGACGGTACGCACAGGATGGTGCGACTGTACAGAAAGGGGATTTTTATATGTCTGAATTTGAAAAATACCAGCAGATATGCCGCGAAGCCGGATGGACCGGGGCAGCTCTGCTGGTTCTTATTGTGTTCTGGATCTTTGCCGGCTTTGGGCTCGCTGGTGTCAAAGGCGAGCTTTTTGGCCTGCCGCTTTGGGCAGTGACCTCGAGCCTCGGTGTCTGGTTCTTTGCCATCGTATTGGTGAAGCTGCTGACAAGATTCGTGTTCCGGGATATGGAGCTTGAGGAAGGGAAGGGGGCTGACCGTGATGAATAACGGCAATCCGGCAGCACTGCTGCCCTTGCTGGTCTTCATGGCTGTGATGGTCGGCATCGGCTTCTATGTGCGCCGCGTGCAAGCCCGTGGCTTTGCCCATAATTTTGTGCAGCAGTATTTCATTGGCAGCCACGATCTTGGCGGCTTCGTTCTTGCGATGACGACCGTGGCGACTTACAGCTCGGTAAGTTCGTTTGTCGGCGGTCCCGGCATGGCCTGGCAGATCGGTTTTGGCTGGATTTATATGGCGGTTGTGCAGGTCACGGCGATTTTCCTGGTGCTGGGAATTTTTGGCAAACGCGTGGCCCTGCTGTCGCGCAAGTTCGATGCGGTGACGGTTGTCGATATTATCCGTGAGCGTTTCCAGTCGGATGGTCTTGCGAGCCTGGCGGCTTTTATTATCGTGCTGTTCTTCTGTGCGACAATGACGGCACAGTTTGTCGGTGGTGCGAAGTTGTTTGCAACGGTCACGGGCTACAGTTATGAGATGGGGCTGTTGCTTTTTGGCCTAGTCGTTGTCATCTATACGAGTATCGGCGGTTTCCGTGCGGTGGCACTAACAGATACTTGCTGTGCAGTCATGATGATGATTGGCATCGTGTTGTTGCTCTACTATGTCTTGCAGGCAGGTGGCGGTTATAGCAATATCATGGCCAATATCCATGCCAACCATCCGGAGATGCTGGAGCCGTTGTCAGCGGGGCATATGCCTGTGGGCCTGTATCTTACGCAGTGGATACTCGTCGGTATCTGTACGATTGCCCTGCCTCAGTCAGTCGTGCGTGGCATCAGCTACAAGGATACGAAGAGTTTGCATCGGGCAATGCTTATCGGTACGGTGGTTGTCGGTTTCATGAATATCGGTATTAACTTCACGGGTATCCTTGCCCATGGTGTACTGACCGATAGCCTGCAGAGCTATGGCGGTGTTGACTATATCATACCGAAGACGATTGTCACGGCAATGCCACCAGCATTGGTTGGCCTGGCCATCATCGGCCCGTTGGCTGCTTCGATTTCGACGATTTCGGGGCTGCTGATTGTCGCATCTTCGGCCATCATCAAGGATGTTTATCTGCATCATAAGGCCAAGCGGGGCATCCAGCCGTCCGCAGGCAAGCTTCGGCTACTGTCGATGGCGGCTACGGCGGTGATTGGTGTTGTGGTGTTCTGCATTGCGTTGACGCCGCCTAGCCTTATCTGGATCATCAACATGTTTGCTTTTGGCGGTTTGGAGACGGCGTTCTTCTGGACGCTGCTGCTCGGACTGTTTTGGCGGCGGGCCAACAAGCTTGGTGCCATCCTGTCGATGGGGGGCGGCACGCTGGCTTATTGCTTGACGCAGGGCATGGGATTCAAAGTCCTAGGACTGCATCAGATAACCATCGGTATTACGGTTTCGCTGCTGTTCTTCCTGCTCGGTGCTTATATTGGCAAACCGCAGGATGAAAAAGTGCTGGCAACATTTTTTCCTAATAAAGGTAAATTGTAATAATTCACTACCAATGGTAGAAAAATTGTGCTATAATACATTTACCCTTTAGGACTTATGGGGTAAAATAACGCTATAAATATTTATGTAAATAAAAAGCAATATAAAGATTGTTTATATAACTGTTGCGTAGGAGGAGAAGTAAATGGTTGTGGCAGTCAACAACACAACAAATAAGTTATTTAAATTCAAGACGGGACGATATAATCTCAAGGAGAAAGCAGCCTGGAAATCGCGGACGGCGTTTGTCGAGGATACGCTGCAGGAAATCATCCGCGAAGCCGCCCATCGTGAGCCTATCGCATTTGCCAAGTGCTGCTACGATATAAAACTCACGCGCAGCGATGTGGAAAATCGCTATGTACTGTCTTATGTTGATGCTGTACGTTACTGGAAGACGTATTGTGATGCACGCGTCTACCAAATCGCATAAAGATTGTCATTTCTGAGGATAGCAATGGCAGACAGAACCGGCCCCGCCTTATGGTACATAAGGCGGGGCCGGTTTTCGTTCCTGCTGTCATTCCGCGACGAGGGGGTAGAGCTCTTTGTCTTCGCGCTGCAGCCGTTCCAGCAAGGCGCCGATGACCCGCTGGGTTTCCTGGCGGAATTTGGGGATATCGGCCTTGATCTTTGACGGCGTCATGAATGCTTCCTTATAGGCCGTGAAGGTTGCGGCCAGTCCGCCCATATCCTGCTCAAAGCGTACAGCCATCTGCCGGATGGTGTCGTCGGGACTCTGGCTGAGGCTGGGGTAAAGGAATTTATCCTCAGCGGCAAGATGGATGGAGATAAGCCCTGCCAGCCGTGCCAAGGCTTTGGCGATGTCATCGGCCTGCTGCCCGACTTGCAGGTCGGAATGGCAGCTGTTGATGGTGCGGATGTATTCATAGATGCTGGCATGGTGGTCTTTCAAGATTTCAAGATACATGAGATAGCCTCCTTGGTTTGTCGTTTTTCTGGTCTTATTGTAGCGGCTGGCGGCTGACGGGTCTGTTGTCATGGCAACAGATTGTGATTTTCTGGATATGCCAGACTGCTGGTGTATGCTAGAATAAAACCAAAATAGGAAACGGAGGCTGTGCGTATGATGGGGAAAGAAAATCTATGCAGGAAGTATGAGCAGGTTTTGGCGAGCTGTCCCCTGCTGGCGGGGATACCTGCGGCAGAATACGAAAAGACGTTGCATTTCCTGAAGGGAAGATGGCAGCGTCTGGGTAAGCATGAGATATTCCAACGACTGGATGAGCCGTTCCGTTATGCGGGAATCGTGGTGATGGGGCGTATCGAAGGAGCCTTCCTCAATGAAAATGATGCGAAGATCGCGGTCAGCCGCTTTGGCGCCGGGGAATTCTTCGGTGAGGCTCTGGGCTGCGTGCAGCCGGCGCACAGCCCGATACAACTTGAGGCTTTGGCAGACAGTCTGGTCATCTTCGTTGACCTTTCTATCCTGCAGCAGCCGCAAGGCGAAAGTACGGTAATACCGTATCAGCTCGCACTGAATTTGATTCGTGGCCTGGCCCAGCAGAACGTCTATCAAAACCGCAAGGTGCGGATCTTGAGCCAGAAGAAACTGCGCGACCGCATCGGGATATTCCTAGGCGAGATGCCGCGCCAGACAGATGGCGCGGTAGCTGTCAACCTGACGACGACAGCTATGGCAGAATTCCTTGGCGTCAACCGCAGTGCCCTGTCTCGCGAGCTCGGTGCCATGCAGGATGAAGGCCTGCTGCGCATTGAGGGGAAGAGATACTTCCTGCTTAGATGAGTATGAGTTCCTTTATAGATACACCTAAAAGCCCATCGGTAAGAAACACCGATGGGCTTTTAGGTGTATCGTTATTGTCCAAAAAACGGAAGCATTCCCTCTAAAATCAAAGTAAATTTGTTTTTTATAATTGGAGAGGAGGAATCCAAATGAACAACAAGATTTATGGCTACATCCGAGTATCCACTATTTCCCAGCGCGATGATCGCCAGTGGCTGGCAATGGAAGATTTCGGCATTCCGAAGGAGTGCGTCTTTGTAGATAGGCAAAGCGGGAAAAACTTCGAACGCCCTGCCTATATCGAGATGATGGAACAGCTCAAACCTGGTGACACCTTGGTGGTGAAGAGTTTGGACAGGCTGGGGCGTAACTACGACGAGATGACCCAACAGCTGGATATCATCACCAAGGAGAAAGAAGCAGCCATTGTGGTTATCGACCTTCCGCTGCTTGATACGCGAAACAAATATGGGGATGACCTGACGGCAAAACTTATCTCCAATCTGGTCATTCAAGTATTTTCCTATGTGGCTGAAACTGAGCGCAATATGAATCACCAGCGAACCATGGAAGGGCTGGCCGCGGCAAGGCTGCGCGGTGTCCGGCTGGGCAGACGGCCAGTGAAGAAACCTGCGGCTTTTGCGATGGTGCGGGAGGCATGGGCAAACGGGCAGATTTCCGAGCGGGAAGCTGCAGAAAAGCTGGGCGTGTCCCGCCCCACCTTCCATAAATGGGCGCATGAGTAAGCACGATAAAGCCCTAAAATGAAAGAGGCGGCAAGAAAACCATGGTTTAACTGCCATCTAAAGAATCTTTGATTTCACGACCCCATATATATTATCGTAATGTTTCGACAATATATAATAATTTTCCTGCAAAGAAAAAGAAAAATTATGCCGCAAAAAAACCATGGTTTTTCTGCCAAATTGCGGTATGCAAAAAAGCGGATAGAAGGGGGATGGAGCGATTAATGATAGTTTTCGTAGGGTGTTGGAAAGATGCTTTGTAAGCATGAGAAGATGGAAAAATACAGGTAATGTATGATGATATGATTTGTAAACTGTATCGGAGGTTAGCGTTATGATTCGTGAATTTTCATTAAAGACCCAGGAAGAACTGAAAAACTATGTTTATGTTTTGTCAGATACGGAAGGGAACATTTTCTATATCGGGAAAGGGACAGGGAATCGCGTATTTGACCATTTTAAACAGAATGGAAATAATTCTAAAGTTGCAAAATTAGATGAATTAAAGAAACAAGGGAAAGAACCCGTGATTGAAATATTAGCATATGGAATGGATGATGAAACGGCCAAAATTGTTGAAATGTCAGCGATTGACCTTATAGGATTAGATAAACTTACGAATGAGATAAGAGGAAATCATGCTGGTAAGTGGGGACGTAGGTTTGCGGATGAATTGGAACGCGAATATGGCGCAACGCCTATTTATGCTAAAGACTTTAAGGAGGATGCTATATTTGTGAAAATTACACAAAAGTATAAAGCAGGAATAGATGAAAATGAACTATATGAAATTGCACGGAGTAGTTGGGAAATTAGGAGTGAAAAAGCAAAACGGAACTGTAAATATGTAATGCCGCTGTACAATAATATAATTTTGGAAGTATATAAAGTAGATGAATGGGCTTATGTTGAGGATGAGCGTTACGAATTTGTAGGAGCCATTGCCTCAGATGAAATTCGTGAAAGATATGTAAATAAATATTTGCCGGAAACTACTAAGTTACAACATCCGGTTATTTATGTTATTGATGGGAAGATAGAAAATAATAAGAAAGATCGTTAATGAAATTATAATTATTAGATAAAAATGGAATAAACAAACGCAAATATTATTTTATAAAGATAAGTTTTGTTTTATATTATGAAATGGAGGCATAAAATGGAGGTTTACTATGTATCTCAGGATGAAACGTACGAACAAGAAATAACAAAACAATATTTGTGGACAAGGCAGTTAACAAGAGATGGTAAGCGTTGGCCACCAGCTGAGAATGTTAAAAGAATGAAAAAAGGAGATTTCATATACCATCTTCATAAGAAAAAAATAGTTGCGATAAGTTGTGTTGTTGAAGATGGCAAATATTACAATTTATCTGAAATGCCACCTGAAGATAGAGTGGTTTATGGAGACGGAATGGACGAGGGATATTTGACTAGAGTTCATGTTGAGGAATTAAGTACACATGTAGACCATCAGAAATTTATCGAATGGGTCAAAATGAATATAAAGAATTCAGAATTGATTACATATGGTGAAAAAGCAGTTAAGAAAATGGCTTATGCGTTAAAGATGAATCCAAAAGAGATAATATATTTGACTGAACAAATCAGAAGTTTTGGTAACGAGAATCTTTACTTATGGAAGATTTTATACTATTTTGATCAAGATTATACTAATGATGAAAAAGAAGAAATTGAAAAAGCTATTGATACGATGAGTAAAATGCCTAATAGGGAACACTTCAAAAAAGAGCCACAAAAAGCAGCATATGTCTATAATAAAAAATATCCTAGACGTAATCTGGTGAATGCGGCTGAAGCATTGATTTACGCAAATTATAAATGTGAAGTGGATAATAATCATAAAATATTTCAAAGGAAGAATGGAAAAGGCTATACAGAAGCACATCATTTAGTGCCAATGAGTAATACTGGTGAATTTAGAGATAACGAAAATAATGTGATTTCACTTGATGTTACCAATAATATTGTATCTCTATGTAGTAATTGCCATGCCATATTGCATCATGGAACTATGGAAGAAAAAGAACCTGTGCTGAGAAAATTATATGAAGAACGAAAAAAGAGCTTGGAAGATGCAGGGATTAAAATTGATTATCTAAAATTAAAGGATTGTTATAAGTGATATAATGTCCCAAAAAGTCAAGTTTTGAATAAAAAATTAATATGATTACGATGGCTTAGAGGAAGTGAAGAAGGATGTTATGGCGAAAATTTTTGGGTACAATATGGCTATGTACTATGATGCTTTTGGGAAGTGCGAATATGGTGCAGGCGTTAGGTCTGTCCACGGATGGGCAGGGGGGCTACTATGCTTCGGATAACCATGATTATATGCTGATTGATACTCAACCTATGGGGCCGATTTCTATGTGGTATATGTTGGATTTGAATTCTTGTGAATCGGGAAGTTATGATGGACGGGCTGCGGTATATGGCCGAGTATACATGATAACTAGCGATTCAGAGAATTCCAAGGGAGGAACGAACTTTAATTTTGTGTTCTTCCAAAATGGTGTGTACCATGCGCCGGGAGGCAGCTATCAGTACATTAAAGGCAGTGACACTAGTCGTGCGGCGAAGGTGATTTTTGACCGAGCGAATGGGAAGAGTTCATCGGGGAGTAAATCCAGTTCTTCAAAACAACACAATTTACTTCGTGATGACCAGATTGCGATTGGTGGTATATCTCCGTTTGGCTCATCGCAAGCATATATCAGGAGTATTTACGGTGAACCGACTAAAATATCAAGGTCATGGTCAAAGTCATGGGAGGCAATGGTAGAGCGTTGGGAGTATGGAGATTCTTTTATAATGCTATTTGTGGGAGATTCGACAGAGTACCCATATCTAATAAAATGTACAGCTGCAAATGGTTTAGCGACTCCGGACGGAATTAAAGTTGGCAGTCCTGCTTCAGAGGTTATAACAAAATACGGTAAACCGCCTTTTGCTGTAAATGGCTCATATCACTATAAGGGACGTGGGGATTGTGATTTTGTTTTTTCGGTAGCAAATGGTGTGGTTACGGCGATTTACGTAGGTTGGAGTGCTTAAATTGGGAGGTAAATGTAGATGAGAATGATAAAATAATAAGTAGACCAATTTGTCTCTTGACAGCTGTCGGCTTTTGGTTAAGTAGCAATATGGCGCAGACGTTGGCAGCGAGCAGTGATATGATGGAATGGGACAAGGAGACTATCAACGGCATGGACTATGGAGGGGCTGCCCCGGACAAGGCGAAGAATCCAGGCCATGCGCGGATTATGGCCCATTAAGCGGCTATACTGGAAGCGGCAAGGATTAATCGGGATATAATTTTGCGGGCAATGTGAGAGGAGTTGAAGATAATGAAAAAGATTGTATTAACTTTGTTAGCATTTCTTTTATTGACATGTCAAAGTGCCTTTGCGGCTAATCCTTATCCACGGACATTGGATAATGGGAATTTAGTATTTGTTGCTGGTCATATGGGCTATGGAATATATGCTATTCGTTCCTCAGTAGATGTGCAGCTTTATCAGCCGCCAAAGTATCAGATTGCTATAAATAGTATAACGGTGAATGTGGATACGGGTCAGCGTGGGGATGTGGAGATCCATTATTTCCGCTATAACTGGGATACCAAGACGGTTTACTATTATTCACAACAAAAAGATACATGGTTGAAATGGGATTTGAATTGTACCTATAGTTTTGCAACGGGTGCGCCCTTTGTGCCTAATTTAGCAGAGGTGGCTTTTGTAAGTGCTTATAATATGAAGTTCTATGGAAATAAACTAGGATATACTTACGGTTCGTGGCAGAGAGTTATTCCCGAGAGTTTGTATCAGGCATTGGGGATTTGATGGGAGGCATAAGTAATGCGTAAACTGTTATTCCTGCTATGTTTGTCGCTGTTTGTTCACATAGGCAGTGCGGATGCCATGTCGTTGCGCGCTATTTGTCCTTTGTTAGGCTTTTCCAATCACAATGGGATAGCAGAAGATTGCAGTGGCCCGGATAATGGAGAACATTGGGCCAAGTTAAGTAACTTCAATGGCAAGGAAGTCAATGTAAAGATACGGGTAAAATATTATCACGACTATGGCATCAGAAAAAATGCCGGTGGAACGATAACAGTTAGCTGCGGCAGAGAGATGCTGTCTTTTCCGGTGAAAAAAGATGAATCAGCCAAGGTGCAGATAATGCCTTCGACAGATAAGCGAGAGTTTTTATTGATTCGAACTTATCAGGATGCTGCTGATGGCAGTTCTGCTTGTATGGGGATGTGGCTTGTGGGCGAGAAAGATGGGAAATTGCTTACTTATGCTACATTGGACACAGTAGAAAATGCAGGTTTGCTGTTTGATGACATATCCCCGACCATTAAGAATGGTGAGCTTTGGCTTACTGGGACGGCAAAAGTTTATTGGGGGGCTGACCCGCAGGCTCCGCCCCGTCCATTAAGCAGTAAATACAACGGTGTGCCGGTCAAAGTGGATGGGAATTATTGCACTATAAACTCAGCCGTTCTGTTTTGGGATAGTGCCGCTCAGTGGTTTGGCATAAGAATGGAAAATTGACCAATTAGGGGAGGATGAGACTGGTGAAGAAAAATCTCTTAATCTTGTTGTTGGGAATGGGCTTTTTGCTTTGATGAGGTTTTTGCTGGGCTTATTGCAGAACAGACCCGCGACTGGCCCCGCCAAGCACTAAGGCGCGCAGTTCAGCGCTGGCCCTGTCCATTATACGTTGCCTGTATCACTACAAATATGGAGATACATACAATTCCTATATTGATTGACTAGTAGAACACAGAAAAGCGGGGGCTGACAAGTCAAATTTGACAAGTCAAGCCTCCGCTTGTTTTTGGAGTATTATATAATTCCTGCTTAGATGAGTATGAGTTCGGTGCAGAACACGACGATACAGCAGGCGGCTGATACTTTGAACAGGCTGGCACCGTACCAGGAAAGCGCGATGCCGGCTATAAGGGCCATAAGGCCGGAGATTGGTGTCTGCGTAGCGTTCATGATGGCCGGGAAGGTCATGACGGCGAGCGTTACATAGGGGACGTAGAACAGGAAGGAACGCAGAAAACGGTTCTTGATCTGCTTGCGGATGAGCGTCAGCGGGACGATGCGGATGGCGATAGTCACGGCGCTCATGATGAATAGATAGACATAGATGTCATGCTGCATGGTCGTTGTCCTCCTTGTCTTTTATGGGGAAGAACGCGGCGCCAAGCCCTGCGATGACAACGGTCAGGATAATCGTGCGCGTGCCGGCGGACAGCTCCATAAGACCGGGCAGATGTGCCAGAGCAAAGCTGGCAATGAAACTGGCGAGTACGAGGCCGCCGACGATGTGGTTGTCGCGGGCCGTCGGGATGATGACCCAGAGGAACATGCCGAACAGGGCGACAGACAGGGCACTGACGGCCTGCAGTGGCAGCAGGTTGCCGGCGACGACGCCGAGGGCGGTACCGATGGACCAGCCAGGCAGGGCGACGGCCATAGCGCCATAATTATAGTAGGGATTGAGCGGACCTTTGCGGGCAATCGTGATGCCGAAAATCTCGTCCGTGATGTCGAAGCCGACGAGAATGCGATGCCAAAGTGGCGTATCCGCTGCGAATTTCTGGCTGACGACACAGCTCATGAGCATGTAGCGCGCATTGGCCACAAGGGTGATGATGGCCATCTCGAGGTAGGGGGCATCGGCGGCAAT
The DNA here is from genome assembly GCF_900113715.1 of Pseudoselenomonas ruminantium. Lineage (GTDB taxonomy): Bacteria > Bacillota > Negativicutes > Selenomonadales > Selenomonadaceae > Selenomonas_A > Selenomonas_A caprae. The sequence continues at coordinate 7,286 of NZ_FOQK01000008.1, read as the reverse complement.
GACCGTGAAGGCGGCGTATTCGCCGGCGGAGGCATTGTTGAAGAAGCTGGCCAGAAAGCCCTGGAAGGGCGTGAGGCCGGCGTTCCTGGCGGCAATGCCAAGGGTGAAGGAGACGACGAAATATCCCAGGGCAATCGGGATGCCGTCATGGATGCCTTCGAAAAACACATCCCGGCGGGTCTTGCCCAGTGGCAATGGTATGGCTGACATGAAAAGCCTTCTTTCTAAGAATAAGTGTATGCCTACTATTGTATGGCTAAGTGAAGGAATTGTAAAGATGTAAATAAAGCGACCTCCTGCCCAATGGCAGGAGGTCGCTTTGCCTAGCAAGCTGGCGTATCAGTTCAAGGCCTCTTTGGCATTCTTGGAGGCTTCCTCTTCGGCGAGGTAGCTCTTCGTCTCAGCGACGACTACACCGGAGAGGGCGATAAGGGCGATAAGGTTCGGGATAGCCATGAGGCCGTTGACGATATCGGCAAGGATCCAGATGGCTTCGAGCTTGAGGAAGGCACCTGAGGCAATCAGTGCGATGAAGATCACACGGTACGGCAGGACGCCTTTGGTACCCATGAGGTAGATGCAGGCGCGCTCGCCGTAGTAGTTCCAGCCGAGGATCGTCGTGAAGGCAAACAGGGCCAAAGCAATCGTCAGGAGCTGGCTGCCGAGGAAGCCGTAGACGCTGGCAAAGGCGGCGCTGGTCATAGCGGCACCCGCAGCATCTCCCTGCCATACACCCGTGAGGACAAGGGCCAGGCCCGTCATCGTGCAGATGATGATCGTGTCGATGAAGGTACCCGTCATGGAGATGAGACCCTGCTCAGCCGGATGCTTGGTTTTGGCAGCAGCGGCGGCGATCGGGGCGGAGCCGAGACCGGATTCATTGGAGAAGACGCCGCGGGCGATACCGTTCTGCATGGCCATCATGATGGTGGAGCCTGCAAAACCACCGGCAGCAGCCGTGCCTGTGAAGGCACTCTCGAGAATCAGGGAAACGGCAGCCGGGACGGCATCGAGATGCATGAGGATAAGGCCAAGGCTGATGGCGATGTACATGACGGCCATAAACGGGATGACCTTGGAGGCGACTTTGGCGATGCTCTGCAGGCCGCCGAGGGTGATAGCGGCAATCAGCAGTGTCAGGACGATGTCCGTAGCGAATTTCGGCACACCAAAGGAGATATTGACACTGTCGACGATGGCGTTGACCTGCGGGAAGGTACCGATGCCGAGATAAGCGACGAGGATCGTTGCGACGGCGAAGAAGGTAGCGAGCGGTTTATACTTTTCGCCCATGCCGTTGCGGATGTAGAACATCGGGCCGCCGGCAATCTCGCCTTTTTCATCGGTGCTGCGATACTTGACGGCGAGCAGGCCTTCGGCGTATTTCGTTGCCATGCCGAAGAATGCGGCCATCCACATCCAGAAGATGGCACCCGGGCCGCCGACCTTCACAGCCGTGGCGACGCCGACGATGTTGCCCGTGCCGACCGTAGCGGCGAGGGCGACGCAGAGTGCCTTGAAGCTCGAGACATCACCTTCGCCGTGGTTCTTGGCTTTGAAGATAAGGCCGAGCGCTTTCGGCAGGCGGAATACCTGCAGCAGGTGCAGGCGGATCGTCAGGAAGATGCCCGTGCCGACCAGAAGCGTGATCAGCGGCGGCCCCCACATGAAGGAGTCGATGGCATTGAGTACAGGGATGAATGATTCCATGGGAATGTCCTCCTCAAATGAATAGAATAACAGGAAGTGTCTCTTGTGAATATACAATGATATACGGAATTAAGACAATAAATATATTAGCACATCTGTGGACATTTGTCTCGCTTTTTTTATAAAAAAATGCGAACAAGCCGTCAGATTGGGCTTTGTTCGCATTTTTTCGTGTTTTGACGGATTTAGTTTCCTGTTGCGTGCTCATCGGTGATGATCCCTGCCATGCGCAGCAGATACTGGGCATTCGTGGTCTGGCAGCGCCCTGGCTTGAGCTTGTAGTCGAACCGTATCTTGTCGTCTTCGTAGTATTCTTCGAAGTGACAATTTGTTACAGGTATCTCGTTGGGGGAGTTCAGGTCACAGAGCTCGAAGTCGTGCGTGGTGACAAGGGTGATGCACCAGGCGCGGGTCAGATGGCGGATGGCTTCCTGCGCACCGATGATGCGGTCGGCGGAGTTGGTGCCTTTGAAGATCTCATCGATGCAGATGAGCATGGGCTGCTCCTGGCGGCTGAACTCGACCATCTGCTTGATGCGCAGGAGTTCGGCGTAGAAGGTCGATATGCCCTGGGACAAGTCATCGTTGACCTGGATGGAGGTGAAGATATGCAGCGGCGACAGCGTGAACTCTGCGGCACAGACCGGTGCGCCGGCATAGGCGAGGACGGCTGCACTGGCAAGCGTGCGCATATAGGTGGTTTTGCCGCTCATGTTCGATCCCGTGATGATATGCGTGCCTGCGGCAAGCCTGGCATCGTTCGGGATGGCTTTCTCCTCGGGGAGCAGCAAGGCGCTGAGGCTGCGGGCGCGCAGAGACGGCGAGCCTGCTGCCAGCTGCGGGAATACCCATGTTGTCCGCGTGTGGCCGATCGTCGCCAGTGACAGCAAGGTTTCCATTTCGGACCAGATGTCGATCCATTCGCGCAGGTTGCTGGCAGCATCGTCGCGCCAGCGGCTGAGCTGGACGGCCATATGGCAATCCCAGAGCAGCAGGGTGTTGGCAAGCACGAAGAAAAAGAGGTTGTGGTCCAAAGAGACGCAGTCGGCCAGCCGGGCCAGACGGCGCAGGCTTTGGCTGGCGCCGCCCGTGCGCAGGCGCTGCTGCAGACCGCTCAGCGTGGTGCTGGCAAAATCTGCCTGCTCGAGCTCGCGGAACAGCGCCTCGTAGTGGTGCAGCTCATGGGTGAGATCGGCGAGGGGGGCGAGCACCTCCTGGTTGTGACGGTGGAACAGCATCGTGAGCAGGAATTGCAGTCCGGTCAGCAGGCCGGGGAGGCTCCAGCTCACCACATCGAAGGCCGCAAGCAGCAGGCTGATGAGCGTGAGGACTGGCAGTATCCAGGCTGTGCGGTAGCGGACGATCGAGTGGCTGCCGCTGGGCGGTTCTTTTTCAATCTCTGCCAGCAGGCTGGTGGTATCATGGCCATTGGCGAGCATGGCTGCGCGGGCCATGAGGTTCAGGCAGAAACGCGGGTGATCGATGAGTTCTGCCACGGCTTGCTGGCGGGCGAGTATCTTTGCGGGAGCAGGCGGTGACGTGGCAAGGGACCGGGCCAGCCGCTGGCGGCCGCGCTGGGTACGGGCGCAGGAAAGGTACTGGTACAGGGAGGCAGGGCCGAAGATATGCAGGTCGGTTTCCTGTGGCCGGTCGGCGCGGTGGAAGCTGGCCCCATTGTCATCAAAATCCTTCCATTTGCCAGTGAAGCGATCGATATAGGAAGAAGTCGCGTCGAGATGGCAGGCAAGCAGCTGCTGTTGCTGGCGCAGCCTGTTGTGCTGGCGGACGAGCAACAGGAAAAAGATGAGTAGCAGCAGGCCGAGGACGGTTCCTGCCGGATGGCCATCGTAGCCGGCCGCAAAGGCGAAGACCATCGTGAGGAAGGTGCCTGTGCGCAGCGCCATATAGCGGCTGCTACGCTGCTGGAGCTCATGGATGGTACAGAGGTCAGCCTCACGGATGGCTTCATAGAAGTGCCGTTTCTCCTGGGTATGTTTCAAAGAAAATCACCTCACACAATAATCTGGATGATTTTATTATAGCATGATGTAGGTTTTTCGAAAAAAATGTCGAAATCAGTAACAGAAAGCTTGGCTCAGGGGTATAAGAAGAGAAAAGCTTTTGCAAGAGAAGCAAAACAGGATAAGGAAAGGATGATTGCAAATGATGAAGGGAAAGAAATTCTTAGCGGCAGCAGGTCTTGCTGTGTCACTGACGTTTGGCGGAACCGCGCTGCCGGTACTGGCAGCGGAGCAGGCTCCGGCTGTGCAGCAGGCGGCTGTCGTAGATGCCAAGGCACAGCTGAGCAAGGATTTGGCCAGCCTGGCTGAGTATAATAAAGGGACGATGGCGTTTGACTTAGATTTGTCATCGCCATTGCTCAGCTTATGCTATAAGGGATCACTGTCCTTCAATGTCGAGCCGAAGATGGCTGCCAAGGGCACGCTGGCCATGGAGATGATCGTACCGGGGGCACCGTCGTCCATCGAGCAGAGCGCATTCTATATGCAGGAATCGGATAAGGACCTCACGGTCTATGTGCAGAAGGCCGATAAGAGCTGGGAAAAGACCGTAGCAGAAAAGAAGGAACAGAAAAAGACCGTGGATCAGACGGTAGATCAGGCATTGGCTGTTGATCTGATGAAATGTACCAAAGAGGTAACTCTCGGCAGCAGCGAGGGCAGCAAGCAGAGCTATCTTGTCACGCTCGACGGGAAAAAGTTCTATCCGTATCTGTTCCAGCTATTGGAGCTCGACAAGAAAGATGCGAAAGATAAAAAGGATGCGAAGGATACCGAGCAGCTCAAAAAGGTATTGCAGAGCATGGGCGATATCGAATACACTGTGACCATTGACAGAAAAGAACATATGATGACGGATTTGCACGCCAACCTGACGACGCAGATGCGCAAAGCGTTGACTTCGCTACTCAAAGAACAAAAAATGACGGCGGAAGATGAAAAGGGACTGCTGGAAATCATCAATGGCAGCACGCTGGAAATCAGCTTCAGCGGCCGCAAGCTTGAGTCGGAGTCGGATCTTAATGTACCGGCTGATGTAGCTGCGAAAGCTAAGCTGACGGATGCCAAGATGCCGAGTGTATTGCCGAAAGTCCTGCCGGCAGGGAAAAAATAATATCCTGTGAATATGAATGCCAGTCCGGGAATTCTGCTTCCCGGACTGTTTTTTCTTGAACTGGCAGCGATAACCCTGTAAACTGGTAGGAGCAGGAAAGCTACAGGAGGGAAGAATGGATGAAAGCGGATAACACCGAGGCGATGGCCCGCATCCAGCAGAGTATCGACAGCATCGAGAAGCGGATGCGCGTGGATTCGAACGATCTCGACTACGAGACGCATCTGCGCCAGAAGCGACAGCTGCAGCAGATACTCGATCGCATGAAAGCCAGAAATCTGTAGAATCTCAGCAGATTTTCATCTGGGATTGATAAACTATAAACATCAAAAGGTCAAAAGAAAGGATGAACCTCAAATGTCTCAACGTATGACGATGGACGAAGTCCTCAAACAGTATGGCGTCCCGCAGATCAAGCTCGATGTCCATGCGACGCGCAGCGAGCTCTTGAAGCTCCGCGAGAAACTTATGGCAATCCGTGATTTATCCAATGGCCAGGAACAGGGATACCTCGACATTGACTGCAAGCTCTACATCGATGTCGATGATATTGACCGGTATCTGTCGGGTGAGCTCGATACGGTGGGCGAGATCTACGCCTTCCCCGAGGATATCAAGTCCTATAAGGAAGAATAATCTGTGATACTATATATGAAGGAGAGTTGACATTATGAAGTTGAAGAAATTAGCTGCGGCAGTTATGGTGGGGCTTATGGTCGCTACGGCGGTGCCGATGGTCACAGCCGTCACGGCTGATACGGCAACGGTGGCCTATGCGGCCAAAGGCGGCGCAAAGCTGGGCGGCGGGGCAAAATCTGCGCCGAAACCGGTAGCCCCGAAGGCATCGGCACCGGCAAGCAACAGCAAATCGGTATCGGGCAATGGCGAGGGCTACAAGCCGTCCAAGGATGCCAAGAGCCTCGATAAGAATGCACCGGCAGCCAACAGCAAGAGCAATACGGCGGGTACGGCCAATGCGCAGAGCGGCAGCCGTTGGGGGAGTGCCCTGCGCAATATCGGCCTGCTGGCTGGCGGCATGATGCTCGGCAGCCTGCTGGCGAGCATGTTTGGCGGCCTGGGCGGCGGCCTGCTCGCTGATATCCTCGGTGTGGTCATGAATGTCATCCTGGTCTTTGCAGCCATCATGGTGATCAAATGGCTCTGGAACAAGTTCCGTGGCCGCAAGAATGAGGGCAATGTCTACCGTTCCTCGATGCGTGATCTCAACATGCGCCAGGAACCACAGGATGTCATGCCGCAGCGCAGGGAAATCCAGGATATCCGAGGCCCTGAAAGCGGCTATGAAGCCAAAAGCATGGCTGACAGATATCGCAATCGTTAAAAGGAGATTTGTTTAAATTGGTGAAGGAATCGACAAGAAATAAAGTAAGCGAATTGATTGAACGTTATCCGGCCCTGTTGGTCTGCAAGGCCGACCTTGAGGCGGCGGTGGAGGCCATCTGTGAGAGCTATCGCAGCGGGCATAAGCTCATTGCCTGCGGCAATGGCGGCAGCGCCTCGGATGCCGAGCATATCGTCGGCGAGCTCATGAAGGGCTTCCTGCTGCCGCGCAAGCTCGGCAGTGATATGGAGGCCAAGATGCGCGCGGTATGCCCGGATGAGGCAGACTACTTTATGGAGAATCTGCAGGGCGCATTGCCGGCACTGTCGATGGTCAATCAGGTAGCGCTCAATACGGCGTTCGCCAACGATCAGGCACCGGATCTCGCCTTTGCCCAGCAGCTTTTGGGCATGGGCGATGCGGGCGATGTCCTCGTGGCGATTTCGACATCGGGCAACAGCACGAATGTTATCTATGCGTTGCAGATGGCGAAGGTCAAAGGGGTAAAGACCATCGCACTTACGGGCAAGTCGGGCGGCAAGATCAAGAGCCGCAACCTGGCAGATGTCTGCATCTGCGTGCCCGATGATGAAACCTTCCGTATCCAGGAACTTCACCTGCCGGTCTACCATATGCTCTGCATTGCGGCCGAGAATGAATTCTTTGGCGAGTAACCTGCAATAAGGGCGGCTCGTTGTCTCCTACGTGAGACGGCGAGCCGTTTTTGCTATAAATTGCAGTTTGTAATTACCAGGAATTTATTCGTAGAATACCGCGCCGCCGGGCCGGGGAGTACCAACGCTTCACTTAGATGCTTTGCTAAAAATATTTTTTGCCTTTAACTAAGCATTGAAAAAGTTCCCAAACGCGCTGCGCTTGAACGGTGTGAATTTTTCAACGGAATGTGAAGGCAAAAAATATTTTCTTCACGCAAACCATCAATGTTACGCTTATGGTACGCCCCTGCCCGGCGGCTTCGTTTCAGCAATAGCCCGAATGAATCTTCAACCTGCTAATACGTTAGTACGTATCATTCTGTGCCTAGGATAGTCGCTCCAGACAGAAAGAAGCACTACCCCGTTCGCCCCTTTGGTAATGG
>NZ_FOQK01000049.1 GCF_900113715.1 Pseudoselenomonas ruminantium | reverse complement strand
GGAGCGGAGAAAAAGAGCACCCACCCTCACCCAAGCTGAGCTGCTCCAAGCCTATTTTCAGCTCGCACGAACAGACAAACTGCAATTGAAAAAGTCCGCTGACTCTTTCATGAGTCAACGGACCTCTCTATCACTTCATCAGCCTGCAATCTACCGCTCTCATTTAAATGCGGAATCTCTTGCTCTCTTCCTGCAGCGCCTGCGATACGGTCGCCAGATTATGTGCCGACGACGCAATCTCCTCTACCGATGCCGACTGCTCCTCGGTGGCCGCCGATACCGTCTGTGTCTCGCTCGATACCGAATTGCTGGCTGCGCTGAGGCGGTCAGCCGTAGCCACAATGCCTTCCATCCCAGCCGCTACCATATGGATGCGCTCGCTCATCGAACGGATTTCTCCATCCATCTGCTTCATCAGGGCGACAATCTCCCCAAAGGTCTTGCCAGCCTGATCCATGATGGTCGCGCCGGATTTTGTCTCCTGGGTGCCGTTCTGCATCGAGGCAACGGCCTCTTCCGTATCTGCCTGGATACCATGGATGAGATCCGCAATTTCCGTTACAGCTTCGCTGGAGCTTTCGGCCAGCTTGCGCACTTCCTCAGCCACGACCGAGAACCCACGGCCTGCCTCGCCAGCCCGTGCAGCCTCGATGGCGGCATTGAGTGCCAACAGGTTTGTCTGCTCGGCAATCGCCGAGATCGTCTCGACAATCTGTCCAATCTGCTGCGAGCGTTCGCCCAGCGAAGCGACGACCTGTGCCGATTCATTGACCGAAACGCCGATATGGCGCATCTGCTCCACGGCTTTGTTGATGGCCGCCATGCCTTCATCAGCCTTGCGCTGTGCATGGTCAGCATGTGCCAGCACCGCATCGGTGCCATCGTTGACCTGATTGATTTCCTGCCGGATCTCACCGACCGTGGCCTTCGTCGCTTCCGCCATCTGGTTCTGCTCTGCCGCCGACTCAGCGACGCGGGTGATCGACTCAGCAATCTGCGTCGCTGCCTGCGCCGACTGCTCTGAGCCTGTGCGCAGGAGTTCTGCGGCATTCGCCGATTCATCCGCACTCTGCTGGATCTTGCGGACCATCTTGGCCAGCTTATCAATCACTGAATTATAATGGCCAGCCAGCTTGCCCAGCTCATCCCCTGTGAGGATGGGAGCCCGCTCGCGCAGGTTGCCATCGCCCATCTTGCTTGAGATATCCTCCAGCACCTTGACCCCGCGGCTGATGCTGCGGCTCAGATAAAGCGAGGACAGGATGATCATGGCAAAGGCCACAACCAGCAGCACGATGCTGACCGTCGCCCCGCGCTGATAGAGTGCTGCCGCCTCGGCATTGGCCTCGTTGGCACTGTCGATGTTGAGCTTGGTGAACTCTTCGAGCGCACCGGCGATGACATCATACTGTTTGAAGCCATCGACCGTGATGCCCTGCATCATTGCCTCTTTGTTCTGGCCCTCAAAATCGGCGCGGATTTTCTTGTTGATGGCGAAATTCTTGTCAAGCTCCTGCTTGAGCTTGTCAAACTTCTCCTTGTTGGCCTTGGCCTTCTCCGGATTCACGGCCATCTCCCGCTCCAGGGCTGCCTCATAGATGGCAATCCCCTTCTGGATGTTGTCCTGATGCATCAATGTATCCTTGCGGGCCTTTTCGATGACTGCCGGATCGGTTACATGCGTATACTTATACGCATCAAAACGCATATTGGCCGAATCTTCATACATGCGATGCGACGCATCTGTCATGATGAGCCAGTTTTCCGTTATCTCTGTCGATTTCTTGTCCAGCGCATGCAGGTTGTAGATTCCCACACCGCCCATGATACACGCCACCAGCATGACCACCGCAAAGGTCAGTTGGATTTTCGTCCGGATTGCACAATCATCCAATCGTGAAAACATTTTTTGTCCTCCAGTCAATCAATTTCAATTATCTTCAATCAGGATTCTTCATTCATTATAGCACAATTTAATAAACTAACAAACTACTATAAGTCAGGCTCTCTAGGTTAAAAATCGATTGGTAAATTAAAATAATGGACACAAAAACCATAAAATATACAGTCTTTAGTCCTATTGACTTTTAAGTTTCTGTAATGTTACACTAATATTTATCAACAAGGAGGAAATGGGATATCATTTATGGACACGAATAAAGCAATAGATCTGATTCTGGAATACCAGAAGACCGGCGATCCGCAGCTAGGCTCCAAACTAGTAGCGGAGTATGACTATCTGGTCACCAACATCTGCCGTCCGCTGTATATGAATTGGGCCGAGCACGATGACCTGTTGCAGGAAGGACGGATTGGTCTCTACAAGGCACTCAAGGATTATCAGGCAGACCGGGGCGTATCGTTCGTCTCCTTTGCCAGCCGCTGCATCCGCTGTGAATGCATTTCGGCCATTAACAAGGCGAACCGCTATAAGCACGCCATCTTGAACCAGGCATTATCCTTGAATGCTTCGGTCTTTGAGGACAACGAAAAGACCAGCTGGATCGACACTCTGATCGACCCCAACACGCAGCCGCTCTCACATGACCTCATACTCCAAGAGGAATATGAAAGCTGCCGCAAGGTGCTCAGCCAGATTTTGTCGCCCTATGCCTATGCAGTCTTCATCGCCCGCCTGCGCGGCGGCAGCTATGACCGCATCAGCCAGCAGCTCGGGCACGACAGCAAATCCATCGACAATGCACTGCAGCGTTGCCGCCAGCGGATTTCGACTTATCTTGCAGGCAATGACGATGAAATGGATTCCGATGCATTGCGCCATTTCTGCCAGGTCGTTGCCGACAACATGATGCCAAGCACGGAATTATCCCAGATGGTTTCCTGACTATAAATGAATTTTGCTATAGAAAAGCTGAGAACAGTCTTCCTGCCTGCTCTCAGCTCTTTTTTTGCCTTGCGGACGGAGCAACGCTCATTCTGTAAGCTCTGCCGCCGCTTTCAAGCTCTTTTCCATATTGGCCATAACTTCCGGCGTCACATTGCCCTGACCAGCCCGCTTGAGGATCTGGGCATGATGCATGATGTCTTCTATGTTGCCGATGTATTCCATCTCAGCCGCATACAATGTGGCAAAGATAGGTTCCTTGCCGCCCCCCAGCACCGTGGCCGCCAGTTTCTTCAGCTCCTTGAGTGTCTTTTTCTGTGTCAGGATAAAGCCAACATTCTCACGGTCAACACGGGCCAGTGCCCCATCGATCTTGTCGTGCAAAGCCTGGATCTCGCGCATATTCCCCTGCAGCATGCTGAGCTGGTCTTTCTTGCGGCGCAGAGCCGCCAGCTCTGCCGGCGTATGCGCATGATGCTCATGATGCATTTCGCCATGCGCATGATGATGCCCGCAGGCACAAAGTTCTTCCGTCATCGAATCGCTCCTTGGACTATTCTTTATCTACTTTCTTTGCTATCCATTATACAGGACAAAACACAAAATGTCGCGTCCCCCCACTAAAGAACCAGCAAAATCGGCCTGCGCTTTATTGGCAAATTGCAGTTTGTAAATTACCGTGTTTTTATTCGAG
>NZ_FOQK01000038.1 GCF_900113715.1 Pseudoselenomonas ruminantium | reverse complement strand
GCTTTTATATCCAGCTGTTTTAAGATATGGCTCTTTTGATACTGGTCAAAGCGTTCGCCTGTAACTTTTTCGATGATGGTTCCTAAAAGGCCATAATTCAGATTACTGTAAGCAAAGAATTTGCCCGGTTCCTGGCCAGCAGGGGCAAAGTGCGCACCATCTTCGTAGAACTTGCCATCTTTGCGGAAGAATTCCTGCAGCCCCAGCTGCGGCGGAATGCTGTAAATCTTGCCATCACGCAGGGAGGATTGGTGAGAAGCCAACATTCTCACAGTAATGGGCGTATTCGGGTAATTGGGATTCCTGAGCGTGAATCCCAAATATTTGCTCACATCGTCGTCCAGGTTAAGTTTTCCCTGTTCGGCCAGCTGCATAATCGTGAACACGGTAAACATCTTGGAGACGGAAGCTGCGCGAAAACGGCTTTCGCGGGTAAAGGGCCGATTCTTTTGGGGATTTTGGCTGTCGATAATAGCTGAACCTTGAAAGCTGCTGTAAACTTCTTTGCCATCCTTAAAGGCGATTACCCCTAGCCCTGGAACCTTCGTTCCGGTATCCCCGACCATTTGGGCAAGCTCGTTGTCCAAATCGGCCTTGCTTTCCTTACTCATAGCCAGGCAGGTGTTCATGAGCAGGCAGAATATCGCCAGAACAATTGCGGGGATTCGTTTCTTCATACCGTTCAACTCCTTTTACGAATTTCATGCAAATGGTCTTGTACCTTGTCATATTTCTTTTATAATAGATTCTCTTTTCTGAAAAGTCAATAAAACATGCGCGGTCAGCTAATGAAGTCTTTACTATGCAATCATGAATATTTTTCCAGTTTGCCAAAACACTTGCTTTAATAGCTATTGAAACAGTCAGAAAATTGGCCGATTTGATGTTTCGACGTGTTTTGTAATATAGTGGGGAGGGAATAACGTGAGTGATGAAATTTGATGTGATGAGGAGTGTTAGGATATGAAAAAAGTTCTTTTCGTCTGTCATGGCAATATCTGCCGGTCGACGATGGCTGAGTTTGTGATGAAGGATATGGTGGCAAAGGCTGGGCTTACGGAGGAGATCCTCGTGGAGTCGAAGGCCTGCCGTACCGACGAGATCGGCAGCGATACGCATCCGGGGACAAAACGGGTGCTGCGCGCGCATGGTGTGCCATTTACGTCGCGACAGGCTCGGCAGATACGGTACACAGATTATGAGGAATATGACTTGATCATCGCGATGGATGATGAGAATATGCGTGATTTAGCAAGACTTACAAATGGTGATCCGCAGGGCAAGTGTCATCTGTTGCTTGAATTTGCAGGAGAGGAACGTGAGGTAGCCGATCCGTGGTACACGGGGAATTTCGAGGTGACTTATAAGGATGTTGTGAGTGGTTGTCATGGATTGTTGAAACAATTACGGGAATAGGACTTTTTTCATAGACTTTATGGATTGATTGAGATAAAATGGAGGCAGAAATCATAATGGTTCATGTATGATGTAAAGGGATGAAGAGATAGTGAGTACACAACAGGATGTTATTAAGCAGTTCATGAAAAAACTGGATGTGACGGCAAAGAAGGGAATACCGGCAGTGGATGAAGCCGTGGCGTATGCTTCGGCAGGGAAATTTTCGAATCTGAAGCAGCTGGTAAACAGTTTTGTTCGTGATATCAAGTCAGCGGGAATCCAGTATATGGACGATATGGCTGCGCAAATGTTCCTGCGCCGGTATTGCGGAATCATCTTGGATAATAAGGATACAGGTGCAATCACAGGTGCGGATGCTGGCTCGGGAAAGGTTAAGACGGCAGATTCTATTGTACCAGAGGCTGGAAATACGGCTTCGTTGAAATACCCAACAGGTGCGACGACAGTAATCAATGGACTGAAGGTTATCTGGCCGGAGAGGTCTAAACTTACGACGATGCAGCAGGAAATCATCAAGCGTCTTAATTCATGGTGGGTGAAAGGGGCGCTGGATCTTGTAGAGCAGTCTCTGGGGCTTAGCTTTAAGACAGCAGGGGCTACTGTAAATTCCATGGATGTATGCTTTGTGAATCAGAATTCGTCAACCTTAGCGGCGGTAAGGTCCCACGAGGATGGGAATTCCGGTAAAACGAAGCAATTGACGTTAGTAATCAATATGAAGCATTATAGTCAATTGGATTTGAATAATCCGAATGGCAAGGTAAAAGGCAAAGAGACCTTTTATCTTGATCGTGTTTTGGCACATGAGCTCACACATGCTGTGATGGCAGCGAATATCGGGCATTTTGGTACATTGCCGGATTTCTTGTTAGAGGGTATGGCAGAACTTGTTCCTGGCATTGATGATGAGCGTCAATATTCTATAAATGTAGTGTTGCAGCAAAATGCTTCATGGTTGCAGCAGCTTTTTGATGGGAAGCATACAGGGGGAGAGGCAGACTATTCGGGTGGTTATTTGTTGTTGCGTTATCTGGCGCATCAGGCGGCGACTCAAAAGCCGGCGGCCAATGTGGGGATCTCCTTGCCGAAGGGATTGTCCTATAATGCTGATTTGTCTGTGCTTAAGCTGACCAATAGCTATGAAGAACAGAGCATATTCTTGAACAAATATGCGCCGAAGGTTTTCGATGCAACGAGCTATGGTAAATTCTTATCGCTGGATGGCTCTGCTGCTGCGGAAACGGTGCGTGTTGGGAAACAAGGCGGCAGTATCCGGACGAGGGGCGGCAATGATACGATTTCGCTAAGCAATGGGCGGACGGTCTATATGCATTTTGGTAATGATGATGGAATCAATACCGTATATGGCATGAGTGGAAATGACCAGCTGTTGTTCGATCAAGGGGTTTCCTCCTTTGGGCTGGATAGCAGCGGTGCGTTCTTTCAGAGTGGCAAGACTAAGGTTATCTTGAAAAACGTGGCCAATAAAACAATATTGGCAGGACGCCAGTTGAATTTTGATGAGTATCGGTTTGGTGACGCCAATAAAGAAAATGCCTTCACGTATCAGCGGTATGCAAATCGTATGCACTATATTGGCAGTGCAGTGAAGAAGGATAAGCTGTTGGTTAATGAAGCGGCAAACATAAATCTTGGCAATACTTCAGTATTTCGAAATATTGATGTAGTGGATGGATCAAATGAATCGATAACAGCTGGTCGTAATTCATTTATCGGCGGGAGCAGATATGCTACGCTGTTAGGCGCTAATTATGGACAGGATGTCCTGCGGGCAGGCCGGGGCGGTGCTTGGTTGCAAGGCAATGGCGATACGGACGTTTATTATGGTAATGCCGGCAAGGATACGTTTGTTTATGGCAGTTATGGCAAGAGTTATAATCTGCAGCACACAGTTACTGTCAATGGTTATACCAGCGGGCAGGATGAAATCCGGTATAGGGCGGGCGCATTCAAAGCTGGTACCGTAGCGGGAAATGATGTCGTCCTTACGATGGACAAAGGAAAGATGATCATCAAAGGTGCAAAGGGCAAGGCTGTGACATTGGTAGATTCTAAGGGCAAAAAGGCTGTAAAGACATTTACGCCATCACTGGCTAAGGGGCTCAGCTATAATGCAGCTAAGACGGCCTTGACGGTCAAGGCTCCATATAAGGGGACGCTGGCGGCAAATAGTTATGCCGGAACCGTTGTGACGATTGATGCATCACAGGATACGCAGACGGTAAACCTGTATGGCAATGCGAAGAATAATGTCATCAAAGCCAGCAAGGCAGGTGGAATCGTAAGTGGTGGTGCCGGTAATGATACGCTCTATGGTGGCGCTGGTAAAGATATCTTTGTATTCGGTACAAATGATGGAACGGATACAATCAATGGTTATAAGTATGCGCAGGATATTTTGCAGTTTGCCAACAAGAACATCCGTTGGGATTTCCTCAATGGTGGCAAGGATATGCTGCTCGTTACAGGCAAGACACGTATCACCTTGAAAAATCTGCCTTCGACAACGATTCGCTTCCGTATTGGGGCATCGGGGGCTGTCCAGACTGCCAATGGTATGCCAAGCAACAAGAATCTGGTGTACAAGAACAAGAATTATGCGACGCTTTACGCAACCAGCAAGTTCACCGGCAGTGTCAATCTCAACGACTATAACTTGAGCTTGAAGAATCTTGACGCCCGGGCGGCGGCTAAGGCCATAAAAGTTACTGGCACCAGCGGGAATAATGTCATCTATGCAGGTAAGGGCGGCAGTACGCTGATTGGCGGTGCAGGCAATGACACGCTATACGGTGGTGCCGGCAAGGATATCTTTGTCTTTGGGGCGAATGATGGTTCGAATACGATAAACGGATATAAGGCTTCGCAGGATATCTTGCAGTTTGCAAGTGCCAGCAATCTTGGCTATGACTATTTGAATGGCGGCAGGGACCTGCTGATCACTACAGGCAAGACGCGTATAACGCTCAAGAATATGCCGAATAAGACGGTTCGCTATCGCATTGGCGCTACGGGTAAGGTGCTTACGTCTCCTTGTGCGCCTAGCAACAAGAATCTTGTCTACAAAAATAATAACTTTGCGACGCTCTATGCGACCAGTGGCTTTGGGGGCGATTTCTATCTCAATGAGTACAACCTGAGCCTGCGGAACTTTGATGGCCGTGGCACAGCAAAATTTCTCAAGGTAAAAGGGACAAGCGCTAATAATGTCATCTATGCAGGTAAGGGCGGCAGTACGCTGATTGGCGGTGCAGGCAATGACACGCTATACGGTGGTGCCGGCAAGGATATCTTTGTCTTTGGGGCGAATGATGGTTCGAATACGATAAACGGATATAAGGCTTCGCAGGATATCTTGCAGCTTGCCAGTGCCAGCAATACGGGCTATGATTATCTGAATGGAGGTAAGGATCTGCTGATAACTGCAGGCAAGACGCGCATAACGCTAAAGGGTATGCCGAATAAGACGGTTCGCTATCGCATTGGCGCTACGGGGAAGGTGCTTATGGCTCCTTGTGCGCCTAGCAATAAGAACCTTGTCTATAAAAATAATAACTTTACGACACTCTATGCAACAGGTGGTTTTGGCGGCGATTTCTATCTTAATGAGTACAACCTGAGCCTGCGGAATTTTGATGGCCGTGGCACGGCAAAATTCCTCAAGGTAAAGGGGACAAGCGCTAACAATGTCATTTATGCAGGTAAAGGTGGCAGCCTTATTACTGGTGGTGCTGGCAACGACACTCTTTATGGCGGCATTGGGACAGATACATTTATCTATGCCAGTGGCGATGGCAGGGATGTCATCTATGGCTATGACCAGAAGAAGGACATTATCCAGATTACGTCTGGTAAAGTTGACTCGTGGAAGCGCTCGGGCAGCGATGTGGTATTGAACGTTGGCAAAGGATCGATTACGGTCAAGAACGGTTATGGTAAGGCCTTGATGATTTTTGATGCCAAAGGCAAGCGGATGGCTCCAGCATATAAGTTGGTAGCTTCGTCCAACAAGTACATCACGAGCAAGAAAGATGTAGCCTATATGAGACAGATGCAGTCTATCGGCGATAAGTCTTCGGGCTTGCAGCCACTGGTTACGAAGGCTGCTTTTGCCTCGCAGGCACTTACGTTGGCAACAACTGCCGGGCAGCAGCAGAAAAAGATGCTTAAGCTGAAATAATCTAGTGCAAGTCTCCCTGCCGGTTATGGTTGGGAGACTTTTTTTGCCTATGTGGAACCCTGCTGGACAAAAATAAGCTGATGCGGTAATATGGATAAGTGATTATTGACAGAGTTGTATCAATGTAAACTTTGCAGAGAAGGTGTTTTATTGGAATCAAGAGGAAGTTTTTCGACCCGTCTGGGCTTTATCCTGGTGTCGGCGGGGTGTGCAATCGGACTAGGGAACGTCTGGCGTTTCCCGTATATCACGGGTGAGTACGGCGGCGCGGCTTTTGTGCTGATCTACCTGGTGTTTTTGGCTATCCTTGGCCTGCCTATCATGGTCGCAGAGTTTGCCGTGGGCCGTGCGAGCATCCGCAGCGCGGCGATGTCGTTCGATGCTTTGGAGCCGAAAGGGACGAAGTGGCATCTCTATAAGTATGGGGCTATCGCAGGCAACCTGCTGCTGATGATGTTCTATACGACGGTATCGGGCTGGATGCTGTACTATCTGTATAAGATGGCGTCCGGGGGGCTCTCAGGTCTTGATGCGGCAGGTGTTGGTAGCGTGTTTGGAGCGCTATTGCAGGACCCGATGACAATGGCGGGCTATATGGTCGCTATCGTCGTGCTTTGCGGTGGTGTCTGCTATCTCGGTGTGCAGGCCGGTGTCGAGCGCATCACGAAGTCGATGATGAGCTGCCTGCTCGTGCTGATGGTCGTGCTGGCCATCCACAGTGTCCTGCTGCCGGGTGGCGAGGAAGGCCTGCGCTACTATCTCTATCCGGACTTTGGACGGCTGGCGGAATTCGGGCTCAAG
Source organism: Pseudoselenomonas ruminantium (assembly GCF_900113715.1). Lineage (GTDB taxonomy): Bacteria > Bacillota > Negativicutes > Selenomonadales > Selenomonadaceae > Selenomonas_A > Selenomonas_A caprae. The sequence goes on along the minus strand of NZ_FOQK01000038.1, from coordinate 13,129 downwards.
GAAGTCATCTTCGCGGCGATGGGACAGGCATTTTTTACCTTATCTATCGGTATTGGTGCGCTGGCCATCTTCGGCAGCTACATCGGCAAGACAAAGCGCTTGACGGGCGAGGCAGTCTGGGTCGTACTGCTTGATACATTCGTTGCCATCATGGCGGGGCTTATCATTTTTCCCGCTTGTTTTGCTTATGGCGTCGATCCGGCCAGCGGCCCGAATCTCTTGTTCATATCGCTGCCGAATGTCTTCAATGCGATGCCGCTGGGCCGTCTCTGGGGCACGATGTTCTTCCTGTTCATGACGTTCGCTTCGATGTCGACGGTCATTGCGGTATTCGAGAACCTCATCGTCTGCTTCTTCGAGCTCCTGCATAAGGATCGCCGGACAATCATTCGCTGGGGAGTTCCGGTCATCGTCCTGTTGTCGCTGCCGTGCGTGCTCGGCTTCAACGTCTGGAGCGGCTTCCAGCCGCTGGGGCCAGGCTCGGGTGTGCTCGATCTGGAGGATTTCTTTGTCAGCAACAATCTGCTGCCGCTCGGTTCGCTGGTCTATCTTGCTTTCTGCACGAGCCGCTACGGCTGGGGCTGGGATAACTTCATCCAGGAGGCTAATACCGGCAAGGGCATGGCCTTCCCGACCTGCGTGCGCTTCTACGTCACGTATATCCTGCCGCTCATCGTACTCGTCATCTTTGTCAACGGGTATTATGCGCTGTTCTTCAGCAAGTAAGACAATCAAATATTATTTTTCTTTGGCCATCGTCAGCGATGGCCAATTTTGTATTTTCGGAAGTATCTGCTGGACGGTATAGCCAATCAGAAAGCCTGTGGCAAGTCCGCAGGGGCCCAGGATGGGCAGGTAGGCGAGCAGGCCTGCATGGGCGCTGAGCAATGTGGCGGTGAGCAGCTGGCCAAGGTTATGGACAAAGCCGCCGGCACTGCTGACGCCCAGCGGGGAAAAGAGGCCTGTATGCTGCAGGATGACCATGATGACGAGGCTCTGCAGTCCGCCGATGAGGCTGTATAGCATGACGGTGGGCCCCCCGCCAAACAGCGAGGCGAGCAGGATGCGCAGCATCAGGATGGCGGCGGCATCCTGCCAGCGGGGCAGGGTGTAGAGGGCGAGCACCGTGATGAGGTTGGCGAGACCCAGCTTGGCCCCCGGTGCCAGGAAGGGCATGGGAATGAGCCCTTCGAGCAGGTAGAGCGCAAGGGAGAGGGCGGTCAGCAGGGCGATATATACGAGTCTGTGTGTGTGGTTCATGGTGGTTCCTTTATCTGGCGGGAAGGACAGCGGTGGTGCCGTCAGGGGAGGTACCCTTGACTTCGATGAGGAGTTTGTGCGGCAGGCAGACGATGATGTCGCCGGGCTTTTGGGCTTTGCCCTGCTGGATGCAGATGCGGTCTGGGCAGTCTGCGTCCTGGACGGCGATGGTATCATCGTCAATCTCGATGGTGTTGTAGTGGCCGTCAGGCGTTCTGGCCGTGATGGTTTCATGCCCATGGTGGGCGCTTAGCGGCACACGCCGCCAGAGTTGGCCGTCAATCGTGATATCGGCATGGACGGCATCGGCCTTGCTGTCAGGCAGGGATAGCAAGGGAAGCAGGGACAGTGCCAGTAAGATAATTATGAGCAGGATATCCGCTCTTTTCAGCATTTTCATCATAGTCACCATTATAGACTTTCCTTAGGGAGTTTGCTATACTTAATAACCGTATAAGAGCCGTTAGGGCAGGAGCAAAAGGAGCGCGAGTAGATATGCCGAATCGTCCAGCCTGGGCCCGGATCGATCTGGGTGCGTTGGCGCATAATTATAGCGAAATCAAGAAACAACTGCAGCCGGGAGTGAAACTCTGCGCTGTGGTCAAGGCCGATGCCTATGGCCATGGTGCGGTGGCTGTGGCGCGGACCGCTGTGGCGGCTGGTGCCTCGTATTTGGCTGTGGCGACGCTTTCGGAGGGTATCGAGCTGCGGGAAGCGGGCTTTACGACGCCGATCCTGCTGCTGGGACTCGTGATGCCTGAGGATGCAAAGGATATTGTCGACTATGGCATCACGCAGGCTGTCTGTGACCGGGAGCTGGCACACGCCTTGTCGCGCGAGGCGGTGCGGCAGGGGCGCAGGGCCAAGGTGCATCTGAAGGTCGATACGGGCATGGGGCGCATTGGTGTGCGTCCTGAGGAAATCGGTGCGCTGGCAGCTGATATCGCAGCTCTGCCGGGCATAGAGATCGAGGGCATGTTCTCGCATTTTTCGATGGCGGACTGCAAGGACAAGAGTTATACGCAGCAGCAGCTCGTGAAGTTCCGGCAGGCGATTGCAGCGGTCGAGGGTCGGGGCATACCTTTAGCAATCAAGCATATCGCGGAGTCGGCAGCTATCCTTGAGATTCCAGAGGCGCATTTTGATATGGTGCGCGCTGGCGTCATCCAGTACGGCCTCTGGCCTTCGGCGGAGGTCACGCATCCTATCGACCTGCGGCCGCTCATGGAGCTGCAGGCGCGCGTTGTCTGGCTCAAGACCCTACGTAAGGGGGAGAGCATCGGTTATGGGCGCGCGTTCATAGCTGAGCGTGACTGCCGCATTGCGACGCTGCCTATCGGCTATGCCGACGGCTATATCCGTGCCTATGGAGCAAAGGGCGCGGTCGAGATTCATGGCCAGCGTGCGCCGATTGCCGGCCGCATCTGCATGGATCAGGTCATGGTCGATGTGACGGATATCCCTGATGTCGCTATCGGTGATGTCGCCACGCTGTTTGGCAGCCCGACGCTGTCCATCGATGAGGCAGCGGGCTGGCTCGGCACGATAAACTACGAGGTTCCCTGCCTTATCTCGCCCAGGGTGCCGCGTGTATATACAGAGTAAAAAAACTTCCCCAAGCCGGGGAAGTTTTTTTATTGCGCAACTTGCCGGCGCCAGTATTCGAGGTCGGGCGCATTCAGCGGCAGGTCGATGGTCTGTCCGTTGTCGTAGTAAAAGCGGAAGCGGATCTCGCTGGCCTTGCGGATAGCAGGCAGGCTGGCGCGTGGCAGCTCGACGAAGAGCTTGTTTTCATTCTGATAGGGGTGGTCGGCATCGGTGCCGGGCGGTGATTGCTTGACGGCGGCTTTCATCTCCCAGGCGTCGCCATCGGTGTATAGGATGGCCTCTGGCTTGAGCTCGGCACCGTCATAACGCCAGTCCCAAAGCGTAAGCACCGCTCCTTCGAGCTCGCCTGCTTCGGTGTGGGAGCTCTGGAAATCGATGCGGCAGTAGGCGGACAGGCTCTCAGCTGTGCGATGGTCAATGCTCCAGATGAAGGATAGACCGAATACGCCAGCCAGCATCAGGATGATGCCGCCGAAAAACAAGAATCGCTTGATGGCAACAATCATGTGAATGGATAGTCCTTTCTTTAGTCGATGAGATCGTGGAAGGTTTTGTGCAGCGCCTTCTGTTGTTCTTTGTTGATGGAGATCTTGCCGTGGAGCAGGCCGATGAGCCCCGCTTCTTTGAGCTTGGCGACACCGCGGTTGACGGTCTTGACGCTCGTACCGATGTCGTCGGCGATCTGCTGGCGGCTCGTATGCAGGATGAAGGTATCGGCCTCGATGGTGCCGAGGCGCTTGATGAGATAGCTATGCAGGCGCTCAAGGCTCGGCAGGAACTTGACGCGGCCTGCTTCGTTCGAGGTCGGATACATCTTGGCAGCAAGCATCTGCGCGACGGTCAGCGCGAATTCGCTGTCCATGCGCATCCATTGCAGGAAGGTTTCAGCACTCATGGCGATGACCTCGCAGGTCGTGACGGCTTCGTTCGAGGCCGCATAGGCGCCTTGCCCCGACAGGACCTCGAGATCGCCAATGAGATCTGGCGTGTCGAGCGAGGCGAACGTATAGCGCTGGCCGCTGGCGAATTCGTTGGATACGCGTGTGCTGCCGCGTGTCAGCAGGTAGACGTGGGTGGCACGTTCACCTTTGCGCATCAGGGATTCGCCGGGCAGGAAGACCTTGTGGGTGGTCTGTCTCTTGATGTCTTCGGGCATGTGCTCAATCAGGTATTCAAGCTTCATAGCGTAGTCCTTTCTGTCATAATGAATCAGTTTCTATTATATAATATTTTTCGCGAAGAGGGAAATGCGGTTTGGGAGAGTTTTGTTCGGATTTATTCTGTATTGAGACACCTGTCCTTTTATATTGGCGCAAAGATGTGTAGACTAATAAGCAGAGAGAATGAATACGAAGGGAGGAGAACGCGCCATGCGGGATTTGTTTGGCGGGGCGCTGCGGAAGCGGAGCATCTGGCAACGTGAGTTGATTGCAGGAGTCACGGCATTCTTTGCCATCTCTTATATCATCATCGTCAATCCGTTGATTCTTGCCGATGCAGGTATTCCTGCTGAGCTGTCGGTGTTTGCCACGATCTTTTCGTCGGTCATTGGCTGCCTGCTCATGGCATTTGTGGCCAATGCCCCGATCGTATTGACGCCGGGCATGGGAATCAACGCGTTCTTCACCTATACCGTCTGCGTCACCATGGGGTTGCACTGGCACGAAGCCATTGCGATATCGCTGGTATCGGGACTGATTTTTGCGTTTGTGGCCTGTACGAAATGGTGCCTGCGCCTGAGCCAGGCTGTACCGGCGTCGCTGAAGTCAGCGATCACGGCAGGCATCGGCCTGTATCTCGTGGAGATCGGCCTGGTGAAGGCACAGCTCATCCAGCGGGGCACGAGCTCAATCATCGAGCTCGGCAGCCTGACGAATCCCGTGGCGCTCCTGGCGATCTTCGGTTTGCTATTGAGCCTGGCGCTTTATCTGCGCGGTGTCATGGGCAGTTTCTTCATCGCCATCATCGTGACGAGTTTGGTAGGGTATTTCTTCGGCATCCATGACGAGGTGCCGCTTGATCTCAATTTGGCACATCTGTCACGGTATCCGGAGCTCTTATTGCAGGCGGATTTCTCGCAGATGCTGAGCATACCGTTCTTGTTATCGGTATTTTCCATGTCCATGATCATGATTTTTGAGACCATGGGCCTGCTGGAGGGAATCCTTCCCAACCAGCGCAAGTTCAAGAAAACTTTCGAGGGCTCGGCCTTTACGACCATGTTCTCGAGTTTGTTGGGGACAAGCCCGACGGTGGCGGCCGCTGAAAGCGCAGCCGGCATCGCGAGCGGTGGCCGCACAGGTCTTATGGCACTGACGGCTGCGGTACTTTTTTCCTTGTCCCTGTTTTTTATCCCCCTTTTATCGTTTGTACCTCAGGCTGCCATCGCACCAGTCATTATCATCACGGGTGCTATGATGATGCAGCAGCTTCAGAATGTGGATTTTGATGATTTTTCGGAATGGTTTCCTGCCTTCCTCGTCATCGTGCTGATTCCTTGGTCGAACAGCATCTCCACGGGCCTGGCTTTTGGCTTTGCCGCTTATCCTTTGTTAAAGGTAATGAATGGCCGTGCCCGTGAGGTTCATGTGCTGGGGTACATGCTGGGCTTTCTTTTCCTCTTGAACCTTGTTTTCCAGGCAGGGTTCTAAAGAATTTACATAAAGCTTTTGACAAAAAGGCTTCGGTTGATATCCCTACAAAATCAGCCGAAGTCTTTTGTCGTATAAAAAAGTGTAGTATAATGATGATAGCTATATACTTAGAGTTTATGAGCAAAGAAGGCGATAATGTGGATGCAAAACCTGTGATGCTGATTGTAGATGATGTGGAAATAAACCGGGTCGTGCTGTCCCAGTTTTTCCAAGAGGAATATACGATCGTGGAGGCTGCCAACGGGCAGGACGCCATGGAGGTTCTGGCCGCTCAATCTGTGAGCATTGTCCTCCTTGATCTGGTCATGCCGGTTATGGATGGTTTTGAAGTGCTGGCTGCTATGAAGCGCAACGATCTCTATGCACAGATTCCTGTCATTGTCGTGACGGCGCGCAATGACGGCTCCAGCGAGGAGCGCGCCATGGAGATGGGGGCGGCTGATTTCATTGCCAAGCCCTATAATCCGACCATCGTGCGCTGCCGCATCAAGAATGTCATGGCACGGCAGGAGAACGAATGGCGCAAGGTCGCGCAGGTGGCGCAGAACGAGCAGCTGGTAGAGATGCACCGGTTCATCGAGAAGGATGCGCTGACGGGCATCGACAACCGGGAGACGTTCTATCGCAAGACTGCGTCTCTCTTGCAGAAGAATCAGGATACTGCCTATAACATCCTGTTCTTCGACATCAGCTGTTTCAAGGTGATCAACGATATGTTCCACCTGGATACGGGCAATCTCGTGCTCAAGACAGCGGCAATCTATTTCCAGGTATTGGCTGGTGAGACGGGAACCTGCGGCCGTATCGAGTCCGATCACTTCGCCCTTTGCCTGCCGGCGTCCCAGGCCGATATGGACAGCATCATGGAGGGGCTCGACAGCACGATCCAGTCGCTCGGCATCAGCCACAATATCGCTTTCTATGCAGGCATCTATCCGGTAGACAACGCCTTCTTGCCGGTGGATCAGATGTGTGATCGCGCGAACATGGCCCTGAACAATGTCAAGGGAAGCTATCTGACGCGGTATTCGTACTATGACAAGAGCATGCGGGAGCGCATGTTTGAGGAGCAGATGATTGTCCGCGACATGGAGTTTGCCCTGCTGGAGCGGCAGTTCTGCGTCTATCTGCAGCCGGTCTGCAACCTGAAGGCGGATCGCATTGTCGCAGCGGAAGCTCTGGTGCGTTGGCAGCATCCGGCTCAGGGCATGATTCCACCAGACCGGTTTATTTCCGTGTTTGAGCGCAATGGCTTTATTTCGCGTTTAGACCGCTTTGTCTGGACGGAAGTCTGCCGCTTCCTTCAAGCGCAGAAGCAGCGTACAGGGACGGTCATACCTGTGTCAGTCAATGTTTCACGTTTGCATTTTTATGCTACGGATATGCTGGATTTTCTGCTTGGTTTGCTGCGTACCTATGCGTTGGAACCAGAGATGCTGCGGCTGGAAATCGATGAGAGTGCCTATACAGATAATCCGCATCAGATGGCTCGTTGTGTCCGTGAATTGCGGGAACATGGGTTCATAGTGCTGCTCGATGATTTTGGCAGCGGGTATTCGTCGCTCAACATGCTCAAGGATTTGCCTGTCGATGGCATCAAGCTTGACCGGTCCTTTGTCCGTGAGGTCGGGCAGTCCGCGCGTGCGGGGACGATCATGGAATCCATCGTCGCGATGGTGAAGAAGCTGGCGATGGGAATTGTCGTCGAAGGCGTCGAGACGAAGGATCAATTGGCATATCTGGCCAGCATTGGCTGCGAGGATATGCAGGGGTATTATTTCTCACGGCCGCTGTCGGAGAAGGAGTTTGCTGAATTCCTGATCCGCAAGCAGGATGGTTTGGAGATGGATGATTGAAGGAGATTTTTTTGCAGACTAAGGCAGGAGCTTTTATCTTTGATATGGATGGCGTCATCATCGATAGCGAGCCAATCCATTCGCGTGTCAAGATGGACACATTCCAGCATTTTGGGCTGGAATTCCAGGAGGCGGATCTCATCCATTATATGGGCCGTACAAGTGACGTTATGTTTGGTGAGGTAATTGCCAAGTCGGGCCGCACAGATATTACGCCGGCAGAGATGGCTGCGTATAAGCATCAGCATTATCTGGAGGTGCTGCAAAGCGGCACAATCGAGCCGGTCAAGGGGACTGTGGAGCTTATCCGCGGGCTTCATGCGGCAGGGATTCCACTGGCGCTGGCGACGTCGTCCTGGCAGGTGGTTATGGAGACAGTGCTCGATCAGTTCGGTATACGGCAGTATTTCCAGACGGTCCTCTCAGGTGGTGAACTGCCGAAGAGCAAGCCGGATCCTGCCATCTATCGCATCTCTGCGGAGCGGCTCGGGGTCGAGCCTGCGCGCTGCTATGTGCTTGAGGATACGACGAACGGCATCAAGGCAGCCAAAGCTGCTGGCATGTACTGCATTGCCTTCCGCAATCCGCATTCGGGAGCGCAGGACTTATCGCTTGCAGACCGCATCGTCGATGATATCCGTGAAATCGATATAGAAAAGATATGAAAAGGGCCTTCCGTCAGGAAGGCCTTTTGTGTTACATGTATTTTTAAGATAAGCGAGAATGATTGCTGGGATGATTTTTTAGATGATCGTGAAGCTTTCAATGGCGCCGTACTGGATGAAAGCCGAGGCGTCGGTCGGCTCGCCGGTGAGGATGGCCTGCTGGACTGCATCCATGTCAGCGATATGGATACGGCCGGCAGCCTGCTCTGCTTCTACTTTGCTGAGCAGTGCCTTGCGCGCTCCCTTGAGATCGCGGTAGATTTCCTGATTGTAGAACACATTCATGGATGTCCGGCTTTTTTCTTCATCGCAGTTGAAGAAGATATAGGCTTTTTTCTCTTTCATAAAATAATCCCCCTTGAAACTTCCAGATACTCACTTAAAGTTTTCGGATATGTAGCTATTATAGCACAAATTTTCCCGCTTGATAAATGACGCGATAAATGACGTGGCAATTTGGTTGACAAACAATAATGAATAGAGTAAAGTGAGAGATGTATAGAATTGTTTGAAATCGTTGGCAATTCACAATAGGAGTCCTGGAGGGATATGTCATGGCTATTATCAGAAAAGAAGCATTCGGCAAACTCAGTGATGGACGGGCAGTGGAACTCTATACGCTGCGCAATACGAAAGGCACCGAGGCCAAGATCACGACTTATGGCGCACGGCTGGTGAGCTGGCGCGTGATGGGGCCGCAGGCGAAGTTCATCGATGTGGTGCTGGGCTATGCGGATGCCGCGGCTTATGAAAAGGACGATACGAGCATGGGCGGCGTCGTGGGCCGTCATGCCAATCGCATCGCCGGTGGCAAGGTTACGATCAGCGGCAAGGAGTATCAGCTGGACCGCAATACGGGCTCGCAGATGCAGAACCATATCCATGGCGGCTTTCAGGGCTTCCACGATCAGCTGTGGACGGCTGAGGAAATCTACGAGGGCGTGAAGTTCACCTATCAGGCCAAGGACGGCGAAGGCGGCTATCCGGGAAATATGACTGTAAACGTTATCTATTCGTTGTCGAATGACAATGAGTTGTCTATCAGCTATGAAGCGACCTGTGACCAGGACACAATCTGTAACCTGACCAATCACACGTACTTCAACCTGGATGGCTTTGCAGCCGGCCCGGTGCTCGATCAGAAAATCCAGATCTTTGCGGACCAATACACTTGGGCCGATGCAGAGTCGCTGCCTGATGGCCGTATCCTGGATGTGGCCGGGACACCGATGGATCTGCGCAAGCCAGTGCGCATCGGCGAGCATATCGACGATGACTTTGACGAACTGCAGATGGGCAAGGGCTATGACCATAACTGGGTGCTGCGCGATGAACCGGCTATGGTCGAGATGAAGCCAGGCATGTTCGGCTTCGATCCGCATTGCCCCATCGACTACATCAAGGGGGGCTTGAAGAAGGCAGCCTATGCGGAGTCGGAGAAGACAGGGCTCACGCTGACCTGCTATACGACGCAGCCGGGCATCCAGTTCTACACAGGCAATTTCCTCTGTGGCGGCATCAAGGGTAAAGATGGTGTCGAGTTCCAGCATCGTACGGGCTTCTGCTTGGAAACGCAGTATTTCCCGAATGCCTTGGCAAATCCTGATTTCCCGCAGCCTATCCTCAAAAAGGGTGAAACCTGGAAGGCCCAGACCGTTTATGTCCTGAGCCCGAAAGACTGAGGAGGCGTTGCGATGCAAGGCAGATATACCATGACCTTTCCCGATTATACGATCGGGGTCGAGGCGTATGAAAAGATCCGCGAGATCTGTCCGCGCTATGGCAAGAGTGTGGTTGTCATCGGTGGCCGCCGGGGCATCGAGGCAGCGCAGGCGAAAATGGCGGCAGCTGTCGATGGGGTCGGGCTCGAGTTTACGGGTTTCCTGCTCGCTGGCGGGGAGACTTCTTATGAAAACATCGAAAAGCTCCGCCGCGACCAGGCCGTTGAAGACGCCGATATGATTTTTGCTGTCGGCGGCGGCAAGGCCATCGATACAGCTAAGCAGGTCGCACATTTGCAGCACAAGCCGTTCTTCACCTTCCCGACGGTGGCGGGGAGCTGTGCCGCAGCGGCCAGCATCGCCACCATCTATCATGCGGATGGCACGTTCTGCGAGTATGCGTATTCCGATGAGCCGCCGGTGCATGTATTCCTCTGCACGCGGATGCTGGCGCAGGCACCTGTCGAATTCCTGCTGCGCGGCATCAGCGATACGATGGCGAAATTCTACGAGGCGCAGATTGCCTCGCGCGGCAAGACGCTCTGCCATAGTGATGGAATGGGGCTTGCTCTGTCGCAGATGTGCTTGGAACCGCTGTATGCCTATGGGGAGCAGGCCGTAGCCGACAACAAGGCACATGCGGCGACGAAGGCTTTCGAGGAGGTCGTGCTCGCCATTGTCATGACGAGCGGGCTCGTGTCGAATCTAGCTGCGCCGGAGTACAACGGCCATATCGCTCATGCCCTGTTCACCGAACTGACGAATATCACGGCGGGCGAGGCGGGCTGCCAGAAGCACAGCGGGCTGGCGGCCTATGGCATCCTGTTGCTGCTTTTATGCGATGGCCAGCAGCAGGAGTTTGCACGGTTCTACGAATTCTGCCGGAAAATCGGTCTGCCAACGAGCCGTCGGGATATCTGCGCCAGTGAGGAGGATATCCATCGCGTGTTCCAGGCGACTGAGAAGAAGCAGGATGTGAAGATCCTGCCGTACAGGATCACGCAGGACATGCTGCATCGGGCGGCTAATGAACTGGAACAGTATAATAAAAGGTAATGCGTAGCGGGGAGGCGTGATTATGAATATCCATGAGTATCAAAGCAAGGCAATCCTGAAAGCATATGGTGTGAATGTACCGAATGGGTTACCAGCGTTTAGTGTGGAAGAGGCAGTCGAGAATGCAAAGAAGCTTGGTTCGGAGATCGTTGTTGTCAAAGCGCAGATTCATGCGGGTGGCCGTGGTAAGGCCGGCGGCGTCAAGCTGGCCAGGAATATGGCTGAAGTGGAGCAGTATGCCAAGGAGATCCTCGGCAAGACACTGGTGACCAAGCAGACCGGTCCGGAGGGCAAGAAGGTAAACCGCCTGTTGATTGAGGAAGGCTCGGCAATCAAGAAGGAATACTATCTTTCTTTTGTCATCGACCGCCAGACGGCACGCGTCGTCATGATGGGCTCGGAAGAGGGCGGCATGGAGATCGAGAAGGTCGCGGCGGAGATGCCCGACAAGATCTTCAAGGAGTACATCGATCCGGCCGTAGGCCTCGCGCCTTTCCAGGCGACGCGCATGGCTTATGCGCTGCACTTCCCGCAGCCAGCTATCCGTAAGGTTACAAAACTTATGGGCTGCCTGTACAATGCTTTTGTCGGCAAGGATTGCAGCCTGGCCGAGATCAATCCGCTGGTCGTCACGCAGGCGGATGATGTCGTGGCGCTGGATGCCAAGCTGAACTTCGATGACAGTGCCTTGTTCCGCCATCCCGATATCGAGGAGCTGCGGGATGAGACCGAGGAAGATCCGAAGGAGCGCCGGGCTGCAGCGGCTGCGCTCAACTACGTAAACCTGGGCGGCGATGTGGCCTGCATGGTCAATGGTGCCGGCCTGGCGATGGCCACCGTCGATATCATCAAGTACTATGGTGGCGAGCCGGCTAACTTCCTGGATGTTGGCGGCGACAGCACGCCCGAGAAGATTGCTGAGGCCTTCAAGATCATGCTCGATGGTGGTCAGGCCAAGGGAATCTTCGTCAACATCTTTGGCGGCATCAATAAGTGCGATCTCGTGGCAGAAGGCATTGTCGAGGCGGCCAAGATCATCTCGCCGGATGGCAAGAGCCTGCCTGTGCCGGTCGTCGTCCGCTTGGAGGGCACGAACGTCGAGCGTGGCCGTGAAATCCTGCAGGATACGCCAATAGCGAATGTCATCATGGCGCCGACCATGGAGGGCGGTGCCGAGGAAATCGTGAGACTGGTCAAAGAGGCGGAGGCGTGAATCATGGGTGTTTTAGTAGGTAAAGATACAAAAGTCATCGTTCAGGGCATCACGGGCAAAGCTGCGACGTTCCATACGCGGCAGATGCTCGATTATGGCACGCAGATCGTCGCTGGCGTTACGCCAGGCAAGGCTGGCCAGCTGGTAGAAGGCGTGCCAGTCTTCAACACGGTCAAGGATGCGGTGGCAGCAACGGGGGCTACGGCTTCGGTCGTCTATGTGCCGGCACGCTTTGCAGCTGACTCCATCATGGAGGCTGTTGATGCTGAGCTCGACCTCGTCGTCTGCATCACAGAGCATATCCCAGTGCTCGATATGGTCAAGGTCCGCCGCTATATGGAGGGCAAGAAGACCCGCTTGATCGGGCCGAACTGCCCGGGCATCCTCACGGCTGGCGAGGCCAAGCTCGGCATCATTCCGGGATACATCTACAAGAAAGGCCATGTCGGCGTCATCTCCCGCTCGGGCACGCTGACTTATGAGGCCTCGTTCCAGCTCACAGCCGCTGGCATCGGCCAGACCACGGCCATCGGCATCGGTGGTGACCCTGTAAAAGGTACTGACTTCATCGATGCGTTGCAGCTGTTCAAGGACGATCCCGAGACGAAAGCTGTGCTGATGATCGGTGAGATCGGTGGCACGGCCGAGGAAGATGCGGCCAAGTGGATTGCTGCTAATATGCCGGACAAGCCGGTCGCAGCCTTCATCTCGGGGCGCCAGGCGCCTCCGGGCAAACGCATGGGGCATGCTGGGGCCATCATCAGCGGCGGCAAGGGCACGGCAGCAGATAAAATCAAGGCACTCAATGCCGTAGGCATAGAGGTGGCTGACACTGTGGCGCACATCGGCGCAACGGTGGTAGAAACGCTCAAAAAAGCAGGCATCTACGACGAATGCCATACTTGCTGAATAAAGGATAGGGAGAGCCTCGGTGCAATTTGCATCGAGGTTTTTCAATTGCAGTTTGTAAATTACCGTGTTTTTATTCGAGAAAAGCCGCGCCGCCGGGCAGGGGAGTACCAACGCTTCACTTAGATGCTTTGCTAAAAATATTTTTTGCCTTTAACTAAGCATTGAAAAAGTTCCCAAACGCGCT
>NZ_FOQK01000037.1 GCF_900113715.1 Pseudoselenomonas ruminantium | reverse complement strand
TTCTCTCGTAACAAGCACATCGATGTAATTCGTAACCTATTGCCGGAACAAAGCAGGCTTATCCAAACGTAGCAGAGGGCGGGGGCGGGTACACTTTCTTCGCAGCGGGAGCGATTTGCCCGAACGCAGTGAGGGATGGCCCGCAGCACGTACTTCCTAGAACGATTCGATGTATTGGCGTGCCGCTGGCCTGCCCGGCACATGTATCTAAGTACGTACTAAAGCAGCCGCGCGGGTCATTTAGCGGGAGCGGAGAAAAAGTGCACCCGCCCCCACCCAAGCTGAGCTGTACCGAGTTTGTTTTAACCACGTACGGACAGATAAACTGCAATTTAACAAAAGACCCGTTGACTTCTTGTAATGTCAACGGGTCTTCGTATTCATCAGACGGTCATCTCACAACTCCCGCCTTAAGCATAAATGCCAGCTATATTAAGCTGCCGCATGTTTTTTCTCTTCCTGATCCATAACAATCGTCACCGCACCATCACCAGTGATATTGAGGCAGGTACGGAACATATCGAGGACGCGGTCGATACCAGCCACCAGTGCCATGCCCTCGATCGGCAGGCCGACAGACTGCAGCACCATGGCCAGCATGATGAGGCCGGCGCCCGGGACACCTGCAGTACCGATCGAGGCCAGCGTGCCTGTCAGCACGATCATCATCATCTGGCCAGCCGTCAGGTCGATGCCGAATACGTTGGCGATGAACAGCGTGCAGACACCCATGTAAAGCGCCGTGCCATCCATATTGATCGTCGCACCGAGCGGCAGGACGAAGGATGACACCTCACGGGATACACCGAGCTTCTCCTGGCAGTTCTTCATGTTGACCGGCAGGGATGCGGCGCTCGAGCAAGTCGTGAAGGCGATGAGCATCTGCTCGCTCATGCCCTTGAAGAATTCCAGCGGCGTATGTCCGCCCCAGACCTTGGCCAGCGTCGAGTAGACGGCAATCGCATGGATTGCGCAGCCAACAGCCACGCAGGCGATGACCGACATCAACGGCAGCAGTACCTTCGGGCCATTCTTGGCTACGACCGGCAGCAGCAGTGCGAAGACACCATACGGTGCGAAGCTCATGACCAGGCCGATGATCTTGTAGGATACCTCTGCCCCAGCATCGAAGAATCTGACGAGCAGTTCCGCCCGCTCACCGCCGACCTTCAAGATGCCGACACCGACAAACAGCGAGAAGATGATGACCGGCAGGATCTGGGCCTTAGCCATCGCCTCGATGGGGTTGGCAGGAACCATGGCCACGAACACCTGCATGATCGATGGTGCTTCCTTGACCTTGACGGCTGCCTCACTGGCCATCTGCAGGCCCACCCCCGGATGGACAAGGCCGGCAATGCCAAAGCCGATGACGATGGCCACCGCCGTCGTGCAGAGATAGAGCAGGATCGTCTTGAGACCGATGCGTCCCAATTTCTTCGTATCACCGAGACTTGTCATACCGACGACGAGGGAGAAGAATACGACCGGTACGATCATCATCTTGATGAGATTGATGAAGATGGTGCCGATTGGCGCAATCCACCAGTTGATGAACGGCAGTCCCGGTTCACCGGCAATAAGGCCAACGACAACAGAAAGTATCAGAGCGATAAAAATCTTGATTGAAAGGTTCATAACAATCACTCCTTTGCTGGAAAATAAAATAATATGATTTCACAATCCCTCATCTGCCTTTATTATACTGATAGTTTCCATATGTGTCTACACTATACAGACATATAGGTGTTATGTGTATTGTATACATAAATAAACACCTCCCGAGGTGGATATATATCCACCTCGGGAGGTGTTGCTTCTCATATTCAGCTCTGCTGGAGAATCGAGTAGTTTTCCGGATGCATGCCAGGCTTGACGGTCACCTTGATATCGGTGCCGAATTCCGCGGCCAGGTCCATCATCAGCTGATTCGCCCGCAGCTCCTCGGCCACGGTCTCATGGACCTCGATCTCATAGCCTTCCCGCGCATGGGAACTGCGCTCCATGCGGCGGATGGCCGCCGCGATGCGGATGCTCACAGTCTCTGGCGACTCGACGCGGCCGCGCCCATGGCAGACCGGACACTCGCTGTAAATGATGCTATCGAGATTCTGCCGCGATTTCTTGCGGGTGATCTCCACGAGCCCCAGGCTCGTGATGTCGACGATGTTCGTCTTCGTGCGGTCATGACGGACATTTTCGCGCATATAGTTCAGCAGATGCTCCTTCTGCGCCTCCTTCTCCATATCGATGAAGTCGACGATGATGATGCCGCCGATATCGCGCAGGCGGATCTGCCGCAGGATCTCGGCAGCTGCCTCAAGGTTTGTCTGATAGACCGTATCTGCAAGATTCGACTTGCCGACATATTTGCCTGTATTGACATCAATGACGGTCAAAGCCTCCGTCTTGTCGATGACGAGGAATCCGCCAGACTTGAGCTCCACTTGCCGCGCTCCAAGCTTTTCGAGCTCATCTTCGATGCCGTATTTGCGGAACAGCGGCTCTTTGCCCTCGTAGAGCTTGACCCGCTGGGCCAGATGCGGCGAGAGGAACTGCACCAGGTCGACCACCCGCTGCCAGACCTCGCGATCATCGATGAGCACCTCATCCACCTCATCGGTCAGCGAGTCGCGCACCATGCGGATGATGAGATCTGCATCGCGGAACAGCAGATTCGTTCCCTTGCCTTTGAGCTTGAAGCGCGCCATGATGGACTCCCAGAGCTTGACCAGGTAGTCAACATCAGCCTGTAAGGCCGCTTCGCTCTGACCAGCAGCTACAGTACGGATGATAAGCCCCATGCCCTGAGGACAGATGCGGCTGGCTATCTCATGCAAGCGGCTGCGCTCCGCCTCATCATCAATGCGGCGCGACATGCCGATATAGGCAGCCGTCGGCATCAAGACGACGTTGCGCCCCGGCAGCGAGATATGCGTCGTGGCGCGCGGCCCCTTCGTGCCGATGGCATCCTTGATAATCTGCACGGGCAGCCGCTGGCCGATATGGATGTGCTGCACCTTCGGCAGCGCCTTGACCACATCCTGCGGCAAGCCATCGCCGATGTAAAGGAATGCGTTCTTCTCCGTCCCGATGTCGACAAAAGCCGCCTGCATGCCAGGCAGGACATTCTGCACCTGCCCCTTATAGATATTCCCTACCAGGTGTGAATGGGACGAGCGTTCCATCTCAATGGCTTCCAGCACGCCATCTTCCACCATGGCTACCCGGTTCTCTTCGGGTACACAAGTCACCAGTATGGATTTCATAAGCTCCCCCCTTTTCCCACGTGTCAGCTATATCCATTATACCAGTTCAATCAAGCGTTTGCCATGTGCAAACAGACCATTGCGCGTGATCAAGGCCTGCGAGGCATCAACGGCCAGCCCGAACTGCTGCTGGATTGCCGTCAGGATCTCGACAGGCTTGACACTGCCGGACTGGGTGATGATGATGTCCATGACCAGCCGCAGCCCCGCCGCCGTCAGTTCAGCCGTGACCGGCTGCTTCATATACTGCTTCGTTTCGATTTCCCGTTTCTTCTTCGGCGTCACTCGCTGCCATATCACCTCAGCCGCATCGTTGTAAGACTTGATTGCCTTCTGGGCCTCAGCCTCACTGCCCGTATAGGGTACCGTCAAGGTATAGCGAGCCTCATCCGCCTGGGCCATGAGCGCCGGCTGCTTGCCGTGCACCTCGCGGAGCTCGCGCAGCTCGGCCCCCGGTGGCAACTGTGCCTTGAGCCGGTCAAATACCTCAGGCTGGCAGACTGGTTTTACGAGCTCGAAGTCCATGTACTCGGCCTCGCTCGTTACGCCCAGTGACAGTGCCGAAGCGAAGGAAACCTTCATATGCGGGTTGAAGCCCTCCGAATAGGCCATCGGCAGCTTGGCGCGGTCGAAGGCCCGCAAGAAGAGATTGGCATAATCGAGATGCGAGACATAGCGAAGCTCGTCGCCCTTCGTGATTTCCGCGCGGAATTTATAGAGCGTGCGCGGTTTCCCCGGGCCCTTCGGGTCGGTCTCCGGCTGCTTCGGTGCCGCTGTCTCAGTGGACAGATCCACTGGCTTGGCCTCCTTGGCATAGTCGATGACATGGACGCCGAGATTCGGGCAGATGCCACAGCCCGTGCACTTGCTACGGCGGCAGTCGATCGTAAGCGCCCCCTCCATGGCCTGCTGCCACTCGCGCAGCAGGAAATCCTTATTGACGCCCGGCGAAGTGATATCCCAGGGCAGTGCCTCGTTGAAGTCACGGGTACGCTCATTGTAATAGCTCATATCGACCCCGCACTTGTCAAAGGCAGCGAGCCAGGTGTCATGCTTATAGAGATCTGACCAGCCATCAAACTTCGCCCCATCCTGCCAAGCCTGATAGATGACCTTGCTCAGGCGGCGGTCACCACGCGCCAGGACGCCCTCGATGATCGAGAGGCGCGCATCGTGATAGTTGAAGGTAATGGCACGGTCGGTGATATTTTCCTTGAGCAGCTGCTGGCGGCGTTCAAACTCAGCAATCGGCAGCTGACCGAACCACTGGAACGGCGTGTACGGCTTCGGTACGAAGCACGAAACGGAAATCGTGACCTTGACGCCACGGCGGCCCTTGATCTCCGTATAAAGATCGACGACTTTCTTCGCGAGCTTGGCAATGCCGATGATATCTTCATCGGTCTCTGTCGGCAGGCCCATCATGAAGTAGAGCTTGACCTGTTTCCAGCCCTGACGGAACGCCGAACCACAGGCGTTCATGAGATTCTCCTCGGTGACGCCCTTGTTGATGACATCACGCAGCCGCTGCGTACCTGCCTCCGGCGCAAACGTCAGGCCAGATTTCCTGACCTGCTGCATCTTGTGCGCAAGGTCGATGGAAAAGCTGTCGATGCGCAGCGATGGCAGCGAAAAGCTGACCTTCTCGTCCTTGAAATCCTCCATGAGGTCATCGACAAGACCGCCCAAGCAGGAATAGTCCGCCGACGACAGGGACGTAAGGCTCATCTCGTCGTAACCGGATTTATCCACGAGCCCGCGCGCCATCTTCTTGAGCTTGGCTTCGGTGCGCTCGCGGGCCGGACGGTAGCAGATGCCAGCCTGGCAGAATCGGCAGCCGCGGGAGCAGCCGCGGAACAACTCGAGCATGATGCGGTTATGGACGATATCCATATACGGCACGATAGGATTCTCCACCGACATGGCCTCATCCATATCACGGCAGACACGCTTGTAGATGATGGCTTTCGCCTTTTCATCCAGCGGCGTCAAACGCTCATAATCGCCACTGGCAGCATAGACCGGCTCATAGAACGACGGCACATAGATGCCGTCCATCGTCAGCAGGCGCTCGAGGAAGCCGCGGCGGCCCCCCGGCCGGCCCGCTTTCTTCCATGCGGCCATTGCCTGGGACACCTCGACGATGACTTCTTCGCCCTCACCGACGATGAAGAAATCAAAGAAATCAGCAATCGGCTCCACGTTGTAGACACAAGGACCGCCACCCACGATAAACGGCATATCGAGCGTACGGTCCTTGGCCCAGATAGGGATCTGCGCCAGGTCGAGCATATTGAGCACATTCGAATAGATCATCTCGTATTGCAGCGAGAAGCCGAACAAATCAAAGGCAGCCAGCTCCGTATGGGTCTCCAGCGAGAACAGCGGGATGTTGCGCGCGCGCATTTCCTGCTCCATATCCGTCCAGGGCGCATAGACGCGTTCTGCGGCGATATTTGGCTGACGGTTGAGCACCTCGTACAGGATGGCAAGGCCAAGGTTGCTCATGCCGACCTCATAGACATCGGGCAGCGCCAAGGCAAACGTGCAATCCACTTTATCCCAATCTTTCTTCACGGCATTCCACTCGCCGCCAGTATAGCGGGACGGCTTCAATACGTTCTGAAGCACCTCGTGGTCAAGTCGTACCATTTTGTTCATTCCTCCATCATTCAGTTCCGAATCATTTCATTCTATCTATTATCTGTTATCTGTAAAAAAACCTTCCCCTACAGGGCGCCAGCAGGCGCGGGATGCCGGTGGCATCCCCGGAGAAGGCCTATCATTCTGCTAGAACAGCAATTTTTGTTTTCGCAATTGGATATTCAAGAGTATCGCAATCGACAGGATATTGGTCGTCAGCGAGCTGACACCGTAGCTCATGAGGGGCAGCGGAATACCTGTCACCGGCATGATGCCCAGCGTCATGCCGACATTCACCAGCACGTGGAAGGCCAGCATCGAAGTGATGCCAACAGCCAGCAGCCGCCCGAACATATCGCTGGCATCGCGCGCGATCAGCACGCCACGCCAAAGGACGACAAGGTACAGCAGCAGCAGGAACGTCACGCCAATGAAGCCGAGCTCCTCGCCGACAACGGCGAATATAAAGTCCGTATGATTCTCTGGCAGGAAGTTCAGCTGGCTCTGCGTGCCACCAAACAGTCCTTTACCAAACAGCATACCCGACCCGATGGCTATCTTCGATTGGATGATGTGATACCCCGACCCCAGCGGATCGACATTCGGGTCCATGAAGACCATGATGCGCATCTTCTGGTAATCCTTGAGCACATGCCATAGCAGCGGCATCATCGCTATGCCTGCGGCAAATATCCCGCCCAACAGCCGCAGGTTTATGCCGCTGATGAAGATCATGCCGAGGAAGATCGCCATGAACACCAGCGATGTGCCCAGGTCTGGCTGCTTGAGGACCAAGAGGAAGGGCACACCGACATAGGCTGCTACTGGCAGCAGGTCATGCAGCGTGTTCAGCTTGCCAACCCGCTCCTCCAGCATCGCCGCCAGCGAGATGATCATGATGATCTTCGAGAACTCCGACGGCTGGATGCTGATAGGACCAATCGAGATCCAGCGCTGGGCGCCCAGTGCCGACTGGCCGACCAGCATGACGGCCACCAGCATGATGAGATTGAAGACATAGAGCCGATTGCCGTAGCCCTGCAGCATCTTGTAGTCAAAGTTCATCAGGAACACCGCCAGGCCGATGTTCATCAAAGCAAAGATACCTTGACGAGCCACAAACCAGTAACGATCGTCACTGGGTGTATTGATATGGGTCGCACTGCCGATGATGACCAGGCTCATGAGGATGATGCCCAGGGTCGCGGCCAGCAGAGTGAAATCTGTGCGACGTAATATACTTTTCGTCATTTCTTCTTATTCATCTCTCAATGGGTGCCTTTGTCGTGTTTCATGCGGCTGACTGGGATATTGGCGACCAGGGCCACCGAATCATCGTCATTGGCCAGCGAGATATCCATATCATGCTGATTGATCTCCATGTAGTTGGAAATCACCTTGATGATATCGTTCTTGAGGTTCTCCATGACTTCCGGAGAAATGTTGGCACGATCATGAATGAGTACGACCTTCAGGCGATCCCGGGCTATCTTGCCAGACTGTTCTTTTTTGCCGAAAATCTTCATCAATGCGTCTATCATACGAATCCTCCTTATTTACCGAAAACATGCTTGAGACGTGCCCAGAAACCCTCTTTGGCAAATTCCATGAACGGCACACTCTCGCCACACATACGGGCAACAATGTTGCGGTAAGCCGTGCCAGCCTGCGAATCATCCATCGTGATGCAAGGCTCGCCCTTGTTCGTGCTCGTGACGACCTTGATGTCATCCGGCACCTGCCCGATGCAATCGATCGAGAGGATATCGTTGATATCACTCATATCGAGCATATCGCCGTTTTCAACCATCTGCGGACGGATACGGTTGACGATGAGCTTGATGTCCTGCTTATCGGCACGGCCAAGCTCGCCGATGATCTTGTCCGCATCGCGTACTGCCGAGATCTCCGGCATCGTGACGACGAGCGCCGTATCAGCAGCAGCGATTGCCGTTTTGAAGCCCTGCTCGATACCAGCCGGGCAGTCGATCAGGATATAGTCGAACTCCTTCCGCAGCTCCTTGCAGAGTGCGACAAGCTGCTCCGGATTCACAGCCATCTTGTCTTTGACCTGGGAGGTCGGCAGCAGGAAGAGCGTATCATATTTCTTGTGGCGAACCAACGCTTTCTTGTAAGGTACACGGCCCTCGGTAACGTCAATCAGATCATACATGATGCGGTTCTCCAGCCCGAGGAGCAGGTCGAGGTTCCTGAGGCCCGTATCCGTATCGACCAGCACGACCTTCTTGCCACGCATAGCAAGACCCACACCGAGATTTGCCGTCGTCGTCGTCTTGCCAACGCCACCTTTACCGGAGGTAATTACATAGATTTCACTCATATTGTCCGTTCCTACCTTTCTATTGGTTCAATCACAATGCGGCCTTCTTTGATGGAAGCCCGCTCAGCTCGCTCTGTCTTTTCCATCTCGTCCGGCGACCGCGCGATCAGATTCGAGATGCGAATCTGCGTCGGCATCAGATGGTCGGCAATGATGAATGCCGTGTTGTCCCCAAAGGCGCCCGCATGTACCATGCCACGGCAGGTCCCCCGGATATCGATGCTGCCGCCAGCAATGATCTGCGCACCAGGATTGACATTGCCGCAGACCATCACCGAACTCTCTGTGCGGATCTCCTGCCCGCCGCGCAGCGTGCGATTGACTACGACCATCTCCTGGACTTTTTCTTTCCTGGACGCCGCCTGCGCTTGAGCAGCTGCCTGCCGCTGTTTTTCCTGCTCATTTTCCCGGCGCACTTGCTCCGAAGGGGTCGGCTGCGCCTCAGGATTCATCGTCCGGCAGATCAGTCCATGTTCATGGAACATCTTCTGCAGCTGGGCACGCTCCGTCTCGGAAAAGGCATCCTTCGGGAGCAGCACCAGCGTCCCGCGCAGGAAGAATCCTGTGCCGGATACCAGCTTCTCCTCGATGTCCTTGCGCACAGCCGCAAAAGCAGCGCCTTCTGCAAAGCTAAGCTGCAGACCGGACTTGCTGCCCTTGATCTTTACAATCTCATCACTCATGGCTGTCCTCACTTCTACTTATATTTTATATGACTTGCTTACTGTTTTGCCTGGGCCTTGTCGCTGGGCTGGTTGACCCCAAAGGCAGCTTCAAGGATCTTGCGGCCGATAGGCACTGCCGACTGTGAACCGAAACCGCCCTGCTCGACGATGACCGCCACGACAATCGTCGGATTGTCAAAGGGCCCGTAAGCGACGAACCAGCCGTGGTCACGGCCATGGGGATTCTCCGCCGTTCCCGTCTTGCCCGCGATATCGATGTTGAATCCCTGGAACGACGAAGCTGCCGTACCATACTTCGTGACATCGTGCAGGCCATCCTGCACCAGCTTCAGTACCGAAGGCGTGACATCGAGGGTCGACAGCAGCTCGGGCTTGAACTCCTTGACCGTCTTGCCATCAGGCCCGACGATCCGCTGCACGACATGCGGGCGGAAACGCTTGCCATCCGCGGCAATCTCCCCCATCAGCATGGCCGCCTGCAGCGGCGTCACCAGATTGAAGCCCTGACCAATAGCCGCATCGAAGGTCTCCGACAGATACCATTCGCCATCTTCGAAGTTCAGTTCCTTATACTTGCGGTTTGCGACCAGGCCAGACGCCTCATAGGGCAGGTCAATGCCTGTCGTCTTGCCGAGACCGAACATCCGCGCATATTTCTCGAGACGGTCGATGCCAAGACGGTTGCCCATCTCATAGAAATAGACGTTATCCGAATGGGCCATAGCCTGCCGGAAATTGATGAGGCCCAAGGCCTCGCCTTCGGCATTGCCCTTCGGAATGATCCAGTGGCGTCCCGTATCGTTGATGAGCTCTTCCGGCGAGACAACCCCCTCGGTCAAAGCCGCCGTACCTGTCACAATCTTGAACGTCGAGCCCGGCGGATACTCACCCGTGATGGCCTTGTTGTCCATCGGATGATAGGGATTGTTGTTCAGCGCATTCCAGTCCTTCGTGGAAATGCCATGGGCAAACAAGTTCGGATCGAACGCCGGACGGCTGACGATAGCCAAGATCTCGCCAGTCTGCGGGTTCATGGCCACCGCTGCGGCTGCATTGGCATGGATGAGCTTCAACTGCTCATCAACTGCCTTTTCCGCTGCCGTCTGCAAGCCCTCATCGATCGTCAGATAGAGGTCATCGCCGGGAATGGGGTCCTTCTTGCCGATGATCTGCACCGGCTTGCCCGATACGTCGACCTCAACCTGCTGGCCACCATTCTCGCCGCGCAGCTCCTTGTCATAGATCTTCTCCAAACCGAACTTGCCGATGATGTCGCCAGACTTATAGCCCTGATCCTTGAGCTTCTCCAGCTCCATGTCGTTGATCTCACTGACATAGCCATAGGTATGGGCCGCTTCCTGCTTGTTGGTATAGTCGCGGATTGGCTGCACCTCGATGACCACCCCGGGATAATTGCTCTTCTGCTCCTCGATGATCGTCACGATATCCGGCGTGACATCCGCCTTGATGCGGATCGGATCGAAGCCGCTGTGCGCGGCGATCTTCTCTTTGATTTTCGGCACAGGCACCTTGACCAGCTCTGACAAACGTGCGATGACATCGTCAGAGATCGGTGCCGTAAGTGGCAGCAAGGATACCGTGAAACCCGGACGATTCTGTACCAGCAGATTGCCGTTGCGGTCATAGAACGTCCCGCGCGGTGCCATGGACGGTATGATGCGGATGCGGTTGCCCTCAGCAAGCGCCGCATAATAATCGCCCTCATAGATCTGCAAATAACCGGCACGGCCGATGAGTACGGCAACAACCAGTACGCATAACCAGCTCAGTACCTTTATTCTGCCGCCAAATTCGTCATTTTCGACCAAGAAATATCTCTCCCATAACGAAAGGCACCCCGCAAGGTGCCTTAATCAGTGTTTTTCTTTTTCACTTAGCTTCTTGTCCAGCTCATAGGTAAAACGATGAACCGGATAGGCAAAAGCCAGTTGATAGATGAGCATCGGTATAAGCATCGTTTGCAAGCTGCTCACCAGATTAAAGCGATAACCTAATAATACCATAAGCAACGCCAAAATAAAATAGTTCGCGATAATTGCCGTGATGGATGCTGTGACCGGCAAGAAGAACTGTTCCTTGAACACCCGGTCAGAGAACCGGCCAAAAAACATGCCCAGCAGCATGCGCGTGAATGCGTTGATGCCAAGGAATGTCCCGGAAGCCAGATCCTGCAGCAGGCCTGTGGCAAACCCCATGAGCCCGCCCTGACGCACACCGCGCAAAAAGGCGAACGATACGGTAAGCAGCAGCATGAGATCCGGACTGATGCCACGATAGGCAATCATCGGCAGCAGCGAAGTCTGCAGGACATATAACGCAATGACAAATAATGCTAGTCTTCCAAACTTCTTCATTGTGGATTCTCCTCAGCGGCCTTGGCTGCAGCTGCCTGCGCAGCGGGATCCGTCTCAGTCCCCGGCGTCTGCGCTGGCGGCTTTATGGGCTCAGGCGGCGCTTCGCGCGACTCCGTGATGACCATGACATCCTCAAGCTTCTGGAAATCCACAGCCGGCTCCAGCAGGCCGACCTTCAGCAGGCCGCCCGAATCATTCTGCAGCGACGAGACAAGGCCGACCACTATACCTTTCGGGTACGTGCCGCCAAAACCAGATGTCACGATGACATCGCCCTCGACTACATCAGCATTCTTCGGTATATTGACCATCTGCGGCATCGTAGGATTATCCAAATCCCCCTGGACAATACCTGCCACGCGCGACTCAGCCCGCTGCACGATCGTGCCGACCGAAGAACGCGGATCGAGGATAAGCTGCACCTTCGATGTGTTCCAGCCTGCCTCGAGAATATGACCGACCAGTCCTTTTTCCGTCACTACCGTCATATCGGTATTGACGCCATCCTTCTGGCCTCGGTCAATGATGATGACACTCGACCAGGTCGCCGAATCACGGCCGATTACGCGCGCACCAACCATATCGAACTGCGTCATCATCTGCCGATAGCCCAGCAGCGTGCGCAAGCGCTCATTTTCTGCCAATGCTTCACTGGCCTCAAGATTCTGCACGCGCAGTTGCTCGACTTCATTGCGCAGCATCTTGTTCTGCTCATGCACCGTCACGATTTCCCAGATGCTGCCAGTGACATGACTCACCTGGCTGCCCACCCAGGAAACCGCCTGCTGGAACGGCGAGAGCACCAGCAAGGCAGCCTTGCTGCTCACTGGTGCCTGAAACCGCCCGCGGGCGGCAAAGAAAATGATGCAGAACAAGCTCACAATGACAAAGAGCACAGCCCATAGCTTGCGATGCGAATCCTTATCTTTTCTTACCCTGTTGCTCATTGTCTCAACTTCTTCGAGGTCATGACTACACGTTTGAGAAGCTCGATGTTCTCGAGGGATTTGCCCGTACCCTCACCGACGCAGGAAAGCGCATCCTCGGAAACGAGTACCGGCATGCCAGTCTCATGCGAGAGCAGCTTGTCGAAATTCGTAAGCAGCGCACCGCCGCCCGTCATCATGATGCCGTGGTCCATGACATCAGCAGCCAGCTCTGGCGGAGTCTTCTCCAGCGTTCCCTTGACCGCATCGATGATCTTGTAGATCGGCTCGTTCAGAGCCTCGCGGATCTCCTTGGCCTGGATGGTCAGTGTCTTCGGCAGACCGCTTACGAGGTCACGGCCACGGATATCCATCGTCTTGTCCGTATCCGGCGTGACGATAGCCGTACCGATGTTGATCTTGATCTCCTCTGCCGTGCGCTCACCGATCATGAGGTTGTACATGCGCTTGATGTACTGCACGATGGAGGAATCCATCTCGTCACCGCCGATGCGGATGGAACGGCTCGTGACGATACCGCCGAGAGAGATGACTGCGATCTCCGTCGTACCGCCACCGATATCGACGACCATGCTGCCCGTCGCTTCCTCGACGGGCAGGCCAGCACCGATAGCTGCAGCCATCGGCTCCTCAATCAGATATGCCTCACGTGCACCTGCCTGCTGGGCAGCGTCGATGACCGCACGCTTCTCAACTTCCGTGACACCGGAAGGCACACCAACGACAACGCGCGGGCGCGAACTCATGAAGGACTTCGAACCCATCGCCTTGCGGATGAAGTATTTCAGCATTGCCTGGGTCACATCGAAATCAGCGATGACACCATCCTTCATCGGACGGATTGCTACAATGTTGCCCGGCGTACGACCGATCATCTGCTTGGCCTCCTCGCCAACGGCCAGGACATCTCCCGTGTCGCTTTTGATGGCGACAACCGACGGCTCACGCAGGACAATACCTCTGCCCTTCACATGAACCAGCGTATTTGCCGTACCGAGGTCAATACCCATATCGTGCGATAAACCACCCAAAAGACTCCACATTTTACTGAAAAACTCCCTTCAAAACTTTTAAACAAGCCGACGCCTCAGCACCAGCAGATTTTACTTTGATTTTTAAACAGCTATCTTATTGTAGCACAACTCATGGGGGTTTGTAACGGAAATTTACAGAAAAGCACAAGAAAAAAAAGGATTTTCTTACGACAACATTCCCTTCTCTTTCAAGCTCAAGAAACATTCCCTGCCGAGTATGATGTGATCAAGCACCGGAATATCCATGATTTTCCCCGCCTTGACCAGCCGCTGGGTCACCGCGATGTCCTCACGGCTCGGGGTGGGGTCCCCGCTCGGATGATTATGGAACAGGATCATCGCCGCTGCTGCATAGTCAATGGCCGCCCGGAACACCTCACGCGGATGTACGATGGATGCCTGTAAGCTGCCCACCGAAACATCCGGCATGCCAAGGATATGATTCTTCGTATCGAGCAGCATGACGGCAAAATGCTCACGTTGCTCGAAACGAAACCGCGGCAGCGCAAAATGCGCCGCATCCTCAGGATCATGTATAACCACGATATGCTCGGCCGCC
This sequence comes from Pseudoselenomonas ruminantium, assembly GCF_900113715.1. Classification (GTDB taxonomy): domain Bacteria; phylum Bacillota; class Negativicutes; order Selenomonadales; family Selenomonadaceae; genus Selenomonas_A; species Selenomonas_A caprae. The sequence goes on along the minus strand of NZ_FOQK01000037.1, from coordinate 6,254 downwards.
TTCATCGACAGCCGCCGCCCGAGCTCCACCGCTGCCAGCACCGTCGCCGCCTTGGCCTTACCCACGCCTTTGACGGCCGCCAGCTCCGCCGGCGGCATATGCACGATCGCCTCCAGCCCGCGGTCCTTGTAATGGGCCAAAACCTCCTCGGCGATATGGATCACCGATTTTTCCCGTGTCCCCGTCCGGAGCAGCACTGCCAGAAGTTCCGTATTGCTCAGCGCAGCAGCCCCAGAAAACAACAACCGTTCCCGTGGACGTTCGTCAACGGGCAGATCCTTCACCATGATTGCCATACAAATCGACGCCTGCCTTTCCAGCCAGCCGTGCGAGCGCGTGCAAGGGCAGACCGACAACATTCGAGTATGAGCCGTCAAGCTTCTCGATGAATACTGCCGCCTGCCCCTGCACCGCATAAGCTCCCGCCTTGTCCAGCGGCTCACCGGTCTCTGCATAACGGCAGATCTCAGCCTCCGTCAGCGGCGCGAACGTGACCTTGGTCGTCACGACGTCCGCATGGACCTTGCCGCCGCACACCAGCGCGATGCCTGTCGACACTTCATGGGTGCGCCCCGCAAACAGGCGCAGCATGCGGCAAGCATCGGCCTTATCGCACGGTTTGCCATACGTGTGCCCGTCAAGTGCGACAACCGTATCGGCCCCGAGCACCGGCAGCTCCGGATGCTCCCTGGCCACGGCTTCCGCCTTGGCGATGGCATTCCTCTTCACCAGCTCCTGTGGTGCCAGCGCATCGCCGCTTTCCTCAGCTGCCTCACTGACCTGCACCACAAAATCTGCACCAATCTGATCCAGAAGTTCCTTCCGGCGTGGCGACCCCGACGCTAAAATAATCATACTGCCTCCTATCAATACTTGCGAAACAGGACAATGGCCAGCACGATGCCCAGGATGCTCATGAGGTTCGGAGCAAAGGCCAGGCCCAACGTCAACTGGATCACATAGAGATTGAACGTCACCGGCGTGATATCAAATACCGGATACGTCGTCACCAGATATGGCATGATGCCTGCCAGCGCATCGACCTTCATCAACAGCTGTCCCAGGATACCACCCAAGATAGCACCGATCACCACAAAGAGCACACACATCCCGTATCCTCTGCCACTGAATTTTGCCAAAAGAATCCCTCCAAACCATTTACCATCCATAATATTCTCGTCCACTGGACATAATCCTGCCAGCAAAGACAAAAGATAAAACAAAAAAGCGACCAGGGAACTGATATTCCCTAGCCGCTTATCACCGGATCACATCAGATACCGGATATAAACATACACCGTCGAGAGCACAATCGTCAAGAGCATGATGGGGAAACCCACCTTGAAATAATTGATGAAGGTGATCTTGACGCCACGGTCTGCTGCCAGACCGGCCACGATAAGGTTAGCCGAAGCACCGACCAGCGTGCCGTTGCCACCCAGGCAGGCACCCAGGGCCAAGCTCCACCAGATCGGCTCCAAGTTGCTGACGCCCATCGTTCCCATATCCTGGATGAGCGGGATCATCGTCGCTACGAACGGGATATTGTCAAGCACCGACGATACGATGGCACTGAGCCAGAGAACCAGCAGGGACGTGCTCGTCACGTTGCCCCCCGTGAGCTCGACGGCCTGCTTGGCCAGGCTGCCGATGATGCCCGTCTCGATGAGGCCGCCAACGGCAATGAACAGACCGATGAAGAAGAAAATCGTCGCCCACTCCACCGACTTCATCGTCGTCTCGACAAGGTGATGGCTGCCGCCTGCCAGCAGCAGCAGCAGGAAGCCACCAGCCAGCGCGATCATCGACGACTCGATATGCGTGATCGAGTGCGTGAAGAAACCGAGGATGACCAGCGAGAGCACAAACAGCGACCGGGCCAGGAGCTTGCGGTCTTTCAGCGATTTCTTCTCGTCCATCTGCATGAGCTCAGCCTGCAGCTCCGGCTTCGTCTTCATCTTCTTGCTATAGAGTACCTCCACGATGAGGATGACAACGACCAAGTTGATGAAGGCTATCGGTGCCAGATTCTCGATGAACGCCATGAACGTCAGCTCTTTTACCGCACTGCCGATCATGATATTCGGCGGATCGCCAATCAGCGTAGCCGTACCGCCGACATTCGATGCGATGATCTGCGTGAGCAGGAACGGGATCGGATTGATATGCAGCTTCTGAGCGATGCTGAACGTCACCGGCACCATCAGCAGGACCGTCGTGACATTATCGAGGAACGCCGAGAAGATCGCCGTGATGAGACCGAGATACACCAGGATGCGCTTCGGCTCTGCCTTAGCCACCTTGGCCGCCTTGATGGCCACGTAATCGAACAATCCCGTATGGCTCGTGACACCGACCAGGACCATCATGCCGACCAGCAGGCCCAGCGTGTTGAAATCCACATGATGCAGTGCCGTCTCCTGATCCATGATGCCGATCAGTACCATGATCGTCGCACCGAGCATCGCCGCCACTGTGCGATGGATCTTCTCCGATACGATGACCACATACATCAAAATAAAAATGATACCAGCTAATACTTCCATTATATGCCTCCTTTTGCTGGGATGAGATCTCTCCCCTCCCCACTGATAAAAAATAGACGGAGCCCTTAGTGACCAGACTCCGCCTTTGTTTATCTATCGATTTGTACAAACATCTTATCATAGGTATGCCTAAAAAGCAAGGCAATTATCCCCACGAGGAATTGTTAGTGCATGATAACCATATTCTTGCCACCGCTGCGCTTAGCCTCATAAAGAGCCATATCCACACGGCGGCAAAGTGCATTGGTCGTATCATCCTCAGCAGCTGTAGCCAATCCGATACTGACAGTAACCCGTCTGCCCTCCGGCAGGAAGTCCAGCGCAGCTACCTCCTTACGAATCCGCTCAGCTATTTCGTGCCCTTCCTTCGCGGCCATATCCGGGAAAACCACAAGGAACTCATCGCCTCCCCAGCGGCCTGGCGCATCCACTTCAGTACGCGTCACCTCCCGCAAAATACCGGCCACAGCCTCAATGACCTTATCCCCCATCTCATGGCCAAAGCTATCATTGATGCCTTTGAAATCATCGATATCAAGCATCAAGACTGCCAACGGCTGCCCTGACAGCTGTGATTGTTGCAGCATCGTTGCCAGGCGCATTTCCGTCTCGCCACGATTAAAGACTTCGGTCAAACGATCAAGCTGCGCCAGTTTCGCTAGTTTAGCATTCGTTTCTTCCAATTCCTGGGTGGTTGTCTCAATGAGATGGACCAGATGCGCCATAATGGTCCGATGCGGCTTGAATTTCGGATGTTCTACTTTGATTTCTCTCTTCTCACTTCTGCCGGGTCCTTCACGCATGCCAATCGTCACCAGCGTCATATTCGAAACCATAATCTCGCCCGCGTCATTGCGCATGAATTCGCCATAGGCATAGAATCCCGATGACGGTGCCAGATGGCGCGTAACCGAAAGTTCCTGCTCCGTATCACTTCCCAAGAGCATCCAGCGCGCCACACAGCTGACCATAAAGATTGCCTCCGGCCGGAAATTGGCCAGCTTCTCCTGCAGGACCATGGCATTCTCGATGATATCGCTAGGATCGCCATAGGCCAGACGAACCCTTTCACCCACGCGGAAGTCCGCCCCAAACATAACCCCGCCATCTTCACGGCAACGGCGCGGATGACGCGCCAGTACCGTGCCATTGCGTTCAAAATAGAACGGAAAAGTCAAGGACTCCACAAGAAACCTATCGTTATTCACAATACCAAGATAACGCTCAAACACATCCAATGCTGGCATACCATCGAGTTCCTTGAGGCAGAACTCGCCATCCATCTTCGTGACAGTCATGCTGCGGCCCAACGGCTTCCAGCCGAAGCTCGAGCTTGCCTGCACATGCAGCTTGCTGCCGCTGAATACCGCCACGGCCACACCATGGCGCAAAGTCGTATTCTGTGCAAACACCATACCATTCTGCCCGAGACTGCCGTCATCGGCCAGTCCGCCGAAAAAGACGATTTCCTGGCGCGACTTCGAGACCTCATGGAAAAACGGGTTGACATCGAGATGGAAGCCGGCAGATATCACTTCGACAGCCGCTACCTCCTTGTCCGCATTGAGGATTGCCAGCAGTTCCTTACCGGCCTGTTCACTGCTCATCATCCGGAAATCATACGACATGACCCGGACTTTCGAGCACTCAAACAAGGTGAAGTTGACAACGATATCATGCTCGACCAATGTCCCGTTGACGATTTCTCCCCGCGAAACCGAGCCGACGATCTGCGCCTCAGGAAACGAAGCATTGATGGTATGCTTCATCTCCTGCAGCATGCGTTCATTGGCCGTATCCATGAAAATCGAAACCAGCACGCAGGACAAGTTCTTCAAAGCCCGGGCCTCCTGCTGCACCTTCTCGATGCAGTCGTGCAGCTCCTGGCGGTTTTTTATGGAAAAAGGAATCTGTTTCATTTTCACAACCTTCTCTAACAAAACAAATCGATCCATCCATCGGATAAGCATGCAAAATGCCAAAAAAGCCCCGAGGAAATCCCCGGGGCCCTTGATTCCATTGGTGCGTCAGGAGGGATTCGAACCCCCGACCCACGGCTTAGAAGGCCGTTGCTCTATCCAACTGAGCTACTGACGCAAAAGACAATGGTCGGGATGACAGGATTCGAACCTGCGACATCCTGCTCCCAAAGCAGGCGCGCTACCAAACTGCGCTACATCCCGTAGACCACTCATGTATTATAGCCAATTAAACTCCAGCTGTCAACTTTTTTTTGCCGCCAACCACTTTTTCCAGGCTATCCTCGTCGTTATGTTGACAACTTTACATTTTGATGATACTGTTTATCTTAATCGTGAAAGCAACATGTATTTGAGGTGACTACATATGATAAAGGAAGCCATTGAAAAAATCGTCAGCAAGCAAGACCTGTCCTACCGTGAAGCCTACGACGTCATGAATGAGATCATGAACGGTGAAACTTCGCAGGTACAGAATGCCGCCTATCTTTCAGCCCTCTCCACCAAAAGCACCAAAGCCGAAACAATCGACGAGATCTCCGGCTCGGCGGCTGCCATGCGCGATCATGCCCTGACAGTCGAACACACGATGGACGTCCTCGATATCGTAGGCACTGGCGGTGACCACGCACACAGCATCAATATCTCCACGACTGCAGCGATGATCATCGCCGCCGCTGGTGTCAAGGTCGCCAAACACGGCAATCGCGCAGCCTCTTCCAAGTGCGGGGCCGCCGACTGTCTCGAAGCCTTGGGCGTCAATCTTGCCCAGCCGCCTGAGAAAGTCGTCGAAGAACTCGAGAAGATCGGCCTCTGCTTCATGTTTGCGCAGAAATACCACACCTCGATGAAATACGTCGGCGCCATCCGCAAGGAACTCGGCATCCGCACCGTATTCAATATCCTCGGCCCCTTGACCAATCCGGCCCATCCGACCCACATGGTCTTAGGTGTCTACGACGAATATCTGCTCGAGCCACTGGCTAAAGTCATGCTCTCGCTAGGCGTCAAGCGCGGCATGGTCATCTACGGCCAAGATTGTCTCGATGAATTCTCGCTGAGTGCTCCGACCAGTGTCTGTGAATTCCGCGATGGCTGGTTCAAACGCTACACGGTAAAACCAGAAGATTTCGGCTTCCAGCGCTGCAGCAAGGATGACATCCGTGGCGGCGATCCCGCAGAGAATGCCCAGGTCACCCTCGACATATTGAATGGTGCCACTGGCCCCAAGACCGACATCGTGCTGCTCAACGCTGGTGCTGCCATCTACGTAGGCGGCCAGGCTGACAGCATCGCCGCCGGTATCGATAAAGCCCGCCAGCTCATCGCCTCCGGTGCCGCCATGGATAAGCTCAAGGAATTCCGTCAGCTGTCGAATGCCTGATTGTTTCCCATAAAAAAGTCGCGTGACATCCCAGCGATATTGTAGTGACCCCATAAAGTTAGACCTTACCGGTAGTAGCAATTATTTGCTGCTACCGTTTTTTTATGCTGCGGCATGACGTAAACGGTAATCTACTGGGCTGAGCCACCCCAGCTTAGCTTTGATTCTGTGCTTATTGTAGTATGTGATGTAATGCCGTATAGCTCGTTCAAGTTCTTCGAAGCTGTGATAGGTATGCCCATAATAGATTTCCTGTTTTAGCAGGCCAAAGAAATTTTCCATCACGCTATTATCCAGACAGGTGCCTTTGCGAGACATACTTTGAAAAATTCGTTCTTCCTTTAA
>NZ_FOQK01000035.1 GCF_900113715.1 Pseudoselenomonas ruminantium | reverse complement strand
CACCCAAGCTGAGCTGTACCGAGTTTGTTTTAACCACGTACGGACAGATAAACTGCAATTTTTAGGCAAATGGGGAAGTGCCGTAGATGTGGTGAAGTTCAGCTATGGCATCCTGATAGTTCGATGGCCGCACGCGGAGGTTATAGCCGATGTAGATGGGCGGCGTGGCAAAGCGGGGCGTCAGTTTGACGTATATGGTTCCTTCGCGTTCGTAGAAGAAAATGTTGTAGCTGTTGCAGCGCTTATGGAAGTGATGGGTCAAGTAATCGGTGCCCAGCTGGATGTAGTCGGCCAGCGTGTCGATGGTAGCAGAATCCTGCGCTGTGGCGATAAGGTTGAACTCCCAGAAGCCGATATGCGGCTGCTCGGAAACAGTCATTTTCACTTGGCCCTGCTCGTAGATGACAGGGCCGGAAAATTCCTCAGGCTGGACAGTCAGCGGCTCAGTCAAGGCGGGAAATGCGATGTACTGCATATGCGGATGGCGGATGGTGCCGCCAGAGAGCGGGCCGAAGTTCTTGAAGAAGATGACGTCGGCATATTCGCCGGAGTTTTTGAGACGCAGCCAGTGATGGATGCCGAAACGGATGAGCCGGTGCATGTGCGCACGGCTGTAGGCGGGCATATCGCTTTGGCAGGCATCGCCCTCGATCAGCACGAATTGCTCGGTGCCCTTCAGCACATTGTATTTATTGCGCAGCAGGATGATGGTGCCGTCGCGGTCGATGATGTCGGTCAGATGCTCGGTGTCGCAGAAGGGGCAGGCATTTTCATGGGTGAAGATGGTCACCGGCTTTTCGCGGCCGATTGCCATATCGAATTCGATGAGATTCTTGTTCATAGGTACTCCTTGGCCGATTTCGGCCGTTGGCAGAAATAATAGTGGAAAGTCAACGCCAATGATGATATAATTTCCTATGTTGCGTATCCTTATTATAGCGATTGCGCGATGATTTTGCAAAACGGGCATGCCGCGGGGAAGTGGCGTGCCTTTGTACATAGGCGGTGTTTCCCATAAGTAACCAGGAAGTTAAAGAAGAAAAGAAATCCAGCAAGGGAGAATCGTTCCTCAAGGGAACATTTATCCTGACTGTGGCTGGGTTTGTCGTCAAGGTCATCGGTTCACTGAATTGGATTTTTGTGTCCCGAATCCTTGGCGGTGAAGGTATCGGCCTTTACCAGATGGCCTTTCCCATCTATTTCTTTGCCATGACGGTGTCACAGGCTGGTGTGCCGGTGGCCATTTCCATCATCACGGCGGAGAAGGTTGCCCTTAAAGATATCTTTGGGGCAAGGCGTGTGTTCCATATCTCGATGGCTTTGATGGTGGCAACAGGTCTTGTATTTTCGTTTCTGACCTATTTTGCCGCAGACTGGCTCATCGACTGGCAGTTCGTGCGCGATCCGCGTGCCTATAAGTCCATCGTTGTGCTGGCACCAACAGTATTCTTTGTCACGCTGCTTGCAAGTTCCCGCGGTTATTTGCAGGGCTGGCAGCGCATGACGCCAACGGCAGTCTCGCAGATTGTCGAGCAGATTTTCCGTGTCATTACGATGATTCTCTTGGCGGAGCTTCTGCTGCCCTGGGGCCTTGACTACGCATCAGCTGGTGCGTCGCTGGGTGCCCTGGCGGGGGCGGTGACGGGGCTTATGGTGCTGGTCTACTTCCACTGGAAGCTCGACCGGGATATCGAGCGCGATTATGGCAACGACTTGCAGCCCCTGCCCGGACAGGAAAGCGAGCCGGCCTGGCAGATCATCAAGCGCATCTTCAAGCTGTCGCTGCCGGTTTCGGCGGCCAGCATCATGCTGCCGGTGGTCTCCAACCTTGACCTCATGATCGTGCCGCAGCGCTTGGAGGTCGCAGGCTACAGCGTCAACGAGGCGACAGAGCTTTTCGGCTACCTCACGGGTATGGCGGTGCCGCTTGTAAACCTTTCGTGTATCATCACGGCTTCCATGGCCATGAGTATCGTACCGGCCATCTCGGAGGCGCGGGCTTTGCAGGATATGAAGCGCGTCTACAACCAGACGGCGGCTTCTGTCCGCATCTCGAATTTCGTCTGCTTCCCGGCATTTGTCATCGTGTTCGTGCTGGCGACGCCGATTTCGTCCCTTATCTACAATGCGCCGGGGGCTGGCCCTGCCGTCATGATTTCGGCGGTCAGCATCATCCTGCTGGGGCTGCATCAGGTGTCGACAGGCATCCTGCAGGGCCTCGGCCATCCGACCATCCCGATGGTCAATATGATCTTGGCGGCGGTGGCCAAGGTCGTCCTGAACTGGGAACTCACCGCAATCCCCTGGCTCGGCATCATGGGTGCTGCCTGGGCAACGGCGGCTGACATGGGTGTTGCTGCCATCATCAATCTGATCTTCATCTACAAGTTCATCGGGTATCGCATGGAGATCCCGCAGCTCTTGAAGACCATCATCGCTTCGGCGGTCATGGCAGCGGCGGTCTACTTCTTCTACGATTGGACCATGGCCTGGTGGCAGATTGGTGTCATCTCGACGTTCGGTGCCGTATTCTTTGGCTGTGCGGTATACATCGCGGTCATGCTGTTGATTGGCGGCCTGCTCGAGGATGACCTTGAGCGCATGCCGATGATTGGCCGCATCGGCATCAAATTCCTGCGCCGCATTGGCGTTTTTAAGACGAAAGCAAACGGATAAGATAAACAGACGAGCAGCGAACCTGCTCGTTTTTTCCAGGAGGCATAGACAGTGAAAAAGCTGGTTCTTTTCTATAATCCCGTATCGGGGCATGCTGCATTCAAGAACAAGCTCGATGGCATGGTCGAGGCGTTTCAGCGCCGCAATATCCTGCTGCTTATGTTCCGCACCAGGAAAGAGGGCAATGAGGATTTCGTGGATTTCGTGCGCGAAACGGAGCCTGCGGGCATTTTGGCCGCAGGCGGCGACGGCACGGTGCATGAGTGCGTGAATCTCATGGTCAAGAATAATATCGATTTGCCACTCGGCATCATCGGCAGCGGTACATCCAATGATTTTGCGACGTATCTCAAAATCAATGAGGATATGGAAAAATACTTCGATATCATCGCAAGCGGCAAGTCTTGCCGCATGGATCTTGGCAAGGTTGGCGAGGATTATTTCATCAATGTTGCCAGCGCCGGCATGATGACAGGTATTGCGCATGAGGTGGATGCACGGCTCAAGAATGCGCTGGGCAAGATGGCCTATTATATCAAGGGCATTGGCGAACTGCCGAAGTTCCGGGCGGTGCCGATGACAATCGAGGCAGATGAAAGCCGGCATGAGCTCGAAGCCTTCCTGTTCGTGGTCATCAACAGTGCCGTCGTCGGCAGCATGAAAAATGTCGCCAAAGATGTTTCGGTAACGGATGGCAAGCTCGATTTGCTGGCCATCCGCAAATGCGGCATCCCGTCGCTGATGGCAGTGACGGCTGACCTCATCGCGGGCAAGCCGGTGTCGGAGAAGGATAAGGTGCTGCACATCCAGGCACGCAACTTCCGCATCACGGCTGCCGAGCCCTTGCAGAGCGACCTCGATGGCGAAATCGGCCCGCAGCTGCCGCTGACCATCGAGACAGTACCACAGGCTATCGCTGTGTACTGTGACGTACAGGGATAAACAGAAAAACGCGGGCGGTTGACAAGTCAAATGTCAGCCGCCCGCATTTTTATTGTTCTTATGGAGTATACATGCTATAATAGCTTTGGCAGGAGCATCCTGTCAGGCCACCAGATACGGTAGGCGGATTATTTGTAACGTACACCCTCGCAGAAAGGTGCTTTAAGGCCAAGCGTAAGCGTGGTCGATTGGCCATCCCGAAGTGGAGGTGTTACCGATAGATGCGGACACGCTGAAGCTTCTGCTTCTCTTGCTCCTCATTACAGAGGTAAAAAGAAAATAACCGCCTGTCCTCGAAAAACGGCGGTTATTTCTGTTTAATGAAGATATAACCATCGAGCGAGGGAATAATCCGTCTATCGGTGGTCTTTTTTCTAACTCTATTATAGCGGTTTTGTCGGTTTTTATCAATACCTGCCTGATTTGACAGGTCAAATCAGGCAGGCATTGCGTATAGATGCGGATGTTGTTGAAAATAGTAAGTGTGCGCTAACCGAAAAAGCGTGGTGACTGTTGGAAGTCGTTGCATTTCCTGTCTGTTTGCGGTGTAATCAGCTGGCGCAGCTCGGTGGCCATTGTGTCGAGGGCAAGCTGCTTTTGCAGGGGGGATAGGGCGGCTAGTCCTTGGGCGCGCTGGGTGCTGGTTAGGTAAGCGCTGGTTTTGGTGATAAGCGGAAGCGTTTCCGCTTTTTTTATGCGCTTGAGCAGGTCGCGGCCGCGTGGGCCGCAGGCGAGGACGCGCGCGTAGAGCGGGCCGGCATTATCTATTTCTGCCAGCTGTGCCTGCGTGATGCCGAGCAATAGGTGGATGAGCGTGCGGGCGATGCGGCTTTTGGGGTAGCGTTTGGTTGCGGCGGCGGACAGAACTTCGTCGTAGGTCGCAGCGTTTTGCAGGCAGTCGCGCAGGCGGTTTTCAAGGCCCTCGTTGATGCCGCTGATTTCCTGCAAAGCTGTGTTGCTGGTGCGCAGCATCAGGGCTTGCAGTGGTACGAGCAGGCGGTCAAGGTTTGGCAGCTCGGAAGCTTTGAGCTTGCGGATGGCGGCAAAGCCTGCGGCGGGAAGGGCTCCTTGCAGGGCCATACTGTCATGAGCGGTGAGCTGGGGGATAAGCAGTTTGCCGTCGGTGCTCTTGGCGGCGGTGGCGGCTTTTTGCAGCAGCATACGGATGGCCGAGGCGCTGGCATGGGGGGCGGCGATGTTGGTGTTATGGTAGCCGGCGCCTGCGCGCGGGATCAGCAGTGGCTCGATGGCGGGATATTCTGCCAGTGCCCGCAGGTACTCGATGGCGAGGATGTTGTTGGGCTGGTGCAGGAGGGAGCCGTCAGCGCTGGCCGCCGTGGCGGTGAGTTCCGTAAGCGCCTGTGCGTAGGAGGCTCCGGCATTTATTCGCTCGTGCAGCTGTGTTTGGACGGCCGGCGAATCGATGGCTGCAGCGAGTGCTTGTAGTGTCGCAAGTGACGGACATTCGGCGCCGAAGGCGAGGGTGTTGGTGATGCTAAGTCTTGCGAGCAGCTGGACGCCGCCGCGGGCGAAGTCCTGGGCGCTGCGGCAGGCGAAGGCGAAGGGCAGCTCGAGCACGAGGTCGCAGCCGCCGGCGATGGCCAGCCCGGCGCGCTGCCATTTGTCGAGGAGCGCTGCCTGTCCGCGCTGGACAAAACTGCCGCTCATGACAGCGATGACGGCGCTATCCGGATATGCCTGCCGGATCTGTTCCAGCTGATAGCGATGGCCGTTATGGAAGGGATTATACTCGGCGATGATACCGGTAACGTGCATGACGATGCCTCCTGTTGCAGTCAAAGGGAATACGTTCATCGTTTAGTTTAGCATTTGCCGGGTATCTGTGACAAGATTCCTTTGGGTCTGGGCGATAATATGTTATACTTAAAGATACGAATGCGATTATAGCGCATGATATTTCGTACGGATATAGGAGATTGAAATAGATGGAAAAGAAAAAAGTAGTAGTGGCTATGAGCGGCGGTGTGGACAGCTCGCTGACGGCAGCTTTGCTTGTCGAGCAGGGCTTTGATGTCATCGGCATCACCATGCGGCTTTCTGAGGAGAGCCGTGACTTTGACTGCAACGACCGCGGCTGCTGCAGCCTGGCCAGCGTCGACGATGCGCGCCGGGTGGCGGAGACCATCGGCATCCCGCATTATACGGTCAATTTCAAGGAGGCGTTCCAGCGTGATGTCATCGATTATTTCCTGGCCGATTACGCGAAAGGCTGGACGCCGAATCCCTGCATTGCCTGCAACCGCTATATGAAGTTCGGCCTGCTCCTCGACAAGACGCTGGAGCTGGGGGCGGAGTTCCTGGCCACGGGACACTATGCGCGCATCGAGCAGGAGGAAAACGGCCGCTATGTCCTCAAGAAGGGCGTTGACACCCACAAGGATCAGTCCTATGCGCTCTACCATCTGAACCAGAAGACCCTGCGCCATTTCATGCTGCCGCTGGGCGGCATGACGAAGGTGCATACGCGGGAGCTGGCGGAGAAGTTCAACCTGCCCGTAGCGCATAAGCCGGACAGCCAGGAAATCTGCTTTGTCCCGCACGATGATTACAAGGCTTTCCTGCGCGACAAGAATCCTTCGTGCCTGAAGCCTGGTAATATCGTCAACCGTGAGGGCAAGGTGCTTGGCCGTCATGCGGGCGTGCCGCTCTACACGATTGGCCAGCGCAAGGGGCTGGGCATTGCGGCACCTGAGCCGCTCTACGTAACGGAGCTTGATATGGAGAACAATCAGGTCATCGTCGGCGGGGCCAAGGATGTCTATGCTGAGGGGCTGGTGGCTGGCGACCTTAACTGGATTGCGTTTGATGAGTTCACAGAGCCTTGCCGCTATGCGGCGAAAATCCGCTATGGCAAGAAAGAGGGCATGGCTAGTCTCACCCTGCGCGCGGACGGTCGTTTGCAGGTACATTTTGACGAGCCGCAGCGTGCGGCGACGCCAGGCCAGTCCATCGTGTTCTACGACGGCGATACCGTTGTAGGCGGCGGTGTCATCGAAGAAGTTTGCCGCTGAAGCCAGACTGGCAGGATTTTGCGGCAAAAGGGCGAATAGATAAAACTGTATGACTATAAGACTTTGAAGGAAGGATTTTATGACACTCGATTCGAGTAATGAAACGGTGGCGATACTTTATGATATCGAAAATGCGCCGTTTGAGATGCTAAACTATACGCTAGGCAAGGCAAGGCGGTATCAGCCCTGCCGCACGATTGTCGTTTCGGACTGGGAGGCGCGCCCCGAGCAGAAGCGCTGGGATAAGCTCATGCGCCGGCCAGGCTTTACGTTCCGTCAGATCAGCCGTACCTATCATGGCAAGAATTCGCTGGATTCAGCTATCTACGATTCGGCCAAAATCCTCTATCAGGAGGGGGTGCGCAAGTTCCTGATCATCACGACGGATTCGGATTTCGTGCGGATTGCCGAGCTTTTGAATTCGGATACGCCGTCATATATCATCGGCGTCGGCACGAAGCAGGCCAGCGAGACGCTGCGCAATGCCTATAATGAGTTCTTTGTCTATCCGCCGGAGGAGAAAAAGAAGCCGGCGAAGAAGACGGCCAAGGCCGATAAGCAGGAAACGAAGAAAGCTGAGATACCGGCGGAAAAAGCTGTGACGGAAAAGGCGGCACCGGCAAAGAAGAAAGCGGCAGCGGCCAAGACCGAGGCCAAGGAGAAACCAGCGGTAGACGTGAAAACGGCCAAGGCCGCGAAGCCGGCGAAGACCGCAGCGGCAAAGACGGCGACGGCAAAAGCAGCAGCGGCAAAGGAGACCAAGGAGAAGACCGCGGCGCCGAAGATGGCCCCTGCCGCAGCAAGTACCGATGGTCTGCTGTCGGTCAAGCTGCCCAAGTCGCTGCGCCGCTCGCTGGAGGAGCGCAAGCAGGAAGAGGGCGTGTCCCTTGACGAGCTGGTGACGTATCTGATCATGCGTGGCTTGTCCCGCTGACGAAGGAGCATTTCGATGAAACGAAAAGAACAGGTGTTATTCTACCAATTCCGCGATGAAGAGAAGCTGCATCTTGCGCGCAAGGTACTGAGCCGGATGGGCATCGCCTCGAAGGTGGTGCCGGTGGAGGCCTGGCGCGAAAAGGTCGGCTACCTTCTCGGCATGAAGGGCTTTCAGGCTGCGGCGGATAAGAAGCAGGATGATTTCGTGTTCCCCCATGAGGTCATGGTGCTGCAGAATATCCGCAACAAGCGCCTGGATGAGGTGCTGCTGGCCCTGCAGGAGGCCGGGGTGCCGAAGGTGCGCTTCAAGTCGGTGGTGACGCCATTCAATACGCTTTGGACGCTGCGGCGCCTCTGCGAGACGATGCAGAAGGAGCACGCAGCCTTGCTGGAGCAGGAAGAAAAGAAACAGAAACAAATGGAGACACAGGAACAAGAATGAAGAACGAGGATCTCGATAAAACCCAATACATGCGTCCCGAGGACATGCAGCCCGTGAAAGCTGCCCGGCAGCCGGGGCTGTCGGATACGCAGGAGCTGCCGCCTGTCGATGATGCGCTGGGCATCAAGCCGGCCTTCCCGCAGGGGCGTCCTGGCGGCAATGTGCGCGAGTTGGCGCGTGATGGCAGCGGCCATGAGGAGGGCAAGGCAAAGCCGAAGAAATTCCTGACGGCCGGGCGCAAGAAGGCGCTCTGCCTTGCTGGTGGCTTTGCGGCAGCCCTGTTCATCGGTTTTATGATTGCAGGCTATTCGCAGGAGCATAGCGATAAGCAGCAGGCGCGGCAAGTGCAGGAACAGCAGCTCAAGGACAAGGAGCAGAAGCTGGCGGGGCAGGAGGCTGACCTCAAGGCGCGCCGCGAGCAGCTTGAGAAGCAGAAGCGGGACTTGCAGGAGCAGCAGCGCCAGCTTGAGGAGCAGTCGAGCCGGGCCAAGGGCCGCAATGAGCAGCTCGGTGACAGTGCGCCGGGCTCAGCCCTCGGCCGGCTCGTCGATAAGGTGACGGGCAAGGAGGCTGAGCGCCAGCGGCAGATCGAGCAGAACAAGCAGCAGAGTGCGGAAAGCGACACGCAGGCGGCTGATGTGCGCAAGTCCATCGACGAGGCCCAGAAGATGATCGACGATGTGAATGATAAGCTCGACTCGGTGGCGGCCATGAAGCAGGAGGCCAGCCAGCTCAAGGATAAAGCGGCTGCGGCCTATGCGGAGAACAAGGGCACGATCGATGAGGCAATCCGCTATGCCAAGATTGGTGCCGGGATGCTCGAGAGCCTGCTGTCGCATTGATGACGGCTTACAATAAAACCAGAAAGAAGGATGAATCTTTTGAAGAAATTACTCGCCATTTGCTTGACGGTGCTCGCGCTGGCTATGCTGGCTGGCTGCGGCACGACGAAGCAGGCTGACACGAAGAAGGAAATGCAGCCGCTGACCATCGGCCTGATGCCGGATACGGACTCGCTGCCGTTCATCATCGCCCAGGAGAAGGGCTTCTTCCGGGAGGAGGGCATCGAGGTGAACATCGAGCAGTACAAGAGCGCGATGGACCGTGACTCGGCCTTGCAGAGCGGCAATCTCGACGGTGCCGTCTCGGACATGCTGGCCGTGGCCTTTGCCAAGTCCGGCGGCTTTGATGTCAAGGTCACGTCGTTCACCGATGGCAGCTACAAGTTGATTGCCAGCAAGGATTCGGGCATCAAGGATGTCAAGGGCCTTGCCGGCAAAGACGTATCGGTATCGCGCAATACGATCATCGAGTATGTGACCGACCAGATTCTCGCGAAGGAGAATATGGAAGGGGATAGCATCAACAAGGTCATCATCCCCCAGATCCCGACGCGTCTGGAGATGCTGCAGAACGGCAAGCTCGCAGCTGCTACGCTGCCGGAGCCGATGGCCAGCATTGCCGTCCACAACGGCTGTCAGTTCGTGATGGGCTCCGATGAGCTCGGCATCAATCCTGGTGTCATCCTGTTTACGGCCAAAGCAGCTGCGGACAAGAAGGCAGAGATCCAGGCCATGTACCGTGCCTATAACAAGGCCGTGGCATATCTCAACAACACAGACCGCGCCGAATATATCGACCTGGTCATCGAAAAGGGCGGTTTCCCGCCAGTGGCCAAGGAGGCACTCAAGCTGCCGAAGTATCATGAGGCGGCACTGCCGAAGGAAAGCGATGTCGTCGACTGCATCAAGTGGCTCAACAGCAAGAAGCTTGTCACAGAGACGTACAGCTATCAGGATATCGTTTTGGATTTGTTGAGCAAGTAAACGCTGAAGGTAAGAGAATAACATGATTGAAGTAGAGCATTTGACTGTCAGCTATGCAGCTGATGGCAGTGAACGATTTGCCCTGCATGATGTCAGCCTGACCGTCCCGCAAGGGACGGTTTGTGCCGTTATAGGCCCTTCGGGCTGTGGCAAGTCCACGTTGCTGAAAGTCGTGGCCGGACTGATCCACGATTATCAGGGGACGGTACGGCTGGCGGGCAAAGCGGCCGATCCGCGCGCGATGCGAATCGGCTTTATGCCGCAGAATTACGGGCTGATGCCCTGGCAGACGGTGGCCGAGAACATCATGCTGGGCTGCCGCATCAAAGGAGAAAAAACGGCGGACCTGAAAGAACGCATGGCGGTATTGTGCGAGCGGCTGGGCATTGCGGGACTCGAGAACCGCTATCCGCAGGAACTCAGCGGCGGCCAGCAGCAGCGCGTGGGCCTTGCGCGGGCTTTCCTGCTGCGTCCCGATATCCTGCTGATGGATGAGCCGTTTTCGGCGCTTGATGCCATTACACGCGAGGAGATGCAGGAGGTATTCCTTGACCTTTGGCAGGAAAACCATATCACGACGATCTTCGTGACGCATTACGTTGAGGAAGCGCTTTATCTGGGGCAGCAGATTGCGCTGATGGCCGCGCATCCGGGGACCGTGCAGGAGGTGCGGCAAAATGAGCTGGCTGACAGCCGCAAGAAACGCCAGACGGCGGAATTCTTTGCTGCCGGGCAGCAGCTGCGCGATAAAATCAAGGCGATGGAGGTGCGGCGATGAGAGAGGGAAAAGTCGTATTGCGCGCCTATCTTGGCGGTGCTGCCGTCCTGCTCGCACTTTGGTGGGGAGTGGCGCTTTTGGTGGCGCTGCCGATCATTCCTGCGCCGGACAAGGTCTTTGCCAAGCTCGGCCACGTCTTTGTGCAGGCCATCGCCATCCACGGGGCTTACAGCCTTTGGCGCATCGCAGCCGGGCTTGTGCTGGCCGTAGGCATCGGCTACCCCCTCGGGCTGGTGATGGGCTATTCGCAGAAAGCCGACCGGCTGCTGGCGCCGCTGGTGTATCTGACCTATCCGATCCCGAAGATTGCCCTGCTGCCGATTCTGATGCTGCTTGCTGGCATCGGCGAGTGGTCGAAGATTCTCATGATTTTTTTGATTATCGTGTTCCAGGTCATCATTGCCGTCCGCGATGGCATCCGGGCCATCCCCGAGGAAACGTATTATCCGCTGTATTCGCTTGGGGCATCGTTTGTCCAGCTTTTCCGGTATGTGATATTTCCCGCTTCGCTGCCGAAGTTCATCACGGCTGTGCGCGTGGCGATGGCCACGGCCATCTCGGTGCTGTTCTTCACAGAGACCTTCGGCACGCAGTATGGCATGGGCTACTACATCATGGATGCCTGGCTGCGGGTCAATTATCTGGAGATGTATGCCGGCATTGTCGTCCTGAGCTTTCTGGGCCTGTTCCTGTTCGGCCTTATCGATCTGGTGGAGCATTTTGCCTGCCGTTGGCAGCAGTGAGGTGGCGCGATGAAGAAACTAGGATGTTTGCTGCTGGTGTTCCTGCTCGCTGCTGGCGTGGCCGCCGGCCTGCTGGCAGGGGGCGGCAGGGATTTTGCCGGCTGGGGGCGGAAAGGCGATGGCACCATCCATGTGCAGCCCGAGGGCAAGCCTGAGGCTGGCTTGCTGCAGGATGTGGAGAAAGCAGCGTCGGCCTTCAACGATTTGCTGCAGGCTGGCATGGGGGTGCGGCTGACGCGGGATGTCGAGGTCTATGTGGCGGGGACGGAGGCTGACTACCAGCAGGTGCTGCGGCGGGAGTTCTCGTTGGAGCCCGCTGAGGCCAAGTCTATCGCCGAGATTTCGGGCGGCTGGACTGGCGGCAAGCGGGCGGTAACGGCCATCAACGGCAAGGCGGGCGTCATGACGGGCACTAGCGACCGCATCAGCACCACGGCCCATGAGCTCTTCCATCAGGTGCAGTATGAGCTCAGCGATGGCAACGACACCGATGAGAAGGCTCTGTTCTGGCTTGAAGAGGGCTCGGCTGACTATATCGGCGCGCGGGTTGCGGCAGAGCTGGGCGGTAAGACGATGACGAAATGGATCCTTGACGTCAAGACGGAGCTCATGCGCGCTCCGCAGACGGCCAAGCCCGAGCAGCTCCAGCACAACACGCTGGCGCAGCGCAAGGCCCTCATGCGCAAGGACCTGCACACGTATCAGCTGGCGGATCTTATGACGTGGTATCTGCTGGACCACTATGCCAAGGGGGAGGAGGAGACCAAGCTGGCGGCATATTTCCGTCAGCTGCGGGAGGTTCACGAGGGCGAAACGGCCTTTGCCCAGACCTTTGGCATTGAGCTCGGCTCCTTCCTGCAGGAGTTCTCCCAGTGGTGGGCCGCCGAGCAGCAAAGGCCTGCCGTGCTGCACTTCGAGGCCCGCGAGGGCGTGCGCAGCGGCCTTACGGCATCGCTGCAGCGGCAGGCCGATGCCGTGCAGGCACTCTTTGCCCGCCGCTTCGGGCGGCAGCTCTGCGGCGAGTATCAGGTCGTCTTGTCCCAGGATCAGCAGGATATGGCCCAGGCCGTATCCCTGTACTGCGACCTGCCGCCCAATCAGGCGCAGGAGCTGGCCGCAGCCAGCCTGTGGATCGAGAATGGCAGCACGATACTTATCAACACCCAGCAGCTGGACACGGATAGGCAGCGCATTTTCACTATGGGCGCACTGATGATGCGCGTCCTGCAGGGGCAGCGGATGGGGGCGCCCGAGCGCAACGTCGAGTGGCTCGTGCGGGGTGCCGGCTATATCATGGGCGTCGCGCGGCTCGGCGAGGCCGGGCTGGGGACGCTGCCCCAGTACCAGCGTGCCTGGATCGATGCGCTGCGGCAGGCGGGGCGTGTCCCGCAGCTTGCGCAGATGGAGACGCCCGATGGCTATCGGAAGACTGCGGACAGCTTCACCGATGACACGGCTTCGGTCATGGCCGAGTATGCAACGGCGGAGCTCGTGACCCGCTATGGCTGGAAGTCACTTTCCGACTGGCAGGAGGCCGTGCGCTCGACAGGCGATGGCCAGAAGGCCTTCCGGCAGGTGTTTGGCCTGAATCTCGTGGACTTTGAAGCTGCCGTCCAAGGCAAGGTGCAGCGGCAGGTCAAGAGCCATCGCTGAGGTTGATGTATACAAAATTTGTACCTTTACAAACAAATCGGGCTGTGTTAATATAACACCTGTAAACAAAATAACTTATGGCAACGAAGCCATGCAGGATAGGAGTCCGCGAGCCGCCCGGCTCGGGTATATTCTGTATGGCTTTTTCTGTATGTCTAAATGAAAAGGATGGTATACGATGGAAGATTTACTCTATGTAATCCCGGCAAACTCCAGCAAAGAAGAAGTGCTTGATCTCGTCAAGTCGCATCCGGAAATCAAATTCGTTTCCCTCGTCGGCGTCGATATGGCCGGCAACGATACGGATGAAAAGATCCCGGTCCGCATTTTCCTCAAGGATATCGATGATTTCTATGCCGGCACGGCTGTACAGACCGATGGTTCTTCCGTCGTACTCACGGGTATCGCTACGCTGAACAACGCCAAAGTCGATATGCCGATCGATCCGTCCGTCAACTGGTTCGTTGACTACAACATGGAATACTACGATGATGAAACGGGTAAGCCGGTCGGCACGCTGCGCATACCGTCCTTCCTCGTACATGAGGGCAAACGCGTTGACTCCCGCGCCGTTCTCGCTGACTCGATGGAATTCGTCAAAAAGGAGCTCTTGAAGCTCTTCAAAGAGAATCCGAAGATGTCCGGTCTTGAGAGCATCGATGGTAACGATGTCGTCGATATCTCCTTCACGTCGGCTACGGAGCTCGAGTTCTGGGTCAAGACGCCGCTGGAGGAAGCTGCTATCGAAGAGATGTCCGCTTCCCAGGTCATGCAGGAGCAGTATTGGGAGCGTACCCATGGTGCTGTCCGCACGGCTATGGAGACCTGCCTGCTGGAGCTTGACAAATACGGCTTCAGCGTCGAGATGGGCCATAAAGAGGTCGGCGGCCTCAAGGCACAGATTGACGAGAACGGTCATATGACCCATGTCTGTGAGCAGCTCGAGATTGACTGGCGCTTTGCTGATGCCCTGCAGGCGGCCGATAACGAAATCTTTGTCCGCACGGTGGTCAAGGAAGTATTCCGCTCCATGGGCCTCGAGGTCAGCTTCAAGGCGAAACCGATGATTGGCCTGGCTGGTAACGGTGAGCATACGCACATTGGCATGGCTGCCATCACGAAAGACGGCAAGCTCCACAACCTGTTCACGGCTGACGATCAGCTCAAAGACTTCATGAGCTCGGTGGGCTATGGTGCCATCATGGGCCTGCTCAAGAACTATGAGAGCATCAACCCGTTCGTTTCGGCTACGAATGACTCGCTGAACCGCCTCAAACCGGGCTTCGAGGCTCCGGTCTGCATCGTTACGTCGCTGGGCCACAAACCGGACCAGCCGTCCCGTAACCGTACGATCCTTGCCGGCCTTATCCGCGATCTGGGCAACCCGTATGCTACGCGTTTCGAGCTCCGCGCCTGCAACCCGTACACGAATACCTACCTCGTCCTCGCTGCCATCTACTCGGCATGCCTCGACGGCATCAAGGTCGCTGTCAAGCACACGACGGCAGAGCTCTTGGCTGAGCTTTCCAAGGAAGCTGGCGAGGAAGGCTTCTACCTCGAGAAAGACCGCGCATATCGCTCCGAGAAGGATGTCTTTGAAGACTACACCGAAGAAGAGCGTGACCGCCTGTTTGGTGCTCCGCCGGCTACGGTTTGGGAGAACATGCAGAACTTCGAGAACTATCCGGAGAAGAAAGCGGTCATTACGAGCGGCGGTGCCCTCAACGACCAGATCATCAATGCATTCCGCGATGGTGCGCTGATTCGCTGGAAGACCGAGCTCATCGCCCGCATCATTCCGGAGAACCGCGACATCGTCCGCAAGGCCCGCGAAATCAAATCCGATTTCGTTACGGATCAGGATTCCTACAACTGGAACAAAATCAACGGCATCCGCACCTATCTGGCAAAAGACAGCATCGACGAGAAATCGCTGTTCACGCTGCTCATCAACGCCCTCAACGAAGGCGACTACGCCACGGCATCGGGCCTGCAGGTCGAGATGTACGACAAAGTCGAAGAGCTCAAAGCACTCTACGATTCCTATTCCAAGAATATGATTTGATAGGTTCCTATCGGTAAGACGAGACCATCCTTTGTGGGTGGTCTCTTTTTTGTCTTATATTTTTTACGGAAGATTCGATATATAGAAGAGAGGGGAAGTGCGTCAAGGAGGATGATTGCATGATGATTGGCACCAAAGAGGCGGCCAGTGCTGGCTTTATCGACTACCAGCTAAGTGCCGCCAATAAGGCAGACAGTAAGGCAAAAAATCAGAGCGATGCGGCCGCTGCGCCGTCTTTTCTGACGGCACCGGCTTACCAGGTGGATATCGCCGCCAATTTGCTGGAAGGCATATCGACACGCGTACAGGGAGGGAAGGTCTGGCTGGAGCCAGCCAATAGTGCTTACGCGCCCTATACGCCCTATGGAAAGGGCTGGACGCGGGAGGATGAGCTGTCGGCGCTGGAGCGTGGCATTGCCTATTATCAGCAGTGCAATGAAAGGTATTATTCACAGGGCAGTCCTTATGACCCCGAGGCGGATAAAAAGCGGCTGGAGCAAATCGTTTCGGAGATTCCGAAAGGCGAATTGTCGCAGGTGCCGGCGACTTATAAGGAGTTAGGTTTGCCGGCAATCGAGCAGGATTTTGCCATAGCGGACAAGCCGCCAGCAACGGCTGCGGCTACGTCTGCCGAGGTTCTTGATACATCGGCAAGCCTCTATACGCCAGTAACGGAAATTGCTACGAAGCATTACCGCTGGACGGAGGCGACGGGCATCGAGGAAACCCTGACGCAGGAGCAGGAGATCGCAAACGGGAAGTCCGTAGTCCGTCAGTGGATGCAGGGATATATCACCGATACCGTCGGCGAGATACTAAAACCCCATGCGACTTATGAAGAAGCCTATGCGGCGCTTTATGGGGATGCGGTATCGGCACCCGTAGTGACCTTCAACGAAGAGACGTTTTGCTATGATATGCGGATGAAAAATACGCAGGGGGGTGCCTTTGGCGTACTGGCCACACAGCTGAACCGTTTTTTGGAGGATTACGGCAAGGATGACTCGTTTTACGATACATTAGCCAGCGCCTTGAATGAACTCGACCCGCAAGGGGAGAATGATATCGTCAATCAAATCCGCAAGATGATAAATCAGGTAAAGGGTGGCAGTCCCATTGACACCGAGAGCGAATCCTTCCAAGAAGAAGTGCAGGATGCTATCGCTAAGACCTTTGGCGGTTCGGTACAAACTGCCAAAGCCAAGCAGAAGCAAAAGCAGGACCACAAGCAGGAAGAAGCGCAGGGACTTGACTATCTCGCTATGCAGCGCCGCCAGGCTGAGGAGGAAGGACAGCTGTTGGATGCTCTGCTGGGCAAGGAGAACGATAAGCAGGCGGAGTCCGCCGGGGATGTATTGCGCAGCCGCAAGCCAGCGGGCAGGGATATGGAGTTCACGGATAAGCTCCGGCGCGTAGACGAGCGCGAGGCACCACGCCAGCCCTTTGTGTTTATCACCGATGAGGATGATAAGGGGCCAGGCCTGCCGGCTGAAGAAATCCAGCAGCAGGAACAGATGCATACTGCCTGGCAGAAAATCAGCAAGCGTTTGGCTGAGAGATTTGCCGCCGAAAGGCAGGAATGGCAGCAACGATAATAAGCGAACGAAAGCCGCTATCGAGAGATCACTCGATGGCGGCTTTTTGATGGGGGAGATTTAATGGTATTTTAAAGCTGGTATAAATTTCTTTGAAAACCAGTCCGTTATCATTGAGTGGAAACGCAAGAGGAAAAAGAAGAATAGGTTCAGAAGATTGATAGGAGCAAGGAGGATGCAGTGATGGATGTAGGACAGGTTTATCAGAAATTGGTTGAGAGTATGGATCATGTAGCAGACGAGCTTACGGAAAGAGGCAATAAAGGCCTCATCCGGACCCTTGGCTACTACAATGGTGACGATGGCACAGGGTTTGATTGGGCCATGAATGGACGTACCTGTGAGTTTGGCTATGATTATAAAGGTTCGTCATTATATGCGGTCAAAGCCTGGGTGGGCAGCAATGGGGTAATCACTGTGTATGGTTACGATTTCGATGCCATGGCCCCAGCCATAGAAAAGAAGATAAACTTGGAGAGCATCACCAAGGCGGAAGGCTTTGCGGCTTTGCTGGATGAAGAATTGGACAGCAAGGCGGTGTTTGATGCGCGGTTCCGGCTGGATTCGTTTGTGGTGCCAGATGATGTCGTCACAGCCTTCCATTCCGCCATGACAGAGGAGTGGGATGACGAGGAGGAATGAGTGGCAGTGCTTGTGGGATTTGACGCTGGCGCGGTTCTTTGTATATGATAGAGGGGAATAAGGCAGAGATGGGGGAATCGCTATGAAAGATGAGCAGTATATACAGGCCTTGTATGAAGAGGCAGTGGAACAGGCCGCAGACTTTGCGGCCTACGATGAGCAGCGGGCGGAGATTGCGGCGCTGCACCGCCACTATGCGGTACAGCTGGGGAATATCCTCGAGATTGCGCCGGCGGAAACGGAGGAACAGATTGCCGTGCTGACGAGGAAGCTGGCGGCAGTGAACGTGGCCCAGTCCATGGAACCGCAAGCCCGCTTGCAGCGCGAGGTGGACCGTATCCTTGACGGATCGGTGCGTTTCTCCGAGGAGGAATACCGTCACTTGATCGGGTGCCTGGGCGAGTTTGAGGAATTGATGGACTTGCCGCTCTACGATATCCTGCAGAATACCGCCTGGCAAATCTTGCAGGCACTGCATCCGCAGCTTGAGAGCTATGAACTGGAAGGGCTGCTGATGG
The DNA here is from genome assembly GCF_900113715.1 of Pseudoselenomonas ruminantium. Taxonomy (GTDB): domain Bacteria; phylum Bacillota; class Negativicutes; order Selenomonadales; family Selenomonadaceae; genus Selenomonas_A; species Selenomonas_A caprae. The sequence continues at coordinate 11,840 of NZ_FOQK01000035.1, read as the reverse complement.
AGGATGTCCAGCAGATTTTGAAAAAGCAGTCATTGGGCTGAGAACGAGAATACGCCTGACCGGTCAATGGACCAGTCAGGCGTATTCTTATGGGGAAGGCATCAGAGCTGCGTCTGCGGGACGCCCTCTGCTTCGTCGTTGTTTTTGTGGGGCTGTTTTGCTGCATCGGCGGCCTGCTCTTCTTTGAGCATGACGTTATCCTGCATGCGGACGAACGGATAGTAGACGATGGTGGACATCACGATCGTTGCAAGCTGCACCACAGCGCCCTGCCAGCCGTTCAAGAGGAAGCCGGCGATGATGGGCGGGGCGGTCCAGGGAACTTGTACGGCACTGAAGGGAGCCATGAACCCGACGACAATCGAGGCGTAGGTCATGACGAGGGCAATCAGCGGGACGAGCACGAAGGGAATCAAAAGGTACGGATTGAAGACAATCGGCAGACCGAAGATAATCGGCTCGTTGATGTTGAAGAACCCAGGAACCGTGGCCAGTTTCGTCAGCGATTTGAGCTGTGAGGATTTGGCCGAGAGCCAGCTGGCAATCAGCAGGCCAAAGGTCAGGCCGCAGCCGCCAGTCTTGACCATGAAGTCGACCTGGCAGGTGATGATCTTGGCATCGGGGTTGCCCGCCAGCTGCATGCCCATGTCCAGAAGATGCTGGTTATCGAGCGAGTTGGCAATGAGAATTGGGCTTACGACGCCGCCAACGACGTTCGGGCCATGGATGCCGGCCCAGAACAGGATGCTTTCGAGCGCTTCGATGATCGATCCGCCGATCAGTGTGTCCGAAAGGCCCTGCAGCGGCGTCTGGATGATTTTGAAGATGAGTTCGGGCAGCGTCGTTGCGCCGAGGTAGTGGCAGAGACCGTAGAGGATGGAGGCGCCGGTGAAGAGCGCCATGCCCGGCGTCAGCGCCTCAAAGGCTTTGGCTACGCCGCTGGGGACTGCGTCCGGCATCTTGATGCCGATGTGGTTCTTTTCGCAGTAGCAGAAAATCCAGGAGGCGGCAAAGCTCACGAGAATCGCCGTGATGACGCCATTGCTGCCCGCCCAGGCTTTCGGGATGATGTCGCCGACGGTCTCGCCAGCCTTCGTGGTCAGCGAGGGCGGCAGCAGGATCAGGAACGTCGAGAGCGAGAGAATCGAAGCCATGATGGCATCGCAGCCTTCGGATTCCACGTATTTATAGGTGACGGCAAGCACGACAACCAAGGCGAGTACGCTGAAGGTGCCACCGGCCACGGCGTTGAGCGGAGCGGTCCAGTCGGGGCCGAACAGGCTGGCCATGAATTCCGGATATCCGGGAATCGGCAGGTTAGCCAGCAGCAGGAATACCGAGCCGCAGACCGTAAAAGGAGTGGTCATGATAAAACCGTCACGCAGGGCCGCTACGGCACGGATTTCGGCGAAGCGTCCCATGAAGTCAACGAATTTATCAAAGAGTTCTTGTTTTGTCATTTCGTTTCCCTCTTTCGATAGTGGTGGATAGGCGGATAAATAAGTGCTAGTTGTGCTGTCTTAAGACAATATAACTATAACATATCCCTTCTTTTATGGGCAATTGTCCGAGGATGGTTTGACACAATGCTTTAGATAAAACAATAAAAAATGCGAAACAACTGTAACGTTGTTCCGCATTTTTTTTATTAAAGGGTATTGGCTTAGTCGTTGGTGAGGTCTTCGCCGTTGGTGGCGATGACTTTCTTGTACCAGTGGAAGGACTTCTTGCGGGAGCGCTTGAGCGTGCCGTTGCCTTCATTGTCTTTATCGACATAGATGAAGCCGTAGCGTTTCTCCATCTCGCCGGTACCAGCCGAGACGAGGTCGATCGGGCCCCAAGGGCAGTAGCCCCAGAGGTCGACACCGTCTTCGTCGATGGCTTTCTTCATCTCGCGGATATGGGCCTGGAAGTAGGCGATACGGGCATCATCGTGGATCTCGCCGTTCGCGTCAGGCTCCTCGTGCAGGCCGATGCCGTTTTCGACAATCATCAGCGGCAGGTCGTAGCGTTCCTGTAGCAGGTTCAGCATATAGCGCAGGCCAATTGGGTCAATCGGCCAGCCCCAGTCGGATTTCTTGAGGTAGGGGTTTTCCACGCCCGTGGCGAAGCCGCCCTGCAGCTCCTTAAAGCGGCTCTTGTCGCCGGAGGTCGCCGAGCTCATGTAGTAGCTGAAGGCGAAGTAGTCGACTTTTCCTTGCTCGAGGATGTCCAGGTCGCCTTCCTCCATCTGCACCTTGTAGCCCTTGTTCTCCCAGAACTTGAGGATGTAGGACGGATAGCGGCCGCGGGCCTGCACATCGCCGAAGAAATAGCTCTTGTCCATTTCCTTGAGGGCTGCAATCTGGTCCTCAGGGCGGCAGGTCTCCGGATAGGTCGGGCCCATGGCGAGCATGCAGCCAATCTTGAATTCCGGATTGATCTTGTGTCCCTCGATGACGGCTTTGGCCGAAGCCAGGAACTCGTGGTGAGCGACCTGGAACAGCGTCTGGTACTTGTCTTCATCCTCGCCATAGAGGATGCCGGAGTTCGTGAATGCCGTAAACGGTACGTTCACCTCGCGCTGGTTGTTGATTTCGTTGAAGGTCATCCAGAATTTGACCTTGTCTTTATAGCGTTTGAAGCAGGTGACGGCAAAGCGGACGAACATGTCGACGAGCTTGCGGTTGCGCCAGCCGCCGTATTCCGTGACAAGATGGTAGGGCATCTCGAAGTGGGAGAGGGTGACGACCGGCTCCATGCCGTTCTTGTGCATCTCGTCGAAGAGGTCGTCGTAGAACTTCAGGCCGGCTTCGTTTGGCTCCAGCTCATCACCATTCGGGAAGATGCGCGTCCAGGCAATGCTGGTGCGGAAGCATTTGAAGCCCATCTCGCCGAGCATGGCGAGATCTTCTTTGTAGGTGTGGTAGAAATCGATGCCCTCATGGTTCGGATAATTCTTGCCCGGCAGGACACCGTCGGTGATCTCACGCGGCACACCATGACGGCCTGCGGTCATGACATCGGCAACGCTTACGCCTTTGCCACCTTCCTGCCAGCCGCCTTCAAGCTGATGGGCAGCGACCGCGCCGCCCCATAAGAAACCTTTTGGAAAACCCATAGTATATTACCTCACTTGATTTTTTCTTCTAATGCTTCGATGCGCTTGTAGGCATCGATGAATTCGAGGGCAATCGTCTTGAAAGCCTCGGCGCTCATCAGCTGATCTTCAGCATGGAGAATCAAGAGCGAGAGCGTGCTGCCAGGGCCGCCCTGGGCCTCCTGGGTAAGCAGGCCCGCATGGGCGTCGTGGCCTTCGACGAACATCTCGTCGCCTTCCTTGATGAGCTTTTCGGCAGCGTCAAAATGGCCCTGTTTCGCTTCCTGAATGGCCTCGATGTAAGAACTGCGGGCCGTGCCGACTGAGGAGATAATCTGGAATGCGGTGAGTTCAAGTCCTTCCATTGTGCTCACCTCACGCCATCAAGCCCTGAGCGAATTTGAGCACGCCGGCGCCATCCATGCGGCCGTACATGCGCATGTCGATGGCATCGACCGGGATACCCGGGCACTGCTCGGCAATCTTGTTCTTCTGGAAGCGGACCTGGGGGCCAAGCAGGATGACATCGGCATCGGCAGCCTTGGTCGTAGCCTCGGACGTCGGGTAAGCAGCAATCTCACATTCATAGGATTCGGCCGCAGCGGCTTCCTGCATTTTCTTGACGAGCATGCTCGTGGACATACCAGCGGCGCAAAGCAGAATGATCTTTTTCATGATGAATCTTCCTTTCAAAAAACGTGTAGAACTATTGGTATATTTAATGCTGAATCTGAGGATGACCCTCGGGTTCGGTATTGCCGGAGTGAGCATCCGTCTGAGCTTCGGACTGATCCATATCCTGCTCTTCTTTGAGCATGGCTCTGTCCTGGGCACGGACGAACGGGAAGTAGACGGCCGTAGCCATCGTGATGATGATGATCTGAACGACAGCACCCTGCCAGCCATTAAGGAGCAGGCCAGCGATGATGGGCGGCGTCGTCCAAGGTACCTGTACGGCGCTGAACGGATTCATGAAGCCGATGGCGATCGAGACATAGGAGATGACGAGAGCGAGCAGCGGTACGAGTACGAACGGAACGAGCAGGTACGGATTGAAGACGATCGGCAGACCGAAGATGATCGGCTCGTTGATGTTGAAGATGCCCGGTACCGTGGCGAGCTTCGTGATGGATTTCATCTGCTGGGATTTCGAGGAGAGCCAGCTGGCGATCAAGAGACCGAAGGTCAGGCCGCAGCCGCCGGATTTGATGAAGACATCGTTGATCTGGCAAGTGATGATCTTTGCATCCGGGTTGCCAGCCAGCTGCATGCCCATGTCGATGAGATGCTGGTTGTCCAGAGAGTTAGCAATCAGGATCGGGTTGACTACGCCGCCAACGACATTCGGGCCATGGATGCCAGCCCAGAACAGGATGCTCTGCAGTGCCGCGATGATTGATCCACCAATCAGCGTATCGGAAAGTCCCTGCAAAGGTGTCTTGACAATCTTGAAGATGAGTTCCGGGAACGTCGTAGCACCGACGAAGTGGCAGAGGCCGTAGATGACCGAGCCGCAGGTGAAGAGGATCATGCCCGGCGTCAGTGCCTCAAAGGCTTTGGCTACGCCGCCTGGTACCGCATCCGGCATCTTGATGCCGATGTGATTCTTCTCGCAGTAGCAGAAAACCCAGGAGACGAGGAAGCTGATGATGATGGCGGTGATGACGCCATTGCTGCCAGCCCAGGCCTTCGGGATGATGTCACCGACCGTTTCGCCGCCTTTGGTGACGAGTGTCGGCGGCAGGACAATCAGGAAAGTAGAAAGTGCGAGGATGGAGGCCATGATGGCATCGCAGCCTTCGCCTTCCACGTATTTGTAGGTGATAGCGAGTACGGCGATAAGTGCGAGGATGCTGAAGGTTGCACCCGATACAGCGTTGAGTGGTGCTGTCCAATCCGGACCAAACAGGCCAGCCATGAATTCGGCATAGCCGGGTATCGGAAGATTGGCAAGCAGCAGGAATACCGAGCCGCAGATCGTGAACGGCGTTGTCATGATGAAGCCATCGCGAAGGGCTGCCACCGCGCGGATTTCGGCGAAGCGTCCCATGAAGTCGATGAACTTGTCGAAGAGTTCTTGTTTTGTCATGTTAAATTCCCCTTTTTTAACCTTGTAAACAATAAAACTGTTTCAACCTGTATGAACTTGTTTGCCTTAAGACAATTCTTACTATAACGGATAGTTTTTATTGTTTCAATAGGTTTGCGGCACTGTGGGGCGCTGTTTTAGAGAAAGTAATAAAAAGGCGAAACGTATGAAACAACGTTTCGCCAAGGATATCTCCCTGTTACCAGATGCGATTGCTCTCATCGACGTGGCCGATGTAGTTCTCGAAGTTATTGTAGAAGGTCTCTGCCTCGCTGAAATTGCGGGAGAGGATGATGCCGAACAGGACATCCATATAGTAGCGCACGCCGACGCTGAAGATGCTGCCGCCGAAGTCGAGATAGTCGACGGTATTGGCGACGTAGAGAAACTCGTCACAGAGATGCGCAAGGGTCGTATCGCGGGACACGGAGAACAGCACCGTGCGGATACCGCGATCCTTGAGCACACGAGCTGCGCGGATGAGCCGCTTGTTGACGCCGGAACGGCTGATGATGATGGCCAGATGGGACTTGTCGCAGTTGAGGGCTGCGGCGATCTGGCTGTTCATGGCGTTGTGGGCGACGGCATTGCATTTGACCTGCAGCAGGTTGTAGACAGATGTCTGGGCCAGCTGATAGTTCTGGTCGTAAGCGTAGAAGTCAACGACCGAGGCATCCATCATCCACTGGGCGATGCGCGTCACCTGCTCGAGGTCCATTTCGTTCTTGGTTTCGTCGATGGCCTCGACCTGCAGCTCGGCCATGATGCGGACGATTTCGGCAGGCTGGCTCTTATCGGTGATGGGGCGGTGGATGATGCGGTTTTTGCGCGGCATCACGCGGTTGATCTCGCTGGTGAACTTGATCTTGAATTCGTTGTAGCCCTTGAGGCCGAGCTTTTGGCAGAGCCGGAATACGGCTGCCGGGCTCGTGTAGGTTTTCTCCGCCAGCTCCCGCGTGGTCATCGCGGCGATCTCGGCGGGGTGGGCGAGCATGTACTGGACGATGTTCTGCTCAGTAGATGAAAAGCGTTCGTTTTCATGCAGCGCTTTGAGTAGCTTCATGACAGACGCTCCTTTCAGCTGGATTCACGTGTGATTACTGGACCAGGCGGCTCGACAGATTCGTGAGTGCCACCATGAGGGCGAAGACGGCTGCGCCGCCAGCAAGATAGAGCAGGCAGTAGCCGTACTTCTTCTCCGCACCATAGCCCTTGACGTTCTCCCAGACGATGTTGAGGGTGAGCAGGGCAAAGAAGAAGCAGGCGGCCTGCACGAGATAATGGATGATCTGCATAGAAAAAACTCCTGATTGATGGTTTGTTTCAGTAAATATGATAGACCTTCCACGGAATCTGATCGACGCGGATGGTCTTGAGGAAATCAACGATGTCCTTACGGCCATAATAATGCGGATTGCCGCTGCTATCCTGGCTCATGAGGATGATCGGCATGTTCGGAAAGAACTGCGAGAGCTCCTGCCGTGTCTTGATGAGGCGCGTCGTGTACATGGTCACGGACTGCTTGACAGCGATGACGGCAAAGGTCACGCCCTGTTCGATGATGACAGCGCCATGGATATTCATGGAGAGACTCCTTTCTGACAGGTCAGATCTGACTGGTCAATCTTCTGTCTTTATTGTAGCAAAGGGGGAACATAGCGACAAGAGAAAAAATGTTCGCAAAAAGTATTGCAGGAATGAATGTTCTATGCTAGAATAAGAACAAAGTTTTGGAGAAGACATGTTTGAGGAAAATGTGTTTTGGAATAATATGCTCGATAATGGAGGCGTGAGCATCATGGAGTGCATGAAGAAAAGATTCTTTCAGCTGGCTGTCATTCTGGTGGCCGCAGTGGCATTTATGCCGTTTCATCTGACGAACGATTACCTGCGCAGCAGCGATTTCGATACGGTGACCATCAAGCAGAACGACAGCGTCTGGTCGCTGGCCGCGCGTTATACGACCAATGAGAAACGGGCCGCCGAGCTGCGGCAGGCCATCATCGAAGTGAATGGCCTGGCACCGGACGGCAGCGGACTGCGTCTCGGCCAGCAGTTGCAGGTGCCTGTGCTGGGGCGAAGCGAAAGCCCGCAAGTGGCAGAAAAATAATCGGCAAATCCCTTGACAGAAGCAGGGAAGGCTCCTATAATAGGGAACATCAAAGCAAAGACGAAGACACGACGGCAGATAAGCGTCTCTAAGAGAAGGATGCATTTGGTGCGAGCATCCCGGGATGGCAGCTGCGGCCACCACTTCGGAGCTGTTTTGCTGAAGCCTTGGGGTGTGTAGGCGAGACCGGAGACTTTTCCGTTATCAAAGACTGAGTGGCTTTCCTATTGGCAGGAGAGCAATTTGGGTGGAACCACGATGCGTTAGCTTCGTCCCTATCTAGGGACGGAGCTTTTTTATTTTAAGGAGGGTTTTTCATGTTAAAGATTACGCTCAAAGACGGCGCAGTCCGCGAAGTCGAAGAAGGCAAAAGCATTCTCGAGTTCGTCAAAGAAGTAAGCAACAGCCTGGCTAAAAAAGTCCTGGCTGCTAAAGTAGATGGTGAGACGAAAGACCTCACGACGGTCCTGACGAAGGACTGCCAGGTAGATTTCCTGACGTTTGAAGAGGCTGATGGCCGCTGGGCTCTGCGCCATACGGCATCCCATATCCTTGCACAGGCCGTAAAACGCCTCTATAAAGACCAGAATGTCAAGCTGGCCATCGGACCGGCTATCGACAATGGCTTCTACTACGATATCGATATGGACAAGCAGCTCGGCGAGGCTGATCTCAAGGATATCGAAAAAGAAATGAAGAAAATCGTCAAAGAGAACCTCAAACTCGAGCGTAAAGAAGTCAGCCGTGCCGATGCCCTCAAGATGTTCGAGGAGATGGGCGAGAGCTACAAGGTCGAGCTCATCAACGACCTGCCGGAAGATGCGCTGATCACGCTCTACACCCAGGGCGAGTTCACGGATCTCTGCGCTGGCCCGCACGTCGTATCGACGGGCAAGGTCAAGGCACTGAAGCTCCAGAGCGTTGCTGGTGCTTACTGGCGCGGCAGCGAGAAGAACAAGATGCTTCAGCGCATCTATGGTACGGCCTTCGAGAAACAGGCTGACCTCGATGAATACCTGCACATGCTCGAAGAGGCAGCGAAGCGCGACCACCGCAAGCTCGGCAAAGAGCTCGACCTCTTCAGCCTGCATGAGGAAGGCCCGGGCTTCCCGTTCTTCCATCCAAACGGCATGGTTGTCCGCAACGAGCTCATCAACTACTGGCGCGAAGTCCATCGCCGCTATGGCTACCAGGAAATCAAGACGCCGATGATCATGAACCGCAAGCTCTGGGAGACTTCCGGTCACTGGGATCACTACAAAGAGAACATGTACTTCACGCAGATTGACGGTGAGGACTATGCGGTAAAACCGATGAACTGCCCGGGTGGCATGCTGGTCTACAAATCCCACCAGCACAGCTACCGTGACCTGCCGCTGCGCCTCGGCGAGCTCGGTATCGTTCACCGCCATGAGCTCTCGGGTGCACTGCACGGCCTGTTCCGCGTCCGCAACTTCACGCAGGATGATGCGCATCTGTTCCTGACGCCGAACCAGATCGAGGAAGAGATTCAGCATACGATTGACCTGTTCGATGAAGTCTATAGCACGTTCGGCCTCACGTATACGGCTGAGCTCTCCACGCGTCCGGAGGATTCCATGGGTTCGGATGAAATCTGGGAGAGTGCAACGGAAGCCCTGCGCAATGCCCTCGAGCATCGCGGCCTCAAATACGTCATCAACGAAGGTGACGGTGCTTTCTACGGCCCGAAAATCGACTTCCATCTGCGCGATTCCATCGGCCGTACGTGGCAGTGCGGTACGATCCAGCTCGACATGCTGATGCCGGAGAAATTCGACCTCACGTATGTCGGCGAGGATGGCGAGAAACATCGTCCGGTCATGCTGCATCGCGTTGTTTACGGTTCGATTGAGCGCTTCATCGGCATCCTCATCGAGAACTATGCCGGTGCCTTCCCGACGTGGCTCGCTCCGGTACAGGTCCGCATCCTGCCGATTACGGAGAAACACGCAGACTACGCCTATGAGCTCAAGAAGAAAATGTTTGACCTCGGCCTGCGCGTAGAGGTTGACGACCGCAATGAGAAGGTCGGCTACAAGATTCGCGAAAGCCAGGTCAAAAAGACGCCGTACACGCTCGTTGTTGGTGATCAGGAAGTTGCTGATAAGACGGCAGCTGTCCGCAAACGCGGCGTACAGGAAAGCGCGACGATGAAGATTGATGACTTCATTGCCTATGTACAGGAAAAAATCGCCAGCAAGAGCGAAGAATTCTGATCAATCCGGTAAGCGAATGACCGGTCAGATCGCTGCTGCTTGACATGTCAGCTTTTTGACATGTCAAGCGGATAGGCTCCCCTTATGAGAGACAGTGAGACTGTCATCATAAGGGGAGTATTTTTATGCTGCGCAAAAGGCATCCATATCCCTGCCTGACAGGGCGCAGCTTCTTGCTAAAAACGTATGGGCATGATACACTCCTTGTAAGAAAGGGGTTGTTACTCATGATAGATGGCAAACAAAAAGTGCTGGCGCTGGCGGCTCACATCGGCTACCTGTTCTTCGGCGTTGGCTATATATTGGTTCCGCTGGTACTGTATCTGATTTACGATAAGCAGGATGCTTTCATCGCCCAGCATGCCAAGCAGGCATTGATGGCCCAGGCTATCTTTGGCGTGGTCAGTGCTGTGGTCACCGGGCTTACCGTCCTGTTGATAGGCCTGTTCCTCTGGCCGCTGCTCCTTTTGCTGGGGGGAGTATGGTTCTGCTGCTCCATAATCGCCTGCTTCAAGGTAATCAACGAAAAAGAGTACCACTATCCGTTATTGGGACGGTTTTGATAGTTTCTGCAATGCTTGACATCTGACAGTTCGGTTTGACGTGTCAGATGTCTTTTTGTTGTGTGAAGGAGCGCGGCCTATGCATGCAAGCAGGAATGAAACACGGAGTCTTGGTCTTTGCGCCTGATGCGGGCTGTGATAGAATTAGCTTAGAGAAGCGGAATGGAGGGCTGGGCATGAAAAAAGTACGGATAACGGTGATGCGGAAAGCTTGCTATCAGGATCTGATGGCGCAATACGAAAATCCCATCGAGCACGCCTGTGACATCGAGGAAGGGGCGGTGTTCATCGCCAACGGCTGGCAGCGGCCGGAGGGCATGTGCGAAAGCGCTTGGGAATCCATGTCTCCCTTCGTCATGGGGCTGGCCCATGGTGCCGAGGACTTTTACGATGGCTGGATGAAAAATCCCCGTTCGGCTATGATTTCCTGCAACGATGGTTTTCGTCCGGTCAGCTTTCTGGTGGAAACGATGGATGAGGATGCGGATTAAGGTATGAAAATAACTCGATTAGACCATTTCGTAGTGACAACAGAGCATTTAGATGAGTGTCTGAACTTCTACTCTGATGTGCTGGGGATGGATATTGACAGAAACAATAACCGCTATGCCTTGCGCTTTGGCAAACAGAAAATCAATATCCACACAAGGAAAGCGGAATTTTTGCCAGCCGCTAGATACCCTCAATGTGGCTCCCTTAATATCTGCTTTGTCATCGATGAACCGATAGAAGTAGTCTATCAGGAGTTGAAGTCAAAGGGCGTAGCATTGGAGACAGGCATTGTGGAGCGTAATGGAGCCATGGGCAGGATGAAGAGCATTTACCTCCGTGACCCGGACGGAAATCTGATAGAACTTTGTATGTACGAGGAGACCGATTAACTTTGTATGTACGAGGAGACCGATTGATGAAAGCAGCGATAGTTTTATGATTCAAGAATCCATACCACGGAGAAGGCAGCAGACTTTATTGCCGAGGGGCTGAAGTCTGTTGATGATATTGAGGCACGGTGCTTCAATATTGATGAGGCAGATTTTGAGTATATCCAGCAGTCCCATTTGGTGATATTTGGCTCGCCGACTTATATGGCATCTGTTACGGCAAAGATGAAGAGCTGGTTGGAGGGCAATGCTGGCAAGCTGAAGCTGGCCGGCAAGCTCGGTGGTGCTTATGCTACGGAGCAGTATATTCATGGTGGAGCGGAAAATGCCATCCAGGAAATGCTGGTCTTTATGCTGGTCATGGGCATGATGACATACTCTGGCGGCTCTGCCTGTGGAAAGCCCGTAATTCATCTTGGACCGGTAGGCATGAGTCAGGACATTGAAAGCTTTAAGGAGTTGTTTGTAACCTATGGGCAGCGGATGGGCGAGCAGTTGCTTAAGATACGATGAGGCGTTCGAACAGGCTGAAGCAAGCAATATCAAGGGCGTTTTCGTCGCCAACCAAATCAACGATTTCACGGAAGAATGGTGTGCCCGGAAAAAAGACGTACTGGCTATCTTGGATACTTTCAGGAAAGGCGATAAGGTTTCGCTCGTCACCGACTATGATGCCTATAAGCAAAAGCATGAGGGTGTCAGCAAACTGAAATACAACCGCAACGCCAAAGAGGCTGTGGTCGAGCTCATAGAGAAAATCCGGCCGTTGCGGGAAAAGTAAATGCAAAGGGGCTGTGAAATAACACATCCCTAGTAACAAAGGCGGTCCGCTGACTCAAAAGAGTCGGCGGACCGCCTTTTATGGTAAAATTTACATACCA
>NZ_FOQK01000034.1 GCF_900113715.1 Pseudoselenomonas ruminantium | reverse complement strand
GCAAGCAACATCTCCCAACCGCTTGCCACTCAAGGCTTGCTGGTTGTTTTCCGTTGCCGTATCTCTCAGCGACTTGTATTATGATACACGTCTTTTCCTCATATGTCAACACCTTTTTCTAAAAAAATCAAAAAAGAGATTGTCCGTCGCCAGGCGTTCGACAATCTCTTCCCTACACGCCACAATCAGGGCGCAGGTTTCACTATGATATTGACAGGAAGATTCGATGCCCCTGGCGGCGAGTAATAAAACCATACCGATTGGTCACCGGGATAGATGCCTAAGTCAGACAGCTCCGTTCTCTTGACGAGTATATCATCGCCTGGAGCCAGCCGGGACAGCAGTTCTTTCGATATTTCCAATATAGCAGCACCGAAGAACGGTGCCTTCGCTGGTACCGGCAGTAGTTTCTGTTCCGCCGTCTCAGTCACAGCTCGTATCGCGCCTGCATATACACCGCCCAATGGTGACAGGAAGTACTGCACAGGCTGGTTCCCCTTGATAGGTATATGGATACGGTAGACGACACCATAATTCCCCTCATTGCTCACCTTGCTGCCATCAGTCGCATCGATGCCGTCGCGGAACTTGTCGCGCTCATCATCGGCCACCCGGAAATACATGACGCCATCCTTCGCCGGATCATAGCGTTTCGTCACAGTCAACTGCCGGTTCATCCCCGTAAAGGTTCCACGCAGCCGCATCTCATCCTTGGGCAGGATTGGCAGTTCATATGCCGCCTGCAGCGGATCAGCATCCTCCCCAACCATGAGCACCGACACCTCCACAGGATGCAAAGCCTGGAAATCGTACATGCCCGCCACAAGCTCATCCGGCTTCAATACCACTTCAGCCATCGAGTCCTGCAATAAGCGGCGGCCGTCCCGCGTCAATACCAGCGTCTCATCCATCGACGCTGCAAAATAATCCAGCTGCACCGTCTTGCCGACAAAAAGGTAATCCTTGCTCGGCGCACCGCTGCCGCCCCGGGTCACTTTGACGATGTTCACCCCATCGTATTTATTGCGCAGCACGACTGCCAGCTTTTTCGGCACATCGGTATTGTTCAGATGATAGTAAAATACCCGTGCATCACCTGCCACCGTGTCACGATACAGCACGCCATCCTGTTTTACATATTCAGGACTGTCCGAAAATAGCAGTGTACCGCCCTCATCCCTGCTCTCGGTCGGCAGCTCATGCATCACGCAGGGTTCCTTGCCCCACACCTCACTGCCCATGGAAGCCGGTCTTGTTGATGCCTTATTCAGGATGGTGTCTATCCGCTCTTTGATGTTCATTTCCTGTTGCCCCACTTCATGGCTGGATGCAGAAACCGGCTGCAGCTGGCAGCTGGTCATAGCGACAGCCAGCACACATGCAGCCAGCAATTTCTTTGCTGGCATCCGCTTGACAACTCTCAGCTTCAATGTTGCTTCACTCCTAACTTCGTCATGACCGCCGCTTTCCAAAGGCGCAACTTGAACTCCGTAAGCCCAAAACGCGGATGCGGGATATTCACACGCTGCAACAGATAGGGATTCGTGGCAAAGGTGTTGAGCCCGGCATCGCCTGTCACGGCTGTCAGATACTCATTTTCTGCCAGCATTCCCGGCATCGCATCAGTATAGGCCCCATTCGGGTAGGAAAAGCTGAATACAGTACGGATGCCATTCCACTCCATCAGGAGCTTCGATAAGCGCATCTCCTCAGCCTGCTTCTCTGGATCAAGATGTGTGAGCGGCTGATGGTTAGCCGTATGGCTGCCGATCTCAATGCCGCGGTCCTGCATATCCCGCAGCTGATCCCAGCTCAGGTAATTCGGCCGGCCGATATCATTGGTCACCATATAGACCACAGCCTTCATGCCACGCTCCTCAAGCATCGGCAGCATCGTCGTATAGTTATCCTCATAGCCGTCATCAAACGTAAGGATGATAGGCTTGTCCGGCAGCTCCAGCTTGCCCTTCTTCGCCTTCATGAATTCCAGCATGGTAATCGTCGTATAGCCCTGCTGCTGCAAATAGTCCAGCTGCTGGCGGAACTCCTCCGGCGGCACGTTATACGCCCAGCCTTCGCCATTATCCGCATCATTGACCATATGATATTCGAGCACCGGCACTCCGTCCGGCATCGGCGTCAGGGCCAGCCAGCCAGCAAAAGCCAACAGCAGCGCCCCCGCCACCAGTAGTATTCGTTTGAAGTATTTCAACAGATTATCCTTTCTCTCATCACAGCTGGGCAGCTGGCAATTCCTCTGCCAGCTCGCGCAGCTTCCGCATCCGATGATTCATCCCCGACTTGCTGACTCCCAGCATATCCGCCAGCTCAGCCAGACTCGCATCGGGATGTGCGAGGCGCTGCTCCGCAGTCTGTCGCAACTTCTTAGGCAGTCGCGGAATGACCTCGGCCGCCTGCAGCCTGCGGATAGCCTCAAGCTGCCGCCCTGCAGCATCCACAGTCTTCTGCAGGTTGGCCGTCTCACAGTTCACCAGCCGGTTCACCTGTTCGCGGACCTCCTTGACATTGCGGGCCACCTCAAAAGCTTCTACCGCCTCATCAGCCTGGATCATCGCCAGGAAGTCCATGACCGCATCGCCTTCCTTGAGGTACACAACGTAGTCATCCTTCCGGTCGATGAACCCCACAGGGAAATCCATGCGTTTCAGAAGCGTATAGAGCAATTTCCCCAAGCTGTAGCTGCCGGTCACGAGCTCCAGATGATAGCTGGCCTCCGGACGGTTCACGCTGCCCCCGCCTTGGAAAGCGCCGCGCAAGTAAGCTACGCGGCAGCAATTCTTTTTGAGGATAGCCATGTCCGTATCCATATTGAGGCTGTCATCATGCAGGAAGCCCAAAGTCTCCAGCAAGCCGGCAACATCTGGCGACGGCACCACACGCACCGTATAATTGTTGTTCTTGTTCAATTGGCGTGCACGGCGCACAGTGATCTCCGTGCGTATGCCGCCGCCCTCGCTCTTCAGCAGCTGCAGCGTCTTGCGCGCTACGGCCGCATTCTTGGTCGTGAAATTCAGGCCAAAGGTGCGGCGCAGGCCAAAGGTTATCGTCGCCCCCATGCGCAAGAGCGCCGCCAGCTCCGCCGTGCGGCAGCAGCTGCGGTCATAGCTCAGTCGTGCCAATTCATTCTTTACTTCCGTCGCAAATGACGGCATAGCGTCTCACTCCTCCGCCTGTTCTCTACTCAAAGCCCTTCATAGCGCTAGGCTGCAGGCGGTAAACCATCTTCATGACGCTGCGGCAGAGCTTGTCCGGATCATGGCGGATAACGTCTGATTCATTGATGATATCTGCCTTGACAAAACCGATGCCCAGCGCATTGATGGCCTCCTCATCGACCTCGACGGGATAGGCCCCTTTTTCGGCATAATATGCCTGCATCTCCGACGAGATCGGATGACTGTTGACCAGCATGTAGTCGATGACCCCCTTGCCGCCATGATCGATGATGGCCTTGGCGTGCATCGAAGCCGTATAGCCATCCGTCTCTCCCGGCTGGGTCATCACGTTGCAGATATAGATCTTCACCGCCTTGCTCTTGCGCAAGGCCTCAGCCACACCACTGACCAAGAGGTTCGGCATGATGCTCGTATAGAGACTGCCTGGGCCAAGGATGATTGCATCGGCCGCAGTCAGGGCAGCCAGTGCAGACTGCACCGGCTGCGGATTCTCTGGGAACAAGCGCACGCGATGGATGCGCTTCTGCACCTCGGGGATATGTGACTCGCCCTCGACCACCGTGCCATCCTCCATGATAGCGTCAAGCCGTACATGCTCCTTCGAAGCAGGCAGAACCTGCCCCTTGACAGCTAAAACCTTCGAGGATTCCTGCAAGGCCTTCTCGACATCGCCAGTCACCTCATTCATCGCCGCGATGAACAGGTTGCCAAAGCTATGTCCAGCCAGCTCGCTCTTGCCGCGGAAGCGGTACTGGAACAACTTCTCCATCAAGGGCTCGGTATCAGCCAGCGCCACCAGGCAGTTGCGCAGGTCCCCCGGCGGAATGATGCCCAGCTCCTCACGCAGGCGGCCCGACGAGCCGCCATCATCGGCTACGGTCACCACCGCCGTGACGTTGCTGGTCGCGGACTTGATGCCGCGCAGCAAGACCGACAGGCCATGACCACCGCCGACCACCGTCACAGTCGGTCCCTTGCCCAGACGGCGTTTCTCATAGATGATATCCACGAGACGCTCCGAATTGTCCGGCAGCAGCACCGTGATGACCGAGCGGATGACAAACTTCGTCGCTACCAGCATCAGTGCTGCCCCCAGTATCACCACGGTTATGCCGATAAGTGTAGAAAACGTGTAATTGTAGCTGCCCTTCCAGAGATAGACCGCGCGGAAAATCGCTTCTTCGATGTAGTCGAGGTATTTATAGTTGAAAATCAGCGCCAAGCCCAAGCTCACCAGCATGACACCTGCCGAGAACAGCAGCAGCCAGCGCTTGAACTTCATGCCCGGATAGAGCCATTTCAATAAATGCATCTTCCCTTAACACTCCTCACGCACATGTTCATGAACATCATTCTTCATGAGGTCGCGATGCTCGAGTTTCACTGGGTACTTCTTAGCACTCAAGCGTTCATAGATATGCTTGGCGATGAACACGCTGCGGTGCATGCCGCCCGTGCAGCCCACGGCAATGACCAGCTGGCTCTTGCCCTCCTTGACATACTGCGGCACGAGGAAATCGATCATGCCGTCAAGACGCTCGATGAATTCCTGCGTAACAGGCCATTTGGCTATATACTCTGCCACCTCTGGCACCGCCCCGCTCTTATGCCGCATCGTCTCGATATAGAATGGATTCGGCAGGAAACGCACGTCGAGCACCATGTCGGCATCCAGCGGCATGCCAAACTTGAACCCGAACGACAAGACATTGATATTCATCTGCTCACCTTCGGTGTTGCCGAACAGACGATGGATCTTGTCGCGAAGCTCCACCTTCTTGAGTTCTGAGGTATCGATGATATAGGTAGCTTTGGCCCTGGCCGGTGCCAGGCGTTCGCGTTCCTTGGCGATCCCCTCCGAAATACGCGAGGAAGGGGCCATTGGATGACGGCGCCGCGTCTCCTTGTACCGGCGGATGATGACTGGATCGGACGCATCCATGAACAGCATCTCATACGACACATCGTCGCGATCCATATCGTCAAGAGTGTGGATGAACGTATCGAAGAACTCGCGGCTGCGCGTATCGACAACAAGCACCACTTTGCCGACATGGCCGCCTGCATGCTTGCAGAGTTCGACAAATTTCGGGATGAAGACCGGCGGCAGATTGTCGATGACGAAATAGCCCAGATCCTCCATATAGCGACAGGCCTGTGTCTTGCCGCCGCCCGACATGCCCGTGACAATGACAAAACGGAAGTCATCCTTTTTCGGCTGCACGAGTTCAGCCTCCATTTCATTCTCCATGATTTCACCTTCTATAAAAAAATATCGTTATATTCTACCTGTCAGTCCTGCGGGATGACATAGCGATAGATCGCCGCCGCAAAACCGTCCGCCTCGCAGTCCGTCGTCTCATAATCACAGACCGCCTTGACCGCTGGCACTGCATTGCCCATAGCGATCGCCTTTCCGGCGGCCTTGAGCATCGGCAGGTCGTTGTCTGCATCGCCGATAGCCATCGTATCCTCTATCGCGATAGCGAGCCGGCTGGCCAGATTGCGGATGCCGGCCGCCTTGCTCACACCAGCATTGATGATTTCCGCATAGTTGGCATTGGAGCGCACAGGTGCGATCACATCGCCAAACGCCGCCCGCAGCTCCGCGATACGGGCATCGGTCTCCGCTGCACAGCTTGACACCGACAGCACCTTGCACACCTCATCCGTGTGCTGTTTGAGGCCATCCCAGCCCACAGCATGGCCCTGTATCTTCTGCGAAGCCTCATAAGCCTTGGCATTCTCATCGTATTCTGCATAATAGAGCTCATCCTTGCTGTACGTCTGCAAGTACCAGCCCCTGTCACGGCAGAAATCCACCACGCGGCAGACAAGCTCGGGATCCAGGAAGCTGCTGTACAGCACCTCACCACCCACAGTCTTTATGAGCGCACCGTTATACGTGATGATCGGCACATCGACGCCCAGTGCCTTCGCTACCGGCAGGGCCGCCTTGTACATGCGTCCCGTCGCGATCGTCACCGTGACGCCAGCCTTGACAGCCGCCTGTGCTGCCTCTATATTCGCGGCCGATACCTGCTGTCCGCCCGGCAGCAGCGTACCGTCCAGATCCGTTACAAAAAGTTTTACTGACATAATTTCTCCTCCTCAACAGCGGGGAATCCATCAATCCTATTTTCTCACATTGAGCGGAAAATGCAAGTAGGCAGAACCCTCTTGAAAAAACCGTACTTATATAAGATAATAAGATTACTAACATACGCAAAATACGTGTCAGAAAGGACGTTTCATATGTCTAAGCAGCCAATCACGCATCAGTGCAGCTTCTGCAAGCGCACGATCAAAGTCCATGATCAATACGATATGCCGATCTATGACCCGAATACCGGCTTTGCCATCTGCAAGAACTGTGTGCGCGAAATCAATCACTTCCTCGACGAGCACGACGCCGCCACCCAGCAGGAAGAGCATAAGGAATTCGCCGGCCAGCTCGACGATATCCTGGCCAAGAACAAGCCACATATCATCAAGCAGTATCTTGACGAATACATCATCAACCAGGACCGCGCCAAGAAGATCCTCTCCGTCGCGGTCTACAACCATTATAAACGCATGAAGTACGGCTATCAGAACGACGATGGCACCGAAATCGAGAAATCCAACGTTATCATGCTCGGCCCCTCCGGCTGCGGCAAGACGGCACTGCTCTCGCATCTGTCCAAGCTCCTCGACATCCCGTTTGCCGTAACGGACGCTTCGAGCCTCACCGAGGCCGGCTTTGTCGGTGCCGATGTAGAAGTCGCCGTGCGCAACCTCTACTATGCCGCCGACAAGGACATCGAGAAGGCCGAACACGGTATCATCTACCTCGACGAGTTCGATAAGATTGCCCGTAAATCCGGCGCCAACAACTCCATCACAGCCGACCCTGGCCACGAAGGCGTCCAGCAGGCGCTCTTGAAGATGCTCGAAGGTAACGTCGTCGAGTTCACTTCCCGCGGCCAGCGCAAGCATCCCGAGGCGCCGACCATCAAAGTCGACACCAAGAACATCCTGTTCATCGTCGGCGGTGCCTTTGTCGGCATCGATGAAGTCATCGGCAAGCGCCTGTCCAAATCCTCCTCGATCGGCTTCGGTGCCGAGGTGCAGGGCAAGGACGACAAGCCGAAATTCGATGAGCTCATCCATAAGGTCCGTCCGGAAGACCTCATGCAGTACGGCATCATCCCGGAAATCATCGGCCGCCTGCCGGTCATCTGCACCCTCGAAACCCTCGACGAAGACGCGCTGCTGCGCATCCTGACCGAGCCCAAAAACGCTCCCGTCAAGCAGTATGAGAAACTGCTGGCGATGGACAACGTCCAGCTCGAATTCGAGGAAGATGCCCTGCGTGCTGTCGCCAAGAAAGCCATCGAACGCAAGACTGGTGCCCGCTCCCTCAAAGGCATCATCGAGGATGTCATGCTCGACATCATGTTCGACATCCCGAAATCCGAGGAGCCGCGCAAAGTCATCATCACTAGGGACTGCATCGAAAGCGGCGCCAAGCCCAACATCGAAAAACTCAACAAATAAAAACATGCAAAAAGCCTTCCCGCGGGAAGGCTTTTCTTGTACGCCGATAGCATCAGATATCCATCGACGTGATATTTTCCTGTTTCATAAACTGCGATAGCTTGTAGATGCCCGCCATGACTTCCTGATAGTTCTCCGGTGTCAGTGACTGCGGGCCATCCGAAAGCGCCTTGGCCGGATTCGGATGCACCTCCATCATGAGGCCATCAGCGCCGGCAGCGATAGCTGCAAACGCCATCGGCTTCACCATGCGCCATTTGCCCGTGCCGTGGCTCGGATCGACGATGATCGGCAGATGCGAAAGGTGCTTGACCGCTGCCACAGCACTGAGGTCGAGGGTATTGCGCGTATACGTCTCATAAGTGCGGATGCCGCGTTCACAGAGAACGACATTCGGATTGCCGGCATTCATGATGTACTCAGCCGCATTGAGCCACTCATCGATAGTTGCCGCCAGGCCGCGTTTCAAAAGGACCGGCTTGCCGCATTTGCCGACTTCCTTCAAGAGCCCGAAGTTCTGCATATTGCGTGCGCCGACCTGAAGCATATCCGCATACTTCACGACGCTTTCGATCGCCTCTACCGTCGTGACCTCCGTAACGACACGCAAACCCGTACGCTCACGCGCCTCGGCCAGATATTTGAGCCCTTCTTCTTCCAGGCCCTGGAAAGAGTACGGTGAGGTACGCGGCTTATAAGCACCGCCGCGCAGGAACTGAGCACCGGCCGCCTTGACGATATCAGCCGCCTCAAACAGCTGTTCCTTGGACTCGACTGCACAGGGGCCCGCCATGACCACCGGCGTACCATCGCCGATCTTGATGCCGGCGACATCGACAACGCTGTTCTGCGGATGGAATTCACGGCTGGCCAGCTTGAAGCTCTTGGAGATAGCTACGCTCTTCTCCACGCCCGGCATGACATCGATGGCCACATCGGCCACCTTCGTCTTGTCGCCAATGACGCCGACAATCTTCTGCTGGCTGCCCTCCATGACTTTGGCTTCCAGCCCTGCGGCCGTGATCACCTCGATGACACTCTTGATTTCAGCTGCCGTTGCATCTGGGTTCATGATAATAACCATAGATTCTGCCTCTTTTCCTTTAACGTTTATATACACGGTTCATTCCACAGTCAAGACGGGGAATGTCCCAAGATTCTTGAGCCAAATGCTTTTCTTCGCCACAGCCGCGATGGATTCCTGCAAAACATCCACAGCAGCCGTGTACTCAAGGTCAAAAAAGAAAATATACGCCCCAAGCTCTGTGCGCGCAGGCCGCGACTCGATGCGCGTCATATTGATGCCACGCTGGGCAAATTCCTTCAGGACATCGTAAAGCGCACCGGCTTTCTGTCCATCAATCTGGCAGATGATCAGCACCTTTTCCTTCGGCAGGCATTCCGCACCAGTTCCACGGCGCCGCACCTGGAAGAAACGCGTGCAATTCGCCATATTGTCCTGGATCTCGGCCGCAACCGTCGAAAGCCCCGTAAGCTCACCAGCCCGCTTCGTACAAATGGCCGCCCAGCCCGAGGACGCAGGTTCTGCCGCCACGAGCTCTGCTGCGCGCGCCGTGCTGGCAACCTTCACGATCTCCGCCTGGGGATAGTGCTGCTGCAAATAGGCACGGCACTGCGATATCGGCTGCGGATGCGAGAAGATGCGCTTGATTGCAGCGCCATCGCATTTAGCCATCAGCTGGTTGTGCACCGGCCAGATAAGCTCACGCATGACCTCCAAGGATTCACTGCGCGCCAGCGTGTCCAGCGTGATATTGATTGCCCCTTCCAGGGAATTCTCCACAGGAACCAGTGCCGTATCCAGCCTACCCTCCTCGACATCCTGCAGACACGCAAAAAGATCAGGAACCGTCACCAGCTCGCAACGCTGCGGCAGCTGCTCATTCAGATAGCTTGCCGCGGCCTCGCTATGCGTCCCCTTGGGCCCCAGCACCCCCATCGTCTCGCTCATAGCCAACATCCTCCCATCCTGCCTTGCAAAAAGGCCCCGTCCTCCGAAGGACAGGGCCTTGAATGGTATTATGATAACACACAGCCATCATAATCGCAAGCAATATTTAAAACGTTACATGTTTTATGCGCACAGTAAAAACATATGTCTCAAAGACTGTCTTTCAGCTTCAGCAGATCCGGACAGAGATCGCCGATTGAACTCGCAAGATCTTCCTTGGGCTGCAAGATATCAAGCACAGGCTGCATAGTTGCCTTGAATTTCTCATCGTCCTGCATGAGCACGAGGATCGCGCTCGTATTGATGGCATCGGCCAGCGCCGTATGCTGCTCGCCCTCGAATTTATGATCCATCGCCCCGAGCGCATGCTTGAGCGCCAGGCTGTTGTGCAGGCCCAGACGGTCGTCAAACTCCTGCTGCAGGTCAACCCAGCGGCTGTCGAGCCACTGCACATCAAAATCCGGCATCTTGAAGCGGCATTCCTTCTTGAGCTGCTTGATATCCGACATGCTCCAGGAATAGATGCGCGTTTCCTCCTCGCCAATCCAGTCGACGAAATTCTGGAAGCAGATTTCGTAGCTGTCCTTGCCCTCGACCATGGCCTGAGTGATACCCGTCAGATTCGTGATATGCTTCTTGATGGGACCATAAGCGGGTGCCACATAGCACTGGAACTCCGCCTCCTGCTCGAACTTCTCGTTGAGCCGCACTGCACCGAACTCAATGACCTCCTCATTGATCTTGCGGCGCACCTCGCGGAACTCCCGGCTTACCGGATTCATCTCCAAGTCGACGACAACATACTTCATCTGTAACCCCTGCACTTTCTGTACGTTTTCTTCTATCTTCTTATTCTACGTTATCCCGCCATTTTCTTCAATAGGATTCTATGCTATCATAAGATGGAATCGACCACGGAAAGGATTTTTTGCTATGAAAAACTACCGTCTCTATCTGTTTGACTTTGACTATACGCTGGTCAACTCGGAATCTGCCATCCTCAAATGCTTCCACATCACGCTCGACAAGACTGGCTGGCCGCAGCGCGACGATGATACCATCCGCTGCACGATTGGCCTGCCGATGCTCGACGCCATAAAACGCGTCATCGATTCTGACGATGACCGCCAGGCCCGCGAATTCCTCGCTGTCTACAAGCACGAGGCCGACCGCTATATGACGGAGGGCACCCATTTCTTCCCCCATACGGTCAGCACGCTTCAGGCCCTGCGCGCCCGCGGTGCCCGCATCGGCATCATCTCGAGCAAGACGCGCTCACGCATCCAGGAAAAATTCGACCGCGACAATGTGCCGGAGCTCATCGATCACATCATCGGCAGCGACGATGTCAGCGCCCATAAGCCTGACCCCGAAGGGATCAGAAAAGCACTGGCCTGGTTCGACGTACCACCAGCTGACGTACTCTACACCGGCGACAGCTATGTGGACGCTGGTGCTGCCCAGAATGCCGGCGTGGATTTTGCCGCCGTGACCACTGGCACCACATCCTGCGAAACCTTTGCCAAGTATCCACATGTGAAGATCATGCAGGACATCGCCGGATTGCTGGCATAACAAAAGCCTTCCTTGCAGATAAGGAAGGCTTTTCTATACACAAAATTACATCAGCATGCCAACGGCTGCCCCGCGACTGTGATTGTTGAGGCCGCCGAGCGCACCAGCAGACTGCTGGCTGAGGCTCTGCATGCCCTGCTTGATAGCCCAGAGTGCTGCCTGCTCCTGGGTATTCGAGCTGGCGAGATTCACCGACTCCTTGGCAATATCTGCCGAGTCCATCGTCTCTGCCGTAGCCACGAGGTTCTCTTCCTGCGTCGTGTAGTTCGACGACTGGTACGTGAGCCCCTGCTGCGCGGCACCGATATTCGTTGCCTGATCGGTAGCCGCATTCAAAGCGCTGTCTACCTTGTCGAGAGCTGCGCTGATCGATGACGCATCCGTCAGGTCGATCGTGCTCTTGCCCTCACTGTCCGTGAGCCCAAGGCCCTGCGACGTCATGTTGCCCAGGCTGACCGTATTGTACCCGTCAGCCCCAGCCACCGTTATCGACTGGCTGCCATCGAGCAGCTTCTTGCCATTATACGTCACCGACGCATTATCATCGATGGACGAAATGGTCTGCTCAACCGACTTCTGCAAAGCTGCCAGATCCGTGTTGCCATTCGTGCCATTGGCCGCCTCAAGCAGGGTGGAGCGCAGCGAGGACAGGCTGTTGACTGTTTCGTTGACAGCACCGGCTGCCGTCGACAGCATGGAGTTCGCCGTCTGCGTATTGCTGTTCGACTGCGCCACCGCGCCGATATTGGAATACGTGCGCTGGATGATCGCATAGTCAGACGGGCCATACGAGGCACTAGGATACTTGGAACCAGTAGCGATCTTCTGAACACTGCTGCTCTGGGCCGACTGGACCTTATTCAGCGTGTTCAACGAGTGATTGACACCACTCATGATGCCATTGATGCTCATAAGCATCCTCCTTTCTCTTCTTTTCCCAAAACCTTATAGCGAAAGCCCACGATTCTACGCAGGCTTTTCCACTTATATTATAAAAGAAATCTGCCCGTTCCGCAAGAAAAATCATTATCTGCACCGATAAAACCTTGCAAAAAGATAACAATAATGATAAAATAAATGAGTCGATGCGGGTATAGTTCATCGGTAGAATGCCAGCTTCCCAAGCTAGAGAGGTGGGTTCGATTCCCATTACCCGCTCCAGATGAATATCAAGCTACATGGTTTCCATGTAGCTTTTTTACTTGCTTGGAGGTTTTCATCATGTATGCTGCACGTTCTTTCCGCCCCCTGCTTGCCCTTTGCGGTATGGCAGCTGTCCTGTCTTCCCAGCCCATGCCCGCCCAAGCGGCCTCGCCAGCGGCAGTTGCCGCCCAGACACCGGTCAGCAACCGGACCTTGGCCAACCGTCCTGACTTCGCCGCGCAGATGCCCGGCGAAATCAATCCAAAAGCCATCCGTGAGGTACACTGGAAAACCAAGCCCCTCTATGATGTCCCGCTTATGAATGCCGACATCAATCCATCCACCATCACCATCCTCGGGCCAGCCGAAGCCACACAGGAGCAGATGATCGCCTTCATCAAGAAGCACAATGCACACCCGAAACTCAACTGCACCGTAGAAGACATTGTGAACTTCTACTACCAAGAAGCCGGCCGCGAGGGCATACGTCCCGACGTCGCCCTCTGCCAGGCACTCAAGGAAACAGGCTTCTTCAACTATGGTGGCGATGTCGCACCGAACCAGAACAACTTTTGCGGTCTTGGTGCCCTCGGCAACTACCACGAACCGGGACACAGCTTTGCCACACCGCAGCTGGGCGTGCGCGCCCACATCCAGCACCTGCTGGCCTACACCCGCGCCGCGCAGCCGAGCCTGCCGATTGTCGATCCGCGCTACTGGCATGTTGTGCGCAACCGTCCCGACCTCTGCGGCAAAGTGACAAAATGGACAGGACTCAACGGCACCTGGGCTGTTCCCGGCAAGACGTATGGGCAGGATATCCTGCGTCTCTGGCAGCAGGCTCAGGCCCCCGATGCATCCGAGGCGTCACTCCATGCGGCCAACAACAAGATCAAGAAGGCACCAGACGAAGCATCCGCCTACACCTATCGCGGCATCGTCCTCTACAATCGCCATGACTATCAGGCAGCACTGGCAGATTTTTCCCAAGCGCTCCGTTTCGCCCCCAACGCGGGCGACGGCTATTACAACCACGCCTTGGCAGCCACCAAGCTTGGCGATACAAAAACGGCGCAAAAAGATTATGACACCCTGCTGAAAATCTCCCCCAAGCTCACACAGGCCTGGTACAACCGCGGACATCTGCGCTTCGAGAAAAAAGACTATGACGGCGCGATTGCAGATATGATGCAGCTGCTGATGCTCGAAGACCACTCGGCCTTTGCCCGCAATCTCATTGGCGTCGCCCATATCCAGCAGAAGAAATATGCGACAGCTTGGACTGACTTTGCCGCAGCAGCCGCCATCAATTCAGCCGACATGAACATCCTGGCCAACCAGTTCATCATGGAGGCCTGCCTCAAACAGAAATAAGCATCCTGCTATAAGAAAAAGAAGCTTTGAAGAGCATGCGCAATACATGCTGCTTCAGAGCTTCTTTTTTATGCCTTATCTGCGTTTTCATTCATGGCAGGGCTGGCAGTGCCACATCAATACGCGACAGCCAGTACACCCGCTCGCCATCGGCATGCGCCAGCTTATACACCCAAGGATTGGAAGTCGGCACGATCGTATAATCATCAGGAATCCCCATTCTTACCGTCATACCATACGAAGCTTCCTGCTGCTTGCGGACTTCTTCTTGAGCCAGCGACTCCCAGGTATAGCCATCGCTGTCACCCGTATGGACAATCTGCGCCAGACCGCCCCGCTCCACCATATGCGTATCATACAGCGTCGCACTTGGCGGCAGCTCGGATACCAGCTTGATATTCCGCGGCACCGACGAGACCTGCACCAGGATGACCTTATCACGATATATCGTGCCATCCCCGCCAGTTATGGCTGTATGCCGGGGAACAAACGCTACGATATCCACGTAGTCACCATCAAGGGAGCCCTTGACCCACAGATACTTTGTGAAGTCCTGCAAGACCGAAGCTGCCTCCACCGGCGCATTGCGCTGCATCGTGTTTTCAAAATCCTGGCGATCCCTATCCGAACGCCACCACGAATCGCCGCGCGACAGGTCATAAGCCTTGATCTTGCCAGTCTGCAAGGCCTCACGGATCGTATTGTCCGCATCAGCGAACTGTTCCTGCACCTTAGCCACGGCCGCCTTTTCCTTGGCCACTGCTGCTTTCTGGCGGCAGTCATGATACATCTGCTTGACCTCGTCCGTGCCATAACGGCTCGAGGATGCCGCCCGCAGGTCCGCCTCTGCCTCCGCAAACTGGCCACGGCGGTAGCGGCAGACGCCGCGCACATACTCAGCCATGCCCATCATGCCAGGCAGCAGCAGATCGCTGGCGCTGCGGTTGTAGATGGATGTATTGGCATCACGCTCCGCCTGCTCATAATCCCCCAGCAGGAACCGGCAATATGCCCGCCCCGCGTAGCCGCCCAACCGCTCATTGATGTGGATAGCCTTGGTGTAGAGCGTGATGGCCTGCTCATAGTCGCCGGCCGCCCGCAGCTGATTGGCCTGCTCCAAGAATTGTGCCGCACGTTTATTGTCTTCCGGCGTCACCTTGCGGAATACTTTCTGATTCGCCTGGGCTACCGGCAGCTCTGCCACACCAGCCAATGGTGCCATGAGCATCGTGACGGCCAGGACACTGCAAAGAACTCTTCTCATATGATGCCGCCTTACTGCAGACGTGCTGCATACTCAGCCGGGATATCCTTTGCCCCTGGTCTGGCTTCGTGATAAGCGCTGTATTCCATCAGCGCACTATCCTCGGCCCCCTGTGCCCGGAAAATATCTCCTGCGAGTTTATAAGCATACGTATTGGCAGACGATGCCTGCAGCGCCATGTTGCAATCACTCAAAGCGTTGTCCATGTTGCCCATGTCCTTATAGATGATAGCGCGCGCCACATAGCTCGTGCCCAGTTTCGGGTTCATGGCGATAGCCTCATTGGCCAGCTGCAGCGCGGCATCGAATTTGCCCTGCTTGCCCATGACGGTTGCCATACCACTCTTGGCCGACGGATTGTCCGCATCCAGCTTAGCCGAGCGTTTGAATTCCTGCTCTGCCAGGTCCGTAAGGCCCATCTTCAGATACGTTCTGCCGTTTATCGCCTTGTCCTCAGAATCATCCTTTCGGGCAGCCTGCTTCTGGCGCAAGTCGCGGTTGTTCTGCTTGCGCTCCATCTCTTCCTTGAGGTATTCCGCACGCGCGTTGTTCTTCGCATCATTCTCATAAGCGCGCTCAACCAAAGTCTGGAAACGCTGCCCCAAGCCCTTTTCCATCTTCAGCGCATTTTTCAGTGGCTTATAGGCGGGATCATTCGTAAGGAAATCAACCGTGCCATCTGGCAGGGTCTTGAAATTCCAGGACGTAAAGAAACGATTGTCATGGAAGCCCTTGGCGATGCCGCCGGAAATCAAGTATGCCATCTCCTCAGCATCCTGCATACCGTCCGGCTCTGCCGTCAGCAGCAATTCCTTATCGAAGTAGATATCGTTGACATTCTTGACCTCAGTATGGCCAATGCCGTAATTATGCAGCAGTGCAGCCATATCCTTCAATCGTCTGCGCGTATCCGGATGATCACTCGGATTGAAGAAATCGACGACCTGGTCACGATGCTCCGTGTAATAGCTCATGCGTGCCATGGCAGCCGCCGGACCTCCGGGGTTGAAGCCTGCCGAGGCCATAACGAAAAAGCCGTTGCGGTCAGCATCACGCTCATCTGGCACATTGATATTCTTGACGGACAGGAAGCGGATGGTGGCATCCGACAGATTCGCCAGGCTTGCACCGACACCGAAATTAGAGGCATTCAGCGCACTGTTGGCCATGCCCGACATAGCGTTCGCCCAAGTGCTCTTGGCCGCGCTGTTGGCAATATGCTGGTTAAATCCATGGGTCATCTCATGGCCCAGGACTGCTGCGATCATATCCCGGTTATAGCCGCATTTCTGGACAAAACCATCGTAGACGGTGATGAAGTCCGCAAAATCACAGCTGGCATTGAATTCATCATTGGCCACAACCTGCCAACGGAATGGCAGCGAGTTGTTGCGCAGAACATAATCCCCGTTCTCTACCATCTGCTTCATGATGGCATCCGTCATTGCCACTGCCTGCGCATCGACCGACCGTTGCGCCTTATTCTGGCGCATGGCCAGCTCCCGACGGGCATTCTGGACAGTCGGGTTGTCGCCAGCATAAAGGAACTGCGAACGCAAGACATCCGATTGCACTGCCGCGTTGATGACTCCGCCCAGCACATCCCCCCAGCCAAATGCCTGCGCAGTCGGCATGCCGACTGGCATAGGCACCAAAAGTCCCGCTGCCAGCAGTGCCACAGCTAACTTCTTCATCTTTTTCTGTACGATTTTCCTTCCCTGATACATAAATTCCTCCCAAACAATCTCAAAACAAAAAAATTCCGGTAAATATCTCCTAATGCGGAAATATCTAATCCGATTATAAACTTCCACTCAGGAAATTACAATATGTATCACCTGTCTTTGCTGCCGTTCTTTTGCCGTAGCCCGCCACTGTTACAACCTGCCCCGCCGAAATCTGAAGCAGCCGACCAATCCATACCACCAGCATTGAATACAGCTGCAGTTCGTGCTAGGCTAAGACTGACTAAATATACAAGGAGTGGCTGACATGTATTATCTCGGATTTGATGTAGGCGGCAGCAGCATAAAGTATGCCGTGATTGACGAAACTGGCAACTTCCAGCAAAAAGGTTCAACCCCAACCCCCAAAACTCTGCCGGAGTTCTACGACAAACTGCAATCCGTCAAAGACACCATGGCGGGCCAATACACACTGAGCGGTGCCGGCTTCAGCCTGCCCGGGGCTGTCGACGATAAGGATGGCATCATCGGCGGCAGCAGTGCTCTGCCCTATATCCACGATTTCCCAATCCGCGACGCCCTGGCCGCTATGCTCAAATTGCCCATCGCCATGGAGAATGATGCCAACTGCGCCGCTCTCGGCGAGGTTTGGACCGGCGCAGGCCGCGACTATCAGGACGTCGCCTTCTTCGTACTCGGTACCGGCGTCGGCGGAGCCCTCGTCCATAACAAGGAAATCATCCATGGTGCCCACCTGCATGGCGGCGAATTCGGCTACATCTATGTAAACGAGCGCCAAGATATCCTCAGTGAGAGCGGCTGCTCCGGCGCGCTTGTCCGTCAGATTGCCAAGGCTCGCAATATCCCCAGCGACGAACTGGACGGCCGCATCATCTTCCAGATGGCTGAAGAAGGCGACAACGAGGCCCGCCGCTATATCGACGATATGTATGCGCATCTGGCCCGGGCCATCTACGATATCCAGTACATCTTCGATCCCGAGGCCTTCCTGATCGGCGGTGCCATAAGCGCCCGTGCCGATCTGATTCCCGGCATTGAGCAGCATATCGACCGCATCATCCACAATGCCCGCGTCGCCCGCATCCGCCCGACCATCATCGCCTGCCAGCACGGCAACGATGCCAACTTGCTCGGTGCAGTTGCCAATCTGAAACAGAAACTCCAGCGCTGAAACAGAACACCGCCCCTGACAGGACCTATCTCCTGCCAGGGGCGGTGTTTTTATCGTTATTGCGCCAGGCCTAGATCGGCCATGACCTTCTGTATCTTTTCCGTATCGATGGGTTTGGATGCATAGGCGTCGCAGCCGAGCTTGAACGCCTGATCGATTACATTCACATCAGCGATGGCCGTCATGATGATGACCCTCATCCGCTCAGCAGCAGGAACATGATACTGCTCCTCCAGCCTGCGGACAATTTCAAGCACCTTGAGCCCATCGACCTTCGGCAGCATGAGATCCAGGCAGAGCAAGCCGTACGGTTCATGCATTTTCATGGACTCAAGGACATTGTCGATCGCTTCCATGCCATCAGCCGCTGAATCACAATCGCCATAGACCTTCATGAATCCTTCAAGGAAATCACGGCTAAGCCGGTCATCCTCTGCCAGCAGAATCTTCATGCCTCTCCCTCCACCTCGTTGCAGCTTGCGCCTCTTTCTTCTCTAGCATACTACAAAAGCAACGTATTGTACAGGAAATCCCCCCTACCGCAGGCATAGCAGCTCCTAGCGGACAGGCCCCGTAGAATCGCGCGTGATAAGCACATTGTCGAGGGTGATGCGCTTGCTCTTGCCGCCCTTGATCTTTTCCGTCAGTAATGCCGCTGCATTGCTGCCCAGCTGAAACATATTCTGATCCATGGTTGTCAGCTTCGGCTCGATGAGCCGCGACAGCGAGATATTATCATAGCCCATGACCGATATATCTTCCGGTACCTTGAGCCCCAGACGCTTGCAGGCATTCAGCGCACCAACCGCCATGAGGTCATTGCAGCAGAAGATTGCCGTAGGCTTTGCCTGTGGGATGAGTTCCAGCAGACGCGCCATCGTCGAGTCGACAGTCTCCACACCGTTGCCTTCGCCGATATTCACGATCAGCTGCTCTTCGAGCCGTTTGTTCTCTGCCATATGCTGGCGATACGACTCCTCCTTGATGGCGTACGAGTCCGAGTTCGCACCACGCACGAACAGGATGCGCTGATGGCCCAGTCCCTCCAGATATTCAAGCGCCTGCCGTGAGCCGAGCTTCTCATCGTTACCCACATAGGATACATTCGGGATGCGATGATAACCATTGATGAATACCAAGGGAATCCGTTTGACGAGATCTGCGTAAAAGCTTTCCTTGATGTCGGCCGTATTCGGGCTGATGACGATGATGCCCGAAACGTTGCGGGAAACAAGTGCATTGATGCAGTTCATCTCCTGCTGGGGATCGTTCTTTGCACAGTTCAGCAACAAGGAAAGGCCATCCTTGCGGACGGTCTCCTCGATGCCATCGATGACTTCGGCAAAGAACATATTGTATAAACCGGGGACGACGACGCCAATGGTCGATGACCGGCGCGTATTGAGTTCACGCGCCTGCACATTGGGAACATAGTGCAGCGTCTCAATGGCCGTCTGCACGCGCTCGCGCGTCTCCACCTTGACGGGATAGTTGCCATTGACTACGCGCGAAACGGTAGCCACCGACACCCCGGCCATCTTAGCCACGTCAACGATCGTCGCATTTTTCCTATCTTCCATGGATGACTCCCTGCTTTCTCTGTTACTTTGCCGAAACAGCTGCCCTGCTCAATCCAGGCTGGCTACAAAGCGGTCAAAAGCGGCCATGCCTTCATCATCGCGCTTGTAGACACCCGCATGCATCAACACCGTCTTGAACACCTGGCCGATCTCCTCCTGGAGGATGCTCTCAACCTGTCCGGCCGTGACCTGCGGATATTTAGCCGCCAGCATCTTATACCACTCGCTGTGCTTGGCAATGGCTTCAATCCCCGCGATGTCCGGCGTTCCTTTGACGAGCTCTTCTCCCACGCGGCGCATCTCTTCCTTCAGGCGGGCTGGCAATACCGCCAGTCCCATGACCTCGATGAGGCCGATGTTTTCCTTCTTGATATGATGCACTTCCGCATGGGGATGGAAAATCCCCAGCGGATGCTCCGCGCTCGTGCGATTGTTGCGCAGCACGAGGTCAAGCTCATACAGGCTGCCACGGCGGCGCGCGATCGGCGTGATCGTATTGTGGGGCTCACCATCACTCTCAGCCAGGATGCCAACACTCGCATCGCTGTAGGCGCGCCAAGCCACAAGGATCTTCTCAGCCAATCCGGCCAGAGCCTCACGGTCCTCGCCCGTCAGCCGCAGCGTCGACATCGGCCACTTGACGCGGCCCACTTGAATGCCTGGATACTCCTTGAACACATAGCTCTTCTCGATGGGTGCCTTGGCCATCGCAAAGGTATAGCGGCCCCCTTGATAGTGATCATGGGACAGGATAGATCCGCCGACGATTGGCAGGTCAGCATTCGAGCCGAGGAAATAATGCGGGAAGATCGTGACGAAATCCAGCAGGTTCTCAAAGCTCTTGCGCGACACCTTCATCGGGATATGCTTGCGGTTCAGCACGATGCAATGCTCATTGTAATAGGTATAGGGCGAGTATTGCAGGAACCAGCGGTGCCCTGCCAGCCGCAGCGGGATCAGGCGATGCGTCTGCCGTGCCGGATGACCGGCATGACCCGCATAGCCCTCATTCTCGCGGCACAGCAGGCACTTCGGATATGAACCGGATTTGACGAGCTTGGCCTTGGCAATATCACGCGGATCTTTCTCAGGTTTCGACAGGTTGATCGTGATATCGAGATCACCATACTCCGTCGCTGTCTGCCAGACAACATTCTTGTCGATACGGTCCTTGCGGATGTAGTTCGAGGCAATGCTGAGCTTGTAGAAATTATCCGTCGCGGCCTTGGGGGCGCGCGCGTAATCGCTGTTGAAGCGGCGGATGACCTCTGACGGCCGCGGCATCACACAGTCCATGAGGCGTGTGTCAAAAAGGTCGCGTTCATTGGCCGTATCCTCGATAAGGCCCTGTGCCACCGCATAAACGAGCATATTCTGGAGGATCGGTGCAGCTGTTTCCAGCGTTTCACTGATTTCTTCCGGCACAAACTCCTCCACCTTCAATACGTCGAGCAGTCTGTTGGCCGTATAAAAAGTATCTTCTTCGTTCATAAGTCCGCGCTGCTTGGCAAAATGCAACAGGCGGTTGATTTCTGTATTGATTGACACTGTAATCTTCCTTTCGGCTGAAACTTCCTTTGTTTATTTCTCGTAGCCGTCCGGGTGTTTCTGATGCCAGTTCCAGGCCGTACCGATGACCTGCTCGACATCCGTGTAGCGCGGGTTCCAACCAAGGATCTTGCGTGCCTTCTCGCTTGACGCGATCAGCTGGGCCGGATCGCCAGCACGGCGCTTGCCCATCTCGACCTTGATATCCTTGCCCGTAGCTTTCTTGGCCGCCTCGATCATCTCCTTGACCGAGAAGCCCTTGCCGTTGCCGAGATTGAAGATATTGCTCTCGCCACCCTTGCGCAGATACTCCAGCGCCAGCACATGGGCATCAGCCAGGTCGATGACATGGATATAGTCGCGCAGGCAAGTGCCGTCCGGCGTCGCATAATCATCGCCGAATACCGTGATATGGTCGCGCTTGCCCAACGGCACCTGCAGGATGAGCGGGATAAGATGCGTCTCCGGATGATGATCCTCGCCAATCGAGCCATCATCGAGGGCACCGGCCGCATTGAAATAGCGCAGCGACACATAACGGATGCCATCGGCACGGCTGACCCACTTCATCATCTTCTCCATCGTGCGCTTCGTCTCGCCATAGGTATTCGTCGGATTCGTCTCATCGTCTTCCATGATGGGCACGCGCTTCGGCTCACCGTAAACTGCCGCCGTCGAGGAAAAGACAATCTTGTCCACACCATGACGTACCATCGCCTCCAGCAGCACCTGCATGCCATAGACGTTGTTGTTGAAGTATTTGAGCGGTTTTTCCATACTCTCGCCAACCAACGAGTTCGCGGCAAAATGAATGACCGCCTCAATCTTATTCTCCGTGAAGATCCTATCGAGGACAGCGGCATCGCGGATATCCCCTTCGTAGAACTTAGCCTTGGGGTTCAGCGCATCGCGATGGCCCGACTGCAGATTATCGACGATGACGACATCCTCGCCTTTGCCCACCAGCTGGTGCACCGCATGCGAACCGATATAGCCGGCTCCGCCGCAAACAAGAATAGACATAATGGAAACTCCCTTTCTATCCGTAAATAATCAAAACAGAAATCGCTTTCTATTTTATCATGTTTTCTATGCGTTTTCTACGCTGCTTTTCTATCTTCCTCAATCGAGACGATGCGTACCATCGGCAATGCTGGCCACATAGAAGCTCGGTGCATAGCCGATGATTTCCGTATAGGCCTTGCCGATATTCTCCTTGAAAGCTGGTATTGCATCGTTGCGTACCAGGCTGACCGTGCAGCCACCAAAGCCAGCCCCCGTCATGCGCGAGCCGATGACGCCATCCTGTGCCCAGGCAAGCTCCGCCAGCGTGTCGAGGTTCTTGCCCGTGACATCGTAGTCATCACGCAGCGAGAAATGCGATGCATCCATGAGCTTGCCGAAGCGCTCGACATCATCCTGTTCCAGTGCCGCCACCGCCTCAAGCGTGCGATTGTTCTCATAGACGGCATGGCGGGCACGCTGGCGCTCCAAAGGCTCAGCGATATGCCCAGCCAGCTTGTTGAATTCCTCATTGGACAGCTCACCGAGGGCCGTAAGCTCCGGCTTCACTTCCTTGAGCTCATTGAGTGCATGCTCGCACTGGGCACGGCGGACGTTATAGGCGCTCGATGCCAGGCTGTGCGGCTTGTTCGTATTCGTGATGACGATGCTCGCATCCTTGAGCGAGATCTTGCTGTAACGATACGAAAGCGTATTGCAGTCCAGCAGGATGGCGCAGTCTTTCTTGCCCATGCCGACAGCGAACTGATCCATGATGCCGCAATTGACACCAACAAATACATTCTCCGCCTTCTGGGAGAGCTTGACCATCTCGACCATATCGAGGCCGAAGCCAAAGGCATCGTTGAGGATGACTGCCGTCAGCACTTCGATCGATGCCGAAGACGACAAGCCCGAACCTCCCGGCAAGGTGCCATTGATGACAATATCGAAGCCATGGCTGCAAGCATGGCCAGCTTGCTCAAACACGCTGACTACGCCCATCGGATAGTTGGCCCAATCTTTGGCCTTATCGTATGCAAGCCCCGTCATCGAGAACTCGATGACCCCCTTATCGGCAAGATTCATGGAGTAGACGCGCGTCTTACCATCGTCGCGGTCAGCGACCAGCGCATACGTGCCAAGGGAAATCGCACACGGAAAAACATGGCCGCCATTGTAGTCGGTATGCTCGCCAATCAGGTTGACACGGCCCGGCGAAAAATAGCTCCGCGTCGTCTTATCGCCGAATTTTTCCGTAAAAACCGCTTTCATTTCCTTCAAGATTTCCTGCTCCATTTTCTTTTCCTCCCCATAATCAAGTAAACGTTTTCATGTTTCCCCAAAAACATGGTGCAAACCGACATCTCATCGCATTTGCACCGCATTTTGTTTTGTTGCTTATAGTTTACCGCTAACCGCTGCGAAAGTCAAGAAATTTGTAAACGTTTTCTAAAAACAAGAAAAACAAGCGCCCGCCAGCATAGCCAGCAAGCGCTTATCCACGCAGTGAGTCTGTATCCCTGCTTATTCCTGTTCCGGATTGTTCAGCTTATTGAACAGCTCCTCAAACCGCTTGTTGATCTCCGCATGAGTATCCTTGGTGATCTGCGGCATATCGTCCTCGCCCATAGCGTCCTTCCAAGTGATACCTGCCTGACGGAAGCCTTCCTCGACAGCATCCTGCATGGCCTTGAGCTTATCCGGATCGCCGCCAGCAATCGACGTCGCCATATCCATGATACGTGTCGCCACACTGTCAACCGAGTAAGCACCACCATCAGCCACAGCCTTGGCTGCCTCTTCCGGCGTCGTGGCCACTTCTGGCAGAGCGAACTTGTCCGCACCGATCAATATACCATCGAAGTTCAGCTGTTCAACACCCTGATCCAGCCAGCCTTGCAGCTTGAGATTCTGCTCAGTCATCGTCTTGATCATGAGCTGATAGCTCTTCTGGATGCCTTCCTTGAGGATATCCACCTGTTCAGCCGTCATGCCCTTCGTTGCCCCCGAGGCCTTTTGCGCCGCCTCAGAGATATCGAGGCTATACGCCTCGGTTGTCGTAGTAGTTGTGGTCAGATTCTTCTCAACATCCGTCGTTGTCGACGTTGTTGTTTTCTTGTAGCTCGCACTCAATGCAGCGGTCTGCTGGGAGAGCGAAGCAATGTTGTTGACATCCATGTTAGCTTCCTCCTTAATGTTTAACACGTACACTTACACATATCAGAGTAAAGTATTCCTATTTATATTATCCATGAAAAACATCGAAAAAGCAAGCAAAAAATCGCCCACTCCACTTGTATTTATCTATGGACATCATGAAAATCTGACCGAGTGGATGACCTTATATCCTTTGGCTTCGATTTTTTCTTTCAACGAGGCAACATCCGGGATATCCCCGCGAATGACGATCTCATAGCTGCCATCAGGCTGCTTGCAAGTCACCAGGCTGTCGATGGAGAGCCCATCAGCCGCGAAGACCCCCGAAAGCTCATTGACGACACCGACCTTGTTATCGGCCAGCACCGTAAGGCGCGTCTTGCCCCCTGTAAGCTCCATGACATCGACAAACGTCTTGAAGATATCGGTCTCAGTGATCACGCCAACGACCGCTCCGACCTGTGAAACCACCGGCAGACCACCGATCTTCTTGTCGTACATGATAAGGGCGGCCTCCTCGATGGTCGCATCCTCACTGACCGAGATGACATCCTTATTCATGATTTCCGCCACCTTCAGCTTGGCCAGCAAGGATTTTTCCTCATAGCGCGACAAGGTCGTCGCTGGCGACGGTGCCACGCGCATGAGATCCTTGTCGCTGAAGAAACCGACCAGCTTGCCGTCTTCCACCACCGGCAAGCGGCGGAAATTGCCTTTCTTCATCGCCAGCGCCGCATCATCAAGCGAGGTGTCCGGCGTCACCGTTACGGGATTCTTGGCCATGCGATTTGCAACAAACATATTGATATCCTCCATTTCCGCTTCCGAAGCAGGCTTCGGGATTTTCTGCATTGTTTATAGTAAAAGGATTCGCCAAAGTGCGGCGAATCCCTGCTTCTTTTTCTCTCGACACTCAGCCACCGAGATATGCTTTGCGGACGTCCTCACTGGCCGCGAGTTTCTTCGCATCCCCTGCCAGCGTGATGCGCCCCGTCTCCAGCACATAGGCACGGTTGGCTATCGAAAGGGCCATATTCGCATTCTGCTCGACAAGCAGCACCGTCGTACCAGCCTTGTTGATATCGACGATGATATTGAATATTTCCTTGATGAGCAGCGGTGCCAAGCCCATCGACGGCTCATCCAGCAGCAGAAGACGCGGCCGGCTCATAAGCGCGCGGCCCATCGCGAGCATCTGCTGCTCGCCGCCCGACAAGGTACCCGCAATCTGATCCTTGCGCTCCTCAAGGCGTGGGAACAGCTCAAAGACATGCTTGATATCGGCCTTGATGCCGTCCTTGTCCTTGCGCGTGAACGCCCCTAAGTCAAGGTTCTCCATGACCGACATCTCGGCAAAGATGCGGCGCCCCTCCGGCACCTGGCTGATCCCCGTGCGGACAATCTCATGGGCACGGATGCCAGCAATATCCTGCCCTTCAAATGTGATCGTACCCGTCTTCGGCTTGAGCAAGCCCGAGATCGTACGCAGTGTCGTCGACTTGCCAGCGCCGTTTGCTCCGATCAGCGTAACGATTTCGCCCTGGTTGACCTCAAGGCTGATTCCCTTGATGGCATGGATGGCACCATAATAGACGTTCACATCTTTCAATTCCAACATTTTGCCCATTATGCTTCGCCTCCCAGATATGCCCGGATAACCTCAGGATCGTTCTTGATATCGGCCGGAGTCCCCTGCGCGATGATCATACCATACTCAAGCACGTAGATGCGCTCGCAGATGCCCATGACAAGGCTCATATCGTGCTCGATGAGCAGGATTGTCAAACCAAACTCCTTGCGTATCCAGGCAATCATCTCCATGAGCTCCTTCGTCTCCTGCGGATTCATGCCGGCAGCCGGCTCATCGAGCAGCAGGAGCTTCGGCTTCGCAGCCAGCGCCCGCGCAATCTCCAGGCGGCGCTGGGCACCATACGGCAGGTTCTTGGCCAGCTCCTCAGCCTTGTCCTCAAGATGGAAGATCTTCAGCAGCTTCCGTGCCTCTTCCTCTATACGCTCCTCTTCCTTGAAATAACGTCCCATGCGGAACACCGACTCCAGCAGGCCGTATTTCACATGGAAATGGAACGCGATCTTGACATTCTCCAGCACCGAAAGCTCTGAGAACAGGCGGATGTTCTGGAACGTGCGCGCAATACCGCGCTGCGTGATCTGATAAGGCTTGAGCCCGACGATGCTCTTGCCATCGAACTTGATATCCCCCGTCGTCGGCTGATAGACGCCCGTGATCAGATTGAACGCCGTCGTCTTGCCGGCACCATTCGGGCCGATGAGTCCGATGAGCTCGCCTTTATTGATGTGGAAATTGAAATCCGAGACCGCCTTGAGGCCGCCAAAGACCTCA
Organism: Pseudoselenomonas ruminantium; assembly: GCF_900113715.1. Lineage (GTDB taxonomy): Bacteria > Bacillota > Negativicutes > Selenomonadales > Selenomonadaceae > Selenomonas_A > Selenomonas_A caprae. Next base: position 3,578 of record NZ_FOQK01000034.1, on the reverse strand, counting down.
GACACATCCGTCGCTTTGAGTAATTCGTTGGCCATCAGTTACGGCCTCCTTTCTTGAATATTTTGCGGAAGATCCCCATGTTCGTGACCTCCATGTAGCCAAACAAGCCCTGCGGGCGATAGAACATCAGCAGGATCAGCGCCAGTGCATAGATGATCATGCGGAACTCGGGCCAGCTGGCCAAAGCTGCCGAAATGAACGTGACGACAAACGCACCAGCGATTGAGCCAGTAATCGATCCCAGACCGCCCATGACGACCATGATCAGATAGTTGAAGGACTGCATGAACGTGAACGAGTTCGGGCTGACAAGATAGAAGCAATGCGCAAACAAGCCGCCAGCCACACCAGCAAACGCAGCGCCGATCGTGAAGGCCATGACCTTGAACTTCGTCGTATTGACGCCCATCGATTCTGCAGCAATCTCATTTTCTCGGATAGCCAGGCAGGCACGGCCATGATTCGAGTTCACGAAATTCTTGATGAAGAACAGTGCGAACAGCATGAGGAAGAATACCCAGGCAAAATTCGTATGATGTGGAATGCCCTTGAATCCAGCTGCGCCGCCGACATAGTCGATATTCATGATGACGACGCGGATAATCTCTCCGAGCCCCAGCGTCGCAATCGCCAGATAGTCACCGCGCAGGCGCAGTGTCGGAATGCCGATCAGAAAGCCCAAAAAACCTGCTGCTACACCACCGGCGAGCAATGCCACGGCAAAGGGCAGATGGAAATTCGTCGTCAGCACGATGCCGACATAAGCACCGACCGCCATGAACCCCGCATGGCCGAGCGAGAACTGTCCCGTATAACCGTTGATGAGGTTGAGGCTCACTGCCATGATGATATTGATGCCAACGATCAGCAGATTCAGCTGCCAGAACGAACTCAGCACACGCCCCGTGATAAGCCCCTGCAAGACCGCGAACAGGACAATGGCGAAGCCCAGCATGATACAGTCATTCTTGCGTAAATATTTCATGAAGCTCCCCCCTTAGACCTTTTCTTTCGTATTCTTGCCGAAGATACCTGTCGGCTTGAACAAGAGCACCAGGATCAAGATGGCAAAAGCCGCGGCATCACGGAATGTCGACGAGACAAAGCCGGAAACAAACGCCTCGACAACACCGAGGATCAAGCCGCCGACCACAGCCCCCGGCAGGATGCCGATACCACCGAGAACAGCGGCAACGAAGGCCTTGAGGCCCGGCATGATGCCCATCAGCGGATCGATGGAGTTGTAGTAGACACCGACCAGCACACCAGCAACCGCTGCCAGTGACGAGCCGATGCCAAACGTGATTGAGATGATGCGATCCGAATCGATGCCCATGAGCTGCGCCGTCTCCGTATCAAACGAGGCGGCCCGCATGGCCTTGCCCGTCTTCGTCTTATGGACAACATACGTTAGGATGACCATCAAGATTGCCGTGATGCCAAGGATCAGCATCTGCTGCCCATTGATGACGATGCCGCCGATATTGATGGCCACATCGCCGAACATAGCCGGGAACGTGCGCGGCGTCGGCGAGACGAAATACATGCTCGTGTACTCGAGAAAGAACGAGACACCAATAGCCGTGATGAGCACCGAGATACGCGGCGCATGACGCAGCGGCTTATAAGCCAGCTTTTCCACCACCATGCCGAGGATGCCGGTGACAACGAATGAGATCAAAAGTGCGGGTACGATTGAAAGATGTGCCTGCGTAATCGCATAGAAACCGATATATGCGCCCACCATATAGATATCGCCATGAGCGAAGTTGATGAGCTTGATGATACCGTAGATCATCGTATAGCCTAACGCAATCAGCGCATAAATGCTGCCCAGCGATATGCCATTGACGAGCTGCTGCAGGACCTGGTGCGTAAATTCCATAATAGCCTCCTTGTCGCGTCCGTCCATGAAGGACAACCTGCGATAGTCTAAAGGGCCGCATCACTGCGGCCCCCTTGTCTGCCTTATTGGCTCAATCACTCAGCATCCGGCATGATCTTGGCAACCATGACGCGGTCGCCATTCTTGTTCTCCAGGATGACTGCCTGTTTGATTGGGTTGTGATTCTTGTCCATCGTGATGATGCCCGTACCGACCTTGAGGTCCTTGGTCTGCTCCAGAGCCTCGCGGATCTTCTCCGGATCATCGCTGCCTGCACGTTTGATGGCATCAACCAGCATCTTGCCGGCATCGTAGCCAAGTGCAGCGAATACGTTCGGCGCATGACCGTACTCTTTCGTGAACGCATCGATGAAGCCTTTGACTTCCGCATCCTTATCGGAATAATGCGTGCTGAAATACGTCTTGTTCAGCGCGTCAGCACCAGCGATATCGGCAACCTTCGAGTCATCCCAACCGTCCGTGCCGAGGAACGGCTGCGCGAAACCAAGCTCACGGGCCTGTTTTACGATTTTGCCGACCTCTTCATAGTAGGCCGGAACGAATACGACATCAGCATTGGCCGTCTTGAGCTTCGTCAGAGCGGCTTTGAAGTCCTGATCCTTGGCGAGGAAAGCCTCTTCCATAAGGACTTTGCCGCCAGCAGCCTCAAACTTCTCCTTGAAGACCTTGCCGAGGCTCTTGGAGTAGTCCGAACTGTTATCGACGTAGATGACAGCCGTCTTGGCTTTGAGCTGCTCAGCCGCGAATTTCGCCATGACCGAACCCTGCTGCGGGTCGATGAAGCAGCTGCGGAAGATGAACGGCTTGACCTTGCCATTTTCGACCGTTACATCCGGGCTCGTAGCATCCGGTGCGATGACCGGTACCTTGTTGTCCGTAGCGACCTGAGACTCAGCAATGACATTTGCCGTTACAGCCGGGCCGACGATGACTTTGACCTTGTCATCGGAGATGAGCTTCGTAGCGGCATTGACTGCCTCCGAAGCCTCTGATTTGTTATCTGCTTCAACGACTTTTATCTTCTTGCCGTTGATACCACCAGCTTCATTGATTTCCTTGATGGCGAGATTGAAGCCATCGAGCGTTGCCTGGCCATAGTTGGCGACATTACCCGTGCGCTCGAAGTTGGCACCGACCTTGATCTCATCGGCATTGCCTTCATCCCCACAACCGGCAAATACACTTCCCATGAGCATCGTGCCCGCAAGCACGCTCATGAGTTTCAGACTTTTCTTGCTGAAATTCATGCGAATTCCTCCCTTATCCGTTAAACAATTCAACGATGGAACTAATTATAGTTTACAGGTTTACAAAAGTCAATGCTTTTTTAGGCAATCAGGTCATATTATTTATCCATTTGTGTTTTATCGGAAGACCTTTTCACCATTCGCCTGTATTTTATATCATTTATTCGGTATGTTTGATAAAAAAGTACAGTATACAATAAACACTATCTGTTTCTCTTGTTTCTTTATATTAGACATTTTTTATAAAAGTCCTTCTCAAAAAGAAAATTTAAATATCGTCACCCAATTGCAGTTTGTAAATTACCGTGTTTTTATTCGAGAAAAGCCGCGCCGCCGGGCAGGGGAGTACCAACGCTTCACTTAGATGCTTTGCTAAAAATATTTTTTGCCTTTAACTAAGCATTGAAAAAGTTCCCAAACGCGCT
>NZ_FOQK01000042.1 GCF_900113715.1 Pseudoselenomonas ruminantium | reverse complement strand
TATGACACAAAGCATGTCCCGTGTAGCACATTGCCTAGACAATGGCCCCATGGAAGGCTTCTGGGGTATCTTGAAGCGCGAGATGTACTACAGGCGCAGATTTACTTCCCGGCAAGAGTTGGTTGAGTCAATTGAGGAATATATAAGATATTACACTTATGACAGACCACAGCGTCATTTAGGCATACGAACCCCAAGTGAGTACCACGAAAAACTGGTTGGAGCTGCATGAAAAAAGCTGCTCGCATTAGTTGCGAGCAGCAATGAATATTTTTATTTTTTTACCTGTCCACTTGACGGGGAGCACACCATTAGTAGTGTCTCCTGGGCTTTTTGCTTTTCTTTATGGAAAAAGGATAAAAGTGTGTGTTGTATTTTGTGGAAAGGGTGAACAACATGGTGGAGAGCAAAAATTTATGCAGGGGGAAGATTCCCCGCCGTACGTTTCTGAAGGGGTCGGCAGCGATGCTGGCCTTGGGGGCGGCCTGGCTGGAGGGAGGCTTTTGGCTGTCTAAGGTTACAGCAGATCCGGGAAAAACAGCCAACGAGGAAGTCATTACCTACGGTGTCTGTCGGGGGGATTGTTTGGGACATTGCCCCATGCGCGTCCATGTACGGGACGGTCATCTGGTGAAAACCTCCAAGCTTTCTCATCCCATTCCTGAATTTGAACGTATTTGCCAGCGGGGGCTGACCCATGTGCAGCGTATTTATGCACCTGACCGCCTGCTGCATCCGCTGCGGCGTGCTGGCAAGCGTGGGGAAGGAAAATGGGAACAGATTACCTGGGAAGAAGCTATTGCGGAAATCTGTACGAAGTGGAAGTCCTATCAGCAGGAATTTGGCCCGGAAAGTATCGCTTTTTCCGATTGTGCCGGAAACTCTGCCATTGATTCCCGCCCGTATACCAAGCGGCTGTTTAACCTGATGGGCTCTGTCCGCATTGACAATTCCTTCGACAATTCATTCTTCTCCGGTATTATTGACAGCGTAGGAGAAAGCTCCTGGTCTGTGGGGGATGATGAGCGGAATCTTTTGTCGGCAAAATATATCTTTGCCTGGGGCAGCAACCTTACCGAGGCGGGCCATGTTCACTATGCCTTTATCAATAAAGCTAAGGATTTGGGGGCCAAGCTCATCGTCATTGATCCTAATTATACCATTGCCGCCAGCAAGGCGGATAAGTTCGTGCCCATTCGCCCTGGCACGGATGCAGTGCTGGCTATGTCCATGCTGCATGTGGCCATCGCAGAAAAGCTTACGGATAAGGAAATGTTGGAGCGCGGCACGGTAGCACCGTTTCTGGTCAAGGAAAGCGATGGGATGTTCTTGCGGCTAAGTGACCTGGGACGGGCCGAGAAGGGCGCAGCAGATGCCATCGTTGTGCGGGGGGCAGACGGCCAGATTGGGCTTCCGTCAGAGATTGCAGTGCCGGTGCTGCAGGGCACCTTCGAGGTGCAGGGGCATAGGGTGACAACTGCCTATGACCTTTTGGTAGAGAGGGTGCAGGAATGGACGCCGGAACGGGCTGCAGAAATCTGTGACATTCCCGCCGCTACCATCCGGGAGCTGGCCCGTATGTACGCCAAAGGGCCGACTACGCTATGCGCCGGATATGGGCCGGATCACTATGCCAACGGGCAGCAGTTCTATTATGCGGTCATGGCACTGGTGCTGGCTACGGGACAGATCGGCAGGCCGGGCGCGGGGCTGAATGGGCATGCGATGTCCAGTTTCCTGGAAAATTATGCCGATATTGATGACATTGTCACTCCGCCGGATGGCAAGCAAGGCCCGGTTATCAATGCACCGCTGGTACCGGAAGCTATCAAGGCAGGAAAATATGGGGATATGCCCCTGAATATCAAGAGCCTTTATGTCTATGACCAGAATCTTTTGGGCAACCAGACCCACAGGACTGCCTGGCTGGAGGCATTGGAGCATATTGACCTCTTTGTGGTGGCAGATGTGACCATGAACGACACTTCCCGCTATGCGGACATCGTGCTGCCGGTAGCCCATTACTTCGAGACGGATACCTACGATATGAGTTATTCCGGCGTGGCGGTTTACAATGCCAAGGCAGTGGAGCCGTTAGGCGAAGCCAAGGGCGATTTTGAGATCGTGAATATGCTGGGCTGCGGCATGGGCATGGCCGATAAATTCTCCCTGAGCCGGGACGAATTTTTCCGCAAGGCCTTGGACAATGAGAAGGCCAGAGCCGTGGGACTTTCCTGGGAAAAATTGAAGCAGGAAGGGTACATCTACACGCTGAAGCCGGAAACGCCCATCTACATGCATGGGGCGAAATATGAGTTCCCCACAGATACCAAGCGAGGGGAATTCTATCGCGAAAATGTTGCTCCGGTTGCGGATGTAGGGAAAGCGTTTGACAAGAAACGGGAAGCTCTGCCCTGCTGGAACCCGCCCTATGAGGCTTGGCAGGTAGATGTGCCGGGCTTTCCCCGGAGTGAAGCGGCGGCAAAATATCCGCTGGTTTTCACATCGAAGCGTCCGAAGTTCCGGGTGCACACCCAGTATTCCAGCAATCCCTGGTTGCTGGAACTATGGAAGGAGCCGGTGGTCACCTTCCATCCCCATGATGCAGAGAAACGGGGCATCCGCACCGGTGATGTAGTGAAAATCTTCAATGACCGGGGCTATGTGGTGGTAAAGGCCGCTATCAACCCGGCCAACCGTCCGGGGGTGCTGGTCATCGACCACGGCTGGCAGAAGGATGATTTCATTGACGGACATTATTCGGATTTAAGCTCCAATAAGAGCGATGTGATGGTAACCAACAATGCGTTTTTCGATTGTGTTGTGGAAGCCGTGAAACAGTAAGGAGGGCTTATTATGTATATGGGAATGGTCATAGACCTGAAAAAATGTATTGGCTGCCATAGCTGCGCGGTGGCCTGCAAACTCAACAACAACCTGCCGGATGGCATGTGGTGGAACCGCATCCTGACCAAGGGCGGGGAAACCATGGACACAGCTTCGGGAACATATCCCGACAAGCTGAATCTCATGCACCTGCCCGTGAATTGCCAGCATTGTGAGGATGCGCCCTGTGTCAAGGCCTGTCCTGTGGGAGCTTCCTACAAAGCTGATGATGGCACGGTGCAGATTGATTATGACAAGTGCATTGGCTGCCGCATGTGCATGGCAGCTTGCCCTTACGATGCCAGAAGTTTTAATTGGAAAGAGCCGGAATATCCCGTCGACCATGCCGTAGGGGAGGCCGATGCGCCTAAACATCAGGGGCATATTGTGGAAAAATGCACGTTTTGCAAGAACCGGCGGGAGCGGGGAGAGGTTCCTGCCTGCATGGAGCTTTGCCTGGGGCGGGCGCGTTACTGGGGCGATCTGGACGACCCAGAATCTGACGCAGCCAAGGCTATGCGGGGGCGTAAAACCATGCGCCTGTTGGAAGAAAAGGGCACGAAGCCCTCGGTGTATTATTTGCTTTAAGGGGGGAGAAGAGATGAAGAAGACATTGGCGGCTTTGATAGTCCTGGCACTGGTGGGAGGATTTTCCTGGCTCTTGCAGCTTGTCTATGGCGCAGGAATCACCAACATGAACAATTTTGTCCCCTGGGGACTTTATATTGTTGGGTTTATGATCTTTACCGGGGTGGCTGCCGGTTCCCTGATGCTTGCGGGAGCGGCCTGGCTGTTTGATTCTTTGGCAGGTTATCGGCCTTATACGAAAATCATCACTTTTCTCGGCGTTTTCTGCGGTCTGGTGGGCGCAGGCCTGTTCATTTTTGTCGATTTGGGCAATCCGCAGCGGGGCATATATATGCTGCTGTCACCGAATCTTTCATCGCCTCAGGTCTGGGATGCAGGCATCCTCTCTCTCTACGGCCTGACCGGCAGCCTGCTCATGTACAAATTATGGATGGTTTCCCAGGGGAAAGCTGTGGCTGCTGATATGAAAAACATTTCCCGTCTGGCCATCGGTGCCGGGCTGCTGGTCATTGTGACCTCCTTTGCCTTTGTGCTGCTGGTATCTTCTCCCGCCTGGAACAATCCGGGAGAGCCTGTATCCTTCCTGTTTGCGGCAGTTATTGCGGCTTTGGCCGTGCTGATGCTGGCCCTTTCCCATCTCCAAAAAGTTGCTTACTGCGCGGTGCCGGAGCCTTTGGTCAGCCGGATGGGATACGTTGCCTCGCTTCTTCTGGCATTGGAGTTGATTTTTCTGGTGGGGGAAGCCTGCATTGGCTTCTATGCACCTTATGGCGAAGAAGCAGAGACGGTTTTTTGGCAGCTCACGGGCAAAGGTGCTGCCTTTTACTGGGCAGAAATTCTCGCCATCCTCATGGGCTGCATGGCGTTGGCGCGCTCAAAGGTAAAGGCGGGCAGCTGGCTGGCCCTGTTGGCGGTATTTCTCATCAAGTATAACCTGTTGCAGTCCCAGCAGCTCAATCCGTTATTGCCTTTTGCCGGGCCATCTGTTTACAATCCGCCAGCTCTGGGCGTATATATCCCTTCCTTGCCTGAAGTTGGCACTGCTTTGGGAATTGTAGCTGTGGCCTGTATTATGGGCATCATAGGGCTGGCAAAATTCAAATCCTTTTTTGCTCCCCGAGAAGAGGTGTGAGCGCATGGCTGAACGCAAGGAACAATTTGCGAGGCTGGCGGCAGTTTCTGATCTGGCACGCATCCTGTCCCTATTCCTGTATCTGCCCAAGCGGGAATTGGCCGCGGGGATAGCAGACGGCAGCTTGCGGCAGGATGTGCAGGAAATCATTTGTGAATTAGGCTGGCAGGATTTTGACGACAGCCTGCTGGGGTCATTGGCCGCAGGGCAGGCGTATGCCGACGAGGGAATCCTTTCCTCCCTGCGGCAGGAATACACAAGGCTGTTCACCCACCCGGAAAGTCCGCAGCTATATATCTATGAATCCTTGTTCCGTTATTATGCAGAGGGAGAGCAGGGAGAAAGGCCGCTATTGGGAATCAGCCCGGCGGCATTGGATGCACTGCGCCAATATCAGCAGGCTGGTTTCCGGCCTTCCTGTACGGCCAATGAGTCAGCTGACCATATGGGCTGCGAGCTGGAGTTCGTGTCCTTTCTCTGCTTTAAGCTGGCCCGGCAGGCATGGGCAGAAGCAGAAAATCATGCCGGGCAAAAACAACTGCCAGCATTTGTAAAGCTTCATCTGGGCCGCTGGGGCAAGGATTTCTTTCAGGTATTGGCGAATAAGGCTAAGTATCCGGCCTACCAAATAATTGGCCAGCTGGGCATGCGTCTTAGCGAGGAAATTGAACTTTGAACAAGGGAGGGGGACTTGTGCAATGGGGTTATCTGCTGGTGGCAGGATTATTTGAGGTAATCTGGGCGGTAGGCATGAAGCTGTCCCATGGCTTTTCGGAGGTTTTTCCCAGCATTGTAACAATCATCGGCACGATTGCCAGTTATCTGTTTCTGGCAATGGCCTTGAAGCATCTGCCACTGGCTACCACTTACGCAATCTGGACGGGTATAGGTATCGTGGGCACATTTTTTATGGGCATCTATGCCCTGCATGAACCCATTACCATATTGCAGGGTCTGTGTGTGATCATGATTGTTATAGGCATTGCCGGACTCAGATTGTTAGGACATTAAAGATGCATGTTATTTATCGGGGAAACTTTGCGGGATATCCCGCAGGGCGGCTGGGTATCGCATGAGAATATCCGCAGTATTCCCCGGGATTATGCCAGTGAGTATGTAATGGGCAAGGAGGGCAAATGATATGGAATTTTACGGTTACAGACGCAAAGAAGGCCGTCCCGGCATCCGCAATCATATCCTGATCCTGCCCGCTTGTGCCTGCGGCAGTGAGTCCTGCCGGGTGGTGGCGAGCCAGGTGCGGGGCGCGGTGAATATTGTTTTTAACACCGGCTGCAGTGACGTGGCGGCCAATACGGCAATGAGCCAGAAGGTGCTCACGGGTTTTGCGCTGAATCCCAACGTCTACGGCGTAGTCATCATCGGTCTGGGCTGCGAAACCGTACCCCATGCCCAGTTGCGGGAAACCACGGGCAGGGGAACGCCTACGGGCAATGCCATTGTGCCAGTGCTCAAAGTGACTGCCAATGAGCATACTTATAGTTGGATGGAAGATAATATGGACGTGGATCTATCGGGCATTATCCGTGGTGAGCAGACCATTGAGGAAAGCGGTGGGATGCTGCTGGAAAAGCTCCATGAGATAGCAAACGGAAAACTCACCAAAGCGGAAGCCTATGGCTTTTCGGATATTGCGGTTGATCATGTGTGCAGATTTGTGTAATTGGCGTAAGGGCGAAGCATATAGAAAATGCTGTCAGACCTTGAAATCCGGCTGGTCACGGTAGAAGTGCTGCAAAAGCTCAATAAAGGCGTGCAGGGATTGGCGCTTGTCGTTTTTATGCGTGTAAACGCCGCAGGGAATGACGACATTGCTGTCAAAGTCGAGCCAGGCAAATTCGCCGTTATGGTCATTTAAGAACCCCGGTGCCAGACATACGCCTTTGTGGGCAGCTACGTTGGTCAGGGTATTGTCATGGTCGGGACTGTTGAAATAATCCACATGGATTTCGCTGATCATGCGCTGCTGCAGGGCACGCAGCATGGGCGGGGAGCCGCCGCCTACCATAAGTGTACGACCTTTTAAGTCGCTGGGCGTAACCAGCGGCTTTTTTGTCAGGGCGTCATTTTTCTCGGTAATCAGGTAGATGTGACTGTCAAAAAGATGGTGACAGGTCACATCCGGTACGCGCTTCATCGTGTATTCCATGGCAAAGGTCACGTCCTGTTCGCCTTGCAGGAAGGATTCCTGTCCGTGCTGCCAGTCAAAACTGGGAATGACATTGACCGTAGGAAAACTGCGGCTGAATTGCGCAATGACCTGTGGCAGAAAGTAAATGGCGGAACGAATCGGCAGCGTTATGCGGATGCTTTCGACATATTTGGCACTGAAATTCTGCCCCTGCTCAATGGCCTCCTTCAGCTGGCCGTAAAGTGTGCGCAAGGTGCCGACAAACTGAGCCCCTGCCGGTGTGAGCATAGCCCCTTTGCCGGAGCGTTCAAAGAGGGCAAAACCAATCTCGTTTTCCACAGCCTTTATCTGATAGGTCAGTGTGGGCTGCGAGATAAAGAGATTTTCGGCTGCGCGGTTGAAATTCAGCACCTGTGCCAGCTCCAGGATATATTCCATTTGCTTGGTGTTCATCGGTGAGGCCTCCTTTGTTTCTATTTGCAGTATAGCGGTTGGCCTTCGAAATTGCAACGGTTTAATAGGAAAATTAAATTGATAATCTAAACTTACAATTGGATATTCTGATATAACATCGCTATAATGAAATCAACAAAAGGAAATGCAGATACGCTGAAAGGGGAATGTTAAATGTCACTGGAGATTTTAGAAGCAAAAGAAGCGATTCGCGAGGTTATTGACGGTTTTGCCAATCTGGAGTGTAATGTGCCGGCGCAGATGGTTTATTTTACCGAAGATGTTCATGTCATGGTCTATATGGGCGATAAGCTCACGATGGATATTCATGGACGTGATACGCTGGAAAAACAGTTCAGCGCCTTTACCGGCGGTATCAAAGCATCGCACCATCAAAATGGCCAGCAGGTCATTACGGTAGATGGCGATACGGCCACTGATGTGCATTACTGCCGGGCGGCCCTCGTGATGGAAGAAAACGGCCATACTGTGGTGTCGGATAACTACATCCGCTATACGGATAAGCTCGTGAAACAGGATGGCAAATGGCTCATCAAAGAGCGTGAGCAGCATTTTGTCATTACGAAGAAACAAGCACTGTGATTTATCGTAAATAACTTATGGCCGCGAAAGGCTCGCTTAAAAAGCCGCGTGAGGCAATAAGCTATTATACAGACGGTACTGGTGCTTTGTCACGAGTACCGTCCTTTTTATGGAGGAAAAATTTATGCCTATAAATGTATTTGAAGAAATGCGCAAGGGCGCAGCATATGATATCCGGCAGGAAGATTATGTGGAGCAGGTGCATAGTGAACTCAACCGCTGTGCCAGTCTGTGTCAGGAAATCAATGCTACCGATGTAAATGACAAAGAAAGCATCTTGAAACAGGAAAAGGAGCTCCTGTCTAATACTGAATTTACGGATTCGTATTTTACGCCGCCTTTTCAGATTGACTGTGGCAACCGGGTGTTTGTGGGCAAAAATGTCTTTGCCAATCATAATCTGACCATGATGTCTCTGGGCACCATTACGATTGAAGATGGGGTTATGTTGGGACCGGAAGTAGGGCTGTTTACCGTCAATCATGAACCGAAAAATATCCGTACGGTCATGACCAAAGAAATCCATATCAAGAAAAATGCCTGGATTGGCGCCAGAGTCAGCATTTTGCCCGGTGTAACCATTGGGGAAAATGCGATTGTCGGTACTGGGGCCGTGGTCACCAAAGATGTTCCCGATAATTGTATGGCTGTCGGCGTGCCGGCAAAGGTCGTTAAGAAATTAGATTAAATTTATGAGAGGGGCAACGAACATGGCCAAGACATTGGTAATCTATTATTCCCGCAAAGGGCAGAATTATCTAAACGGCAGTATTGTGGATTTACCCAAAGGCAATACGGAAATTGTGGCTGAGTTTATCCAAAAGGCAGTAGGCGCGGATTTATTCGAGGTAGAAACGAAAAAGTCCTATGCGATTGACTATACGCAGTGTACGATTGAAGCCAAAGAAGAATTGCGCAACAATGACCGCCCGGAATTGGTGAAAATGCTGGATTCGGTGGCAGAATATGACAATATTGTTGTGGCCGGCCCGTGCTGGTGGGGAACTTATCCTGTGGCAGTATTCACCCAGCTGGAAGCACTGGATTTCACCAGTAAAAAGGTGTTCCCTGTGATGACGCATGAGGGCAGTGGCATTGCCGGGGCTCCTGCGGCATTAAAGAAGTATTGTCAGGGAGCCGTGGTCGGTGAAGGGCTGGCTATACAGGGGGGAGCCGCCACAGGCTCTGAAGCAAAAGTGGCTGCCTGGGCAAAGAAAAATCTTGCATAAGAAGGGGGGCAGAGAAAATGAGTAAAGAGGTTATGATTGTCACCGGTGCCGGGCAGATTTCGATGGCTATTGCTCGCCGCATGGGCTATGGCAAGAAGATTATTCTTGGGGATAAAAACGAAAACAATGCACAGGCGGTTGCTGAAATCATGAATCAGGCAGGCTTTGATGTGGAGCCGTTTGTGATGGATATGTCTTCGCGGAATTCCATTCAGGCTATGGTGCAAAAAGCAACGGAATATGGTGAAGTGAAGTATTTGATTTGCGGAGCAGGTGTTTCGCCGTCACAGGCACCGATTGAAGTGATCTTGCAGGTTGACCTCTATGGGACGGCAGTATTGATGGAAGAAGTTGGTAAAGTTATCGCTGAGGGCGGCGCAGGTGTAATTATCTCCAGTCAGTCCGGTCATCGCCTGCCGGCGCTCACGCCGGAGCAGGACAGGGCGCTGGCGATGACGCCGACAGAGGAACTGTTGAAACTTGACTTTTTACAGCCGAAAAAGATAAAGGATACTTTGCATGCCTATCAGCTGGCCAAACGCTGTAATGAAAAGCGCACGATGTATGAAGCTGTCCGTTGGGGCGAACGTGGTGCAAGGATAAATGATATTGCGCCCGGAATTATCGTTACCCCTTTGGCGATTGATGAGTTCAATGGTCCGCGTGGTGATTTTTACAAGAATATGTTTGCCCAATGCCCGGCAGGCCGCCCAGGCACTGCTGATGAAGTAGCTGATGTAGCAGAGCTTTTGATGAGCGAACGGGCGCAGTTTATCACGGGTTCAACATATTTGGTAGATGGTGGTGCAACAGCCGCTTATTATTATGGGCCGTTGCAGCCAAAAATAAATTGAGTATGAAAAAGTCTCTATAATTTGATATGTAGTGACCCCATAAAGTTAGACCTTACCGGTAGTAGCAATTATTTGCTGCTACCG
>NZ_FOQK01000030.1 GCF_900113715.1 Pseudoselenomonas ruminantium | reverse complement strand
TAAGTCGAGGGCTTAACTTTACTGGCCTGTCCAAGAATTTGAGCGTAAGCGAAAAATGATTGGATAACAGGCCGTATGCGAAAACGTCCCAAGAATCAAGCCTGCAAGGCGCAGATGATTGGCTGACGTTGACCGCTAAGAACTAAAATGTTCGACATTCTTCTGTATAGTTTTGAGTGGACATGGTTCATTCAATCAAATATCTGGTGACGCTGGCTATGTGGTTCCACCTGTTCCCATACCGAACACAGTAGTTAAGCACATATACGCCGAAAGTACTTGTCTGGAGACGGACTGGGAGGATAGGGAGTTGCCAGTTTTATATCCGGTGATGTTGCCTGCATGGTTCCACCTGTTCCCATACCGAACAAAGTAGTTAAGCATGCAGAGGCCGAAAGTACTTGCCTGGAGACGGGCTGGGAGGATAGGAAATTGCCGGTTGTGATTCCTCGATAGCTCAGTCGGTAGAGCACCTGACTGTTAATCAGGCTGTCGCAGGTTCGAATCCTGCTCGAGGAGCCATTTTGTTAATACCCTGGGGTGATTGGGGTATAGCCAAGTCGGTTAAGGCACGGGACTTTGACTCCCGCATCCGCTGGTTCGAGTCCAGCTACCCCAGCCAGATACGGTTCACTAGCTCAGTTGGTAGAGCACCTGACTTTTAATCAGGGTGTCCCGGGTTCGAATCCCGGGTGAGCCACCATTTTTTAGATATCCACTTGATTGTATTGGCGCGTTGGTCAAGCGGTTAAGACACCGCCCTTTCACGGCGGCTTCATGGGTTCGAATCCCATACGCGTCACCATTTCATCATGACTCACTAGCTCAACTGGCAGAGCAACTGACTCTTAATCAGTAGGTTCACGGTTCGATTCCGTGGTGGGTCACCATTTCATGGGCGATTAGCTCAGCTGGGAGAGCGCTTGCCTTACAAGCAAGATGTCAGCAGTTCGATCCTGTTATCGCCCACCATATTACGGCCCGGTAGTTTAGTTGGTTAGAATGCCGCCCTGTCACGGCGGAGGTCAGGGGTTCAAGTCCCCTTCGGGTCGCCATTTTGATTATAACACCGTAAGGTGTTATCTATATATAAGCAACTTGTGAAAATGCCTCTGTAGCTCAGTTGGTAGAGCAGGGGACTGAAAATCCCCGTGTCAGTGGTTCGATTCCGCTCGGAGGCACCATTTTTTCAAGCTGGTGTAGCTCAATTGGTAGAGCAGCTGACTTGTAATCAGCAGGTTGGGGGTTCAATTCCTCTCGCCAGCTCCACTTGCTTTTTATGCGGGTGTAGCTCAATGGTAGAGCTCCAGCCTTCCAAGCTGATCACGTGGGTTCGATTCCCATCACCCGCTCCAATTTAGATAATGTTACTGCCGGGGTGGCGGAACTGGCAGACGCAACGGACTTAAAATCCGTCGGTTGGAGACAACCGTACCGGTTCGATTCCGGTCCTCGGCACCACCATTTTAGTTACACAACAATCAAATAGTTATTATGCGGACGTGGCGGAATCGGCAGACGCGCTAGTTTCAGGTACTAGTGGTGGTGACATCGTGGAGGTTCAAGTCCTCTCGTCCGCACCATATATTGACACATTGATTATATGCGGTTGTGGCGGAATTGGCAGACGCGCTACTTTGAGGGGGTAGTGTTCACAAGACGTATGGGTTCAAGTCCCATCAACCGCACCATTTTCTTTCATGTGTTTTCTAATTACATATCATGCGGATGTGGCGGAATCGGCAGACGCGCTAGTTTCAGGTACTAGTGGTAGTGATATCGTGGAGGTTCAAGTCCTCTCATCCGCACCATGTTCTCGCGGTCGTGGCGGAATTGGCAGACGCGCTACTTTGAGGGGGTAGTGTTCACAAGACGTATGGGTTCAAGTCCCATCGACCGCACCATTTGGATTGTAAGCTCAGACAGTTGTCTGGGCTTTTCTTGTATATCTGGAAAGAGGTGGATAGTATGTGGTGGAAGCGTGTTATCGGGCTAGTCATGCTGGTGTATTTCTGCCTGCCGGGACTGGTGGCCAGAGCAGCGGAGGTCGGGCGTGCGGATCTCTATCTGGCGACAAGCCTGATCTCGATGGCTTCGTACAGCGATGAGATGAATATCCTGACCCGCCAGTGGCTGCAGGGGATCGGCTGGACGTTCGAGTCGCAGGAAAACATCAACAGCATAGCAGAGGGCAGGTTCTATCTGGCCTCGCGTGAGCTGCCAGACCAGACGGAGATGTATATCCTGGTCTTTCCGGGCACAGAGCGTCTGAAAGACGCGGAGGTCGATCTGCGTCTTTCTCGCGTATATTTTGCTGGCAACAATCCCGATGCCTTCCAAGCGGCAGCAACGGAAGGCGGGCACAGCGGGGCAGATCCGCTGGTACATCAAGGCTTCAACGATTACACACGCGTGGCCTTGTTCCAGAAAAAGCTGCCTGCCTTTGGTGATGCGACCGCTGGCGAGGTCATTGCAGGCCTGCTCAGGGAAAATCCCAAGGCAGTACTCTATCTGACGGGCCATAGCCTCGGGGGGGCCGTGGCTACCTTGACGGCTGCGCGGCTGGCTGATATGGGGGTGCGGCCAGAGCAGCTGCAGGTCGTGACCTTTGGTGCGCCGGCCGTAGGAAATCATGCTTTTGCGCGCGCCTATGAGCATAAGATGAACCTGACGCGGGTAGTCATCGATGGGGATCCGGTCAAGAGCGTGCTGCAATCGCTATCGGGGGGCTTTGTACAGTTTGGCCAGCGTGTCACTTGGGAGAAGAACCATAACTCCGAGCGGTTTGCCCATGATATGGTCGTTTACCTTGACCAGGCCCTGCGCAATTATCAGGATACCTATCCCTTTGAGGAGAACCCATCAGCGGTGCTGGCTGGCCAGGCCAAGCAGCTGGATGGCGGCCTTTATGTGCCTCCGGTCCAATTTGAGGTCGATGACCATATCGTTGCAGATCAGCCGTATATGCAGCGTGTCATGCGCCGGATGCTGCAGATGAGCTATGCGCCGGTGGTATTTGCGCCAGCGCAGCAGGCTGGCACGTTTGCCAGCTGGCAGGCACTGGCAGAACAAGCTGGCTGCCGCTACATCTTGCTGGAACGGCTGCAAGCCAAGCGCATCCGTGAGGAACGCTATGCGTTCCGCCTGTCACTGGAGGAGGAGCTGTATGACAGTCAGGGGAATCTCTTGACCATGCAGTCGGTGAGTGCAACGACCCACGGCCTCACGCCAATCGAGGTGGCTGGGTATCTCCAATACAGGGCCGCAGCACAGCGGGATCTTTATCTGCATTGAGGCTGATTGATATAGTATGCAGAATACATAAAAGAATCTGAAAACTCTATTGACATTCAGGCCGCTATCGGTTATAGTATAAGTAAGCTCAAAGGAAGAAGTTCAGAGCTTCCCGCGAGCGGCCGGCATGTCAATAACAAAAGGGAGGAGATTCCGATGGGCCGGTAAGAACCCCATGGGAGATTGTACATGGAAAAAGAATTACATCATGAAAATAGCCGCCAGTGGTGACGAGAAAGCCGCTGGTGGTTATTTTCTGTTAGTAGTCATTGTTCATTTGGTGTATGTTATTTCAGGAGGAGCAGATTCATGGAGAAAGCAAAGGTGTATTTTACGGATTTCCGCGTGCAGGTTGGTCAGAGCATCCTGACGAAGCTCAAGACACTCTGCCTGGCGGCAGGAATCAGGGAGATTGACATGGAAGGCAAGTTTGTCGCCATCAAGATGCATTTCGGCGAACTGGGCAATATGGCTTTCCTGCGTCCGCAGTATGCAAAGGTCATTGCAGACATCGTCAAGGAGCAAGGCGGTGTCCCCTTCCTTACGGACTGCAATACGCTTTATCCGGGCAGCCGCAAGCATGCACTGGAGCATATGGACTGTGCGAATCTCAACGGCTTCAATCCGACGACGACGGGCTGCCAGATCATCATCGGCGATGGTCTCAAGGGCACGGATGATGTTGAGGTACCGGTGAAGAACGGTGAGATCGTCAAGGCGGCCAAGATCGGCCGGGCGGTGATGGATGCCGACGTGTTCATCAGCCTGGCCCATTTCAAGGGCCATGAGATGACGGGCTTTGGCGGTGCCATCAAGAATATCGGCATGGGCTGTGGCAGCCGGGCCGGCAAGATGGAGCAGCATTCCTCGGGCAAATGCGTTGTGAATGAAGACCGTTGCCGCAACTGCCATAAGTGCGCCAAGGAATGTGGTTCTGATGCCATCAGCTTCGCTACGGGCAAGGCGCATATCGATCCGGAGCTCTGCAAGGGCTGCGGCCGCTGCATCGGGGCGTGCAGTTTCTCGGCTATCCGCAATGAGCAGTGGGATGCCGGGGATCTGCTCGACAAGAAGATGGCAGAGTATGCACAGGCTGTCGTACAGGATCGTCCGTGCTTCCATATCAATCTGGCCATGGATATTTCTCCGAACTGTGACTGCCATGGCGAGAACGATGCGGCTATCCTGCCGAATATCGGCATGTTTGCGTCCTTCGACCCGATTGCGCTTGACCAGGCCTGTGTAGATGCCTGCCAGAAGGCGACGCCGATTGCCAACAGCCAGCTGGGCGATCATCTGGCACAGCCGGATTGGCATCATCACCATGATGTCTTCCTGGACAGCAACCCGAATGTGCATTGGAAAGAAACCTTGGAGCATGGCGAGAAGATCGGCATCGGCACGCGGGAGTATGAGCTGGTGACATTGAAATAAGCATGAAAAAAACAGCCTCGCCAGGAGGCTGTTTTTGTGCTCATTTGTCCTTGTTCTTGTCGCGCACATCCATCCAGTGGAGCCGATGGCCTTTGGTGCGCTTGGAAGTACCGAGCTCCTTGCTGAGTTCTTTCATGCGCTCACGCGATTTTGCGATCTCGTTCGAATTGCGGATTGCCTTGTTGAGCAGTGCGGCACACTCTGGGCAATAAAGACCATGGGATATGGGCTTCCGGCAGCGGCTGCAGGGATAGAGGACCTGCCCGCCGTTGGCGAAGAACTGGCCCCGCTGTACCATGGTAGAAACGAGCTTGAAGGTAGCCCCCGTTTCCTTACAGATTTTCTTGATGGTCGAATGAGGGTGTTCACGGACGTATTCGATGACGATTTTCTCATCCTCGCGCTGCTTTTCATAGCATTTGGAGCAGACCGTCAGATTGCCAGTATTGTCGACGAACACCTTGCCGCATTCCTCGCAGTTGCGGAGTGTAGGTTTTTTCTTCATGATCATGGGAAAACCTCCTTCCTTGGAGCCGCAGGGGCTATTTGAGATACGAAATATTATTATTTCTATTATAGCATGAATCCGATGAATATGCGAATGAACTGAATGAAATAAGAGGCAGGAATTTTACTGCAGGATGGCGAATTATATTATATAACTATGGGCTGATATGCCAGGAAAGAATGGGGAAAACATGATTGTATTATCAGAACTAGCAGCAATCCTGCCAGCTGAGCAGGAAGTCGAAGTAAAGGACTATCAAGGCCAGGCCGCAGGGATTCCCGAAAAGTATCTGTGCCTGCCAGTGGGCAGCATGCATACGCAGGCGGCGACCTTGGTCATCGAGATAGCTGATGTGGACAAGCTGTCGATCGAGGAGATGTGCTCGTTGCTGTTCACGGGCAAGGGCAAGGAGTCGGAGCTTTTCCGGCGGCGTTTTTCAGACGAGGGTTGACACGGCAGAGAAAAGTACAGGTGGAAGCAGATGAAGATTGCAGCAACAGATTTTGATGGGACGCTATGTCCCATCGGCGAACCGATTCCGGCCGAGAACATCAAGGCCATCAAGGCCTGGCAGGCCGCTGGCCATAAATTCGGCATTGCGACGGGACGGGGGCTCACGCTTATCCGCGAGGCCTTGGCACGGTATGCGGACTGGCAGCCGGATTTCCTCGTCTGCAACAATGGCGCTGTTTCCGTTGATGGCGCAGGGAAGATGATACATTGCCAGGCTATTGCGCCGGAGGTCCTGCAGGGTGTGCTCGCTATGCCGATCATGCAGGAGGAAAGCCATTCGCTGCTGGTCTTTACGGCTCGCAGCGTGCGCAGTATCCGTCCGAACCCGGACATCCCGGCCGGGCTGGTGCCGCCAATCACGACGGCCGAGGCACTGGCGCTGCCGGATGTCGTGCAGCTCAGCATCAAGCTGGCAACGCCTGCGGAAGCACAGCAGGTATGCGATGCGATACGGACAGTTTATCCGAGCCTGGGCGGCAATATCAACCGCAGCTATCTTGACATCAATGCCGTCGAAGCGGACAAGGGCTGGGGCCTGCAGCAGATGCTGGCTGACAGTGGCTGGCAGGGCAGTGAGCTGCTGGTCATCGGCGATGACAAGAACGATCTGCCGATGATCGAGCGGTTCGCGGGCTTCACTGTGGCGACGGCCAAGCCTTTCATGCATGAAGCCGCAAGCAAAGTATATCCGACAGTGGGTGCGATGCTGCTGGCGAATATGTGATGGATAACAGAAAAGAACCGGCAGCCATAAGCATCTTGCTTTGGCTGCCGGTTCTTTTTCATTCAGGAATCATTCTTTATGTTCGCCTGGGATATCCTTGATGGCATCTGCTCCGCGCTGGCCCGTGCGGATGCGGACGGCATCGGACAGCTCCGTGACGAAGATCTTGCCATCGCCGTAGCTGCCGGTACGCAGCACCTTCTGGGCAGTGTCGAGGACTTTCTCGACCGGTACTTCACAGATGACCGTTTCGATCTTTATCTTCGGGACAAGGTTGATGTCGTATTTCTTGCCGCGGTAGACTTCCTCGTGGCCTTTCTGCAGGCCGCAGCCGAATACCTGGCTGACGGTCATGCCGAGGACGCCGATCTCATTGAGGGCCTGCATCAGATCATCAAGCTTGCTGGAACGGGTGATGATTTCAATCTTGGTAATTTTCATGATGTCACCTTAGCCTTTCTGCGTGTTGATGTTCATGACCGTATTGGCGAGCATCTCACTCGAATCCTCAAAGCTGCCGAGCATCGGGCTGCCAGCCATGACCGAACGGCCATAGCCGCGCTCGCCGTGTTCGACGATGTCGAGCCCCGTGAGTTCCTCGGCTTCCGAAGCACGCGTTTCCATGAAGGAGGCGACGACTTTGTAGAGGACATAGGTACCGGCAACAGCCAGTGCATAGGCGACGACAATCGAGATCAGCTGGGCGATGAACAGATGGGAATCGCCGTAGAGCAGGCCGTTGGCACCGTCTGGATTGATTTCAGTCGTGGCCCAGAGACCAGTGGCAACAGCACCCCAGGTACCGCCGATACCATGGACGCCAAAGGCATCAAGCGCATCGTCATAGCCGAGTTTTTCCTTGAGGACGGCGACGGCGAAGAAGCAGACAACACCGCCGACAAGACCGATGATGACCGATGGCAGCGGCGCAACGAAGCCAGCTGCCGGCGTGATGGCGACGAGACCAGCGACGCAGCCCGAGGCAGCGCCGAGGATGGTCGGCTTGCCATTGAATCTCCATTCGACGAGCACCCAGGAAACCGTAGCAGCAGCGGCAGCAGCCTGAGACGTGACAAAGGCATTGGCCGCGAGGGCATTGGCCCCGAGGGCACTGCCGGCGTTGAAGCCGAACCAGCCGAACCAGAGCAGCGTAGCACCGAGAACGGTCATCGGCAGGTTGTGCGGGATCATGGCGGTGCGGCCATAGCCCTTGCGTTTGCCTAAGAGGATGCAGAGCGTGAGGCCGGAGACACCGGAGAGGATATGGATGACAAGACCACCAGCGAAGTCAAGAGCACCGAGTTCGGCGAGGAAGCCGCCACCCCATACCCAGTGAGCCATCGGGTTGTAGATGAGGATGGCCCAGAGCAGGATGAAGACAGCAAAGGCAGCGAACTTCATGCGCTCTGCGAATGCACCGGTGATAAGTGCCGGTGTGATGACGGCGAACATGCACTGGAAAGCGACGAAGGCCAGCTCGGGAATCGTGCCGTTCTCGAGGACATTCATGCCGACACCGGCCAGGCCAATCTTGTCGAGGCTGCCGATGAAGCCGTTGATGTCAGTGCCGAAGGTCATGGCATAGCCGATGAGCACCCATTCGACGGAAATCATGGCGACGATGAAGAAACTCTGCATGATCGTCGTCAGTACGTTCTTGCTGCGGACCATGCCACCGTAGAAGAAGGCAAGTCCAGGGGTCATGATGAAGACCAGGGCTGCACTGATGAGGACCCAGGCCGTATCTCCCGTATCAATCATGGAAATCAGTCCTTTCTGAATGAAAAAGATGATAGCGAAAAGCAAAAAAGACGCCGCACAGCTCCAGCGTGAGAGCTGTGAGACGCCTTTGTCTCTGGCTGCATGCCGGCGTGGGCCAGCATGCATTTTTATGATATTTGACAGACCACCAACAGGTAAAAGGACAGAAAAGCCCCGCAGGATCCGGTACCTTGATCCTGCGGGGCATCGTTGCCTCGTATCTGTTGATGGCTTTTATTATAGTCAGTCGTCATTGACCTGTCAATATCGTGGATTGATGTATACAAGGATACAGAAAACGGACAGGTGCGGCTCACGGATGGATGGCCTGGCTCCAGGCATCTGCAAGCATATCCATGCGCCAGCGGGCATTGGCAGGGCTCGTCGAGGGCAGGAAGTGGAAGGCGATATCCGTGCGGTGCAGAAGCTCCTTGTTATAGCGCTGGAAGGTCTGGGCGGATTTGCCGCCATTGCAGCAGATGGTCCTGATGCGTGGATATTCCTGCAGCAGGGCAGTGAAATCATTGCCCTGCACATTCTTTATGGCAGAATCAAGGCTGCCTGTGCGTTCGCAGCTGCCGATGGCATCCCAGAGCGCAATATGATGGCTCAGCAGCATCTGCAAGCGCTGCTGGTAATCTGCCGGTGCCGCAGGCTCATTGAGCAAGCGCGCCATCAGCGGCCAGAAGCGGTTCTGGGGATGGGCGTAGTATTGCTGCTGCTGGAGCGAAGTGACGCCGGGCATGGAGCCTAATATCAAGGTATGGCAGTTCTTGTCGATGCTGGGCGGAAAGCCGGTACAGTTCATGGTAGTCCCTCCTGAGGTCGTTTCTTCTATTCTAGCATTGCTGCTGGGAAAAAGGAATGCAGGAAAAAGGCTTGACACTGACGTTTTTTTTGCTATAATTGAATCAACAAATGAATTATTGTTCATATATTAATAAAACTGATTGAGGTGAGTGGAATGAATAAAAAGCAGCGACGGAATCTGATCCGCATTGTAGTGGCAGCGGCCATGCTGGCAGCTCTGGCCTATGCGCCGCTGGCGGGAATGCCACGCTTTGCGGCCTATCTGGTGCCATATCTGGTGGTGGGCTATGATGTACTGGCCAAGGCCTTCAAGGGACTGCGGAACCGGCAGGCCTTTGATGAGAGCCTGCTCATGGGGATCGCGACAATCGGTGCGATGGCATTGGCGGTCTATGAGGATGGCGACTATACGGAGGGCATCGCCGTCATGCTCTTCTATCAGGTTGGCGAATGGTTCCAGAGCTATGCGGTCGGCCGCAGCCGGCGAGACATCAGTGCCCTGATGGATATCCGGCCAGACTATGCCAACATCGAGGGCGGGAATGGGCAACTGACGAAGGTCGATCCTGATGAAGTGGAAGTCGGCACGGTGATCGTCGTCCAGCCGGGGGAGAAGGTGCCTATCGATGGCGTCGTCCTTGCAGGCACGTCGAGCCTGGATACCGTGGCCTTGACAGGCGAAAGCCTGCCGCGGGATGTTGCCCCCGGGGATGCAGTCATCAGCGGCTGCATCAATAAGAACGGGCTTCTGAAGATCCGTACGACCAAGGCGTTTGAGGAGTCGACAGCTTCGAAGATTCTGGCGCTTGTCGAGGATGCCAGCTCGCGCAAGTCGCGCTCGGAAGCCTTTATTGCCCGTTTTGCGCGTGTCTATACGCCTATCGTTGTCTATGCAGCGTTAGCATTGGCTGCTTTGCCGCCGCTGGTACAGCTGCTGCTCGGCAATGCACCAGCATGGGGGACATGGTTCTATCGTGCCTTGACCTTCCTGGTCATCAGCTGTCCCTGTGCATTGGTTATCAGCATTCCGTTGAGTTTCTTTGCCGGGCTTGGCGGGGCCAGCCGCCAGGGCGTGCTGATCAAAGGTTCGAACTATCTTGAGGCCTTGGCCGAGGTGGATACGGTGGTCTTTGACAAGACTGGTACCCTGACTAAGGGCGTGTTTGCCGTAACGGCGGTCCATCCAGAAAAGCTGGATGAACGGCAGCTGCTGCATCTGGCTGCGCATGTCGAGCGCTTCTCGACGCATCCAATCGCGGCATCTCTCAAGGCGGCGTATAGGGACGAAGCCGATGGCTGTGCGGTCGAAGATATCGAGGAGATCGCCGGTCATGGCGTGCGGGCGCGCGTCAACGGCCATTCGGTCTGCGTCGGCAATAGCCGCATGATGGCGGCTTTAGGCGCGGACTGGCACGATTGCCACCGCATAGGCACGACGGTGCATGTTGCCATCGATGGCGCATATGCGGGCCATATCGTCATTTCGGATGTGGTCAAAGAGGATGCGGCGGCAGCAATCGCGGCACTGCGTGATAATGGCATCGGCAGGACCGTCATGCTGACCGGTGATGCTGGCAAGGTAGCCGCTGAGGTGGCCGGCCGGCTGGGAATCGACCATGTGTATAGCGAACTTCTGCCAGCTGACAAGGTGGCCAAGGTCGAGGAAATGCTGGCCGCAGGCGAAGCTGGCGGCCGCGGTGGCAAGCTGGCTTTCGTGGGGGATGGCATCAATGATGCGCCCGTGCTGTCGCGGGCCGATGTCGGTATCGCCATGGGAGCGATGGGCTCAGACGCGGCCATCGCGGCGGCAGATGTCGTGCTCATGGATGACAATCCGCTGCAGATTGCCAAGGCCCAGCGCCTTGCCCGCAAGACCATGCGCATCGTGCGGCAGAATATCTGGGGCTCGATCGGCATCAAGGTACTCGTGCTGCTGCTCGGTGCTGTCGGTATCGCCAATATGTGGGCGGCCATCTTTGCTGACGTGGGTGTCATGATTCTCGCGGTGCTCAATGCGATGCGAGCCATGATACTGCCGAAGGATAGACTTGAGGATCAGAAAACCAGAAAGGAAAGTGAAACGATGAAAACCTATAAGATTGATGTCGACTGTGCCAACTGCGCCAACCTCATGGAGGAGGCCGCCAAGAATACGCCGGGAATCAAGTCGGCAGTGGTCAACTTCATGGCACTCAAGATGAAAGTGGAGTTTGAGGAAGGATATGAACCGCAGGCCGTCATGGAGCAGGTTCGTGAGAACTGCAAGAAGGTCGAAGACGACTGCGAAGTGTTTATCTGAGGATATGTCCTGAAATAAAAAGACCGCCAGCCAGGCAACGCGCATGTATGAACGTTGCCTGGTTGGCGGTCTTTTTTATATTGCAGTTTATCTGTCCGTACGTGGTTAAAACAAACTCGTTACAGCTCAGCTTGGGTGGGGGCGGGTGCACTTTTTCTCCGCTTCCGCTAAATGACCCGCGCGGCTGCTTTAGTACGTACTTAGATACATGTGCCGGGCAGGCCAGCGGCACGCCAATACATCGAATCGTTCTAGGAAGTACGTGCTGCGGGCCATCTCTCACTGCGTTCGGGCAAATCGCTCCCGCTGCGAAGAAAGTGTACCCGCCCCCGCCCTCTGCTACGTTTGGATAAGCCTGCTTTGTTCCGGCAATAGGTTACGAATTACATCGATGTGCTTGTTACTAGAGAAACGGTTCGTACAAACCTGCTCATGCGGATGATAGGGGCGAACGGGGTAGTGCTTCTTTCTATCTGGAGCGACTGTCCTAGGCACAGAATGATACGCACTAACGTATTAGCAGGTTGAGATTCATTTGGACTATTGCTGAAACGAAGCCGCCGGGCAGGGGAGTACCATAAGCGTAACATTGATGGTTTGCGTGAAGAAAATATTTTTTGCCTACACATTCCGTTGAAAAATTCACACCGTTCAAGCGCAGCGCGTTTGGGAACTTTTTCAATGCTTAGTTAAAGGTAAAAAATATTTTTAGCAAAGCATCTAAGTGAAGCGTTGGTACTCCCCTGCCCGGCGGCGCGGCTTTCCTCGAATAAAAACACGGTAATTTACAAATTGCAATTTGTTGTTGGTTTAAAGAAAAGCATCGATCCCCTCTTCTTGCAGGACTTGGATAAGTGGCTGCAGGGCCTCGGGGCGCAGGGCTTTTTGGCTTGTGTATTCATAGGGGCGGCCGAGTTCCTGGTATTTGTTTTCGCCGTAGGGATGGAAGGGGAGCAGCTGGCAGCGGCGGGCGCCGGCTTCGTGCAGACGGCGGGCAAAGCCATGGGCATCGTCTATGGTGTCATTGAACCCTGGGATTATGGGGATGCGGGGCAGCACATCGAGTCCTCCGGCGATGGCCGCGCGCATATTGGCAAGGGGCAGCTCGTTGGTAACGCCGGTACCCCCAAGATGCCGTTCGCTGTCCCAGTGTTTCATATCAAAGAGCAGCAGGCCGGCCAGGGGGGCAACCTGCTGGAAGACTGCAGGCTGGGCGAAGCCCGAGGTCTCGATGGCCGTATGGATGCCATTTTCGTGCAGGGCCTGCAGCAGGGCAACGGCAAAGTCTGGCTGGCTGAGGACTTCGCCGCCTGACAGGGTCACGCCGCCACCGCTTTCTTCGTAGAAGGGTAGATCCTGCAGGCAGACGGCGAGGACCTCGTCAATCGTGCGCCAGGTTCCCGTCGTTTCGGACTTGCCAGTCTTGGCTTGGTATAGCACTTCGGGGGCGAAAGACTGGCTTTCAGGGTTGGCGCACCAGCGGCAGCGCAGGGGACAGCCTTTGAAGAAAACCGTCGTGCGGACGCCGGGCCCGTCGTTGGTGCTGAATTTCTGGATATTGAAGATAAGGCCGCGCAACGCTTGGGCTGCGGATGATGATTCTGCCATGGTGCATCCTCCTTTGTGTTGTTTCTTATTTTAGCATGAAGCAGGAAGTGGAAACAAGGAAAATATTTCATTCGTAAGCATATATAGTTTCGACTTGACTGTACGATAGTGATATGTCATAATACTTACAAATGAAAGTCATCGTATTACGAGAAAAGCTGACCATAGGAAAGGATGCTGGACCATGGAACTTTTGATTGATGATGCCGACCTCAAGGCAATCGAACATATCTATGAATATTATCCGGTGGATGGTGTCACGACGAATCCATCGATCTTGGCGAAGGCCGGGCGGCCCCCTTTTGTCCTGCTCAAGGAAATCCGCGCGCTGATCGGTGAGCAGGCCCAGCTGCATGTGCAGGCTGTGGCCAAGGATGCTGCGGGCATGGTCGAAGATGCCAAGCGTATCGTGTCAGAGCTGCCAGGCAACACATATGTCAAGATTCCCTGTGTGCCCGAAGGCTTCAAGGCGATGCGCCAGCTCAAAGGGCTCGGGATACCGACGACGGGGACGGCTATCTATACGCCGCTGCAGGCATTCCTGGCTGCCAAGGCAGGTGCCGCCTATACTGCGCCCTACATCAACCGCATCGATAACTTCGGCTATGACGGCATCGCCGTGGCTGAGACGATACAGGACATCTTCGAGAAGAATCAGCTGCCGGCCAAGATACTGGCCGCCAGCTTCAAGAACTCCGAGCAGCTGCTGCGGCTTTGCCGCCGCGGTGTCGGAGCGGCGACGGCTGCTCCTGCCGTCATCGAGGGGCTGGTGAAGAATCCTGCCATCGATGCAGCTGTCGATGCGTTTGTCGAGGATTTCACGCAGCTCACGGGCCAGACGGCCATGAGCAGATTGTAAGCATAGGCGCTGACGGAAGGAGTGCAGGCTGCTATGGAAAATACGAAACTCTTTGGCAAGCTGACGCCGCGCATGCAGGCGTTCCGCGAGGAAGTGCTGGATGAAAAGCCGTATATCGATGCCGAGCGCGCGTTGCTGGTGACAGAGGTCTATCAGAAGCATCGCGAGCAGCCGCCGGTCATGCGCCGCGCGCTGATGCTCGCGCATATCCTGGAAAAGATGACCATCTATATCGAAGACAAGACGCTGCTGGCGGGCAATCAGGCGACGAAGAACTGCAATGCGCCAATCTTCCCTGAGTATACGATGGGCTTTGTCATCGATGAGCTCGACAAGTTCGAGCAGCGCGATGGCGATGTGTTCTATATCACGGAGCAGACCAAGGCCCAGCTGCGGCAGATTGCGCCATTCTGGGAGAACAACACGCTGCGGGCCCGCGGCGGGGCACTGCTGCCCGATGAGGTCGCGGTTTTCATGGAAACAGGGCTTTTCGGCATGGAGGGGAAACTCAATGCTGGCGATGCGCATCTGGCCGTCAATTATCCGCGCATCCTCAAGGAGGGCCTGCGGGGCTATGCGGCGCGTACGCGCGCGGCCAAGGCAGCCCTTGACCTTACAGAGCCTAAGAGTGTAGACAAATACGTATTCTATAAGGCGGTACTGATCGTGCTGGAAGCCGTGCGCAATTTTGCCCGGCGTTATGCAGCCTTGGCTGAGAAAATGGCGGCGGTAGAACAAGACGGACAGCGCCGTGCTGAGCTACAGGAGATGGCGCGTATCTGCGCCAAGGTACCGTATGAGCCGGCGGGAAGTTTTTCTGAGGCGGTGCAGGCAGTCTGGTTTATCCAGCTGATTTTGCAGATCGAGTCGAATGGTCACTCGCTTTCCTATGGCCGTTTTGATCAGTATATTGCGCCGTATTATCTGCGGGATTTGCGTGCGGGAGCAATCACGAAGGAAGCAGCATTGGAGCTTTTGAGCTGTCTTTGGATCAAGACACTGACGGTGCAGAAAGTGCGCTCGCAGGCGCATACGCTCTCATCTGCTGGCAGTCCCATGTATCAGAATGTTACGATTGGCGGACAGACGCCGGACGGGCAGGATGCAGTCAATGACTTTTCCTTTGTCGTCCTGCAATCGATTGCCCAGACACGGCTGACCCAGCCGAACCTTACGGTACGCTATCATAAGAATATCAATCCGGAATTCTTTGACCGCTGCATCGAGGTGATGAAACTCGGCTTTGGCATGCCGGCTTTCAATAATGATGAAATCATCATTCCGTCTTTCATCAACTGGGGCGTGAAGCCAGAGGATGCTTATGATTACAGCGCGATTGGCTGCGTGGAGACTGCTGTGCCAGGCAAGTGGGGGTATCGCTGCACGGGCATGAGCTATCTGAACTTTCCACGTCTGCTGCTCTGTGCGATGAATGGTGGCATTGACCTCACGACTGGCCGCCGTTTTACGGAGGATTTCGGTCACTTTACAGCTATGAAGAGCTACGAAGAGCTGTTTGCGGCCTGGGACAAGACTATCCGCCAGATGACGCGCTACAGCGTCATCGTCGAAAATGCCATTGACTGTGCTTCGGAACGCGATGTGCCGGATATCCTCTGCTCGGCACTGACCGATGATTGCATTGGCCGTGGCAAGACCATCAAGGAGGGCGGTGCAATCTATGATTTCATTTCGGGTTTGCAGGTTGGCATCGCTGACATGGCTGACTCGCTGGCGGCTATCAAGAAGCTCGTCTTCGAGGAGAAACGCTTGACGCCGCAGCAGCTCTGGGATGCCCTGCTCGATGATTTCACGGCACCGGAGAACCAGCGCATCCAGGCCATGCTGCAGGAGGACGCGCCTAAATACGGCAATGATGACGACTATGTCGATGGCTTGGTCGTGGCGGCCTATGACTGCTATCTCGACGAGATCAAGAAATACCGCACGACGCGCTATGGACGCGGCCCGATTGGCGGCATCCGCTATGGCGGCACGTCATCGATTTCGGCCAATGTCGGCCAGGGGCTGGGCACGATGGCTACGCCCAACGGGCGCAAGGCCAAGGCGCCGCTGGCGGAGGGGTGCTCGCCGGAGCACAATGCCGACCGCCATGGTCCGACGGCGGTATTCAAATCCGTAGCCAAGCTGCCGACCGCCAAGATCACGGGCGGCGTGCTGCTGAACCAGAAGATGACGCCGGCGATGCTTGACAACGATACCAACAAGCAGAAACTCATGATGATCATAAAGACGTTCTTCAATCGGTTGCACGGCTATCATGTGCAGTATAATATTGTTTCGCGTGAAACGCTGCTCGATGCACAGGCGCATCCGGAAAAACATAAGGATCTGATTGTCCGCGTTGCTGGCTACAGTGCCTTTTTCCATGTACTGTCCAAGGCTACGCAGGATGACATCATCGGCCGTACGGAGCAGGCCGTCTGAAAGCAAAGCCTTCCCTGGCATTTACCGCTGGGGAAGGCTTTGTGTTATAATGAAAAACAAAACACCAAAGGATGCGATCATGTGAAACAGGAACAGACGAATCTGACGAAGACACAGCAGTTTATCGTCGATTTTTATCATAAGAATCCATTTGTGGAGTATCTGCAGGCCGAGGTTGTGCCGACTGCTGATGGTGGTGTGCAGCTGGAGCTGACCGTCGAGGCTGAGCATACGAATCTCTATGGCATCATCCACGGCGGCGTGCTGATGTCACTGGCTGATACGGCCATGGGCGCGGCAGCGCTCGCCCATAACAAGAAAGTCGTCACGATGAATCTCAGTATGGATTTCATGCATTCCGTGCCGATGACAACGCGGCTGATCGCTACAGGGGCTGTACTCCACGATGGCCGGCACACGATGACGCTTGAGAGTGATATCCGCAATGCCGATGGAAAACTGTTTGCCAAGGGGCATGGTACGTTCTATGTGCTGGGGCTTGTCGAGGAATAAGGCGGTGTGGCGTCAGGTTTGACGCTTGGCCGGCAGAGACGGTATAATATTTTTTAGATGTGTGTTGATGAATAGTTGGGAGGGGATTGCATGAGTAAGCTTACTTTAGCCAGGGCCAAGGAGATTCTGGCCAAGCATACGACCGAGGAACATCTCTTTACGCACGCAGCAGCTGTGAGTGCGGCGATGGGGGCGATGGCAGATCACTTTGGTGCTGACAAAGAGCATTGGGAGGCTGTCGGCTATCTGCATGATGTGGATTACGAAAAGTATCCCGATGAGCATTGCCACCATGTGCGGGAGCTGCTAGCGGCTGAGGATGTCGAGGAGGAGGATATCCAGACAATCATCGCCCATGGCTGGGGAATCACGACCGATGAAGTCGAGCCGTCGACGGATATCGCCAAGAGCTTGTTTGCCGTCGATGAGCTCACGGGCATCGTGCAGGCCTATGCACTCATGCGTCCCGAGAAGATGGCGGGCATGGAGCTGAAATCACTCAAGAAGAAATTCAAGGATAAGCGCTTTGCGGCTAAGTGCAGCCGCGACATCATCAAGCAGGGCATCGACATGCTGGGCATGGAGCCGGGAGCGGTCATGCAGTGCTGCATCGATGGTATGATGGCGCACAGGGAGGAGCTTGGCCTTTGATTGACGAACATGAATGGCGCAGTGTGCTGCAGGTAGCTGAGGATGGTACGTTCTCGGCGGCGGCCAAACACCTTTATGTTTCACAGCCGTCGTTGTCACAGTGCATCAAGAAAATCGAAACCGAGCTGGGCGAGCATCTCTTTGACCGCAGCCAGACGCCGCTGCAGCTGACGCCGGCCGGCGAGGTCTACGTGGACAAGGCGCGGCGCATCCAGCGGCTCAAGCAGGAGATCATCAAGGAGACCGCGGACCTTTCGGAGCTGCGCACGGGGCATCTCTGCATCGGCAGTTCGCGCACGCGCTCGTCCTGCTATCTGACCCAGCCCATCATCGACTTCCATCGCAGCTATCCGGGCATCCACTTGCAGGTATGCGAACACAGCCTGCAGGAGCTCAAGGAGGATGTGCTGGCAGGAAACGTTGATTTTGCTCTGCTCTACGAGCCGCTGCCTGATGCGAGCTTTGCGGCAATCCCGTTGCTCAAGGAGCGGACCCTGCTGGCAGTGCCAATGGATCATCCACTTGCGAAGAAATATGGCAGCAAGCAGGTATTGCCGTATCCGACCTTGTCCTTTGCGCGCCTGCATAAGGAACCCTTCATCCGGCTGCAGAGCACGCGGCGCATGTCGCGGATCTTCAGCGAACTCTGCCAGCAGACCCAGTGCGAGCCTGATGTGGTCTTTGAGGCCAACAGCATCATCGATGCGGCGGAACTTTGCACGGCGGGACTCGGCATCACGCTCGTGACCGATATGCTCGTGCGTGGTTGGCATTGGCGTAAGGCACCGTTTTTCTTTGAGCTTGAGGAGCAGGTGGAAGAGCGGCACCTCGTGGCGGCTTATGGGCGTAATCAGCATCTGTCGCATGCGGCGAAGTCATTCATTGCGCTGCTTAAACGTTGACAATATCAATAAGGAAAATGCTAGAGGCTGTGTACTTCACAGCCCTTTTTTTATTGCTATTGTTTTTTTGAATAACGAATATAAGCAGCATGTATTTCCCCGATAGCTTTTTTTTATGTAAAATAACTTTAGTTAATGGATTTTTATCCTTTGTTGTGTATTAAGGGAAGCTTTAGGAGGGGAAAATTATGTCGAAGGAGATTTCACGTCGTACCTTCATAAAAGGCGCGGCAGCAGCCGGTGTCGTACTGGCAGCTGGCTCTTACTTCACGTGGAATGGCAAGAACATTCCGGAAAAGGTCCAGAGAGGTGAGGTCACGTATGATGTCCTGATTATCGGCAGCGGTGGTGCAGGCATGCGTGCAGCATTGGCTGCGGCTGAGAACAAGAATCTCAAGGTCGCGGTCATGACGAAGCTCATTCCGACGCGTTCGGCCTCGACGATGGCCCAGGGCGGAATGAATGGTGTCACGGCGGTTACGGACACGGCAGATACGGTCGAATCGCATGTATTCGATACCATCAAGGGCGGCGACTATCTCTGCGATCAGGATGCCGTGGAATACTTTGCGGAACGTGCTGGTGCTAATATTTACGAGCTTGACTATATGGGTTATCCCTTCAACCGGCAGAAGGATGGCTGCTTCCATCAGCGCAAGATGGGCGGCCATTCGCATGCACGTGCTTCCTACTTCGAGGACCGCGCTGGCCATGCAATGGTGCACACGCTGTTCGAGCAGTGCCTGGACAAAGGCATTGATTTCATCTCCGAGTGCCAGATGCTTGAGATCAGCATGGGCGGCGAGAAGAACGACCAGCTCAACGGCGTTATCGCTATGGATATGCGCACAGGCAATCTCATCGGCGTTCCGGCTAAGGCTGTCATCATCGCGACGGGCGGCTATGGCCGTGTCTACTGGATCCGTACGTCCAATCCGTACAGCTCCACGGGTGACGGCATCGTGGCCGGCATGAATGCTGGTATCCCGTTCAAAGATCCCGAGATGGTGCAGTTCCATCCGACGGGCCTTTCGGCTAATGGTGTCCTGCTTTCCGAGTCCAGCCGTGCCGAGGGCGCGCAGCTCAAGAACAAGAATGGCGAGCGCTTCATGGCTAAATATGCACCGGAGAAGATGGAGCTGGCAACGCGTGATATCGTAGCGCGTGCTATCGCTACGGAGATCGAGGAAGGCCGCGGTATCGGCGAAGGCATCCATGCCGGCGTCTACATGGACTTCACGGTCATCCCGGCCGAGCGTATCCGCGAGCGTCTGGGACAGGTTGCTGACCTTTCCAAACGCTTCGCCGGTGTCGATATCACGAAAGAACCGGTTCCTATTGCACCGACCTGCCACTATTCCATGGGCGGCCTTGAGATGGCTGACTTCCATACGGGCGAGTCGCGCGTACCGGGCATCTATGTCGCTGGTGAGTGCAGCTGCGTATCGGTACATGGTGCAAACCGCCTCGGCGCAAACTCCCTGTCTGAGGTACTCGTCTTCGGCCATACGGCTGGCGATGGTGCAGCAGCTTACGCAAAAGATCATAATTATGCTGGCAGCCAGGACAAACTCGCTCAGGATTGCCAGAAATGGAAAGATAAATTCGAAGAAGTCACGAACCGTCCGGAAGGCTGCGGCAAGACCGTACCGGAGATCCGTGATGCCATGGTCAACACGATGTGGTACAAAGCTGGCGTATTCCGGCAGGAAGACCAGCTGAACCAGGCAACGCAGGAGCTCAAGGCTCTTGAGGAAGAGTATAAGCATTGCTATGTCGGCGACAGCTCGCATGTCTATAATACGGCTTTTGAGCAGTACGTCGAGCTCGGCAACCTGCTGCAGATCTCCCATGCCATCGTACAGGGCGCACTGGCTCGCAAAGAGAGCCGTGGCGGTCATTCCCGTCGTGACTATCCGAAACGTGATGACAAGAACTTCCTCAAACATACGCTTATCTTCAAAGATCAGAAGACGGGCGAATATCGTGCCGAGTATAAAGATGTCGTTATCACGAAATATCAGCCGAAAGAAAGGAAGTATTGATCATGGACGTAAAGCTTAGAATCCATCGCTTCGTTGAGGGGAAAAAATGGGTACAGGATTACACGCTTCCGGTTAC
The DNA here is from genome assembly GCF_900113715.1 of Pseudoselenomonas ruminantium. Taxonomy (GTDB): domain Bacteria; phylum Bacillota; class Negativicutes; order Selenomonadales; family Selenomonadaceae; genus Selenomonas_A; species Selenomonas_A caprae. The sequence continues at coordinate 17,357 of NZ_FOQK01000030.1, read as the reverse complement.
GGTCGGCATGACGGTACTTGAGGCACTGACGCAGATCAAAGAGCATCAGGACCCGACTCTTTCGTTTACCTGCTCCTGCCGTTCGTCCATCTGCGGTGCCTGCTCTGTCCGCGTCAATGGCAACGCGGAGCTGGCCTGCGAGATTCTCGTCGAGAATCTCATGAAGCGTTACGATACCGACGAGCTTACCATTGAGCCGCTGGGTAACTTCCGCGTTATCCGCGATCTCATCGTCGACTGGGATCCGAAATATGCCCGCATCAAGAAAATCAACCCGACGGTACATCCGAAGGATGAGTTCTCGGCGGAGAAGGGCTGCAAACAGTCGCCGGAGGATTTCAACAAATACAAGAAACTCGCCGGCTGCATCCTCTGCGGCTCCTGCGTATCCGAGTGCAACAAGAATGCACTGAGCCAGGATGACTTCCTCGATCCCTTCGTTTTCGTCAAGGCTGCGAAAATCACGCAGGATTCCCGTGACAAAGATCCGAAGGAACATCTCAAAGCTGTTGTCGATGCTGGTCTCTGGCGCTGCTTCAACTGCCAGGAGTGCACGGCAAAATGCCCGAAGGGCCTCGATCCGGCTGGTGCCATCGAGAAGCTCAAGGAAGCTACGTTCAAGATGGGCCTCGATGACAACGTCGGTGCCCGCCATGCCAAGGCAATCTATGACGATATCAGCGAGTCCGGTACGCTTGACGAGTCGAAGCTCAACATCAAGTCGGAGGGCTTCTTCGCCGCTGGTCTGCGTGCACCGATGGCCCTGCGTCTCATGCGTGTCGGCAAGATGAATCCGCTCGACAGCCATCCGGTCAACAAAGAGATTGAAACCATCCGCAAGGTCGTCAAGAATGCGGAAGCGGCAGCGAAGGAGGAGAACTGACTATGAAGTACGCATTATTCCCGGGCTGCGTCCTTGAAGGCGCTGCAGCTGAGGCTTATACGTCCCTGAAGAAAGTCTGCGAGAAGCTCGGCATCGAAGTAGAAGAAATCCCGAACTGGACCTGCTGTGGTGCGTCGCACGCACAGGGTGTCAATGATCTGGCAGCACTGGCTGTCAACGCGCGCAACATCTCGATTGCCGAGCATATGGGCCTAGACATCATGACCGTCTGCAACACCTGCACGCTGCAGCTGCGTACGGCTAAAGCCCGTCTCGACAAGGATGAGAAGCTCCGCGAGAAGGTCAACAAGATCCTCAAGGATTCCGGTCATCCGTATGAATACAAAGGCACGAGCCAGGTCACGCACTTCCTCTGGATCCTCGACGATCATCCGGAGATCCTCGATGGCAAGATCACGAACCCGCTCAATGGCTATAAAGTTGCCGGGTACTATGGCTGCCATATCCTGCGTCCGCAGGAGGTCATGGACCATGGCGACGGCAAGCATCCAGAGTATCTGGAGCGCCTGATCCGCAAGCTCGGTGCTGAGCCGGTATGGTTCAGTGCAAACCGCAAGTGCTGCGGCTTCCATGCCCAGCTGGCGGCTGAGCACGATGTGCTCGTGGCTACGGGCCAGATTGTCGACAGTGCCGATCAGGCTGGTGCTGGCGCTATCGTTACGCCGTGCCCGCTCTGCCAGATGCAGCTCGATATGTACGAGCCGGAGGGCCGTGAGGCCGTCCACTCGCAGGCTGAGGTTCCTATCCTCCACCTGCAGCAGCTCGTCGGCCTGGCACTGGGCATGACGAAAGCCGAGGTCGGCTTTGACCGTCACGTCTCGGCACAGGAAAAGCTCAAACTGGGCTGATGAATCAACGTACCCTTTCCTAAATTATATAAACACACATCACAACGCAAAGGTGACAGGCTTACAGAAAGCCTGTCACCTTTGTGCTATAATGGGGCAAACTGATAACCAAGCAGGGGGAAGGAGTGCTGTTCATGGCAAGAGTTGTGGTGATTGGTTCAGGGCCGGCCGGCGTGTCGGCGGCACTTTACGCACGGCGGGGAGGTGCGGAGGTCACAGTGGTCTCCCGCGGGGAGCAGACCGGGGCGCTCGCCAAGGCGCATCTCATCGAGAATTACTACGGGCTGGAAGAGCCGGTGTCCGGTGCAGAGCTGCTGCGCCGGGGAATCGCTGGCGCCCGAAAGCTCGGGGTGGAATTTACCGAGGATGAGGTACTGTCGCTGGCCTTTGATGATTCGTTCACAGGATTCCTTGTGGAGGGCCGTAAGGCGAAGCTGGCGGCTGACAGTGTCATCCTAGCTGCCGGTGCGGCGCGCAGCAGCTTGAAATTGCCGGGCATTGCCGCGTTTGAAGGCAAGGGGGTCAGTTATTGCGCAGTCTGTGATGCCTTCTTCTATCGCGGTAAGGCGGTGGCGGTCATCGGTGCCGGCGAGTATGCGCTGCATGAGGCGCAGGCGCTGCTGCCCCATGCGGCCCGGGTTGTCCTGCTGACCAATGGGGCAGAACCAGCCGTGGCTGTTCCGGCGGACATCGAGGTGCAGACAGGCGCCTTGGCGGCGATAGAAGGGGAAACGCGCGTGGCGCGTGTGCGGTTTGCTGATGGCAGTGCGCTGGATACGGATGGTGTATTCCTGGCCTTGGGGACGGCCGGCAGCACGGAGCTGGCACGCAAGCTTGGCATCATGCTGGCGGGCAATAACATCAAGACCGATGCGCATATGGCGACGAATGTGCCGGGCATCTTTGCGGCTGGCGACTGCACGGGCGGTCTCCTGCAGGTAGCCAAGGCTGTCTATGAGGGCGCAGAGGCGGGCCTGGCGGCTGTGAAGTTCCTGCGCGAAAAACAATAGACGGAAAATACCTGATTGTGATAGAATCGAATAGTGGTTACGAATGATAGTCTAAGCAGAGATTAAGAGGTGCACGATGATTAAACTGATTTTATCGGATATGGACGGTACGCTGCTGGATGAAGCAGGGAATATGCCGGCAGGCTTTGATGATGTGATGGCACAGCTGCATGAGCGCGGCGTGATGTTTGCGCCGGCCAGCGGCCGCCAGTATCAGTCGCTGGTAGAGAGTTTCCCCGAGTACGCGGATAAATTCCTGTTCATCAGCGATAATGGCACGATGGTGCGCCAGCATGGCCAGGAGATCTTTTCCGATGTCATCGAGCGCCAGAACGCGCTGCGCCTTATCGATAGCGTCAATGAAATCGATGGCATCTACAATGTGTTCTGCGGCAAGAAGAAGGCCTATATGCTCAAGGGCAAGCATCCGGAGAAATACTTCGATGAATTGCAGAAATATTTCCGGGAGCTCGAGCTGGTCGATGATTTCGCAGCTGTCGATGACGATCCCATCAAGGTCTCATTCTTCACGGCCGGTGCCGATGCGGATACGAAGATCTTCCCGCTGTTTGCGCAGGAGCAGGCAAACATGCAGGTCGTGCTCGCAAGCGCTTACTGGGTGGATATCACCAATAAGGGGGCAAACAAGGGCATGGCCGTGCGCAAGGTGCAGGATCGCCTGGGCATCGGCTTCGAGGAATGTGCGGCATTTGGCGACTATATGAACGACAAGGAAATGCTGGAGTCGGTCTATTACAGCTATGCGATGGATAATGCTTATCCCGATATCAAGGAAATCGCTCGCTTCACGACGAAGAGCAATGCCGAAAACGGTGTACTTTGGCAGATCGAGCAGCTTATCGATCAGGGTCTTTGCTAAGAAAATATTAATGGAAATATAATGTAAAAGAGGTCGTCGTTTTAAGGTTCTTCCAATTTGCAGCTTCTATACTAGCAACTGTGAAGATAAAGATTTGAGACAAAGGAGTCTGAAGTTATGAAAGCAAGCATGAAAAAAGTCACGGCAATCGCATTGGCTGGCATGATGAGCTTTGGCGTTGCCAGTGTTTCCCTGTCGAGTGTTTCCGAGGCACATCATAATGATGCGCAGCAGGAAGAGTATGCCGATGGCACGTCAAATAAATACAGCCATCGCATCCATGAGGAGGAGACGACACATCGCCAGAATGTCCGCTCCATCCGTTATGAGCATCGCAAGGGCATGATTGATGATAAAGAGCATGAAAAGAAGCTCAAAGAGGAGCAGGAGCGTCATGATCATCAGATGAAGCAGATCAAAGAAGATTATGAGTCGCATAGCCGTCATAAAAAGTAAATAAGCGATAGGCGGCAGAGGCCGTCCGGCAGAAAGGCCGGGCGGTCTTTTTATTGCATATTGCCAGTGGAAACGGTATAATCAAAGATAGATAAATATGGCCGCAATCCAAGAGCAAAGCAGGTGACAGATTATGCCAATGAAAATCGATAATATGACGGCGCAGGGGCCGTCGATTTCCGTGAGCCGCAGCACGGAAGAAGAGCGCGTCCGCGATGCGGATGCCGATTTCGGTGCGGAGCTCCGCAGCCAGGAGGAGTCGGTGACGACGGAGCAGCTCGACAAGCTGCTCAAGCAGATCGATGAGCAGGGGGCGCGGCTCTCGCGGACGCCGACCTATGATGAGCTCAAGTCATACCGCACGCTAATCAAGAATTTTGTCGGCGAGGCTGTCAACCATATGTATGAACTCCATACACAGGCTGGCTGGGACCGCATGGGCCGCCAGAAGGTCTATACGACGGTGCGCAAGATCGACAAGAAACTCGAGGAGATGGCGGAGAAGATCCGGCTGGGGCAGGCGAACCAGCTGGATATCATTGCAAGCCATGATGCCATCCGCGGGATGCTCGTGGATATCTACATGTAATGGAAATCAGTTGGGATAAGATCATCGGCCACGCGGAACAGAAGCAGCAATTGCAGACGATGCTGGCCGAGGGACGCTTGCCGCATGCACTGCTTCTGGCAGGGCCAGATGGCATCGGCAAGAAGATGGTAGGCCGGGCCTTGGCAGCGGCCATACTTTGCGGCGAACATACGGGAAAGGGCGCAGCCTGCGGTCACTGTGCGTCGTGTCAGGCGATGTGGCTCGAAAGCCATCCCGATTACTATGAGGTCTTGCCAGAGAGCCGCGGCAAGGCGGCTAAGGTCATCCGCATCGAGCAGATTCGCGAGATGCAGACGGAAGCCTCGCGTTATCCGACGCTGTCAGCAGGCCGGGTCGTGCTCATCGACGAGGCCGAGCGCATGAACGAGGCGGCAGCCAACAGCCTCCTGAAGACGTTGGAGGAGCCGGCAGGACAGGTTACGTTCCTGCTGGTCACGAGCGCGCGCAGCTCGCTGCTCGACACCATCGTTTCGCGGTGCATGCCGATGGCTTTTGGCATGCTGCCGTCTGAGGAGATGGCGCAAGCGCTCAAGGGCAGGGGCATACCCGAGGCTGCGGCTGCGGAGCTGGCGGCTTTGGCTGATGGCAGCCTGGGCCGGGCTGTGACGCTGTATGAGAACGGCGGCCTGGAGCTGCGTGATGATGCGCTGGCGTTCCTTGAGCAGCTTGATGATATGGGCCTGGAACAGGTCTGGCAGCAGGCCAAGACCAAAGGGGCTTGGGAGCGGGAGAAGCTGGCGGAGTGGTTCCTGTATCTCAACATGATGCTGCGGGATATGCTGGTGCTCTATGAGGATGGTGCAAGCCCGCTGCTTTACCACCAGGACAGCCGGCAGCGGCTGGCGGGACTCCTGCCGCGTTTCACGGAGCCCCGCATCTTTGCGCTGCTCGCGCTGGTGCGGGACTTGCAGCGACGGCTGCAGGCCAATGTGAACCTGCCGCTGCAGATGGAAGGATTCTTATTGCGTATACGCGATTTGACATAGATATATTAGGAGGAAAACAGTGCAGACAATCATAGGGGTCCGCTTCAAGAAGGCGGGAAAGATATATTATTTTGGCCCGGGGAATCTCGAGATCGAGCAGGGGCAGCATGTCATTGTCGAAACGGCACGCGGCATGGAGTGCGGACTGACGGTCCTGGGACCGCGTGAGGTGGAGGATCAGGAGATTACCCAGCCGCTGAAGATCGTCCATCGCATCGCCAATGCATCCGATCTCCAGCGCATCGAGGAGAACAAGAAGCGCCAGGTAGAGGCCTTTGCCATCTGTGAGAAGAAGATCCAGGAGCACAAGCTGCCGATGAAGCTCGTCGAGGTCGAGTACACCTTTGACATGAACAAGATCATCTTCTATTTCACGGCAGATGGCCGCATCGATTTCCGCAATCTGGTCAAGGATCTTGCGGCGGTGTTCCGCACGCGCATCGAGCTCCGGCAGATCGGCGTGCGTGATGAGGCCAAGCTCATGGGCGGTATTGGCTGCTGCGGGCGGCCGCTCTGCTGTGCGTCGTTCCTCGGCGACTTCGAGCCCGTATCGATCCGCATGGCCAAGGAGCAGAACCTGTCGCTGAACCCGACGAAGATCTCGGGTATCTGCGGCCGCCTGATGTGCTGCCTCAAATACGAGAATGACTGCTATTGCGAGAACTGCCACAAGAAGCAGAAAAAAGTCATGGCCCCGGCCCAGGGCAGCCGTGTCGTGTCGGTCGAGGGTGAGGGCAAGGTCATCTCGCTGAACCAGCAGCGCCGGACGGCGACCATCCTGCTCGATAACAGCCGGACGATTGTGGCTTCTTGGGAAGATGTCATCGAGAAGGATGAGGACGATGCAGGGACGCTGGCTAGTGCCATCCCTGCCGAGCCGGCTGTCGATGAGGTCCTTGCCGGCATGGCGGCCGAGGCCGAGCCGCGACAGGAGCGTTCGCGCCGCGAGCGCAGCCGCCGGCCGCGTGGTGACCGCAAGCCGGATGGCCATGCGCGTGATCGGCGGGAAAACCGCGAGCGGGACAAGGAATCGCGCAATGGTGGTTCCCACAGCCGCCGCCGTCCCCGTGGCGACCATGAGAAGGGCCGTGAGGGCGGCAGCAACCGTTCACGGCGCGACCGCCGTCCGCGCGGCAACCGCGAGAAGAATGGCAACAACGGCGGAGGCAAGGAAAACAAAGAATGAGAGACGTCAGCCTGAAGGAAAATGAACGGCTGGACGATTTGATGAAGAGCGGGCGGCACATCATCCAGAACACGCAGGAATTCTGCTTTTCGCTGGATGCGGTGCTGCTCGCCCACTTTTTATCGTGGAAAAGCCGGCAGAAAGTGTTGGAGCTCGGCACGGGCACGGGGGTCATCCCCCTGATCATTGCCGATGAGGTGGCCCGGGTCGATGCCGTGGAGCTCAATCCGGTCATGGCCGATGTCGCGGCCCGCAATGTCTGGATGAATGAGCTGGAAGACAAGATTTTCGTCCGTGAGGGTGACTACCGTGGGATTCGGGAGCTTTACGCGCCCGAATCTTTTGATGTGGTGGTAGCCAATCCTCCGTATCGGCCCGTAGCGCAGGGACAGGTAAATAAGATGTCAGGCGTTGCCAGGGCACGCCATGAGTTCACGGCAACCCTGGCGGATGTCGTGCGTGCGGCCCGCTATGCGTTGCGGTTCGGCGGCCATTTTGCGATGGTGCACCTGCCTGAGCGGCTCGGGGAGATCATCGTGTGCCTGCATGAGCATCAGCTGGCGCCGAAACGTTTGCAGATGGTGCAGCCGAAGGACGGCAAGGCCCCGAACATGATGCTCATCGAGGCTGTCGTCGGCGCGGCGCCCGGCGGGCTCAAGGTCCTGCCGCCGCTTATCGTACATGAGGAAGATGGCAGTTATACACCGGAGATCTTGCGGATCTATGGCATGGAGGAAGAGTGATGACAACAGAATCAGCAAATGGTGCCGGGACGCTTTATCTTTGCGCGACGCCCATCGGCAACCTGGAGGATATGACTTATCGCGCAGTGCGCATGCTGGGTGAGGTGGAACTGATCGCGGCGGAAGATACGCGGCATACGCGCCAGCTGCTCACGCATTTTGATATCCATACGAAGCTCACCAGCTATCATGAGCACAATAAAGCCATGAAGGGGCCGGAGCTCATCGGATACATCCAGCAGGGACATGATCTCATCTGTGTCAGTGATGCGGGACTGCCAGGCATCTGCGATCCTGGCAGCCATCTGGCGGAGCTGGCGATCGCTGCGGGCATCCGCGTCTCGCCGCTGCCGGGCTGCAATGCGGGCTTGTCCGCCTTGATCTGCTCGGGGCTCGACACGACCTTGTTCACGTTTGTCGGGTTCCTGCCCAAGACGGCCAAGAAGCAGCAGGAAACGCTGGCCCGCATCAAGGGCTATGAAGGTTCGTTGATCTTCTACGAGGCTCCGCATCATCTGAAGGCAACCATGAAGCAGCTGCTGGCAGGTCTTGGCGACCGCCGGGCGGTGCTGGGCCGCGAACTCACGAAGAAATTCGAGGAGTTTCGCCGCGGTACGCTGGCGGAGCTCTTGACGTACTATGAGCAGAACGATCCGCGCGGCGAGTATGTCATCGTCGTCGAGGGGGCTGGTGAAGAGCTGGAGCAGGCTGAGGCCGGGGAAGTACCGCTGGAACCTGCCGAGCTCTGCAAGCAGCTGATGGTAGGGGGCCTTGACAAGAAGTCGGCCATGCGCGAGACGGCGAAGAAACTTGGCATCAGCCGCCGTGATGTCTACCAGGCCATGCTGACAGAGCAGGAATAATGCGCTATAATGAAAAAGTTAGATTGAGACCCGAATCATTAGCGGGTTTATTATAAGGAGGATCATTTTCCATGACAGAGAAAAAAACGTTTTACATCACGACGCCAATCTATTATCCGAGTGCCAAGCTGCATATCGGCCATGCATACTGCACGACGATTGCAGACTCGATTGCCCGCTTCCATCGTCTGGCGGGGGAGGATGTATTTTTCCTGACGGGCTCGGACGAGCACGGCCAGAAGATCCAGGAAAAGGCTGAGGCTGAGGGCGTGACGCCGATCGAGTACACGGATAAGATTGTTGCCGGTTTCCAGAATCTCTGGCAGCGTCTGAACATCAGCAATGATGATTTCATCCGCACGACCCAGAAACGTCATGAGAAAGTGGTCCAGGAAATCTTCCGCCGCATCTATGCCAAGGGGGATATCTATAAAGGTTCCTATAAGGGGCTTTACTGCACTCCGTGTGAGAGTTATTGGACGGAGCATCAGCTCGATGAGAATGGCTGCTGCCCGGATTGCCATCGTCCGGTGCAGGAAGTGGCTGAGGAAGCCTATTTCTTCAAGATGAGCAACTATCAGGATAGGATACTTGCTTATATCGAAGAGAATCCAGAGTTCATCCAGCCGGCATCGCGCCGCAATGAGATGATCAACTTCATCAAACAGGGACTCGAGGATCTCTGCATTTCGCGCACGTCCTTTGATTGGGGCATCCCGGTCCCCATCGATAAGAAGCATGTCATCTATGTCTGGTTCGATGCACTGACGAACTATCTGACGCCGATCGGCTTCCTGGATGACCCGGAGAAATTCAACAAATACTGGCCGGCCAACCTGCACCTGGTCGGCAAGGAGATCGTGCGCTTCCATACGATCATCTGGCCCTGCATCCTCATGGCACTCGATCTGCCGCTGCCGAAGAAAGTCTATGGCCATGGCTGGCTGATTGTCGATGGCGACAAGATGTCGAAGTCCAAGGGCAATGTAGTTGATCCGATTGCCCTCATCGATGAGTTCGGTGCTGATGCGATCCGCTACTTCCTGCTGCGGGAAATCAACCTCGGCCAGGATGGCAACTTCTCGCGCGATGCCTTGATCCAGCGCATCAACAGCGATCTGGCCAACGACCTCGGCAACCTGCTGCATCGCACCCTCAACATGATCGGCAAGTTCCAGGATGGCATCGTGCTCGCACCGCAGGGTGAGAGTGAGATCGATGCATCGCTCAAGGCGGATGCCGCTGAGACGGTGCAGTTCTTCGATGAGAACATGCAGAAGATGGAGTTGTCGCTGACCATCAAGAAGGTCTGGGCCTTCATCAGCCGTGCCAACAAGTATATCGATGAGACGGCACCGTGGGCACTGGCCAAAGAGCCAGAGAAGAAGCAGGAGCTCGCGAATGTCATGTACAACCTCGTCGAGTCGCTGCGCCATATCAGCGTGCTGATCGCGCCGTTCATGCCAATCACGGCTGAGCGCATCTGGCAGCAGCTCAACCTGCCGCAGGCTTTTGCCGAGGTGCAGCTTGACGATATCCGCGCTTGGGGCGGTACACCGGCTGACCTCAAGGTTGGTACGCCGGAGCAGCTCTTCCCGCGCATCGAGGTGGAAAAGGAAGAACAGCCGGCTAAGCAGCCTAAGGCTAACAAGCAGAAAAAAGAGAAGAAAGCCGACAAGAAGGATGACAGCGGTGAGGTAACCTTCGATGAGTTCAGCAAACTGCAGCTGCGTGTCGCGAAGGTTCTCGCAGCTGAGAAGATCCCTGAGACGGATAAGCTGCTCAAACTCAAGGTGGACCTCGGCAGCGAGCAGCGTGAGCTCGTATCGGGCATCGCCAACCACTACGAGCCGTCGGAACTCATCGGCAAGAATGTCGTCATGGTGGCGAACCTCAAGCCGGCCAAGATCCGCGGCGTCGTTTCCCATGGCATGGTGCTTGCGGCTTCGCAGGGCGATGATCTCAAGGTTGTCTCGGTCGACATGCCGGTCGGAGCTGTCGTCAAATGATGGAGCTTGTCGATACGCATACGCATCTCAATGATGTGAAATTTGCCGGTCACGAGCAGGAGGTCATCGAGCGCGCCCGCGCAAACGGCGTCACGCGTCTGATCAACATGGGCGATACGCTGGCCTCGTCGGCCAAGGCCGTCGAGCTCGCAGCCTCCTATGAGGGCGTCTATGCCGGTGTAGGCATCCATCCCGAGGAGGCTTTCCCGATGACGGGGAAGGATGACGATATGCTGGCGGCTTGGACCGAGCAGCCGCGGGTCGTGGCTATCGGCGAAATCGGACTTGACTATTACTGGGAAAAAGACCCGGAAAAGCGTCAGCTGCAGCAGCAGATCTTCATCCGTCAGCTCGACCTGGCCCGCCAGCTGCATCTGCCGGTCTGCATCCATGACCGTGATGCCCATGGCGATACGCTGGCTATCCTCAAGCGGGAGGGCCGTGGCCTGCGCGGTGTCATGCACTGCTTTTCGGGCAGCTGGGAGATGGCACAGGAACTGCTGAAGCTGGGCTGGTATATCGGGGTCGATGGGCCGCTGACCTTCAAGAATGCGGCGAAACTGCCGGAAATCGTACAGAGATTTCCGCTGGAACGGCTCTTGGTGGAGACGGATGCCCCATATCTGGCCCCTGTGCCGATGCGTGGCAAGCAGAATGAACCGGCCTTCGTGCGCTATGTGGCCGAGAAAGTCGCCGAAATCAAGGGGATTTCCGTGGATTTGGTGGCAGAACAGACCTCACGCAACGCGGAGGAACTATACGGCCTGTAACCCTTGTAAATCATAGTTTTTAGCAAAAAGTGGTGGACAAAGTCACAAAAGTGGCGCCCACCACTTTTCTTGTCCCATTTTTCAGCTGGTTTTCAGCCTAAAGTGGGAGAATGAGACATGTGGGTTTGACAGGGTCATGACTCACATGGTATACTTCATAAAGTTCTTCACAAGCATTTGAAGGGGGCTTTTAATGAGTTTAACCAAACTTGTGACATTCAATAGCAAAGAAAAAAAATTGATGCTGTGCCTGATGCTCGCAGTACTCATGATGATGACGACGGGTTTCACACGCAACACGGTCCCGTCGGCAATGCATCAAGTGTCTGTCCTCGTGGATGGACGTACGATTACCCTGAATACGACCCATACGAGCCCGGACTACATCCTTATCCGGGCTGGCGTGAAACTCAGCGCCAACGATGAATTCCGTTTGGAAAAGATCGACGATAAGAACACGAAAATAACGGTTTACCGTGCGGTCCCGGTAACTGTCTCGTACAATGGTCAGAAAAAGGAAGTTATGACCAGCAAGCAGACCGTAGGCGACGCCCTGATCGAATTGGGCTACAATCTGGAAGACGTGGAAGCGGCTCCAGGACTGGATACGAAAATTCAGGAAAACTTGGATATAGTGGTAAAAGACAGTGCCGCTAAACTTCAGGCACTGGCTCGGCAGCGTGAAGAACAAATGAAGCCGAAGGTACAGACGGAGATGGGCCAGCGTGCCTATCGCAATGTCTATACGATGGAGGCTACTGCCTATCTGCCCAGCGATGGCGGCGGCAGCGGCATAACGGCGACTGGCATCGCGGCAGCCCGCGGCGTCGTAGCTGTTGACCCGAATGTGATTCCTCTGGGATCGCGTGTGTACATCCCCGGCTATGGCGTAGCCATTGCCGCCGACACGGGCGGAGCAATCCGCGGCGAGCGCATCGACCTCTGCATGGAGTCGTATGGCGAGGCCATGAACTTTGGCCGCCGCTACGTCGAAGTCTATGTATTAGACTGAGAAAAAACAATATGTCAGCAAGGGAAGCCTTTCCGGAAACGGGAGGGCTTTTCTTATGGGCAGAATTATTTTGTGCTTTATGCAACATTCGTTCACAAATGTATAATAATTATGCTATAATTAATGGTAATTAATAGCATACGCGAATGGAAGCGGTATGCAGCTGGTAAAATCCGCGAAAGGACGAGTGTTGATGGAGCAAAGCAAGATAGTTGCCTTGACGAAAAAACTGTTGCGTGATTACTACGAATACGGAGACATTGCGGAGCTGGAGAATATGTTTTCGGAGGATGTGATCGCGTTCGGTATTCATTCGGATAGCTATGCGACTGGGAAAGATAGGGCCGCGCAATGCTTGCGCCAGATGTATTACGAGCTGAAATCCTGCCGGGTCACCAAGCTGAAAGGCATGGAAAAGGCTACGGACCAGGGCTGGGCCGTGCGGGCCAATCTCGTGTTCTCCACGACGAATCGCATGCGCAACATGCATCAGGTGCTCGTGATGTTCCGCGATACCGCTGCTGGCCGCAAGATCTGCGGCTTGCATTTCCAGCACGACATGCGCCATGAGCTGCTCTATCAGGCCGTGAGCTCGCGTATCCTCAATCGCGGCGAGCTGGCGGATGGCTCGATGGATGAGGTCATGGACATGGTGGCTTCGTATGTTAACTGCGCCTATGTCCAGTACCGGCCCGATCAGGAGCTGCCTGTCGACTATTATAGCGAAGAGCTGTGGCGCATGCTCGGCTACAAGTCCGGCCCAGCTTTCGGCCAGCAGTTTGCCGGGCAGGATATCCTGCTGGAGCGGCTCGTGCACCCGCATGACTTGGTGCCCAGCCGTGAGGAGATCAAGCGCCAGCTGCTGAAGTCGGACAGCTACCAGGTCGAGTTCCGCCTGCGCCGGGCTGATGACAGCTATATCTGGTGCATCGAGTGCGGCCGCTATGTGCTTGATCCGAAATCGGGCATCGGCACCTTCAATGCCGTGATCACGAACCTGTCGCCACTCAAGCAGACGCATGCTTCCTTCCTATACAACCTGCGTCATGACCGGCTAACCAATCTCTACAATAAGAAGGCCTTCTGCCGCCGCACCGCTGAGGTGCTGGCCGATAATCCCGATACCGAGTTCGAGATCATGCGCTTCAACATCGCGCGCTTCAAGGTCATCAACGATCTGTTCGGCGAGGAGACAGGGGACAAGCTGCTGCGCTATATCGCGCATTTCCTCAAGAGCATCAAGCTGGAGCCCTGTGTCTATGGGCGCCTCTATGCCGATAACTTCCTGCTCTGCTATCCCACGCATGACGATATGCGCAATCATATGATAAGCTCGCTGCAGATGCTGGCCGAGACGTTTGCGCTGGATTATCGCATCGAGTTCTACTTCGGTGTCTATACGATTCGTGATATGGCGCTGTCGGTGACGACGATGATCGACCGGGCTTCCATGGGCCTGGCCAAGGCGGCCCATAACGGCGTGGTGGCCTGCGGCGAATACGGCGAAGACATGCGCGACAATATCGTCAACGAACAGGTCATCGTCAACAACATGCAGAGTTCGCTGCTGCGCGGCGAGTTCCTCGTCTACATCCAGCCGAAATACGAACTCATGAGTGAGAAAATCGTGGGCGGCGAGGCGCTGGTGCGCTGGCTGCATCCACAGCTGGGCTTCATCTCGCCTTCGCGATTCATCCCTATCTTTGAGAAGAATGGTTTCATCTATCAGCTCGACAAATACGTCTGGGAGAGGGCCTGCCAGATCCTGCGCGAGGATATGGATGCGGGGCGGCCGGTATTGCCGATTTCCGTCAACGTGTCCCGCATCGACTTCTACAGTCCCAACATCGTGCAGGTATTCGAGCAGCTCATCGCCAAATACGATATCCCGCCGCGGCTGCTGGAGCTGGAGCTCACCGAGAGCGCCTATGTGGAGAACCCGCAGCAGATTATCGAGATCACCAAGGAATTGCAGCGCAAGGGCTTCCCGATTCTCATGGACGACTTCGGCAGCGGCTATTCCTCGCTCAACATGCTCAAGGACATGCCTGTTGACATCCTGAAGATCGATCTGCAGTTCCTGTCAGACAGTGACAAAGAGGACAATGGCCGGGGGGGCAATATCCTGAATTCTGTCGTGCGCATGGCCAAGTGGCTGCATATCCCCGTCATTGCCGAAGGCGTCGAGAAGTAGCAGCAGGTAGATTTCCTGCGGACAATCGGCTGTGAGTGCGTGCAGGGCTACTTCTTCTCGAAGCCGGTGCCGCTGGAGGTCTATCGTGACCTGGTCGGCAAGGGGTTCAGCGAAACGCCGCTGCCGGTGCATCTGGGGCCGGAGGACACCGTGGATATGATGACGATGTCGGCGCAGCTGACCGTGCTCTTCAATGGCGCGGGCGGCGCTATCGGTCTCTACGAGCTCGTGGGCGGCACGCTGGAGATCCTGCGGGCCAACGACGGCTATTTCAAGCTGTTCGGCGACTCGCGGGACAACGTCTACGGCCCGGACAGCTCGACCATCGACCGCATCGATTACCGGGACCGCGAGCGCTTCTGGCAGACCATCCGACAGGCTGAGGCCTCGAAAAGTGTCGAGGAATGCGAGCTGCGCCGTTACTGCGCAGATGGACGCCTGCTCTGGATACGCGTGCGGGCCAGCATCATCTATGTGGAGCAGCTGCGCACGCTGCTGTATCTGGTCATGGAGGATGTCACGCCGCTGGCCGAGGAGCGCGAGCAGCTCCAGAAGATGCTGGAGCGTCTGCGGGCCATCAATCCACAGGAAGTTGCTGCCTTGGAGCAGGAATTCCACAAATTATCATGAATAAGCCAAAAGGCTGCAAGAAAGTGTGCGGATAAGCACTTTCTTGCAGCCTTTTTTGTGGTCTCAGTTTTTGACGATGGTCATATCGGCATGGTCGGCCTCGGCCTTCTGGATCATGACCTTGAGGCGTTCGATGTTCTTCTTGTGCCGGTTGATGGCAAAGCCGATGCGGATGTGTTCCTCCTCGGTGAAGGCGGGATTCTCATAGGATTTCTCGATGCGCTTGAGGCGTTCCTCGACCTCGTGCAGTTCGTCCTTCATCGGTTTGACATGCTCGAGGGCCAGACCGTAGACTGCACGGATCTGCTCCTCTACGTATTTGGCATAGCCTGGTTCGCCGGAGACATCTTCGAGACGCTTGGCGACATGATAGATGATATCGAAAGGACTTTCGCCACTGTGGATCATGCGGACGATTTCCATCTTGACCTGCTGCTGGATGCCGTGCGGCTGAGTGATGATGGGATCGAGTTCTTGCTCGTTTGTATCGGATGACGGGACGTTTGCGGGACTTACTTGTTCTTCGGCCATGGATGTATTCCTCCTTCGTAGCCGTGTAATCTTTTTCTTTAGTATAGCACAGGATGGGCAAAAAAGAAAAAATGTGTAAGTTTACACATTTACAGTGGACATTGAGTTAAAGTGTTGCATTGTAAAGTACATTTATGCTATAATACAGCTATCGTTTTAGAAAAGCAGGGCTTTTGGTCATGTCCGGTCGGCTGGGATATGATTTTTTTATGCTTTGCGATGTTTACTGTAAAAGGACAATTGGTCTTCTTACAAAAGAAAAGGGTGTTATATTATGAATCAAATGTCTAAAGGAGAAATCTTGACCGTAGGTTTCATGATGTTCTCGATTTTCTTTGGCGCTGGCAACTTGATCTTCCCGCCGGCACTCGGACAGGCGGCGGGTGACCATGTGTTCACAGCTATGCTGGGCTTTCTGACGACGGGCGTCGGCCTGCCGCTCTTGGGCATCACGGCAATTGCCCTGCAGGGGGGCAAATACATTGAGTTCATCCGCAAGATGACGTATCCGTGGATGGCTACGATGCTGCTCGTCATCCTGTATCTGACAATCGGCCCGCTGTTCGCGATGCCGCGTACGGGCGCAGTTTCCTTCGAGATCGGCATCCGTCCGTTCCTGGCTGCTGATGATCTTGCCGTAGGCCAGGCAATCTACACGGCCATCTTCTTTGCGGCCTCGTACTATCTGGCGCTGAACCCGAACAAGCTCATCGATCGTGTCGGCAAGATGCTCACGCCGATTTTGCTGGTATTCTTGGTTATCCTGTTTGCCAAGGCCTTTGTAACGCCGCTTGGTTCGATTCTCGATGCGACGGGCGCTTACATCGGTACGCCCTTTGTCCAGGGATTCCAGGATGGCTACCAGACGATGGATCTTTTGGCTTCGCTGGCTATCGGTACGTTGGTTGTCAATGCGATTCGCATGCGTGGCGTAACGTCGAATCGGGCCATCGGTGAGGTTTGCCTGATTGCCGGTCTCATCACGGTATTTTTGATGTCGTTGGTTTATGGTTCGTTGGCGTATATCGGCGCGACGAGTGCCAGTGTCCTCGGGCATTCGGAAAATGGCGGCCAGCTGCTTGCGGCAGCCATCGATATATTCTTCGGCCCGGCAGGCAATCTGTTGGTTGCTGTAATCATCGCACTGGCCTGCTTGACGACTTGCTGCGGCATCACATCGGGTACGGCTTGGTTCTTCAACAAGCTGTTCAAGAACAAGATTTCCTATGAGCGCCTGCTGCTCATCAGCATCCTGTTCAGCTTTGTCGCTTCGAACATCGGCCTGACGCAGATCATCGCTCTGACGGTGCCGTTCCTGGTTGGCATTTATCCGCTGGTCATCGTATTCGTACTGCTGTCGCTGTTTGACCGCGTCATCGGCTGGCGCCGCAGCATCTACCGCGGGGCGATGAACTGCACGCTGGTCTTCGCCATCATCGATGGACTCAATGCTGCTGGCATCCAGATCCCGGGCCTCAACGAGCTGCTGACGGCTTACCTGCCGTTCTACACGATCACGATGGGCTGGGTAGTACCAGCACTCGTCGGTGCAGCTGCCGGACTGGTGTATTCTTTTTTTCAGGAAGAACCAGCAGAGGATGTTGCGTTAGCTCATAATTAAAGAATAGAAAGGGGCTGTGAAGACTTATTTCACAGCCCCTTTTATATTGCAGTTTATCTGTCCGTACGTGGTTAAAACAAACTCGGTACAGCTCAGCTTGGGTG
>NZ_FOQK01000013.1 GCF_900113715.1 Pseudoselenomonas ruminantium | reverse complement strand
TCATATTTTTTTGTTAAGGCAGTATATCCTATATGTCCATTCAAATACTCTTGGACTACCTTACATTTAAATTCTGCACTATATTTTGCCATAAAAAGACCCCCATAAGTTAGATTCCTTGGTCTAACTTATGGGGGTCTCTACAATACGCTGAACGGATTTTATGCGGTCAGGACAAATCAGAATAATTTGTCTTTGCAGGTAAACGGTAGGCCAAGGGCATCAGCGACCGGCTGATTGACGAGCTTGCCAGCGATGGTATTGAGGCCTTCGGCAAGTCCTGGATCTTCGTGGCAGGCAGCTGCCCAGCCCTTGCTGGCAATCCGCAGGGCATAGGGCAGGGTGGCATTGGTCAGTGCCAAGGTCGAGGTCCGTGAAACTGCGCCGGGGATATTGGCCACGGAATAGTGGACTACGCCGTGTTTGGTGAAGGTAGGATCCTCATGCGTGGTGACCCGGTCGCAGGTAGCAATGCTGCCGCCCTGGTCGATGGCGACATCGACGATGACGGAACCGGGGCGCATGGTCTTGACCATGTCTTCGGTTACGAGCTGCGGGGTCTTGGCCCCAGGCACCAATACTGCACCAATCAGCA
The DNA here is from genome assembly GCF_900113715.1 of Pseudoselenomonas ruminantium. Lineage (GTDB taxonomy): Bacteria > Bacillota > Negativicutes > Selenomonadales > Selenomonadaceae > Selenomonas_A > Selenomonas_A caprae. The sequence continues at coordinate 86,868 of NZ_FOQK01000013.1, read as the reverse complement.
GGTCTGCCTGTGCGACCCATTCGGCGATGTTGTAGCTGTTGGACATGACGGTGGCGATGCGGCCGCCGAAGACATCATCCAGATAGCGCAGGCGTTCGCAGGACAGATCGATCACGGTCACGCGGGCACCGAGCCCGACGGCTATCTTGGCGGCATTCGTACCGACTACACCGCCGCCGATGATCACGACTTGTCCCGGGGCAACTCCGCTGACTCCGCCCAGCAGGACACCGGCCCCGCCATAGCGGCTTTCCAAGAACTGGGCGCCGATCTGTACCGACATGCGTCCGGCAATCTCGCTCATGGGGGCGAGCAGCGGCAGGCTTCTGCCGTCTCTGCCGACGACGGTTTCGTAGGCGATGCCTGTCACCTTGTGCTTCAGCAGTGCGGCAGTCAGCTCGGGCTCTGGCGCCAGGTGCAGATAGGTGAAGAGTATCTGGCCCTCATGGAAGAGGTCATACTCCTCCGGCAGGGGTTCTTTTACTTTGATGATCATCTCTGCTTCGTCGAACAGCTTTTGCTTGTCAGCTGAGAGCGAAGCGCCAACGGCCGTATAATCCGCATCGGCAAAACCGCTGCCGAGCCCTGCGCCCTGCTCCACCAGGACTTTGTGGCCGGCTTTGGTAAGCGCCTCTGCCCCTGCGGGCGTAAGGCCGACACGATTCTCGTTATTCTTGATTTCTTTTGGTACACCAATCCGCATGATATCGCCTCCATAAAGTGACAATGCATGAAACTATAACGCGGAAGAAAATGTCTCCCACCTTTATAGGTGGCGAGCATCTCTCTTCCGATTCTCGGCGTTATAAAGGCAATATTCGCTGCATGGGAGGTGGATTCCTGTTTAGCGGTCCAATTTATTTCGGTAATGCCAGACAACAAAGCTGCCAAGTGCGGCAATCACTATGCCGCCAAGGACATCACTGGGATAGTGCACGCCGACGTAGAGACGGGAAAACGCCATGATTACCGCGAGGCACAGAGCAAGATAGCCGTAACGATTGCGGCAGGTGCGCCAGAAGATAAAAGCTGCCGCAAAAGCGCAGACCGTATGGCCGGAAGGAAAGGAAAACGAGTGGGGCAGATGGCTAAGAGGCAGAAGCTCGGGGTGCGTCAGGAAAGGACGCGGGCGCATGACGAGATGCTTCAGGATTTCGGCTATGCCACCGCAGAAAAGAATGGAACTTGTGACGAGTATTCCCTGTTGGCGCGTGGCTTTGTGCAGTGCCAGGACCAAGGCAAGTACCAGCCAAAAGGCACCATAATGTCCAATCGTGTTGATCAGCTGAATGGCAGGTGTCAGCCAATCGGTACGCATATGTTCTTGAATCCAGATAAGAATTGCTATGTCCATAAAAACCTCACATTAATAAATAGGATGGGAAAACATTTTGGTATTATAGTATATTGATTCTGGTACTGTCAAATGGCAAGGCGGTCTGTTGAAATCACGACAGCCCCTTAGTTCGCCAGAATCTGGTCAACTAAGGGGCTGCATTTTATGGTGAAGATTCGATTTTTGAGAAGGTTATTTTTCTACGGCGGCCACTAGCTTTTCCTTTATCGCTTTATCGTTTTTTAGCGTAAAGACGCTGATAACAGTGATGAGCAGCACGCTTATAGCCAGGAATGTATAGGTGCTTTGGAAGCCCGGTGAGGCATACATGCCGCCGGCGATAGAGGAGAAGATAACTACGGCACCCTGTTTTGCCAGGTTAAAACCTAAAAGATAAACGGTGGCAGAGAGGCGGCTAATGCTGGTGGCTGTACGATTTTTGGCAAGAGTTTTGGCAATTATAACCAGGGGCTGAAGTTCAATATTATCTATACAGAAGCTGGGCGGTAAGCTTGTAACATTTTTAACAGACGGTTTCCGTTTTTTCACGTATAGTTTTAGACAGTGATGAAACGGAGGGAATAAAATGAGTGCTTTTTTAGGGCCAATCCACTATTGGATGTATGAGAAAATCAAGGGGCAGGAAGAGCTTTTGCGCCGTTTTGCTGCGAAAGCAGAACAGCAAGGCTGGCTGGAAAATACGGCGAGGTTTGTCCGCAATGAGAATCGGCCATTGGCGGAAATCATCGATGCGGCCGATATCCATGGCTGGCTTAATAGGCATATCGAAGATGTGGAACGGCGCTATGCAGAACTGACAGTTGCTATTTTGACTGATCATGCTGAGCGCTTGGAGACACTGGGGGCAATTGCCTATGGGCTGGGCCGGGAAAAGTCCGCGGCAGCGGATAGCACGGCTGAGCAGTGCTATAAACGGATTGAAGATTGTACGTTAAACGGCATGCCTTGTGATGGTGTCAATATCGTTACGGATAAGAGCGAAGATCATTTCAGCTGGGAACAACGATTTGATGTTCATGGTGTTTACTGGGCCAAGGCTGGTGGCCGTGCTGATGATTATTATACCTTGCGCCGGCAATTGATTGCGGGGATACTGGCTGATACAGCGTTTTTGCTGACGAGCTCTGGGACTGGTGCGTACAGTCTTTGCCGTCGCTGAAAGCGGATATAAATAGGGAAAAGCTGCTATTGCTATTAGAGGGCATAGCAGCTTTTTGTCCTTATATTGCCAGATGGTGAGTGGATTACAGCGCTGTTTTGCCTTTGGTTATATAATTAAGTCAGTATGTATTCAGGAGGGACTTTATGGAAAAGAAGAAAAGGCAGGCTGTGGTGCAGACGGCAGACTGTGTGGCTTGCGGTACCTGCGTGGATGTATGTCCGCGCGGGGCGCTTACAATCTATCGGGGAAGTTTTGCGCAGGTGGATGCCGTGGTCTGCGTGGGCTGCGGCAGGTGCGTTCGGGAATGTCCGGCTTCTGTAATCCGGTTGGAGGTGCAGGCATGAAAAAGTGTTGGTATCATTATCTGTGGATTTGGTCGCTGCTTTACTTCAGTTTAGGCTTTTTCAACATACTCTTTGCTTGGCTGGGACTTATAAGTTTTGCTTTGCCGCTGATCATGGCCATCGGCTTTGGCAATAAGCTATTCTGCAATCGCTATTGCGATCGGGGGCAGACGTTAAGAGCTTTGGGACAGCTCGGTTTTTCCCGTCGCCGGGACATGCCTGCCTGGATGAAGAGCCAGGCATTCCGCTATGGCTTCATGGTGTTCTTTTTTGTCATGTTTGGCAATGTTCTCTACAGTGCCTGGCTGGTTTATAGCGGCGCTGGTTCTCTGCAGGCAGTGGTTACACTTCTGTGGACTTGGCAGCTTCCATGGCAGTGGACGTATTCGGGGATGGTGAATCCTTGGACAGCACAGTTTGCCTTTGGACTCTACAGCCTGATGCTGACTTCTGAGGTTATTGCTCTCCTTACCATGCTCGTATACCGCCCGCGCTCCTGGTGCGTCTACTGCCCGATGGGAACTTTGACGCAAATTGTCTGCAAGGCCAAAGCAACAAAAAAATAACAGGTTAAGCAGGTATTCTTTTGCCACTTGTCGAAGATATGTCAACAATTGCTAGTGCCGATATTATGCAGGATGCGATTAAGTGGAGGAGATAGCTATGTATGGAATGCAAAGCAAACGGATGGCACGGGTTTTGACAACAGCCGTAATGGCGTGGCTGACGGCGTCACCATTTTCGGCTTCGGCGTATGATACGCAATATATCTATCAGGATGGCCGGCCATTGGTTGAGATGAATTTTCTGCATCAAAATGAAGGACTGGGTAATGCGTCTGATTATCTCATTGATCCAGGCTTATACAACTTGCCTGCTAATTTGGTAGATGCGACGATTTCGGCAACCTCGTATTGGAAAGGTATTCTGGGGCCGCGGGCCAAGAATCCTGTACCTTGGCAGGTGTTTGTCACGACGGAGGATGATCAGAATGCGGGGGCAATCACCCATTCGTTATCGTCTGATGGTAAGAAAATAAGCCTTATCAAGGAAAACTATGTGCAGGAAGCTATCAACAAAGGCAGGAGCCTCAACGAGCTGACGGCGGAGCTGGCCAAGAAGGATACTATCCCGGCGGGACAATACGCATTCAGCGAGATAAGTATCGGCAATAATATGGGGGCTGAGCGAAAGGGTGCCGTGCGTGGCTGGTGGGTGGAAACCGATTCAGTTCTGCCGACCAATGAACAGGCAACCGATTTCGTGGGGACATTCCGGCATGAACTTGGACATGCGCTGGGGATAGACGGGAAATTTGCGGGACAGGGAGACAAAACCGATCGGGGTGAGCCAATCGTGTGGTTTGATCCTGCGATGAAAAGTAAGGATTCCTGGAACCTGCACCTCGTAGATCAGAATCAGAATCCGGCAAAAACCTCGATGATAATCGTTTCCCGGGCAGGGTTTGCGGAACTCAAGAAGGATAACCCCACGATTAAGGAGAAGGATTTCTTTATCGTGGATAATCGGTATCTGGACAAAGACCTGGTTGGTGCGCAGGGCTATGCGTATTTTGTGGGTCCTCATGTCACGGAAGCGCTTGGCGATGCAACCTTCAATGGGGTAAAGGGACTGCCTGTGAATGCTTGGGAGAGATCTGTGGATGAATCCGGGAAAGTTATAATAAAATTTGAGGGGTCACATCTTCAGACGGCGGGCATGATGAGCCATCGCTCTTATAGCAACTACACGTCATTTATGGAAGCAGAGTTGGCGGTCATGCAGGATTTGGGCTATAATTTTGACCGCAAGGCATTCTTCGGCCGGTCAATCTATGGCGACGGCGGTACCATACGGAATACGCAGGGCTATTCGGCCCGAAACGAAGCAGGTACTGCGTATCTGGAAAACACCTATAGTGCGGTTCCGTTGGGCATTGGCCTGCATATCTATGGTTCACGTAATAAGGTAACGCAGGCAGCTGATATCCTGACACATGGTACGGGTGCTACTGGCGTGCGCATCGATGGCATCGAGAATCGGCTGGACATCCCCGTAGATACGGAAATCCATGCCGATGGCAGAAATGGCAACGGTTTGCTGGTAGCATACGGACGCAATCATAAGATTACTCAAAATGGTACGGTTACAGCTATGGGCAAGGATGGTGATGGTGTTTGCTTTGACTTTGGTTCGAGTTCCAATGGTGCTGTAGACGAGTATCGTGGCTCCTATATCCGGTTCAAACGTGCTGTAAATGAACAAGGGAAAATCACAGAGTCGGAGAATATGCCGCTTACGAAGATGGATAAGTTTACCTATAATTCAGCGGCAGATGAATTGAACGGTCCTATGGTGGATAGCTATGATCTTTATGGGAAGCTCGCTGGTGGTGCCAATGCGATCTATATCGGAAAGAATGCATTGGTCAAGAATATTAACATCCATGAAGGGGCAACACTTAAGGGAAATATCACAAGCGAGTGGACGCACTTCAATACGGATGGCAGTTATGATGCACCGAATGACGATTCGGAGTCTTTGGCGATACAGTATGGTGGCAAGTCGTATAGCTATGATACCTATCATCCGGATTTGATAACGAATCTGAATTTCCAGGGAGACATGTCCTATAGTGGCAATATCAATGGCGAAGACAACATCAAGATGCGTGTCCAGGGAGGAGAACTGCACTATGGCGGCACAGCCAATGTAATAAATGTCACGGTGGATAAAGATGCTGCGCTGCTCGGTGGCAGTTATATGGTAAATGACATGACTGATGAGATGGCTGAGGGAATCAGCGATGATACGACCGGAAAGGTCATCAATCATGGCTTACTGGGGGCTGATGGGCCCGATAAGACACTCGCTATCGAAGGCGATCTCGTGTCTGATGGCAAGCTGCAGGCTTATGGCGGCGGGAAAGCAGGCCATATTGCAGTCACTGGCGACGCTGATATCAATGGCAGTATCGTTACGGCAACGAATATGCTGCCAGGAGATACGAAGACCGTCCTTACTGCCGAGGATATCACTGGCAGCATCAAAAACCCGGAAGGAAAACCGTATGCTATCAGCGGTATGCTGTCTGCTACTGGTGAATTGGATGATGATTCGTTGAAGGTTACGACCGTGGCTGCCAATAATCTGGCGGCGACAGATCAGACGGTGAATGATACCTATACGGCCATGGTGCATATGGATGAGCATTTGCGTGATACTGGCGATACGCGCCGTGATGCAATGCATGCATTGTTCACTCTTGAAGCGGAAGATGCCACGAAAGCCTTGAAGAGTCTCTCGGCCAACCCGGCAGCACAGAGTATGAGCCTGGCACAGCAGAATACGGTAACCAGCCATATCATTTCCTCGCGGCTGACTGAGGCTTTTGCCCAGAAAAATGTGACCGTTAAGGTGCCGGCAATGCAGCTGGCTGATGGAGAGGAAGCTAAGCCCATGGAACTTTCGGCAAAACTTCCGCAGCCGTCCGATAATGATTTCTGGTTCAAGGCAGCAAAGAATTGGGGCGATCTCCGGGGCGGTGCGAATTATCATGGTACGACGTTGGCACTGGGCTGGGATCGTGCTTATGGGCAGATGTGGCGTGGCGGTGCCTTTGCCAGCTACGGAACGGTGGGCTTCGCAGACACAGGCGCCAGCAACAGACTCAAAGATACCCGGTTAGGAATCTATGGCGGCTACAATCATGGCCCGCATGCAGGCTATGTCTATCTCGATTATGGCTGGCTCAAAAATGATCTGCGCCGGGGGCTGGCCGGTTTGGATCTGACGGCAGAGGCTGACTATGATAGCCGTATCTTAGAACTTGGCGGTGAGTACAAATACGACCTGGATGCGTTCAAGGATACGCCTTGGCATATCAGTCCTTATGGCAATGTGCAGTTGTCACGGCTCTGGCAGGATGGCTATCGTGAGCGTGGCGCTGGTGTTTATGGCCAACGGGTGGCTAGTGCGGCGAATACTTATTTTGCACTGGGCCTTGGCGTAGAATTCAAGCGGTATCTGCCCAAGGGAAGTTATGCCTTGCGCCTTGGCGTGAAGCATGCACTGGCAGGTGCAGATCCGCGCTTGCGGTTTGGATATGTCGGCAATGATGCTGAAAGCTATGAGATGCGGAATGAACAGGATAAGACGCATTTCGTATTGAGTATCAATGGTGAGTCTGAGTTTGCACCTGGCTGGACGATGGCTGGTGAAGCAGGACTGCAGAAAGGGGCACATGCCAAAGATGTGATGTGCGCGCTTACTCTCAAGCGTATGTGGTAAAATATTGTATAGAGGTACCGCCAGGCCAATTCAGCCTGGCGGTATTTTTGCGTGCGCATAGCGGCCGGGGAAAATGATATTACGGTAAACTGGATTATATAAAATGGTTGACGCTTACAGTATATATATCTATAATGGGAAACAGCAGAAAAGTGACAGAGAAAGAAGGCGGCAGCAAAGACAATGGAAGAGGTGTATATCTTAGGAGCTATGCGCACGCCGATTGTGGGGAAAAATGGGCCTTTTCGAACGGTGCGGCCGGAGGTGTTAGGCGCGCGGGTAATGCAAGCGCTGCAGCAGCGTTATGACGCGGGGCCTTTGTCTGGCGTTATCGGCGGTAATGCTGTGGGGACAGGCGGCAATATCACGCGGCTCATGGCTTTGCTGGCAGGCATCGGGCAGACGGTACCTGCGTTTACGGTAGATATGCAGTGTGCATCAGCAGCAACGGCGATTTCGCTGGCCTATGCCAAGATTGCCAGTGGACAGGGGGATGTCTGGCTGGCTGGAGGCATGGAGAGCTCGTCCCTGCAGCCCTTGCGTGTCTATGCCAGGCAGGATGAGCGCTACGGTCTTACATCTAAGGGCGATGGCTGTTATTATACCGCGCAGTTTGCTCCAGGAGATATCGCAGAGGACACCATGCTCTGGGGGGCCGAGCGGGTGGCCGCTGCTGAGCACATAAGCCGCAAGGAGCAGGAGGGCTGGGCGCTGGTTTCTCATGCCAGGGCGGCTGCTGCGGCAAAGCGGGGAGTTATGCGCGACATCGTGGTACCGATCGATGGCTGGGAGCGGGACGATGGCATTCGGGAGCGCATGAGCCAGCGGCTGCTTGACCGCCTGCCGCTTCTGCTGGGGGAAGGAACCTCCCTTACGGCAGGGACAGCTTGCAGGATAAACGATGGGGCGGCCTTTGCCCTGCTGGCTTCGGGAAAAGCTGTCCGGCAGCGGGGATTGCATCCCGTGGCCCGCATCCTGGGGACAGCGTCGCTGGGCGGAAATCCGGCGGAAAGCCCGCGAGGCGCGATGGCGGTAGCGGATGTCCTGCTGCGGCGTCATGGGCTTTCTTATGGGGATCTGCAGGGAATCGAGTTCAATGAGGCGTTTGCGGTTATCGATGTGCTGTTTGCCCGTGAGCATCCGGATTGCATCGGGCAGTATAACCGTTTTGGCGGGGCATTGGCGTATGGGCATCCGTATGGCGCGTCGGGAGGAATCCTGCTGGCGCATCTGTTGAAATCCTTGCAGGCAGCTGGCGGCGGCCGTGGCCTGCTGGCAATCGCTGGTGCTGGCGGCATGGGTGAGGCGATTTTGGTGGAGATGATAGCGTGAATTATTATGAGTTGCTGCGGCAGTGGAATGGGCAACAGGCAGAGAAAGTGCTGCTGGTGGAAGATCAGCGGGAATACAGCTATGGACAGATGCTGGTACAGGTGGATGCACTGCGGGCAGAGCTGGCCGCGAAAGCAACTGAGGGGATGGGCGGAAGCATCCTGGTACTGGCCGATACGCTGAATGCCCAGCTGGTGGCCTTTCTGGCCTTGCAGTCCCTGCATTTGCGTCCTATCTTGCTGCATCATGGCTTGCCAGCAGAGGAAATACAGGCGATTTTGTGTGAAAACAGATTGCAGGGGCTGTTTGATGTGCGTCAGCGGTACTTTGACCAGTCAAATATTGACCAGTCAGATTTTGACTGGTCATGGCAGGGAAGTGATGCGCAAGGACAGGAAATCGAGCCTGAGGATATCCTGGGGGTTTTAAGTTCTGGTTCTACGGGGGTTCCAAAAGTCATGTACCGGACTTATGAAAGCTGGGCAGGATTTTTCCCCGTGCAGAATAAGATTTTTCAAATTACGCGTACGACGCGGTTGTTTCTTCAAGGCAGCCTGAGCTTCACGGGAAATCTCAATGCATTGCTGGGCGTGCTGTATGCTGGTGGCAGTATTATCACCAGCAGCAGATGGCATTGCCGCTGGTGGGCGCAGCTGATGGCAGACTGGCAGGTGGATGCCATCTATCTTGTGCCCACCAAGCTGCAGCTGTTGGCGGCAAAGGTGAAGCAGCCGCTGATGCAGGTGCGTTCGCTGTTCACTGGTTCGCAGCTGCTGAGTGACCGCAATATCGGCGACCTGCAGCGGCTGCTGCCCCAGGCGAAGATCATTCTTTATTACGGGGCCAGTGAGCTGAATTATATCACCTACACTGTCTGCGGGGAGAAAAGGCGGGACAGCTGCAATCTGGGCCGTCCATTCCCCGGAATCGGACTGCGTGTGGATGATGGGATCATCTATGTAGATACGCCGTATCATGTGAGTGGGCTGAAACCGCCCTATACAGTGAGGGACACTGGCTGGCTCAATGAGGCAGGCGAGTTGATGTTTGAGGGGCGGCGTGAGAATTGGATCAATAAGGGCGGTGTCAAACTGAATACCCTGCGGCTTGAGAACAAGCTGCGAGCAGTGCCAGGTATACGGGCGGCGGTAGTGATGCCCATGGCGGATGCGCTGCGTGGCAGTACCGTGGCGGCCTTTGTCGTCAAAGAGGGCGACGTCAGCGCTGCCAAGGTGCGCCAGGCGGTAAGGCAGGTGCTGCAGCCCGTAGAGATCCCGCGCCGGCTGTTGTTCCTGCCACGGCTGCCGCTCAACGATCGGGGCAAGGTGGATCGAAGCGTGCTGGCCAAGCTGGTGGATGAATAGAAAACGTGCTATGATATAAGAGTGCTCGGCAATTGCTGAGCACTCTTAGTATTTTAGCTGTCTGTATTTGGTTGGATAAGATTCAGGGAAGGTGCGTGCGTATTATGATTCATGAGATGTTTTCCCATCGGCTTTGCAATGGTTTCCTGCCGGAGATTGAGCCGCAGGCGACGGATATCATCATCTGTGTGAGCGGGAATGCCATCATGGTGGGGGGCGAACCGGAGGCGGCGGAGTTCCCTAGGGGCAGTCAGCTGCCGTCAGATGGCACGTATCTGTACTTGTTTTCCGTTGATGGCCAGAATGTGTTCTGGTCGCAGCAGGAGGACAGAGAGCTGCTGCCGGGGTTTGCCTATAAGACGCTCAAGGAAATCCGCTGGGAGCTCAAGGGGCCGGCGCATTATATGTACCTGGCCTATACGGCATGGCATCTCATCTCCTGGTATCGCGACAATCGTTTCTGTGGCCGCTGCGGTCACAACACGCATCCGGCAGCAGAGGAGCGGGCGCTGGTCTGTGACAGCTGTGGACATGTGATCTATCCGCGGCTCATCCCGGCTGTGGTCGTCGGCATCATAAATGGCGATGAGATCTTGATGACGAAATATGCCAATCGCGATGTGCCATTCTATGCCTTGGTGGCAGGCTTCACGGAAATCGGCGAGACGCTTGAAGAATGCGTGGCCCGTGAAGTCATGGAAGAAACGGGGCTCAAGGTCAAGAATATCCGCTACTACAAATCGCAGCCTTGGGGCAGTGTGCAGGATCTGATCGTGGGCTTTTTCTGCGACCTGGATGGCGACCCGACCATCCATATGGATCGGAGCGAGCTCAAGGAAGCCGTATGGGTGCAGCGTGCAGATATCCAAGGCCAGCCCGATGATTGGAGCCTGACCCATCATATGATGATGACCTTCAAGGCAGGCAAAGAGCCGGCTTGAGGCTCGTCTGAGCAGCCGGCTCTATCTTATCCGGCGTCAATATCCACATTGGCGCCGAGGTATTTGCTGCGGTCGGAAGATTTCAGGTCCTTCTGATAGGGATTGTCTTCATTATAGTAGCGGATCTGGGTGTTGGTTTCGCCACCCGAGATATAGGTGCGTCCACATTCGGGGCAGACGGAAGTTTTCAGCCGGACGCTGGCGCGGACGACTTCGCCGTTGCCCGTATCGGCTTTCTGATAGGCGTTGGCGACATGTTCCTGCTCGTGGCTCATGACCACGGAAGCTGCATTGTCGGGATCGATATGGCCTGCCGCCTTGAAGGAGACCATTTCGTTTGAACCGTCTTGATATTTGCGGCGCTTGCAGGTCTCGCACTCGGCGGGATTGGATTTCTGTCCGCTGATCTTATCGGTTTGGTTGTAGCCATTGTAGTTGCCGTAGCTGCTGTCGTAGGGCGAGCCATAGCTGCTGCCGGGGATGCCCATAGTTGTCATCTTGCCCACATCCTTCCTGGTGGTAGAATACTCCTATATATTATATCGGAACAAACTGCTGAAAGATTAAGTGGAACTATTGATTTTGGGCAGGAAAAAGCCCCGCGTCTGCATGGACGCGGGGCTGGTATTTTTGATGAGGTTATTTTTTCAGGCGGTCAAGGATGCGGCGTGCGACGTATACACCGCTGGCACCGGCCTGGGAGAGGCCGCGGGTCACGCCGGCGCCATCGCCGATGGCGAAGACGTTCTTGAGTTCCGTCTCAAGTTCCTTGGACAGGACGACGCGGGAGCTGTAGAATTTGACTTCGACGCCGTAGAGCAGCGTGTCGTCGTTCGTCATGCCTGGGGCGATGTTGTTGAGTGCCTGGATCATCTCGATGATGTTGTCGAGGTGGCGCTTCGGCAGGACGAGGGACAGATCGCCCGGCGTTGCCTGGAGCGTCGGCTTCGTGAAGCTCTTGGTCATGCGGTGCGCATTCGTGCGGCGGCCTTTCATGAGGTCACCGAAGCGCTGGACGATGATGCCGCCGCCGAGCATGTTCGAGAATGAAGCGATGCGCTTGCCGTACTGATGCGGGGACTTGAATGGCTCCGTGAAGCGGTTGCTGACGAGCAGCGCGAAGTTTGTGTTGTTGCTCTGGAGGCTCGGATCACTGTAGGAGTGGCCGTTGACCGTCACGATGCCATCGGTGTTTTCCATGACCACATGGCCGTGGGGGTTCATGCAGAAAGTGCGGACCTGATCGCCATAGCGTTTCGTGCGGTAGACGAGCTTGGCCTCATAGACCTGGCTCGTGATGTGGTTCCAGACTTCATCGGGGACTTCGACGCGCACGCCGACATCGACGCGGTTGTTTTCCTGCTCCAGGCCGAGGGACTCGCATTCGTTGGAGAACCATTCAGCACCTGCGCGGCCCGGGGCGACGATCAGGTACTCAGCTTCAACCGTCTCGCCATTGGCCAGTTCAAGGCTGTTGTTACCGGCGCCGTCCGAGTGGATATGGGCGACCGGGCACTCGAAGCGGAATTCCACTTTGTCTTTGAGGTATTCGTATGTTGCTTTGAGCATGTTGAGGTTGTTCTCGGTGCCGAGGTGGCGGACGCTGGCCGACAGCAGATGGAGGTCATGCTGCAGGGCGAGCTGGCCGATGTTGGAGTTCTCGGTCGAGAATACTTCAGCGGGGGCACCGTGCTTCATGTTGATCTTGTCGACGTAGTTGATGAGATCCATGACTTCGTCATCGGGCAGATACTCGTTGAGCCAGCCGCCGAACTGCGTCGTGAAGTTGTACTTGCCATCGGAGAAGGCACCAGCTCCACCGAAGCCGCGCATGATGCTGCATGGTTTGCAGCCGATGCAGCTCTTCACCTTGCCGGCAGAGATCGGGCAGACACGCGTGTAGATGTCTTTGCCGCTCTCGAGCAGCAGGATGCGAAGCTCCGGGCTTTTCTCAGCGAGTTCGTAAGCCGCAAAGACACCGGCCGGGCCGCCGCCGACAATCGCTACATCATACTTTTTCATGATAATTCCCTCCTAATACACCGGGCACGGATCTATATCCGGGCGCACGAAAAGAGCGCAGATCTTTGCTGTTCCTGTGGTGAGCAATCTGCGTATCGAATCGACTTTTTCAAAACCTTAGCTATTATACGGGATGCTTTTACAGAATGCAAGCATTTTTTCGGCGAAAAAAATAAAGGATGTACACTATAACAGAAAAATCATAGCTCATATATAAATTATAGTTGCATATATGCTGTATTTACAGGTATAATGTATAGCATATTGTAAACCTGTAATACATTCGTAAGGAGGAGAATCGTTGGTACACAATTTAGCAATCATTAATACATTCATCCTATATATAGGACTCATGATGGCAATCGGCGTCTATTACTATCGCCGGACGCGCAACATGAGCGATTATTTCCTCGGCAACCGCAAGCTCGGGGCCTGGGTGACTTCGATGAGCGCGGAGGCCTCGGATATGAGCGGCTGGATGCTCATGGGCGTGCCGGGCTTTGCGTATCTGGCGGGACTCAATGCCGGCTGGATCGCTGTCGGCATCGCTATCGGTACTTGGGCCAATTGGCAGTTCATCGCTGCCCGGCTGCGCAAGTATACGGAGCTGGCCAATAACTCGCTGACGCTGCCGGAGTTCTTCGAGAATCGCTTCGAGGACAAGAGCGGCCTTCTGCGCATCGTGCCGGCCGTATTCATCCTGATTTTCTTCATCATCTACACGTCGTCGGGGTTTGTCTCGGCGGGCCGTCTGTTTGAGACGGTATTCGGCATTCCGTATCATTATGCGATCTTCATCGGTGCCGGTTCGGTGGTTTTCTATACGCTGGTCGGCGGCTTCCTGGCCGTCTCGCGCACGGATTTCATCCAGGGCATCATGATGTTTTTCGCCATCCTTGTCGTGCCTATCACGGCGGCGATGGAGATGGGCGGTTTTGCGGCGACGCTGTCGGCTATCGATACGGTGCAGCATTCGATGCTTGAGCCGCTGACGAAACCGGATGGTTCGACGCTCGGAGCAATCGAGCTGATTTCGCTGCTCGCCTGGGGTATCGGTTATTTTGGCCAGCCGCATATCCTCGTGCGGTTCATGGCGATATCGAGTTCCAAGGAAATCAAGCAGGCAACGCGCATCGCGATGACCTGGGTGGTCGTATCGCTGGCGGCAGCCGTAGCAGTTGGCATGGTCGGCCGCGTATTCCTCACGACGCCGCTGGAAGGCACGGAGTCGGAGACCGTATTCCTCGTGATGACGAATACGATGTTCCCGCCAGTCGTGGCCGGACTTATCCTCTCGGCGGTGCTCGCGGCCATCATGAGCACCGCGTCGTCGCAGCTTTTGGTAGCCGCATCGGCCTTTGCCCAGGATTTCTATCGCACCTTGCTGCGCAAGGATGCGGAGCAGAAGGAGCTCGTCTGGATCAGCCGTGCTTCGGTGCTGGTCATCGCTTCGCTGGCTATCTTCCTCGGTCTCAATCCGAATAACTTCATCCTCGATATGGTTGCCTATGCCTGGGCAGGCTTCGGCGCGGCCTTCGGACCGGCGCTGCTCATGAGCCTGTTCTGGCGCCGGACGACGCGCAATGGCGTGCTGGCAGGCATCATCACTGGTGGTGTGACCGTGCTGGTCTGGAAGCAGGTTGCTCTCTGGGGGCTCTATGAGATCGTACCGGGTTTCCTGCTGGCACTGGCTGCTATCTATATTGTCAGCAAGCTGGATGAGAAACCGGCAGAAAGTATCACCGCAACCTTTGATTCGGTAGGCCGGAGTGAGATATAATAGGACCATAGGGAGGTGCAGTCATGAATTTCAAATTTGCACATAACAATTTCAATGTACTCGATCTGGAGAAGAGCCTGAAGTTCTACCAGGAGGCGCTCGATTTCACGGAGGCGCATCGCTTGGAGACGCCGGACTTCACGCTCGTGTATCTGTCCGATGGCGGTCGTACGCCCCATGAGCTTGAGCTGACCTGGCTCAAGGATCGCAAGGAGCCGTATAATCTCGGCGAGAATGAATTCCATCTGGCACTGACGGTGGATGATTTTGCTGCAGCGCATGCTCGCCATAAGGAAATGGGCTGCATTTGCTATGAGAATACTGCTATGGGCATCTATTTCATCAGCGATCCCGATGGCTACTGGATTGAGATCCTGCCCGAAAAATAAGGCCATGCCAGGCAAATGGCATCGGTGGAATGCATCGATGTCATTTTTTTATTATTTTTCAAACAGATAGCAGGGATTTTAATGTGGTGTAGCGAAAATTTAGGTATTGAGAACTATATGATTAGGAAAAGGGTACTATCAAGAATAAAGAGAAGCAGGTGAGCATTTGTGGAGAAAGTCAAAGTAATGATCGTCGATGATTCCAAGATCAGCTGCGCAATGCTGGCGGGAAGCCTCAAGAAGACGAATTTTGAGGTTTGTGCGACGGCTAAAAACGCTGCCGAAGCGGTTCAGTTCTATGCTGAACGCAAGCCGGCTGTAGTGACCATGGATATGAATCTTCCGGATGCAGATGGTATTGAGTGCAGCCGTCGGATTCGGGCAATCGATCCTGATGCTAAGATTGTCATGATTAGTGCCATGAAGGACGCCAGCCTTGTCGCCAAGGGGCGCGAAGCTGGGATCAGTGCCTTCTTGCAGAAGCCCATCAATACCAATGACCTCATCGATACGCTGATGATCCTTTGCCAGAGCAAGGTCGGCAAGGTGGCAGTGCTGCGCGAGTCGTATGCCAAGCCCTTTGCGCGGGCGTTGCAGCAGGGCTTGTTCAGCTTGATCGGTGTGCACAGCGAGGTCGAGGTTGAGCTCGATGAGCGTCATTTCCTCGATGTCAGCGGCATCGCTGTCATCATCGGCCTGACCGGTTATCCGGTGGGGCGTGCCATCGTATCGATGGAAGCGGAGACGATGCGCAAGTTCTCCATGATCATGATGGACAAGGAGAACATCGAGGACGTGACCGAAGAGGAGGCCAGCGAATCGGTGGAGGAGTCTGCCAACATCATCGTGGGCCGTGGTGTATCGAATATCAATGATGTGTTCAAGGACAAGGAGATGCGTATCACGCCGCCGGGGACGATTTGTGGCAACAATATCCGCATCGCCAGTCCGAAGCTGACAACGTTCTGCATCGTTGCGAAGACAAGGATTGGTGATATCAGTATGAATGTAGGATTTGCGGAAGGAGATTGATGAGATGGATGCAAAGTTAGTTAATCCGTTTGTCGATGCATTCACGACAGTCATGCCGCAAATGGGGTTCCCTGAGCCGAAGCGCGTCAAGATGGGTGTGCAGAATACGAATGCCGTAGGCTTGGGTGTGTCGGTTATTGTCGGCTTTACGAAGCAGATCCGCGGCAATGTCGTCTATAATATGTCGGAAGATACGGCAAAGTTCATCGCATCGACGATGATGATGGGCATGCCGGTCGCAGAGTTTGATGCGATGGCCCAGAGTGCCATCTCGGAGATGAGCAATATGCTCACGGCTAATGCGGCTACGAATCTGACGGGAATGGGCTTTGAAGTGGATATCTCTACGCCGTCGCTTTCGATCGGTAAGGATTTCCAGGTCAAAATCAGTGACGGACAGTATCTGACTGTCGAGATGGATTTGGCTGGTCATACGGTTGAACTTGACATTGCCGTAGAGCAGCAGTAATATTAGACATGGATTAGAAATGGGCATTGCATGAAGTGTTTCATGCAATGCTTTTTCTGACATTGACAGGTGTTGTAGGTATGGCCAGATAGGGAAATCTGGCGAGGGTATTTAGGAGGTTGAGTATGAAGCTTAACAGTCTAAGGACAAAATTTCTGGCAGGTTTTTTGCCGCTGTTTCTAGGTAGCTTTATTGTATTCTTTGCAATCAGCTACTATATGTCGAGCCAGGCATTGTTTCGCAATGCCGATACGATTTCACAGGAAATCGGCAAGAGCACGGCGCTGGAAATTGAGAAGACGTTTCAGAAGAAGGAAATGCTGGTCAGTGAGCTGGCGCATAATCATGGCATCATCAATGGTGATCGGGCGCAGCGCACGAAGATCCTGGCTGACAGCAAGGCCAGGAGTGAAGGCTTTGCAATGCTGGCCTTTTCCGATGTGAATGGCAAGGCTTACAGCGAGAAGGGCAAGGACATGGACCGTTCGTCGCGTGACTACATCAAGCAGGTCCGCGAGACGAAAAAACCGGTCATGACGGGGCCGTCCGTTTCGGGTACCAGCGGCAAGCTGATCACGATCATCGCCTATCCGGTGCTCGATGGCAATGAGCTCAAGGGCATCGTCTACGGCACGATCGAGCTCGATGAGATTTCGGAGATCGCCGGCCGTATCAAGTATATGGAAACGGGCCGTGTATTCATCGCCGATCAGGATGGCCTGGTCATTGCCTATGCGCAGCAGCCTGACGATGTCGGCAAGCTGGATCTATCCAAAGAGACTTCGAATAAGACAATCGACAAGGCACTGGTGGATGGCTTTACGAATGCTGTCAGCCAGGATAAGCAGATTCCGGCTTCATACAGGACTTCTGCTGGTGTAGATTCGCAGGCGGTCATGACGCCAATCCATCTGGGCAATCGCAGCTGGGTGGCTGTGTCTGTAGCTCCGTTGTCGGAGATTCGTGCGGATGCGAATCATCTGGTCACAGTTATGGGAATCGTTGGTTTTGTGATGATTGTTGGCATTGCCCTGCTGATCTGGTGGGTATCGGGCCGCATGGTAGCACCAGTCATTGCCCTGCGTACCGAGTGTGAAATCTTGAATGATGGCGATTTGCGCCAGCGTCCGCTGTCGAATGATGGCAGTGATGAACTTGGCGATCTGGCCCGCGGTTTCCAGACCATGCGTCAGACGCTGCGCGATCTCATCAGCCATATCCAGGCTAATGCCGAGAAAGTATCGGCTTCAGCGGAGGAGCTTACGGCGGCTTCGCATCAGTCGGCTGAAGGCTCCAATCAGATTGCAATGCAGATCACGGATATCGCTGGCGGTATTGCCAGCCAGTCGGAATCGGCGCATTCGGCGGATGATGTGGCCAAGGATATCTCCGAGCGTACGGACAGTGTTGTGATGAATACTGATGCGCTGGCAGCCGTTACGCAGATGACCGTCGACAATGTAAACTCTGGCCGTGATGCTATCAACTCCGTTGTCGGAGCAATGAAACATATCAACGACAGCACGACGACGGTCAAGACGTCGATCCAGGAACTTTCGAAGAGTTCCGATGAAATCAGTAAGATTGTCGAGATGATCTCGGGGATTGCCGAGCAGACGAATCTGTTGGCACTCAATGCTGCTATTGAGGCCGCTCGTGCTGGCGAGGCTGGCCGCGGCTTTGCCGTTGTGGCCGATGAGGTACGCAAGCTGGCTGAGGAGTCGGCATCGTCGACGCAGCAGATTGCCAACCTCGTGACGAAAATCCAGAGCGATATGAAGGAAGCTGTGGCGGCCAGCGAGCTCAGCTCGGAGAGTGTTATGAGCAGCATGGATTCTGTCAAGAGTGCTGATGAAGTGTTTGAATCCATCAAGATATCGATCGATTCGCTGTCGATGGGAATCGATGAGGTAGCGACGAATTTCCGCAGCATCGCTGAGGGCACGACTTCGATGCAGAAGTCGGTGCAGGATATCGCTACGATCAGCAATCAGAATGCTTCGCGGGCACAGTCCGTGTCGGCAACGACAGAGGAGCAGTCGGCTTCGGCACAGGAAATCGCGGCGGCGACCCGCAGCCTGGCCGAGCAGGCAGAGAAACTGGCTGGCGAGGTAGCCAAGTTCCGCATCTGACGGACGCAGATATTGTCCAGTGGCAGGCGGCACATCGAAGGATGTGCCGCCTGCTTTTTTAAAAAAAGGGAGTTGGCAAGGTCTGTGCATTGGGTTATAATAGTGTACAGTATGTTTTTTGAAGAGGTGACGTCATGAACGGAATGAATCCGGTGATCATCCGGATCCGTGGAACCCAGCGGGATGAGGCAGGCGAGACCAATACCATCGAGTCCATGGCTGTGGGCCGTCACTCGGTGAAAAACGGCAAGCATTACGTGCTTTACGAGGATGCCATGCTGCACGAACAGCAGAGTGTTTCCACGGTGCTCAAATTCAGTGACGAGGAAATGACTTTGTTGCGGAAGGGTGCAATGAAGCAGGAGATGCGTTTCCGGCCAGGAGCTGCGACCGTCAACCGCTATCGGACGCCATATGGTGACTTGGCGATGACGATCCGCACGCATCGCCTGGATGTCAGCTATGGCCTGCTCGAGGGCTTCATCGAGGCAGAGTATGATATCGCCATCGATGACCAGCATCAGAGCACGAATACGCTGCGGATCGAGATTGCCAATGACAAGAAGAAAAAAGAGGGATAACATGGATATCAAAGATACGCTTTCGGCTGCAATCGAGCAGGCCGCAAAGGACGCTATTGCAGCGGGTGTGTTCCCGGAAGGGGAACTGCCGAAAATCGTTCTGGAGGTGCCGCCGCAGAAGGAGTTTGGTGATTTTGCTACGAATTTTGCCATGCAGTCGGCGCGCGTGTTTCATAAGAACCCGCGTCAGATCGCTGAGGAGCTGGCCAAGCGCATCGAGGGCGATTGGCTTGATCATGCGCAGATTGCCGGCCCGGGTTTCCTGAACTTCTATCTCAAGGGCAATGTGCTCTACGACTCGTTCCAGAAAATCTATGCAGCAGGTGAGGACTTCGGCCAGCTGCCAGCCAAGGATGCCCCGAAGATCCAGGTCGAATATGTCAGCGCCAACCCGACGGGCCCGCTGCATGTCGGCCATGGCCGCGGCGCAGCGGCAGGCTCGGCACTGGTCAATCTGCTGCGGGCTGCTGGCTATCCGGTGGAGAGTGAGTACTACATCAACGATGCAGGCAACCAGATGAACAATCTGGCTCGCTCGGTCAATGCCCGCTATCTGGAGCTGCTCGGCCAGCAGGTCGATTTCCCAGAGGATGGCTACCATGGCCAGGACATCATCGACACGGCGCAGCGCATCATCGATAAGGAAGGCGACAAGTATCTTCATATGGAGGAGGCAGAGCGTCTGGCAATCTTCCAGGATCTGGCTTATCTGGAAAAACTTGCGGCACTCAAGGAAGACCTCGCAGCGTTCCAGGTCACGTTTGACAAGTGGTTCAGCGAGCGCACGCTGCATCCGGAGGCGGTGAAGGCTGCGGTCAAGATCCTGCAGGACAATGGCAACATCTATGAGCAGGATGGGGCACTGTGGCTCAAGTCCACGGCTTATGGCGATGACAAGGATCGCGTTGTCATCCGCGACAACGGCGTGCCGACGTATCTGGCTGCTGATATCGCTTACCATCACAATAAGTACGAGCGCGGCTTCGACCGTCTCATCAATATCTGGGGCGCTGACCATCATGGCTATGTCTGCCGTGTCAAGGCGGCGATGGCGGCTCTGGGCCACGATCCGGAAAAGCTCAAGGTACTGCTGCTGCAGATGGTGGCCCTGTTCCGTGGCGGCGAGCTCGTCAAGATGAGCAAGCGCACGGGCCAGAGTGTCACGCTCAATGAGCTTATGGAGGAAGTCGGCACCGATGCTGCCCGTTACTTCTTCCTGATGCGTTCCCTCGACAGCCAGCTTGATTTCGACCTCGACCTGGCTAAGAAGAAGTCGAACGATAACCCGGTTTACTATATCCAGTATGCGCATGCGCGCATCTGCAGCATCTTCCGCCAGGCGGAGGAGACGAAGCTGACGCTGTCGGACAAACCGCAGCTTTCGCTGCTGACCGATCCGTCGGAAATCGATCTCATCAAGAAAATCGAAGAGTATCCTGAAGAGGTGGAGAAGGCAGCTGCCGATTATGCTCCGCAGCGCATTGCCCGCTACAGCTACGATCTGGCATCCCTGTTCCACAGCTTCTACAATAAGTGCCGCATCATGGGCGTAGACCCGCAGCTCGCGGAGGCCCGTCTGGCCCTCGTGACAGTGACGGCTCATGTCATCCGCCACTCGCTGGGCATCCTCGGCGTTTCGGCCCCGGACCATATGTAAGAAATATCTGCAAGAAAAGATTTGGAAGGAGACCACTATCTATGGATTTCGTCAACAGCTCGGAAGTAGACATCGCCTATCACATCCTGACCCAGAAAGGCCAGACTATCTATTATAAGGATCTGGTCCTCGAAGTCATCGAAAAGAAACATAAGCCAGTCCAGTCCCTGGCGGCAGCTATCTCGGAAGTCTATACGCTCATCAACATGGACAGCCGTTTCCACTATGAGGGTGACGGACAGTGGGGCCTTACGGAGTGGAACCCGCCTGAGGTGAAGCGCCATAACAGCCGCACGGGGGCTGGCAAATCGAAAGCTGCCAACAAGGCAATCAACAATCGCCAGAAGAAGCTTGAGAGTATCCAGGAATAATTTCCTGGCAGTGTATTGACAGTACTTGGTAAAAAGGCTAGAATAGTCAACATGTGATTTTTGAAAAGCAACAGGAGGCAGTTCCATGGCAAAGTATATTTTCGTTACCGGTGGTGTTGTATCTTCCCTGGGCAAGGGCATCACGGCCGCATCGCTCGGCCGTCTGCTCAAGAGCCGGGGCCTCAAGGTCACGATCCAGAAGTTTGACCCGTATATCAACATCGATCCGGGCACGATGAGCCCGTATCAGCATGGTGAGGTTTTCGTCACGGACGATGGTGCTGAGACGGATCTCGACCTTGGTCACTATGAGCGTTTCATCGACATCAACCTGTCGAAGAACTCGAATATCACCACGGGTAAGGTATACTGGTCTGTCTTGAACAAAGAGCGCCGTGGGGAATATCTGGGCTCGACGGTCCAGGTCATCCCGCACATCACGAACGAGATCAAGCAGAAGGTCTACGATGTAGCCAAGGCTGATGGCGCTGATGTCGTCATCACGGAGATCGGCGGTACGGTCGGTGATATCGAGAGCCAGCCGTTCCTCGAGGCCATCCGCCAGGTCAAGAAGGAAGTCGGCAAGAACGACACCCTCTACATCCATGTCACGCTTCTGCCGTATATCTCGGCTGCCGGTGAGCTCAAGACGAAGCCGACGCAGCATAGCGTCAAGGAACTGCGCGCTATCGGCATCCAGCCGGACATCCTCGTCTGCCGCACGGAGAAGACCATTTCGAAGGAAATGAAAGAGAAGATCGCGATGTTCTGCGATGTGCAGCCGGAGGCTGTCATCGAGAACCGCACGGCCTCGACGATCTATGAGGTTCCACTGATGATGCAGCGCGAAGGTCTCGACAAGATCGCCCTGCAGAAGCTCAACATGGATTATTTCCCGGCGGATATGTCGGACTGGGAAAAGATGGTCTACAAGATCAATCATCCGTCCAAGAAAGTGAAAGTCGCTGTGGTCGGCAAGTACGTCGAGCTGCCGGATGCCTATATCTCCGTTACGGAGGCACTGCACCACGGTGGTATCGACAACGATGCGGCTGTCAAGATCCATTGGGTCAACGCCGAGGAGATCGAGAATCCGGACACGGATCTTGATGAGGTGTTTGTCGGCTGCAAGGGCATCCTCGTGCCGGGCGGCTTCGGCGACCGCGGCGTCGAGGGCAAGATCAAGGCCATCCAGTATGCGCGTGAGCACAAGCTGCCGTTCCTAGGCCTCTGCCTGGGCATGCAGTGTGCGGTCATCGAGTTTGCCCGCCACGTCTGTGGCATGACGGACGCACATAGCTCCGAATTCGATGAGGAGACGAAGCATCCGGTCATCGACCTCATGGAGTCCCAGCAGGGTGTCGAGAACAAGGGCGGCACGATGCGCCTCGGTTCCTATCCGTGCAAGCTGCGTGAGGGCACGCATTCGCTGGCTGCTTACGGCAAGGCTGAGGTCGAGGAGCGTCATCGCCATCGTTATGAGTTTAACAACAAATACCGTCAGGAACTCACGGAGAAGGGACTGGTCATCGCCGGTACCCTGCCGGATGACAGCCTGGTCGAGATGATCGAGGTCAAGGATCATCCGTGGTTTGTGGCTACGCAGGCTCATCCGGAGCTCAAGTCCCGCCCGAACAATCCGCATCCGCTGTTCCGCGACTTCGTCAAGGCAGCGCTGGCCAACGTACAGGTCAAATAAGCATAGAAGCATAGCATACGCCCCGTCATCCATTGAGGATGGCGGGGCTTTTTTGTCAAGAAATATTTTCAGGCAGGAGGATTTTGCTGGCTGATTGGCGAACTATTGACTTAGGAAACAAAGGTTGGCGAATGGGAAATGGACAAGAGACAAAAGAGAGGAGGAAAACCGATGCTTATCGATACGGCCTGTTCCTTGGCGTTTTACTGCCAACGCTGTGGCCGGATTGAGCTCCATGATGTGCCGCTTTTCAGTGGGCAGAAGCATTTCACGCTGGAATGTGGCAGCTGCGGGCATACAATGGGAGAGATCTCGCTGAAACCACGTCAGGGACTGATACTCACGACTACCTGCGGTGTCTGCGGGGGGAAGAACCAGCAGCAGTTCACCTGGCGTCAGCTGCGCCATCTGCGTTTTGAAAAACTCTACTGTGAACACGATCATTTTGAGCTGGGATACATTGGCCAGTGGCAGGATATCGCCGAGTTCCTGGACTTCAATGCCGCCGAGTATGATTCGCTGCATCCCAATGATGGCGATGAGTACCTGGAGCGCCAGCAGACGCTCTTGGAGGCACTGAATCGCGTGCATGACCTGGCGGACAGCGGTGAGCTCGTCTGCCCCTGCGGCAGCAAGGACATCGTGGCGGGGATACGCGGCGAGGAGATCGTGCTCGAGTGTGAGTCCTGTGGCAGCTATTGTGTCCTGCCGGCGCGTACGGCCAAGGATCTGCAGAGCCTGCGCCCCGGGATGGCTGTGGAATTTGTCTGGAAACAGCGTTCGTTCCTTGACGTGCGCTAGAAATAGGATTATCATAAAATACATTGAAATGAAAGCATTACAAGGGACTATCGGCTGTCTCGCGCAGCCGGCAGTCCCATTTTGGCGTAATTGATAAGATAGACAGAGGTGTGAAGATGGATTCATTATTGGCGGCCATAGGACTGGATGCCGCCGTACAGAAGCTGCAGGAGCGGTTTGCCGGAAAACCGGGAGAGACGCTGGCTTATGGCCTTTCCGGCTCGCAGAAGCATGTGGCCTTTGCTGCCTGCTACCGCAAGAGCCCGCAGCCATGGGTGGTGCTGGTGCACAACAGCGATATGGTCAGCGCCTGGCGGGAAGACTTGGAAGCGCTCCTGCCGGAGGCGACGGTCGTGGAGCTGCCTGAGCTGGATATCGTCAATGTGCAGGCAGCGGCCAAAAGCATCGAGCGTTCGGCGCGCCGCATGGATGTGCTCGGCCGGCTGATGCGGCAGGAGCCTGTCATCGTGCTGGCGA
The DNA here is from genome assembly GCF_900113715.1 of Pseudoselenomonas ruminantium. Lineage (GTDB taxonomy): Bacteria > Bacillota > Negativicutes > Selenomonadales > Selenomonadaceae > Selenomonas_A > Selenomonas_A caprae. Next base: position 62,668 of record NZ_FOQK01000013.1, on the reverse strand, counting down.
CCTCGGCGGCAGCTGTCCAGAAAGGGATGAGCCGCAATGAGTTCGAGCGCCTGAGCCTTGGTGTCCGCATCGGCCAGCAGCTGCCCCGCGAGGAGCTGCTGGCGCGCCTTGTCCAGCTTGGCTATGAGCATGCAGAGGAAGTGGAGCGCGTCGGGCAGTTCAGTTCGCGCGGCGGCATCGTGGATGTCTATGCCATCAACAGCCCTGCACCGGTGCGCATGGAATTCTTTGATGACGAGATCGATTCGCTGCGCGAATTCGATCTGGCGACCAAGCGCTCTATCCGCAACATCAGCAGCACTGCCATCCTGCCACTGGCTCAGACTGATGATGCGGGACGTCCAGAGCTATTCCTGACGTATCTGGAGAAGAAGGGGGCCGTGCTGTTCGATGAACCCATCCGCATCCGTGAGCAGATCAAGACGATGGTCAAGGAGAATCCTGACATCAAGACCAAGGTGTTCAGCTGGGAGGATATGCGCGCAGCTGCCCAGGGCAACCACGTATTCTACTCGGCCTTGATGCTCCAGCAGGTCCACGGGGCTGAGCCGGATGCAACGATCAGTTTTACGGCGACGAACATGACACCGTTCCAGCGGCAGATGGACCTGCTGGAAAATGAGATCGGCCGCTGGCTCGGCCAGAAGCAGCGTGTGCTCATCCTGCTCGGGGACCGTGCGAAAGCGGATTCGATGCGCGAACTTCTCGCGCGTCATCGTGTGCCCTCTGCCGTCGTCGCGGCAGGGGAGGAACTGCGCACCGATCTGGTCAATATCCAGCAGGGGGCACTCTTGGCCGGCTTCGAGATGGCCGCGGCCCGGCTGGTGGTGGTGACGGAGAAGGATATCTTCGGCCGGCAGAAGCGCCGCATCGTGCGCAGCGCCAATCAAGGCGAGAAAATCTCACATTTCCGGGAGATCCGGCCTGGGGATTACGTCGTCCATGTGAACCACGGCATCGGCAAATACCTCGGTTTCGAGACGCTGGAGGTCGGCGCTATCCACAAGGACTACCTGCATATCAAATACGGTGGCGATGATAAACTGTTCGTGCCGACCGACCAGGTCGGGCTGCTGCAGAAGTATATCGGCTCGGAGGGCGATGTACCGCGCCTGCATCGCATGGGCGGTACGGAGTGGGTCAAGGCTAAGGCACGCGCGAAGAAATCCGTGGAGGACATCGCCAAGAAGCTCATCGAGATCTATGCCAAGCGGCGGCAGGCCACAGGTTTTGCCTTTTCCCCTGACGATGCCACCCAGCGCGACTTCGAGGATGCCTTCCCCTATCAGGAGACGGACGATCAGCTCAAGGCCATTGCGGAGATCAAGGCCGATATGGAAAAGGAGAAGCCGATGGAGCGTCTGCTCTGCGGCGACGTAGGCTTCGGCAAGACCGAGGTCGCCATCCGGGCGGCCTACAAGGCGGCTATGGACGGCAAGCAGGTGGCCGTGCTCGTACCGACGACCGTGCTGGCTCAGCAGCACTTCCAGACCTTCAGCTCCCGGTTCATGGATTTTGCGCCGAATGTTGATGTCATCTGCCGGTTCCGTACGGCAAAAGAACAGAAGGCGACGCTGGAGCGGGTCAAAGAGGGAAAGGTGGATATCCTCATTGGCACTCATGCCATCCTGAACCAGAAGAAAGTCCAGTTCAAGGAACTGGGTCTGCTGATTGTCGATGAGGAGCAGCGCTTCGGCGTCAAGCAGAAGGATAAGATCCGCAGCCTGTCGGCAGGCATCGACGTGCTGACTTTGTCGGCGACGCCGATTCCGCGCACGCTGCATATGTCGCTGGTCGGTGCCCGGGACATGAGCATCATCGAGACGCCGCCGGCTGAGCGCTTCCCGGTGCAGACGTATGTCGTGGAGAACAACGACACGATAATCGCCAATGCCATCAAGCGCGAGCTCAAGCGCGGAGGGCAGGTTTATTTCGTCTACAACCGCGTCGATACGATCGACCGCATGCGCGACCATATCCAGCAGCTCGTGCCCGATGCCCGCATCCAGACGGCGCACGGCCAGATGCCGGAGGAGATGCTCGAGCGTGTCATGATGGACTTCTACGAGGGTGATTACGATATCCTGCTGGCAACGAGCATCGTCGAAAATGGACTCGATGTGGCCAATGCCAATACGATCATCGTCTACAATGCCGACCACTTCGGCTTGTCCCAGCTCTATCAGATGCGTGGCCGTGTCGGCCGCTCGCACCATATGGCCTTTGCCTACTTTGTCTATCAGGCCGACAAGATCCTTACGGAGACGGCGGAGAAGCGCCTGCAGGCCATGAAGGAGTTTGCTGAGCTCGGGGCTGGCTTCAAGATCGCCATGCGCGATCTCGAGATACGCGGAGCCGGCAACCTGCTGGGCTCGCAGCAGCATGGACATATCGCCAGTGTTGGTTTTGAGATGTATTGCAAGCTACTGGAAGAAGCTGTCGAGAAGCTGCGGCAGGGCAAAAAGGAGGTCGAGGCACCCAAGCCGGATCCGACCATCGACCTGCAGGTCGAGGCCTATATCGATGGCGGCTACATCGACGATGCCATGCATAAGATCGAGCTTTACCAGCGCATAGCGGCTATCCGCACCGACGAGGAGCTGCACAATCTGCTCGACGAGCTGATCGATCGCTTCGGTGAGCCGACCAAGCCTGTCATGAATCTGCTGGCGGTGGCGCGCATCAAGAATCACGCGCGCGCGCTGGGCCTCCGCTCGCTGGCGGAGCTCCCCCAGGCGCTGGACATCTACCTGCTGCCGGACTGCAAGCTGCCGGTCAAGGGGCTGCTGGCGCTGGACAAGATGTTCGGCCGTACCATGAAGGCGCTGCCAGGCAAGCATGGCTATCGCTTTGCATTGAATGAAAAATACAAACAGGACATCACAAACTTCGCTACCCGGCTGCTGCTGGCAGCGGCTGGTGATGAAACGGCGATGTCTGCCAGGAAAACTGCCGGGCAGGAATGAGGAATAGGAGACAGAATATGGCAACCATTACAGTAACAGGCCTGGGCCCCGGAAGGGCTGGCCTTATCACGCGTGAGAGCTGGGAGCTCATGGCCAAGGCCGAGCGTCTCGTGCTGCGCACGCGCATCCATCCGACCGTAGCGGCCATCGAGGCGGCGGGCATGACGTTTTCCACGTATGATGGATTTTATGAGGAGGCGGCGGATTTCGAGTCGCTCTACGGGGCGATTGCCCGTGATCTCCTGCAGCGGGCAAAGTCTGAGGGTGATATTGTCTACGCTGTGCCGGGCAGCCCGCTGGTGGCGGAGCGCACGGTGGTGCTGCTGCGCGAATTCGCGCGTACCAGCGAGGTGACGGTCAATATCCTGCCGGGCATGAGCTTCGTCGAGGTCATGTACACGCGGCTCGGCATCGACCCCATCGATGGGCTGACAATCCTTGATGCTGAGGATGTAGCAACGCTCAAAGAGCGGCCGGCCCAGTCCCTTGTCATCACGCAGGTATACAGCCAGCCGATCGCTTCTGATACGAAGCTCATGCTGATGGAGCTGTTCCCTGATGAGTACGAAGTGACCTATATCCACAATCTGGCCCTGCCCGATGAATCCATCCGGCAGATCCCGCTCTACGAGCTTGACCGGCAGAAGGATGTCGATCATCTCACGAGCCTGTTTATCCGTGCCAAAAGCGAATCGTAGATAATAATTGTCAAAACTGGCGGACTGTTTCGTGTTTTTTCGTGAAAAACCTTGCTTTTTCGGAGCTTTTCTGTTAAATTCTCTTATAGTGGCAGGAATTACGCGGAGGAGCGCGAATTCAACTGTCGTAGACAAATCATTTATCTTTAAGGAGGCTACGGTTGTGAACAAAACTGAATTGGTAGCTAGTGTTGCTGAGAAAACCGGTCTGACGAAGAAAGATGCAGAAAAAGCTGTAAATGCTCTGTTTGACAGTGTTCAGGACGCGCTGACGGCTGGGGATAAAGTCCAGATGATTGGCTTTGGCACGTTTGAGGTGAAAGAGCGCGCTGCCCGCAAAGGCCGCAACCCGCGTACGGGTCAGGATATCGAGATTCCGGCATCGAAGAATCCGGTATTCAAGGCTGGTAAGGCACTCAAAGATGCCGTAAATGGCTGAGGATAGCAAAAGCATAAAAGCAGGGCCGGGTTCCTTCGGGAACCCGGCCCTTTTCAAAAGGGAGATGGATGGAAATGGATATGCGGATGACAGACAAGGTGGTCATGATATCTGGCGGTACTTCGGGGATCGGACTGTCCGCTGCCCGTGAGTTCCTGCAGGCCGGAGCCAAGGTGATGCTGCTCGGGCGGTCCGTGAAGCACGGCCAGGAGGCACTGGCTCAGCTGGCGGCAGGGGAGCGGACATCTTTCCAGCCCTGTGATGTGAGCCGGCGCGAGGATTGCCAGCTGGCGGTGGATACGGTGCTGAAGCGCTGGGGACAGCTCGATGTGCTCGTGAATTCCGCTGGTGTCTACTGCGAAGGTGCCATCGAGGACGTGAGTGAAGCACAGCTCGAAGAGGTACTTGATATCAACGTCAAGGGGACGTATTATCTATGCCAGCTGGCGGTTCCGGCGCTCAAGAAGATGCACGGCAATATCGTCAACGTGGCTTCGGATGCTGGTGTTCATGGCAATTACTATTGCACGGCTTACTGTGCCAGCAAGGGGGCAGTCGTCATGTTCACGCGGGCGCTGGCCTTGGAGCTGGCTGGCTTCGGCGTGCGCGTCAACGCCATCGCCCCGGGGGACATCCTGACGCCGCTGACAGAAAAGCAGCTGGCAGCGATGCCTGACCGGGAACAGGCATTGCGCGAGATGGCCTCGGTCTATCCGTTGGGGCGCATCGGCACGCCGGAGGAAGCGGCAGCGCTGATCGCTTTTCTGGCCTCACCGGCTGCGGCGTTCGTGACCGGTGCGGTCTGGGGGGTCGATGGTGGCCTGACTGCCTGAAATGTGATACAATAGGCGGGTATGATTTCAACGGAGAGAAGGAACAAGATGAAGGCAGACAGGATACTCATACTGACGGCATCGATCGGCTCAGGCCATATCAAGGCAGCCGAGGCCGTGGCCAAGGAGATGCAGCGGCAGCTGCCGGAAGCCGTGCTCACCACGGTGGATTTCATGGCGCGCGATACGGCCTGGCTCCATTGGCTGATGAAGAAGATCTATCTTGTCATGCTGGCCTTTGTCCCGAATCTGTATGATGTATTCTACAAGGTGTCTGGCGGGGCGGCGAGCGGTTCGCTGGTGCAGAGTGCCTTTGCTGCTGTCATGCAGCCGGTGGTGAAGCGCCTCATCCGCAGATATGAGCCGACGGCCATCATCTGCACGCATCCGTTCCCAGAGGGAGCGGTATCCCTATGGAAACGACGCCAGCATAGCCAGCTGCCGCTGGCTGTGGTCATGACGGATTACTCGCTGCATCAGATCTGGCTGTACCCGCAGGTCGATCAGTATTTCATGGCGACGGCGGCGATGCAGGCAGAGATGACAGCCTGTGGCTTTGCGGCGGAGACACTGCAGGCAACAGGGATTCCTGTGGACAGCAATCTGCGCAGCCTGCCGCCGAAGGCAGAGCTGCGCCAGCGTTTTTCGCTGCCGCTGGAACAGCCGACCGTGCTGCTGATGGGCGGCGGCCTGGGACTGGGAGGCATCCAAGCCACCCTGCAGGCTTTGGAGAAGCTGCCGCAGCAGTTGACACTGCTGGTGATTGCCGGGCGCAATGCACGGCTGCTCAATGAGGTACGGGCGTTTGCCCGCACCTCGCATCATCTGGTGAAGCTCTGGGGATATACCGATAAGGCCCATGAGCTCATGCGGGCAGCCGACCTGCTGATCACCAAGCCAGGGGCACTGACCATCAGTGAAGCCTTCGTGCTCGGGCTGCCGATGCTGCTGCACGATCCCATCCCCGGACCGGAGACTGAAAACGCCGTCTATGCGACACGTCATGGTGCGGCTGTCTGGCTCCATCCCGGCGAGAAGCTGGCACCGGCGGTACAGGAACTGTTTGCCGAGGGCTGCCTGCAAGCGATGTCTGAGCGGGCGCTTGCCTGTGCGCGGCCTGAAGCTGCGCAGAAGATTGCCTGCGCGATTGCAGCTTTCATCCAGGCGGACAGTGGTCAGTAAAAATAATTCATCACCAGGCAGGTTTTTTTCTGCGATATGGGGAATATATATAGATAGTCTGCTGAGCACCCGATATGTTGGTTGGGAAAGATATGGTGATGGAAATGGCCGTTTACCAGTTAGCAAAAAATGATAAGGGGCAATATCTCTGTCCGAAATGCCAGGGGAATCTTCGGTTTGTCGATGGCACGGCCGTACAGATTGTCGATGGGCGGGCGGATATGTCTGCCATATTGCCGAAATACGAGTGCCATCACTGTGGCATATATTTTCAGGAGCTGCTGGGATCGGGGTTCTTCGATGAGCACGATCTGCCGCAGCAGCCTAAAACCAAGGTGCTCAATGTCCGCCGTACTGGCGATCTTGAGCCGATGATCCTCAAGAAGGATGTCAACAATCAATGTGTCTGCCCGCGTTGCGGCCAGAAGATGGATTTCGTTGAGGGACAGGCCGTCCGCATCGTGGATGGCCGTGCGGATATGGAAAACGTCAAAGATCATTTTGATTGTCCGCATTGTTCATCAAAATTCCGCCGGATAGCATCAACCGATTATTTCCAGTGGTCAGAAAAATAATTGCAGTTTTGCTTGCATCCGTCCATAAATATCGGTATCATTAAGGAGATTGATGTTTTTTGAAGGGGGGATAGTGATGCAGCGCCAAAGACAACAGAAAAAACGCCGGTTCAGCTGGTTTTTTATCCTGATGGTTGGCAGTGTAGTCTATTTTTCCTCGATTCTCATCTCGCAGCAGCTTTACCTGCGCCAGGTAGGCCAGGACCAGGCCGCAGCAGAGGCCCGGCTGGCCGCCGCGCAGAAGGAGAATGAAGCTCTGCGGCAGGAGAAAGAAAAACTCAATGAACTGGGGTATATCGAGAAGATTGCCCGGGAAGAACTCGGGATGACCCGGGCGGGGGAATTGCCCTATACGACCGGGCGCAGCAAATGATTATGTTCCTTGACACTGTTTAGCGTGCAAGGGTATAATAAAGCGTGTATTCTTTAATACTTAAGGGGGAAGAATTAATTTGTCCATTGAAGTTGGCAGTGTGGTTGAGGGTGTCGTAAGCGGCATCACGAACTTTGGTGCATTCATCGAATTGCCAGAGGGTAAGACTGGTCTCGTCCACATTTCGGAAGTCGCAGATGTTTATGTAAAGGATGTTCATGACTTCCTCGCAGAAAAAGATAAGGTAAAAGTCAAGGTCCTGACGATTGATGAGAAGGGCAAGATCGGTCTTTCCATCAAGCAGACTCAGGAGAAGAAACCAGAGGAACATGCCACTACCCAGCAGCATGCCGCCACGAATAATTCTTCCTTCCGGACGCCGCGTCCTGCACGCGGGCCGCGTGATTTCCGGAAACCGAATAATCGTTTCAACAATACCTCGGCATCCTTTGAGGATAAGCTCTCGCGCTTCCTCAAGGACAGCGATGAGCGTCTAACGGACTTGCGCCGCAAGACGGACTCGAAACGCGGAGGCCGTGGTTCCCGCCGTTCGGACTGATGGGACGATCGTAGTTCGTAGTTTCAAAGCACTCTGCATAAGGGTGCTTTTGTTCGTTTGCCCGCAGATTCGAGGAAGGTCAGGTGACAGGTGTGCTGGAACAGGTCGAGCAATTCTGCTTGGAACATGGGCTGCTGCACCGTGGGGACCGCATTGTCGCAGCGTGCTCGGGCGGCCCTGATTCGCTGGCGTTGCTGGTGATCTTGTGGCAGCTGCGCCGCAAATATGATCTGCAGATCGTGGCGGCGCATTTCGAGCATGGTATCCGCGGGGCGGCATCAAAGGCCGATGCTGATTTTGTGCAGGCTTTCTGCCAGCAGCGGGGGATACCGGTGCAGCTGGCTGCGACTGATGTCCCCAAGGAGGCTGCGGCCCAGGGGCTTTCGCTGGAGACAGCGGCCCGTGAACTGCGCTACCGTTTTCTGGAGCAGGTGCGGCAGACGGCAGGCTTTGATGCCATCGCTGTGGCGCATCATGCCGATGACCAGGCAGAGACTGTGCTCATGCGCATCCTGCGCGGCACGGGAACCCAGGGGCTGGCGGCGATGCGTCCGCGCAGTGGCAAGGGGGGCACGATCATCCGTCCGTTATTGGGGGTGACGAAGGCGGCGATACGCGCGTTTTGTGCGGCGCAGGGCTTGCAGCCATGCGAGGACGCCACCAATGAGCAGGCAGAATGCACGCGCAACCGCCTGCGGCTGGCGACGCTGCCGGCACTCAAGCAGGCGTACAACCCCGAACTTGCGCGGGCCCTGTGCCAGCTGGCAGAGGTAGCCGCTGCCGAGACGGAATACATCGAGGCGCAGGTCGAAGCACTGTGGCAGGATACCGCGCGTGTGCGCCAGCAGCCGCTGGCCCTGAACCAGCAGGGCTTCAGCCAGCTGCCGCTGGCGTTGCAGCGCGGCCTGGTGCGCCGTTTCTGGCAGGCCGCAGCTGGCAGCCGGCAGGACTTGGGGTTTGGGCAGGCGGAGAAGCTGCGCTTACTTTTGCGAGTGGGGCAGACAAGCAGCCAGCTGGAACTTCCCCATGGCTTTGTGGCCCGGCTGGCCTATGGCTGGCTGACCTGTGCACAGCGGCCTGAGACCGCAGCGGCGCCTGCGCCAGCAGACTTGCAGATACCTGGCTGCACGCAATGGGGCAGCTACCTCTGCACGGCTGAGTGGTGTGCGGAGATCGCACCAGCGCCCACACCGTGGGAGCTCTACCTGCAGCCTGATGATCTTGCGGAGCCGCTGGTCATCCGCCAGCGTGAGTCTGGCGATGCGATACAGCTGCCTGGCGGCCGCAAAAAGCTGAAAAAACTGCTGATCGATGACAAGATCCCCCAGCAGGAACGCGACCAGCTGCCGATTCTGGCGGCTGGCCATGAAGTATTATGGGTGGCAGGCCATCGGCGCAGCACACGCTGTGCGGTGGCTTTCGATAGACCATTGAAAAGAAGAGTTTTATATCTCAGACTGGAAAGAAGAGAGGAAATTTATCATGATGAACGATGATATCGAGAAGGTAGTATATTCGGAGGAACAGCTCCAGGCAAAAGTAGCCGAGCTGGGCCGCCAGATCACGGAAGACTATAAGGATGTCAAAGAAGAGATCTACTGTGTCGGTATTTTGAAGGGGGCAGTGACGTTCTACACGGATCTGGTCCGTCAGATCGATCTGCCGGTACATTTCGATTTCATGATCGCTTCGAGCTATGGCAATGGCACGTCGACGACGGGCTCGGTCAAAATTTTGAAGGATCTTGACTACGATATTGAAGGAAAACACCTCATCGTTATTGAAGATATAATAGACTCGGGTACGACCATGAACTATCTCATGAAGTACTTCCGTGAGCGCAAGCCGAAAAGCGTCAAGCTCTGCTCGCTGCTCTCCAAGCCGTCCCGCCGTACGGTGGATGTCGATATTGACTACTGCGGCTTTGTAGTACCGGATGAGTTCCTGGTCGGCTATGGCCTCGATTATGCCGAGGTATACCGCAACCTGCCGTATATCGGTGTCCTGAAGCCGGAGATTTACGCCTGAGCCAGTAAAAGAAAAAGACCGGAGGAGCCTTTGAAAGGCCCCCGAAAGGGAGGGCAATGGATTGAATAAGTTTCTACGCAATGTAGGGTTCTACCTGTTGATTATCCTGGTCGCCATATCGATCATCGATTATTTCTCAACAAAGAACACGACGAAGCAGGAGGTGGAGTACACCAAATTCCTGCAGCAGGTGGATAATGGTGAAGTGGCCAGAGTCGTGATCATCCAGAACACGATCCGCGGTAAGCTGACCGATGGTACCGAGTTTACGACCATTACACCGGATGCTCCAAATAATGACCCGCAGCTCTACCAGAAACTGAGCAGCAAGAATGTGGATATCGCGGCGGAAAATCCGCCCGAGCCCCCCTGGTGGTCGACGATGTTCTCGTCGGTACTGCCAATCCTGCTGCTCGTCGGTGTATGGTTCTTTATCATGCAGCAGACGCAGGGCGGCGGTGGCCGTGTCATGTCGTTCGGCAAGAGCCGTGCGCGCATGAGCGGTGCGGATAAGATCAAGGTCAATTTCAAGGATGTTGCTGGTGCTGATGAAGCCAAGCAGGAGCTCGAAGAAGTCGTCGAGTTCCTCAAGCATCCGAAGAAATACAACGATCTCGGGGCCCGCATCCCGAAAGGTGTGCTGCTTTCAGGCCCCCCGGGAACTGGTAAGACCCTTCTGGCCCGTGCGGTCGCTGGTGAGGCTGGTGTGCCGTTCTTCTCGATTTCCGGTTCGGATTTCGTGGAGATGTTTGTCGGTGTCGGTGCTTCGCGTGTCCGTGACCTGTTCGATCAGGCCAAGAAAAATGCGCCCTGCATCGTATTCATCGATGAGATTGATGCAGTAGGCCGCCAGCGTGGTGCTGGTGTTGGCGGTGGACATGACGAACGTGAACAGACGCTCAATCAGTTGCTGGTCGAGATGGATGGTTTTGCTGCTAATGAAGGCATCATCATCATTGCTGCGACCAACCGTCCGGATATTCTTGACCCCGCTTTGCAGCGTCCGGGCCGCTTCGACCGTCAGGTCGTCGTTGACCGTCCGGATGTCCGTGGCCGCTTGGCTATCCTCAAGGTACATACGAAGGGCAAGCCGCTTGATGATGCTGTCGATTTGGATATCCTTGCACGCCGTACGCCGGGCTTCACGGGTGCGGATCTCAGCAATCTTGTCAACGAGGCAGCACTTTTGGCAGCACGCCGCGACAAAACAAAGATTTTCATGGGTGAACTCGAAGAAGCTATCGAGCGTGTCATGGCTGGTCCGGAACGCAAGTCGCATATCATGAATGATGAGGAGAAACGCCTGACGGCTTATCATGAGGGCGGCCATACTCTTGTGGGGATGCTCCTCAAACATGCCGATCCGGTCCATAAGGTCACGATTATCCCACGCGGCCGCGCCGGCGGCTATACGCTGATGCTGCCGAAGGAAGACCGCAACTATGCGACGAAGTCAGAGCTCCTGGATCGTCTCAAGGTCGCCATGGGCGGACGTGTAGCTGAAGAGATCGTGCTCAAGGAAATCAGCACGGGTGCTTCCCAGGATATCCAGCAGGCGACGCGCATGGTACGCGGCATGGTCATGCAGTACGGCATGAGCGATGTGCTCGGCCCGGTGGCTTATGGCGAAGCCCAGAACCATCAGGTATTCCTGGGACGCGACTTCAATCATGAACGCAACTACTCGGAAGAGGTTGCCGGCGAGATCGATAAGGAAGTCCGCAAGTATCTGGAAGAGGCTTATGAAGCCTGCCGCAAGCTCATCACGGAGAACCGGGACAAGCTTGAGCTCATTGCCCAGGCACTCATGGAACGTGAGACGCTGACGGCCAAACAGCTCGAAGAGCTGCTGACGAACGGCAAGCTGTCTGATGAGGATGAGAAGAAAACGGATTCCTTGGATTTTGAAGAAAAGAAGGACGATTGGTCGTTCTTTGATCCAGCACCTGTTGGGAAGATCGAGCAGCAGGATGATGCGGATGCATCAACGGCTGCCAAAAAGGAAGACGAGGAAGCAAAAGAAACGGTGACGGAGGAGAAGACGGGCGCAGAGAAAGAAGAGAAAGCGGAACCGAAATTCAACGTTACCCATTATGATCGCTGAGCAAGCGGAAAAAAGACCTACCCTGCTTTGAGGGCAGGTCTTTTTTAATGGCTGGATTCGTTGTATAATGGACAGGTGTGAATGGGCAAAGGAGGAAATGCCATTGCGGACTAAGATACTCGAGATCCTGCGCAGTGCAGGTGATGGATATATATCAGGCGAAGAGATGGCGAGCCGGCTCGGCGTTTCGCGGACGGCAATCTGGAAACACATCCGGGAGCTGCGCGAGAACGGCTACGATATCGTCAGCCATTCGCGCAGCGGCTATTCGCTGCGCGAAGCGCCGGACCGGCTGCTGCCGAATGAGATCCGGCACGGTTTGCAGACGCAGTGCGTGGGGCGGGAAATTCACTTCGAGGAGGTCCTCGATTCGACCAACAACGTGGCCAAACGGCTGGCGGCGGCTGGCGCAGCAGATGGCACCATCGTCGTGGCCGAGCAGCAGACCGGGGGCAAGGGACGCTTGGAGCGCAGCTTCTTTTCGCCAGCTGGCAAGGGGATCTGGTTTTCCGTCATCCTGCGTCCGCCGTTCATGCCACAGGAGGCACCGAAGTGCACGCTGCTGGCGGCAGTGGCAGTGGCCAAGGCCATGGAGCGGTTCGGCCTGCCGGCTGGAATCAAATGGCCCAATGACCTGCTCTATGAGAACCGCAAGCTCGTCGGCATCCTGACGGAGATGAGTGCCGAAATGGACCGCATCAATCACATCGTCATCGGTATCGGCATCAACGTCAACATCCTGCCGCAGGAGTTTCCTGCTGAGATACGCAAGACGGCTACCTCCCTGCAGGCAGTGAATGGCGGTAAGCCTGTGCCGCGGGTGAAGTTCTTCCAGGCTGTACTCGAAGCGCTGGATGCGCTTTATGCTGAAGTGGCAACTCAGGGCTTTGCACCGGTGCTGGCCGCCTGGCGCAAGTATACGATCACGCTGGGGCAGGAAGTGCGTGTCATCGGTGTGCGTGATGGCGAAGAATATACCGGCATAGCGGCAGACATCGATGAAGATGGTGCCCTGCTTGTCGACGCAGCGGATGGACGTCACCGCGTACTGGCTGGCGACGTGTCCATCCGGCCCAAGAAGTAAGAGATTCAGGAGGAGTATCCTTTGTTATTAGTATTCGATATTGGCAACAGCAACATCGTTATGGGAACGTATGAGGGGAAGAAACTCATCAAGCATTGGCGTATCTCGACGGACCGGCAGAAGACCGGCGACGAATACGGTATGCTGATGAATGACCTGTTCCGCTATCAGGGCATCCGCATGACGGATATCCATGCCATCATCATTTCGTCGGTCGTGCCGCCACTGGTCGTGCCGATGGTCAAGATGTGCGAGCGTTATTTCCACATCCGGCCGCTGGTGGTCGGCCCGGGCATCAAGACGGGCATCAAGCTGCATTATGAGAATCCGCGCTCCATCGGTGCTGACCGTATCGTCAATGTCGTCGGTGCTTATGAGCAGTATGGCGGCCCGCTCATTGTCATCGATATCGGCACTGCGACGACCTTTGATGTGGTCGGCGATACCGGCGATTTCCTCGGCGGCGTCATTGCACCGGGCATCGGCACGAGTGCCGATGCGCTGTTCCAGAGCGCTGCACAGCTGCCGCGCATCGAGCTCGTCCCTCCGAAGCAGATTATCTGCCGCAATACGATCCAGGGGATGCAGGCTGGCATCATCTTTGGCTATGTCGGCCAGATCGACGAGATCGTGCGGCGCATCAAGACGGAATATGGCAAGGACATGAAGGTCATCGCTACGGGCGGCCTGGCGCGCATGATCGCCAAGGAATCGGCGACGATCGATAAGGTCGATCACTTCCTGACCCTGACGGGCTTGCAGGCACTCTACGAACGCAATGCTGACCGCCGCGAGGGGCATAATCCTGAGCGCCTCAAGAAGGAGAACGAAGCATGAGCATGGATATCGGCAATTTCCATTTCGAGCAGCCGGTATTCCTGGCACCGATGGCTGGTGTGACCGATACGGCTTACCGTATCATCGCGCATGATATGGGCTGTCCGCTCTGCTATGCGGAGATGGTCAGCAGCCAGGGCATCCACTTCCGCAACGAGCGCACGCTTGAGATGCTGAAGACTGAGAGCGGCGAGCGCCCGATTGCCATGCAGATCTTTGCCAATACGCCGGAGATGGCGGCTGAGGCGGCCAAGTATGTCGAAGACCTCGGCACGGCGGACATCCTGGATTTCAACATGGGGTGCCCGGCACCAAAGATCGTCAAGAATGGCGAGGGCTCGGCACTTATGCGCGAGCCGGCCAAGGCTTTTGCAATCCTGTCGGCCATCCGCAAGGCGGTCAAGATGCCATTCACGGTCAAGATGCGCAAAGGCTGGGATGACGACAATGTCAACGTGCTGGAGATCGCCAAGCTGGCCGAGGAGGCTGGTGTCGATGCGATTGCTGTCCATGGCCGCACGCGCGAGCAATTCTACCGGGACAATGCGGATTGGGAGATCATCGCGGCCGTCAAGCAGATGGTAAATGTGCCGGTCATTGCCAATGGTGACGTGCGCAGCTGTGCCGACCTCAAGAAGATACTGGTGGTGACTGGGGCTGATGGCGTGATGATCGGCCGGGCGGCACAGGGCAATCCGTGGATCTTCCGGCAGCTCACGCATTATCTGCAGACTGGCGAGGAGCTGCCAGGTCCGACGATGCAGGAGCGTGCAGAGGTAATCCTCCGGCATCTGGATCTGCTGCTCAAATACAAGGGTGACTACGTTGGCCCGCGCGAGATGCGCAAGCATGCGACTTGGTATACGCGCGGGATAAAGCACGGGGCGATTCTGCGCGACCGCTTCAACAAGGCGGAGACGCGGCAGGACTTTGTGGATATCATTGAGGAGTTTTTCTGACGAGAAAGAAGGATATAGATGGCAGAAGAAAAGACGTCAATCTGGAATCAGTACAGTGAAGAGGAAAAGCAGGAACTCGAGGCGCTCAACCGAGGGTATCGCGAGTTCCTGTCGAACTGCAAGACGGAGCGTGAAAGTGTGACTGAGGCTGTACGGCAGGCTGAGGCAGCAGGATACCGCGACCTCTATGAGGTCGTCAAGAATGGCGGGACGCTAGCCGCTGGCGACAAGGTCTATGCGGTCAATATGAAGAAGGCTGTCGTGCTGTTCAATATCGGTGATGAGCCTCTCGAGCAGGGCATGAATATCCTTGGGGCCCATATCGATACTTGCCGGCTCGATGTCAAGCAGAACCCGCTTTATGAAGATGGTGGCCTGGCTTATCTTGATACGCATTATTACGGTGGTATCAAGAAGTACCAGTGGGTTACCCTGCCGCTCGCACTGCATGGCGTTGTCGCCAAGAAGGATGGCCGTGTCATCGATATCTGCATTGGTGAGGATGAGGCAGATCCGGTATTCTGTGTCACGGACCTGCTGATACATCTGTCCCAGGAACAGCTGAAGAAGAATGCGGCCAAGGTCATCGAGGGTGAGAATCTCGATATCCTCGTTGGCAATTACCCGCTCAAGAAAGACGATAAGGAATCGGTCAAGGATGGTGTGCTGAAACTCATCAAGGATAAATACGATATCGATGCGGAAGATTTCCAGTCGGCTGAGCTCGCGTTGGTGCCAGCTGGCAAAGCACGTGAACTTGGCTTTGACCGCAGCATGATCCTGGCTTATGGTCAGGATGACCGCGTTTGCGCGTATACTTCGCTGGTGGCTATGCTGGCGACTGGCCGTATGAAACGTACGGCTTGCTGCCTGCTGGTCGATAAGGAAGAAATCGGCAGTGTCGGTGCGACGGGCATGCAGTCGCATTTCTTCGAGAACGCCGTAGCGGAGCTGCTGAATGCCTGTGGTGCCTATACGGATCTTACCCTGCGCCGTACGCTGGCTAACTGCAAAATGCTGTCTTCGGATGTGTCGAGTGCTTATGATGCGCTTTATGCGAGTGCCTACGATAAGAAGAATGTCTCCTATCTGGGCCGCGGCATGGTGTTCAACAAGTTCACGGGGGTGCGTGGCAAGTCGGGTTCGAATGATGCCAATGCAGAATACCTGGCGGAGCTGCGCCGCATCATGGATGGCAACAACGTCCACTACCAGCTTGCGGAGCTTGGCAAAGTAGATCTCGGTGGCGGTGGTACGATTGCTTACATCATGAGTCTCTATGGCATGCAGGTCATAGACAGTGGTGTTGGCGTCATGAGCATGCACGCGCCATGGGAAGTCACGAGCAAAGTTGATGTCTATGAGGCCCGCAAGGCCTATACGGCTTTCCTAAGCGAGGCTTAAAACGGATAAAAAGGACTGCTGCACAGCAGAGAATGCGTGCAGCAGTCCTTTTTGGGTACGAGTAAGTTTTATGGTTGCGGGCGATCCAGGTCTGCGGCCTTGCCTTTGTATTCAGGCGGCCGTTTTTCCAAGAAAGCCTTGATGCCTTCCTGGTAGTCTTCGCCCTCGAATACCCGGGTGCGGTAGGCATTGATGTGTTCGAAGTTCTCGGCACTGATGACTGTGGAGGCACGAGAGAGAATGCGGAATTGGCGCTTGATGGCGCTGATAGAAACCACGCTGTTGCGGCGTAGCGGTGCAAGGAATTTAGTTTCCAGCATATGGTCTAGATCGGAGGCTTCTGCAACATGATTGATAAGGCCTACATTCAAGGCATCGTCGGCGGTTATGGGGGTGCCCAGGAAGAACATCTCGCGTGCCTTGTTCATGCCCAACTGGTTGATGAAGTGCAGGATGCCAGAGGCATTGTAGGGAATGCCAATCTTGGCTGGGGTGATGGCAAAGGTGGCGGTATGAGCACTGATGATCATGTCGCAGGAAAGGCAGAGGTCGCAGGCACCACCCCAGACGGTACCGCTGACACAAGCGATGACAGGAATGGGGACATCCTGTACTGCCCGCATGAGCTTTTCCATGGGCACGTCAAAGCCAAGCGGGTCAGACCCGTCCAGTGGCAGTTCACGGATATCGTGGCCGGCACTCCAGACACCTTTTTTGACTTGCGCTTTCAAGACAACGCCGACGCATTCACTGGCATAGGCTTCGTCCAGCGCGGCAATGAGTTCTGTGCACATTTGTTCACTCAGACAGTTGAAGTGGTCAGCGTTCTGCATTTCCACATAGGCAATGCGGTCCTTGATTTCTGTATTTACCAACATAAGCGCTCCTCCTATACGGATAGATCCGGCAGGCAAGTCCTGGCCCATTTGTACTACATAATTCGCCAGTCTGCAGCTATTTCCCTGCTGGCAAAGGATTGACGCTGCGATTTTGCCGGGAAAGAAACCGCGCGGATAAAAAAGTGGCTGTTGCCCCGGCGTTTTGTCGCAGGCAACAGCCACAGTGTGTATGCAGTTGGAAACGGAAATCAATCCTCGATAGCGGTCTCGAGGGCAATCTTAATCATATCGTTGAAAGTCGTCTGGCGTTCTTCGGCTGTGCAAGCTTCGCCTGTCAGCAGATGGTCGCTGACCGTGAACAGAGCCAGTGCCTGGACATGCGCTTCCGCTGCAAGCGTGTAGAGAGCAGCTGCCTCCATCTCGACGGCAAGGATGCCGTATTTGCGGAGCTTGTCGTTATCAATCTCGTCATCGTAGAAGCGGTCGACGGAGATGATGTTGCCGACTTTGGCGTGCAGACCGAGTTTACGCGTGTTGGCTACTGCCTTCTCCAGCAGCTCGAAATCAGCCAGCGGTGCGTAGTTGATCGAACCGCCGAAGATGTTCTTGATGATGGATGAATCCGTGCTGGCGCCCTGGGCAATCAGCACGTCGCGGAGCTTGACGTCCGGATGCATGCCACCGCAGGTACCGACGCGGAACAGTTTCTTGCAGCCGAACGAATGGATGAGCTCATGGACGTAGATGGAGATGGACGGAATGCCCATGCCTGTGCCCTGTACGGAGACAGGAACGCCCTTGTACGTACCCGTATAGCCCAGGATATTGCGGACGGACGTGTACTGTTTCGGATTGTCGAGGAAATTCTCGGCGATGAATTTAGCTCGCAGCGGATCGCCCGGCAGCAGGATGCGCTCAGCGATATCGCCCTTTTCGGCGCCAATATGTGGTGTAGCCATGATGTACTCCTTCTTTCCTAAAGCGGATTTTTGAAAATTTGAAACCTATAAACCAATTATAAAAAAAAATAGGAAATAAGAAAAGGGCAAATGTCCAAAAAATATTATAAAAGCATTAAAAGCTGTATAAAATACGGGGAAATACTGGCTTTAGTACCTGATTTGACAAAGACGTGCTAATTGTGCTATAATCACGTACGTTGATATAAGTTGTCAAGACAATCGCGGCTGGCGCTTGACGCCAGATGAGGAAAGTCCGGGCTCCACAGGGCAGTGTGCTGGATAACGTCCAGCGAGGGTGACCTTAGGGAAAGTGCCATAGAGATTTAGACCGCCTGCTTGTCAGGTAAGGGTGGAAAGGTGCGGTAAGAGCGCACCAGCAGTCAGGTGACTGGCTGGCTTGGGTAAACCCCACACGGAGCAAGACCAAATAGGGAAGGGATGATGCGGCCCGCGGAACCTTCCGGGTTGAGTCGCTTGAGCCGGCAGGCAACTGCCGTGCCTAGATAAATGATTGTCACCGCGCAAGCGGAACAAAACTCGGCTTATTGATTGCTTATAGCAACGTGAAATGAATACTGTGGCTGTCAGTGATGGCAGCCAATTTTCATGTCTGGATGTTTTCTGAAAAGAAGATGAAAGAATAAGCCGCATTAAGACTAAATAAGAGAATATTTAAAAAATAGCAGGAATACGACGGCTTTTGTCGTATTATATACATTGGGTTCTATAAAGGATGGAACAAGCCGAATCCAACCCAGGAGCGGGGGAACCAATTTCTTGGGGCGAACGTCAGGCTCACGGCAAGCGTGAAATTGACGCGGGTGGTCTTCTCTACCCGAGCCCGGCAGCTAACCTCGTAGGCGAATAGAGAGAGGAGTGGCTTTTTGAGTAAAGCAATGCGCGTGTTTGCGCTATCCATGATCCTTATGTGCTGGTTTTCCGTATGCGGTGCTTCGGCATTCCGTGTAGGCGATCAGGGCACCGAGGTAGCAGAGATACAAGGACAATTAGTCCGTCTCGGCTACGACGTTTCGGCTGATGGCGACTTCGGTCCGGCCACGGCTGAGGCAGTGAAGGCATTCCAGTCTTCGCACGGTATGAATGCAGATGGGCAGGTAGGTTCCTCGACTTACGTGGCGCTGCTCGGCAAAGCGATGCCGGCTGTGAAACATGCTGCCAACTACATCAACCGCACGATCCTTTCCGAGTCCATGCAGTACCTTGGTGTACCGTATGTATTCGGTGGCACGACGCCGAACGGCTTTGACTGCTCCGGCTACGTGCAGTATGTCTTCGCTCATGCTGGCGTCTCCCTGCCGCGCACGGCAGATGTCCAGTATGAATGCGGCACGCCGGTTTCCTCCGGTGAGCTCATGCCAGGTGACCTGGTATTCTTCTCGACGTATGATGCAGGTGCGTCTCATGTCGGCATCTATCTTGGTGACCGTCAGTTCATCAATGCATCGTCGAGCCGCGGCGTCAGCGTAGCATCGCTTGACAGCTCCTATTGGGGCTCCTGCTACATCGGCGCACGCCGGGTGATGTAAAATGACCAGTATGGTTGGGAGAGGCTGAGAGCCTCTCCAATTTTTTTAATAAGAATGAGGAGGGCAGGATGGGCGATCTTTTTTTGGCACTGCTGATATTTCTGATGGCAGCCTATACGTTTTGGGACGAGCTGTTTACAAATTAATCTGAAATATTCGCATACGCAAGCAGGAATTTTGTCATGCGCCACGAAATACATAAACAATGAGAACCTGTAGATGGGACTAAGATGTAAATGATGGATTCAGTTTGTGAGGAGTGACCATAATGGCAAAAGTAAGAATTCTCAACATGATGTTCTATGGCTTCCATGGCGTTTATGAATATGAGCGTGAGCAGGGCCAGAAATTCTATCTCGACATCGAGATTGAGACGAAGGATGACCGCATGGCTGAAACCGATGATGTCAAGGATGGTGTTGATCCTGCTGCTATCTATGACATTGTCAAGGACGTCACGGAGAATAAGCGTTTCCAGATGCTCGGCGCTTTGTCTGCGCATATCGGCGACAAGCTGCTCGCCAAGTATCCGCATTTCCATTCGGTCACCGCGCGTATCCGCAAACC
Organism: Pseudoselenomonas ruminantium; assembly: GCF_900113715.1. Classification (GTDB taxonomy): domain Bacteria; phylum Bacillota; class Negativicutes; order Selenomonadales; family Selenomonadaceae; genus Selenomonas_A; species Selenomonas_A caprae. The sequence continues at coordinate 42,712 of NZ_FOQK01000013.1, read as the reverse complement.
CTCTGTGCCTATTTCCGGGCCTATCGATTATGTCGAAGTTGAGACTACCCGCGTGCAGGACTGATAGAAGCGCGTTTGAGGTCATCAGCCATATCTTGGCTGATGGCCTTTTGTCATGTCCGCAGGATAACAGGTTGGTAAAAATTTCTGAAAATGTAATGGAAAGTGTTGCATTCGATTTAAATATTCGCTAAGATGAATAAATGTATAGGTCTAAGGATGGCGATAGCATGGAATCCGAAGATAGATATTATTTGGCGGCATTGGCCCACTCGCCTGGAGCAGGCAGCCGCCTGCTCCAGCAGCTGATGGGGCATTTCCCTTCGGCACGGGCAGTATGGCAGGCAGGGGCTGAAAGTCTCGTCCTGCAGGGAAAGCTGACCTCTGGCCAGGCACAGCGGCTGGCGTTGTTCTGCCGCAAGCAGCCACACCTTCCGGAGCAGCTGGCAGTGGATTGCCAGCGGGCGGGGGTGAGACTGTGTGCGATTGGCCAGCAGGAATATCCTTATATATTGAAGGAAATCTTCGATCCGCCGCCGGTTCTCTTCTATCGTGGGGAACTGCAGCCGCAGGCTGAGCGCATCGCGATGGTGGGGGCCAGACGCTTTACCCCGTATGGCGAGGGCATTGCCCTGGAGCTTGGCGAATGGCTGGCTTCTGCGGGCATCACAGTAGTCAGCGGTGCTGCTCGTGGCATCGATACGGCTGCCCATAAAGGCGCGCTGAAAAGCGGCCGCACGGTAGCTGTGCTGGGCTGCGGCGTGGATGTGGCCTACCCGGCAGAAAACCGGCGTCTCTTGGCGCAGATCGTGGAAGCTGGCGGCGTGGTCATTTCTGAGTATGGACCGGGCACACAGCCGCTGCCGGCTTTTTTCCCGGCACGCAACCGCATCATCAGCGGCCTGTCGCGTGGGACGGTAGTCGTGGAGGCTGCCAGCCGCTCGGGGTCGCTGATCACAGCGCAGCTGGCCTTGAATGAGGGGCGCGACGTGTTTGCAGTCCCTGGCAGCATCTATTCGGCGACGAGCCAGGGCTGCCACCAGCTGATCCAGCAGGGGGCAAAGCTTGTGCAGTGTCCGGACGATATCCTCGAGGAATACGGCCTGGTGGCGCCGCCGAAGCCAAGGAAAGTTCGCCGATTCACGCCAGCGGAACGCCAGGTATGGCAGGTACTTTCTTTTGAGCGGCCGTTGTCCTTGGATGAGATCATCCAGAGCCTGCCGGATGGCGAAATGTCGAATCTGGCCTTTATCCTTCTGCAGATGGAGCTTAAAGGCCTTGTCATAGAGAATGAGCTGCACGCTTACCGGCGTGCTGAGAGGGAGTGAAGGTTTGGCTGCAGCAGCAACGAAAACCAAAACGAAAGCAAAGGCGAAGACCAAGGTAAAGAAAACCTTGGTCATTGTAGAGTCGCCGGCCAAAGCGAAAACTATTGAGAAATATCTGGGACGCAAATACATGGTTCGCGCGTCAATGGGACATCTGCGCGATCTGCCGAAGAGCCAGTTCGGCATCGACGTAGATAACGAGTTCGAGCCTAAATACATCAACATCCGTGGCAAGGGCGACCTCATCAAGGCGCTCAAAAAAGATGCCAAGAATGCGGATAAAGTCTATCTCGCAAGTGACCCGGATCGCGAGGGCGAGGCGATTGCCTGGCATCTGTCGTATATCCTGGGGCTCAATCCTGAGGAAGACTGCCGCATCGTGTTCAATGAGATCACCAAGCCAGCGATCCAGGATGCCGTCAAGCATCCGCGGGCTATCAATATCGATCAGGTCGATGCTCAGCAGGCGCGCCGCATGCTCGACCGCATTGTCGGCTACAAGCTGTCACCGCTGTTGTGGCGCAAGGTGCGCAAGGGCCTTTCCGCTGGACGCGTGCAGTCGGTCACGGTCAAGCTGATCTGCGACCGCGAGAAGGAGATCCAGGCCTTCGATTCGGTGGAGTACTGGACGGTAGGCCTCAAGCTGCGCAAGGATAAGTCCGCCATGTTCGGTGCGGAACTCACCCATGCCGATGGCGAGAAACTGGACCTGCACAATGAGCAGGAGACCAAGGCGCTGCTGGATGACTTTGGCAAGCAGGAACTCAAGGTAGAGACCGTCAAGAAAAGTGAGCGCCGCCGCAAGCCTGCGGCACCGTTCACGACGAGTTCCCTGCAGCAGGATGCAGCCCGCAAGCTGGGCTTCACTTCGCGCAAGACGATGATGCTGGCCCAGCAGCTCTATGAAGGCATCGAGCTGGGACGTCATGGCGCAACAGGCCTTATCACGTATATGCGTACGGACTCCACGCGCCTGTCGGATCTGGCCCAGGATGAGGCCCGCACGTATATCAGCGAGCAGTTCGGCGCAGACTATATCCCGGCCAAGCCTAATGTCTATGCGGCTGGCAAGAAGGCGCAGGACGCCCATGAGGCTATCCGGCCGACGGATGTCAACCTGACACCGGAAGCGCTCGAGAAATTCCTGAACAAGGATCAGCTGAAGCTCTATACGCTGATCTGGCAGCGCTTCACGGCCAGCCAGATGACGCCAGCTGTCTACGATACGATGAGCATCACCATCAAGGCTGGCGAGCGATACACAGTGCGCGCTGCCGGCTCGAAGCTCAAGTTCGCCGGCTTCACGGCTGTTTATGCCGGTGCTGATACGACGAAGAAGGAGAAGGATGTCGTCCTGCCGGAACTGGCAGAGGGCGATATGCTCACGACGGCTAAGACGCTGCCGCAGCAGCACTTTACCGAGCCACCACCGCGCTATAATGATGCTTCGCTGGTCAAGACCTTGGAAGAGAAGGAAATCGGCCGTCCGAGCACCTATGCGCCAATCATCGAGACCATCCAGGCGCGTGGCTATGTGCAGCGCATCGACAAGCATTTCCAGCCGACGGAACTCGGCTTTGTCGTTGTCGATATGCTCGAGGAGTATTTCAAGAATATCGTTGATGTCAAGTTCACGGCTAATCTGGAAAATGAACTCGACGAGATTGCTGAGGGCAAGGTCAAGAAGAACAATCTGCTGCGTGAATTCTATGATCCGTTTGAAGAAACACTCGAAAAAGCCGATGAGGCCATCGGACATGTTGAGCTGCCTGTCGAGGTATCGGACGTGCCGTGTGAACTCTGCGGCCGCATGATGGTGGTCAAGCAGGGGCGCTTTGGCAAGTTCCTGGCCTGCCCGGGCTTTCCCGAGTGCCGCAATACGAAACCATTGCTCGTGGACACGGGGGTCAAGTGCCCGAAATGCGGTGGGGCCATCGTTGAGCGCAAGACGCGCCGCGGCCGCAATTTCTATGGCTGCAAGAATTATCCGGAGTGCGATTACACGACCTGGGATCAGCCGCAGCAGGAGAAATGCCCGGAATGCGGAGCCTTCATGCTCAAACACCATTACAAGAATGGCCGGGCGTTGCTCTACTGCAGCAACGATGACTGCAAGACGCGCATCGACCATCCCATCAACAAGGAATTAGAAAAAATGCGCCAGCGCGCAGAAGCCAAGAAAGCCCGGGAGGCAGAAAAGGCTGCGCAGGAGGCGGAAGAGGAAAAATAAACGTGAAAAAAGTAATTATCGTAGGAGCTGGCCTGGCTGGCTCTGAGGCCGCATGGCAGGCGGCAAAGCTCGGCGCTGAGGTCACGTTGTATGAGATGCGGCCGGAAAAATCGACCCCGGCGCATAAGACTGCCGGTTTTGCGGAGCTGGTCTGCAGTAACTCGCTGCGCGGTGCGGGTCTTGAGAATGCGGTTGGCGTACTCAAAGAGGAGATGCGCCGGCTGGGCTCGATCATCATGGAAGCTGCCGATGCGACAAAGGTTCCGGCAGGCGGGGCGCTGGCTGTTGACCGTCATGGATTCAGCGACTATGTGACGAAAAAGGTCACGGAGCATCCGCAGATCACGGTCGTCCATAAGGAACTTGACGCGATCCCGTTGGCAGACGATGCAATCACCGTGGTGGCCAGCGGCCCGCTGACGGCCGGTAAGCTCGCGGAGGACATTGCTGCCCGCACGGGCAATGATTCGCTGTATTTCTACGATGCAGCAGCGCCGATTGTCAGCATCGATTCGGTCGATATGAGCAAGGCGTACCGCGCTTCGCGATATGGCAAGGGCGAGGCAGCTTATATCAACTGCCCGATGACCAAGGAGGAATACGAGGCGTTCTGGACAGAACTCGTCAATGCTGAGAAAGCACCGACCAAGGATTTCGAGAAAGAGAAGTTCTTTGAGGGCTGCATGCCGGTGGAGGTCATGGCGAGCCGGGGCAAGGATACGCTGCTGTATGGGCCTTTGAAGCCGGTGGGCTTGGAACACCCCGAGACGGGGGTGCGTCCCTATGCCGTTGTCCAGCTGCGCCAGGATAATGCCAGTGCGACGCTCTACAATATCGTCGGCTTCCAGACACACCTCAAATGGCCGGAGCAGCGCCGGGTGTTCGGCATGATCCCCGGACTTGAGCAGGCGGAATTCTTGCGCTATGGCGTCATGCACCGCAATACGTTCCTGAACTCGCCGCAGCATATGCAGGCAACCCTGCAGCTGCGCGGAGAGGATACGCTGCTGTTTGCCGGGCAGATGACGGGCGTTGAGGGTTATATCGAGTCGGCTTCATCGGGGCTCATCGCTGGTGTCAATGCTGCACGGCTGGCCATGGGGAAGGCGCCGCTGGTATTCCCGGCAGAAAGCTGCCATGGTGCGCTCTGCCACTATATCACGACGAGTGAAGCCAAGCATTTCCAGCCGATGAATGTCAATTTCGGCATCCTGCCGGAAATCGATATGCGCAATGAGAACGGCAAATACATCAAGGACAAGAAACTCAAGAAACAGCGGCTGGCCGAGCGGGCGCTGGCCGCGATTGAATCCTTCAAAGCAAAGATTGGAGAATGACGCGATGGAGACACAATTTCATGCAACGACAATCTGTGCCGTGCGCAAGAACGGCAGAACGGCCATTGCTGGCGACGGTCAGGTGACCTTCGGGGAACACACGATAATGAAAGCCAATGCGCGTAAGGTACGGCGCCTCTACCACAACAAGATCCTGGCTGGCTTTGCCGGATCTGTGGCCGATGCCTTCACTTTGTTTGAGAAATTCGAGGCTAAGCTGGAGTCCTATAATGGCAACCTGCAGCGGGCTGCGGTCGAACTGGCCAAGGAGTGGCGCACGGACAAAGTCCTGCGTAAGCTTGAGGCGTTGCTGCTGGTAGCGGATCATGATACGATGCTGATGCTTTCCGGCAACGGCGAGGTCATCGAGCCGGATGGTGATGTGGCGGCAATCGGTTCTGGCGGCTTCTATGCCCTGTCGGCTGGCCGTGCGATGGTCAAGCATACGGAGATGAGCGCTGGCGATATCGCCAAGGAAGCCCTGTCGATCGCTGCAGATATCTGTGTCTACACGAATCACAACATCAAGGTGGAGGAGCTGGACTAATGAAGGAAATTGGCGTAAATGAACAGACTCCGCGTCAGATTGTCGAGGAGCTCAACAAATACATTGTCGGGCAGGATGAGGCGAAGCGGTCGGTAGCGATTGCCCTGCGCAACCGCTGGCGCAGCCGCCAGCTGGCCGGTGACATGCAGGAAGAAGTCATTCCGAAGAATATCCTGATGATCGGCTCCACGGGCGTCGGCAAGACAGAGATTGCCCGCCGCCTGGCTAAATTGGTCAACGCGCCCTTCATCAAGGTGGAAGCGACGAAATTCACCGAGGTCGGTTATGTCGGCCGTGATGTCGAATCCATCGTGCGCGATCTGGCAGAGACTTCGGTGCGCATGGTGCGCCAGCAGCGGCTCGATTCGGTGCAGGACAAGGCGGCTGAATTGGCCGAAGAGCGCATCCTGGATGTATTTGTCCCAGAGCCGCGCAAAGCCCAGAGCCCTCTTGGCCGTCTTTTTGGCGCCGATAGCGAAGAGAAGGATGAGGAGCAGCCTGAGCCGAAATATCAGGCTGGCCGTGATTGGGTACGCAAACGGCTCAAAAATGGGGAGCTTGAACAGGAGACCATCGAAATCGATGTCGAGGAGTCGGGCAAACCGATGGTTGGTATGTTTGCTGGCTCCAGCCTTGAAGGCATGGGCGATAACCTGCAGGACATGATCGGCAATCTGATGCCCAAGCGCCACAAGAAGCGCAAGGTGACGGTTGAGCAGGCCCGCAAGATCTTCACGCAGGAAGAGGCGGGCAAGCTCATCGATATGGATGCCGTGGCGGATGAGGCTATCAAGGTGGCAGAGCATAGCGGTATTGTCTTCCTCGATGAGATTGATAAGGTGGCTGTGAAGGGGAACTCTTCCGGCGCAGACGTATCCCGCGAGGGAGTGCAGCGTGATATCCTGCCGATTGTCGAGGGCTCGACGGTCATGACCAAGTACGGCCCGCTCAAGACGGATCATGTGCTCTTCATTGCTGCCGGTGCCTTCCATATGGCCAAGCCGTCCGACCTCATCCCGGAGCTGCAGGGACGTTTCCCTATCCGCGTGGAACTTAAATCCCTGCGCAAGGAAGATTTCGAGAAGATCCTCACGGAGCCGCGCAATGCGTTGCTCAAGCAGTATGAGGCTCTGCTGGCGACGGAAGGTGTGAAGATCACCTTTTGCGCCGATGCTATTGCCCGTCTGGCCCAGCTGGCCTGCGATGTCAATGAGCAGGCTGAAGATATCGGAGCGCGCCGTCTGCATACCCTGCTGGAAAAGCTGCTGGAGGAAATCAGTTTCACAGCACCAGAGCTTGAGGAAAAAGAGATCTGCATCGATGCTGCTTATGTGGACAAGCAGCTTTCGGATATCGTCGTGAACCGCGATTTGTCGCAGTTCATTCTCTGATTTTTGTGGCTCCTATCAAATATTTCGAAAATTTAATTAAAAATATTGTTCAACATCTATGATTATTTTGAAAAATGTGATAAGATAATTATAGTTATAATCAGGCTGATTTATGGCCCAGAGAGAATATCGGAATATTTGAAAAAAGGAGTAAGCTTAAATGGCATCATTACTTGAAAAAACCAGAAAAATCAATCGTCTGCTGCAGCGTTCGGAAAACGTCGAATACGATGGCATTTCCCGCGTGCTCAGCAATGTCCTGGGGGCTAATGTCTACATCACGAATCGCAAGGGCAAGATTTTCGGGTATGCTTTCATTGATGATTTTGAGTGTGACCTCATGGTCGATAAGGTCATCAATCAGGGCGAATTCCCGAAACACTATGTGAACTGGCTCATGCGCATGGATGAGACGAATGCCAACCTGCGTTCCAAATCCGGCATGTGCGCCTATGAAGAGAATACGAAATGCATGTTCAACGGCAAGAACACGACAATTGTTCCCATCTATGGCGTCGGCGAGCGGATTGGTACGCTGATCGTGGCCAAGTATGACGAAGAGTTCACCGATGATGATCTGCTGCTCTGCGAGTATGGCGCTACGGTTGTCGGCATGGAAATGCTGCGCGACCATGCGGAGAAGATCGAGATCGAAGCCCGCAAGAAGGCAACGGTGCAGATTGCACTGGAAACGCTGTCCTTCTCTGAACGCAAGGCGGCATTTGCTATCCTTTCCGCTCTGCAGGATACGGAAGGGCTGCTCGTCGCTTCGAAGATCGCCGATGAAGTCAAGATCACGCGCTCGGTCATCGTCAATGCACTGCGCAAGTTTGAATCGGCAGGCGTCATCGAGTCGAGATCGCTGGGCATGAAGGGAACGTACATCAAGGTGTTGAACGAATACCTGCTGGATGGCGTGCGAAAACTGAAGGATTGAGCTTTTGCTTCTTATAGCTGGCACCATTTCGTGCCAGCTTTTTTCATTCCCGCAAAAAAAATATACAGGGCATCTTCTAAAAAAAAGAAAAAAATGATAAACTTGAAAGGAATTGCGGGTATTATGTAGAAAATAAATAAAAGATAACTATAGCCGCAGGGCAAACGTGCAAGAAAGGATGTGATTCCGGAGATGCTGGAACAAATCATGAACTCGTCGAACTTCGACTACTTGGGCAGGGGCTTGGCAGCCGCGACGATGCGCCATGAGGTCATCAGCAACAACATTGCCAATGTGAATACGCCGAACTTCAAGCGCAGTGCGGTGAACTTTGAGAATCTGCTGGCAAAGGAACTGCATCTGGACAATGATGGCCGCAGACTGGACATGGTAAGGACGCATGACCGCCATTTGCCGATGGCGTTGCCGGGTAAGGTACACGCTGTCATCGAGGAAGATGGGACGACGACGATGCGTGTTGATAACAACAATGTGGATATCGATATCGAGATGGCAGGACTGGCGAAGAACCAGCTCTACTACAACGCGATGACCACGGAGCTGGGCAGCTTCATCAACAGGATGAAGGGCGTCATCACGAGTGGCCAGAGCTGATGAAGGATTGGGATACAGAGGAGATAGATCATGAGCATGTTTCTAGGAATTGATGCGGCAGCTTCAGGCCTCACGGCTGAACGGCTGCGCATGGACGTCATTTCCAACAATATTGCCAATGCAAATACAACACGGACTCAGGAAGGCGGTGCATATCACCGCCGTTATGTAGTCTTTGAGCCTAGAGTGAAGGGCGGCAACAGTTTTTCGAGCTTCCTGCAGAGATCGGTCAACAAGCTGGAGGCTGGTGACGGCGTGCGTGCCATCGGCATCGAAGCGGATGATACGCAAGGGCCGCTGGTCTATGACCCGGGACATCCGGATGCCAATGCACAGGGCTATGTGGAGCGACCGAATGTCAACATTGTCGCCGAGATGGTGGATATGATCACGGCATCGCGTGCCTACGAAGCGAATACGACGACCATCAACGCTGCCAAGTCCATGGTGACCAAGGCATTAGATATGGGTAAATAACATAGCCGTGAAAATGAGAGTTCAGATGATTGAAAGGGTAAAGATATGGAGATAGCAGCATTACAGATGACTCCGGTGCCCATGCATGCGGAGAGCCATTTAGGTGAAACCCAGTCTCATAAAGAAGTGAAAGGCTTTGGCGAATATCTGACAGATGCCTTGAAGAAGACAAATGAACTTCAGCTGGAGTCTGACCGTGAAAATGCGCTGCTGGCGGCTGGCCAGATTGATGATGTTGCACAGGTAGTCATTGCCAGCCAGAAGGCTGACCTCGCCTTGCAGCTTACCCTTCAGCTGCGCAACCGTGCGGTTTCTGCTTACCAGGAAATCATGCGTATGCAGGTATGATCATGCAGTATATTCGTAATATAAACTTGACTTGAAGGGATTGAGATCATGGGAGATTGGAAAGAGCGGTACGAGAACCTGTGGAACAGGTTCAGTAAACGCCAGCGGTATATCATGCTGGGGTCCGCTTTGGCTATTCTCGTTGCTATTATCGGGGTCAGTGCCTGGTACGGCAATAAGCCGGATATGGTTCCGCTGTTTACCAATATGGAGACGAAGGATGCCGGCGAAGTAGCGGCAAAACTGAAAGAATCAAAGATAGATTATGAGGTGCAGGAGAACAAGCAGGGAACGACGATCCTCGTCCCCTCGAAGAATGTGCACGGCGTTCGCCTGGAACTTTCCTCGCAGGGACTGCCGCGTGGCAACAAGGGCTTCGAGATTTTCGATGACAGCAAGCTGGGCGTCACGGAGTTCCAGAACAAGGTGAACTATCTGCAGGCGCTGCAGGGCGAGCTGACGCGCACGATTGAGCAGATTGAAGCCGTCGAGAAGGCACGCGTGCATATCGTATTGCCAGAGGATAGCCTTTATAAGAAGAATGAGAAGCCGGCGACGGCTTCGATTATGCTGCATCTGAAGCCGCATGTCGAATTGAGCAAGAAAGAGATTAAAGGCATCGTGAACCTGGCTGCCAACAGTGTCCAGGGACTAAAACCGGAAAATATCACAATCATCGATGATACGGGCAAGATCCTCAACGATCCGGATGAGAACGAAGAGAACAGCGTCGGTGCCAAGACGATGACGCAGCTCGACATGACCAAGAAGGTCCAGGACAATATCCAGAAGAACATCCAGTCCTTGCTGGATCAGTCCCTGGGTGAGGGCCGTGCGTTTGCCCGCGTGAGTGTTGAGCTGGACTTCGATGACCGCACGACGGACAAGCAGACGTTCACGCCGGTTGTCGATGATGCCGGCATCATCCGCAGCCAGCAGGATCTCAGCGAGACGTACAGCGGTACGTCGACGCAGCCGGGTGGTGCAGCTGGCGTACAGTCGAACGTACCAGGCTATGTCGCTCAGAATGGCAATGCCAATGCAGATTATGAGAAAAAAGAGTCGACGAAGAACTACGAGATCAACGAGGAGAAATCCAAGGTCGTAGCTGCGCCGGGCTCTATCCGCCGCCTGAACGTCGCAGTCCTCGTCAATGAGGATGTCAATGCGACCCAGCAGGACAGCATCATGCGTACCGTCAGCAGTGCTGCCGGCATCAACCAGGATCGTGGCGATACGATCTCGGTCGAACCGTTGCCGTTCAGCACGGAGCTCAGAGATCGCCGTGCTGCTGAGGAGCAGGCTGCCAAGGACAGAGAAGACCGCATCTTCTACATGCAGATTGCAGCTGTACTGCTGGTACTGGCTCTGATTGCCGCATACATCATGATGCGCCGCAAGAAGAAACAGCAGGAACTGGCAGCTCTTGCAGAACAGAAACGTCTCGAAGAGGAAGAGAAGCAGCGCTTGGCTGCCGAGCGGGCAGCCCTTGTGGAGGCAGGCGAAGTGGGCGAAGAAGAGCTTACCGAAGAAGAACAGCGCCAGCTCACCGAGAAGCAGACGCTGCAGCAGCTCATCGATCAGAAACCAGCCGAGGTGGCTATGCTTATCAAGACTTGGCTTTCGGAGGATGAATAAATGGCATTTGATATGTATGGAGAAAGCGAGTCGGAGCTCTCCAATCAGCAAAAAGTTGCGATATTGTTTATAGCGTTGGGACCAGAGTATTCGGCCAAGCTGTTCCAGCACCTGGATGATGAGGAAATCGAGAAGATCACGCTCGAGATCGCCAATCACAAGCAGGTGAGTGCGGAGCAGAAGGCGGCTGTTATCAGCGAGTTCTATCAGATGGCGATGGCCAAGGACTACATTTCCAGTGGCGGTCTCGAGTATGCACAGAATGTACTCGAGAAGGCGCTGGGCTCCGAGAAGGCCATGGAGATACTCAACCGTCTGACGACGAGCCTGCAGGTCCGTCCGTTCGATTTCCTGCGCAAGACCGATCCGTCGCAGCTCATGAACTTTATCCAGAACGAGCATCCGCAGACGATTGCCCTGATCATGGCTTATCTCGATCCCGATCAGGCAGCGACCGTCCTGGGATCGCTGTCGCCGGAAGCACAGGCTGATGTTGCCAAGCGTATCGCGCAGATGGACCGCACTTCGCCGGATATCATCCGCGAGGTCGAGCGCGTCCTCGAGCGCAAGCTGTCGGCACTGGTCACGCAGGACTTCACTACGGCTGGTGGCGTCAAGGCCATCGTCGAGGTACTCAACCGCGTCGACCGCACGACCGAGAAATCCATCATCGAGACACTCGAAGTGGACAATCCGGAACTGGCCGAGGAGATCAAACGCCTCATGTTCGTATTCGAGGATATCGTCCAGCTCGACGACCGCTCGCTGCAGATGGTTCTGCGCGAGGTGGATACGAAAGATCTGTCGCTGGCCCTCAAGGCTACGCCACAGGAGGTTGCCGACAAGGTATACAGGAATATGTCCAAACGTGCTGCCGATATGCTGCGTGAAGAGATCGAGTTCATGGGACCGGTCAAGATCCGCGATGTCGAAGAGGCACAGCAGAAGGTCGTCAATGTCATCCGTACGCTGGAGGACAAGGGCGAGATTGTTGTTTCGCGTGGACAGGGAGACGAGATGATTGTCTAGGGTTATCAAAGCCGCTGTATGGAAAGACAACCCTCATTATATCGATACGCCGGAGCCGCCTAAAACAGAGGCTGCGGCAGATGTAGCGATGGATGATGAGGCGCTTGCCCATATGATGGCAGAAATTGCTGCCAAGGAGCAGCGGGCATCGGAGATGCTCAAGGATGCCAAAGTAAATGCAGAGATAATCAAGCAGGAAGCGCAGGCGGAGCAGGAACGGCTCATCGCTGAGGCGCAGCAGGAAATCGCTGGACTAAAGGAGAAGGCTCAACAGGAAGGCAGACGCGAAGGCTATGAAGCCGGTCATGCCGATGGTGAGCAGAAAGTCCGCGAGGAGCTGGCGGATATCATCCGCCAGGCGAATGCCAAAGCGGAGAAGACCCTGGCTGATGCCAAGGCAGCTTCCAGGGACTACGTCCAGCAAGCTGAGCATGATGTTGTGACGATTGCCATGAGCGTGGTTGAAAAAATACTGCCGCAGCATTTCATCGATGTGCCACAGATGGTATTGCCACTGGTCAAGGATGCGATTCTCAAGGTCAAGAATCAAAAGGAGCTTATCGTGCATGTACCACCGGACAGTTACGATTTGGTGCTTATGGCGCGGGATGAGTTCCGTACGATATTGACATATGGTGATGCTATACTTACGGTTAAATCGGATGAAAGCCTCAAGGCAGGCGATTGCTTGATTGAGACGCCAAACGGCAGTGTCGATGCGCGCCTCGCGACGCGTATGGAATTGCTGAAACAGGCGGTACGGGATGTAATGTTATGACTGATGTGAGGGATAGCAAGGGATTCCAACTGAATATCGGAAAATTCACGGATGCTGTTGCTGCCTGCCCGTCGATGAAGCTGACGGGCAAGGTCACCCAGGTCATCGGCCTGGTCATCGAGGCACAGGGGCCGACGGTCAGCGTGGGGGAACTCTGCTATGTCCATTCGCGGTTCCCCAATGTCCCGCCGATTCCGGCTGAGGTTGTGGGTTTCCGTGAGGGCTATGTCATGCTGATGCCGGTCGGCGAGATGCAGGGGATAGGCCCAGGCTGTGAAGTCGTGGCGGCCCAGAAGATGCTGCAGGTGAAAGTCGGCCCGGAGCTATTAGGGCGCGTGCTTGACGGTCTGGGTAACCCCATGGATGACAAGGGGCCGCTCTTATGCAAGGAGGAATATCCCTTGCAGGCAGAGCCGCCAGCGCCGCTCACGCGGCCGCGTATCCATGAGAATCTCTATGTTGGTGTCCGCGCGATCGATGGACTCATCACGATGGGAGAAGGGCAGCGTATCGGCATCATGGCTGGCTCAGGTGTCGGCAAGTCGACGCTGCTGTCCATGATTGCCCGCAACACCGAGGCGGATATCAGTGTCATTGCATTAGTCGGCGAGCGTGGCCGTGAGGTACGTGACTTTATTGAGCGCGACCTTGGCGAGGAAGGCATGAAGCGGTCTGTCGTTGTTGTGGCGACATCCGATCAGCCGGCGCTGGTCCGCATCAAGGGGGCCATGACGGCTACGGCCATCGCCGAGTATTTCCGCGATCAAGGCCGCAAGGTCATCTTGATGATGGACTCGGTTACCCGTTTTGCCATGGCTCAGCGTGAGGTCGGCTTGACGATCGGTGAGCCGCCGGCAACGCGCGGCTATACGCCGTCGGTCTTTGCCATGCTGCCAAGACTGCTTGAGCGGGCCGGCACAAGTGCTACGGGTTCCATCACGGGAATCTACACGGTGCTGGTCGATGGTGATGATATGAATGAGCCGATTGCCGATGCTGTTCGCAGTATCCTTGATGGTCATATCGTCTTGAGCCGCAAGATCGCTGCCCAGAACCATTTCCCGGCCATCGATGTCATGCCGAGCGTCAGCCGTGTCATGAACGAAGTGGTATCGCCGGAACATCTGAAGGCAGCGCAGCAGATGCGCCAGCTCATGGCGGTCTACCGTGATGCGGAGGATCTCATCCATATCGGCGCGTATGTCAAAGGTTCGAGTGCTAAGATCGATGAATCCATTGCCAAGATAGATGCTATCAATGATTTCCTGTGCCAGGGAATCTTTGAGGTAGATACTTACGAAGATACCGAGAACAAGCTGATCGGCATATCCGGGTGATCGTCATGAAGAAATTCAAGTTTCAGCTGGAGACACTGCTCAAAGTCACGCGCATGAAAAAAGAGGACGCGGAGGTTGCCTTCGCTGAGTCGGCGCGCAAGCTGGAAGAGGGCAGAGAGGCCTTGGCGAATCTTATAGCAGAGATGCAGCAGGGCCAGCGGGACTATGAGGCGTTATCACAGGAAGGCACCAAGGTGACGATTGGCCGCTTGATGACGTTCAACAGTTTTTTTGCCTGGAAGCGTGAGCAGATAGAGATGCAGCAGGGAATTGTCCTGCAGCTGCGGGCAGAAAAGCAGAAAAAACTGCAGGCACTCATGGAAGTCATGAGTTACCTGAAAAGCATCGAGCAGCTGAAGGAAAAAAGACTGCAGGAATACAAGGAAGAGGCAATGCAGGAGGAGCAGAAGATGCTCGATGAGATTGGCCTGCAATTGACGATGAGAAGGAAAGCGGGGGAAGCTTCATGATAAACCTGATGGGCGTAAGGGCTGTGCAGGCAAGAATTGCGCAGCTGCAGCAGCAGTTTGGGCTGCCAGGCCCGGTTCCAGGCCTGGATTTCCAGAAGAAGCTGGACAAGGAAATGCAGCGTGGCGGTGCGGCTGGTGCTGCAGCTGCTGGAGCAGCAGGGAAAGCTGCTGCCCAAACGCCGAAAGAGGCAGTGGTACATAGTGCTGGCAGCAATGGCGCAGCCAATCCGTTTGCGTCTTATTCGGTCAATAGCAGCCTGCCGGTAGCCGACCAGAATCTTTCGTCGCTTATCGACGCGGCGGCCCGCAAGTACAATGTCGATCCAAAGCTTGTTTCGGCAGTGGCAGAAGTCGAGTCTGGAGGCGATCAGGATGCTGCTTCGTCAGCAGGTGCGGTCGGTGTCATGCAGCTGATGCCTGATACGGCGGCTGCACTGGGCGTCAATCCTTACGACAAGAAGTCGAATATCGAGGGTGGTGCAAAGTATCTGCGGCAGATGCTCGATGCCTTTGATGGCGATGTCCGCCGGGCGGTGGCAGCCTATAATGCTGGGCCGCAGGCTGTGAAGGATTATGGCGGGGTTCCGCCTTATCAGGAAACGCAGAATTATGTCAACAAGGTGCTGGATATCTACCGCTGAGGGTGTGTTCCAAAGATATGCAGTATAGATCAAGATAAAGGCAGGTAATACGATGGCAGGGGAAAAGCCAAAGAAAAAAGGAAAGAAAATAGTGAAGCTGCTGCTGATGCTCTTCCTGTTGCTGGTACTTATCATTGGCGGATTTGCCCTGGGCATTTATCTGCGGCTGTTCGATACCCAGGAAGCGAATGAGAAGCTGGGGCTCCACAATCTGCCGGTTGTGGGTCAGTATTTCGTGAAACCAGCACCGACACAGGCCGAGATGGAGAATACACCGGTGGAGGATGTCAAGCCGGACAAGGATGAGAAAAAGCAACAGTCCAAGAAGATCACCATCTCCAAGAAGGAGATCGAGAAGCAGATGAAGGAACGTGAGGCTGGCGAACGCAAGCGCGTATCGAAGCTGGCGCGGCTGTATAACTCGATGAAACCGAAAGATGCGGCCAAGGCCATGGATGAACTTGACGATGATCTCTGCATCGCCATCCTGCAGCGCATGGATGAAAGCAATGCGGCCAAGGTACTGTCAGAGTTTGAAGCGGGAAAGACCGCTCGGCTGACGCAGATCATGTATGAAGGCACGCAGAAGCAACTGAACACTGAAGATGATGTGCGCAAGATGCTCGAGGCGGAGCAGGCCAAGCAGAATGGTGAGAATGCGGAGGCCGCGGGCAATGAGGCAGCAAATCCATAAAGTCAAGTCCTTCCTGTTCGGCAGGAGGGACTTTTTTCGGGCTGTGAGAATTTTTACTTAAGAGAATGGAAGATTCTTACGATACATATGTAGTAAGGAGGTGAAGTTTGTGAATACAGCAAATGTAATGGCTGTTGCGACGCAGGCCGGTGCGCAGGCGAAGGGGCAGGGAATAAAGCCCGTCGCCAAAGCAGGCAAGGGCAATAGCAAGGGACTGGAATCCTTTGGCGATGCCTTGGGGAAGCTTGACCAGGAAGTCAAGGAGGCCTTAACGCAGACAGCCACGCAAGAGCAGGGAAGCACAGCAGATGATGGCGATGTCATGGAGGATGCGCCAAAAGATCCGCTGGCCGCAGTGCTCGCTGCATCACAACAAAGGAATGATACGCAGGGTAAGGATATCGTTGAGCCGCTGCCGCAGGTAGCCGAGCCGGACACGGTGGTCGATGTTTCTGCTGAGGCTCAGGCGGCTTTTATCAATAAACCGGCAACTGAGGAAGGAAATGCTGCAGCTAATCTGCAGAGCTTGTTGCCGCAACCGGCGGAAACAGGGCGCAAGAACCAGGATTTCCTTAAGATGTTGTCGGGACAGCATCTTAAAAGCAGTGCGGGAAATGAGCAAGCTGTGGATGTCAAGCCAGAGACGAAGCCGCAGCAAGCAACTACAATGCTTGAAGCACAGCTCTTGAGCGTACAGCAGACGGGGAAGAAGTCAAAACTTGCTGCACAGCAGGCAGAGACATTGACATTTGATGATACGGCTTTACGCGCAGAGCGGTCAGCAGGCGTACAGCAGATAGGCAGGGAGCCAAAACTTGCCGTACAGCAGGCAGAGACATTGGCTTTTGATGATACGGCTTTACGTGTGGAGCAGCCAGCAGGCGTACAGCAGACAGGCAGGGAGCCAAAACTTGCCGTACAACAGGCAGAGACATTGACATTTGATGATACGGCTTTACGCGCGGATAAGCCAGCAAGCGTACAGCAGATCCGGCTGACAGATCAATTGGCTGTGTCGGAGCAGGCAACGCAAGCAGTGTCATGGAATAATAATCAGCGGTTTGTAAATACTGCTGAGACACAGGAACTGCGCAATAAGCCTGTTATACAGCAGGTTGTGATGCAGAGTCCCGTAGCCCAGAAAGTGGCCAAGGAAGATAAGTCTGTTGCTTCGCTGCTCGGTGATGCTGAACTGATGGTAGAGCAAAAAACGGATGTGGTTCTCTCTCGTATGGATGCGAAGCAGTCCCTGGGAGAGCCGGGACAGCAAGCCGGGAAGCAGGATCAGCCGGCTAGCCAGCAGCGCTCAGAAGAGGCTACTGTTGACAGAGCGGTTGCCACGCAGTCTGCGGGCAGCAATACGGCGACTGTCTTCGGGACAAGTCAGCGGGAACAGTCAGCAAGCGTATCTTTGCCTGACAAGACTGGGGGGCTGGAGCAGCTTCCCCAAGAGACGGCTGACGGCAGGGGGGCTGCCCAGCAGCCGGCAGATCGCAACAGCGTAGCCGTCTCACAGGAAAGTCAGCAGGTAAATGTATCTTCTTCCAGTAAGACAATGCCAATGCAGCAGCTTCCTGAAGAGTCGGCAGGTGACAGAGTTTTTTCTAAGCAGGTTACGGGTAATAATACAGTTAATCTGTTCCAGCAGAGTTTACAGGAAAGCATCAATGGCACAGCAGCACCAAAGGTACAGGATGTGCAGCAACCGCAGAACGATTTCGATATCCCACGTCAGATTATCGATCAGGTACGCCTGGTACGCAGGTCAGAGGATACGCAGATGGTCATCAAGCTCCATCCAGAGCATCTGGGCGAGTTGACGTTGAAAGTTTCGGTTACGCAGAATGGTTCTGTTAATGCATCTTTCCATAGTGATAATGCGCAAGTAAGGGCAATTATCGAAAATTCGCTCGTACAGTTGCGGCAGGAACTTAACAACCAGGGGCTTAAAGTGGATAGTGTTGAGGTTTATGCAGGTTTGGCTGATGGGCAGCTGCCGCAGGAACAAGGACAGCAGGCATGGCAGAATCAGCAGGGCAGCAGGAATAGCAGTATTCGCGGCATTGCAATGGACGCTGAGGAATATGGTGAAGATGCAGACCTGTTAGCCGCATCTTCCAGGCAAGGCTCAATCCAATCAGCTGCTGAGGGTGTAGATTATCGTATTTAAAGTTAGTTAGGAAGTGAGTATATGGCAAATTCGCTTAATACCATTACGACAAATGGCGTAACACAGACACTGGAGAGTTATCAGCAGTCTCAGGCTAATTCAGCAACCAAGGCAAATGATTCCTTGGGAAAAGATGCATTTTTGCAGCTGCTGGTCACGCAGATGAAATATCAGGATCCGCTTGATCCGCAAGACAATGGTGAGTATTTGGCACAACTTGCGCAGTTCTCGGCATTGGAGCAGATGACAAATGTCGCTGATGGTTTGTCCAATGTATCAGAACTTGTCAGCAACATTGATACGTCAGTTCTTGTGGGACAGCTTAGCAACATGATAGGTCAATCGGTTCAGTGGACGACATCGACATCGACGACTGATGCTGATGGTAATACAAAAACGACCAAGAATACGCTGGAAGGAACGGTCAAAGGTGTCAGCATCTCTGACGGTAAGCCGACGATTGTAGCAGAGTCTGGCGGCAAGACTTATCAGGTATCTATCAGTGATATTACGCGTATTGGCGAGGGAACGAAAAATACGTAAGCATTATAGGTGAACAGGTAAGGGAGGAATCAAACGATGGCTGTTTCAAGGATGTTGTTGAATACGCAGCCACCTCTTCTAATTGACCAGACAGGTAATGTCAGGCAGCAAGCAGCAAATAGTGCAGGAAAGGCTGATTTTGGTTCTTTTTTGCGCGAGGCGCAAAAAAAGGTTAGCTTTTCCAAACATGCTAACGATCGCTTGCAGCAGCGAAATATTTGCTTAAGCAATCAGGATTTGGCAAAGCTTGACAATACAGTTGAAAGGCTGGCACAAAAAGGAGCACGGGAATCGCTCATTTATATGAATGATGTGGCATTAGTCGTTAGTGTGACGAATCGTACCGTGATTACTGCTATGGATAGCGCAAATGGAAACGAAAATATAATAACAAATATTGACAGCGCAGCAATTCTATAAAGTTGGACTTAGCGGAAACTTTGGATGACTGAACGACAGAGGTTATCCTGCTGTGCATCAATAGAATGAAGAGAGAAATTCTTTCATGTAGGGAAAGGTAGGAATTCATTATGATGCGTTCGCTTTTTTCCGGTGTATCCGGACTTAAATCTCATCAGACCCGTATGGATGTTATTGGCAACAATATTGCTAATGTCAATACGACAGGGTTCAAATCAAGCCGTGTTACATTTGCAGACACGCTTTCACAGACTCAGTCTGGTGCGTCGGCACCAGCAGGTAATCTTGGTGGAACGAACCCCAAACAGGTCGGTCTTGGTACTGGCGTTGCTAGCATTGACACGTTGTTTACTGACGGCAGTACGCAGAGTACAGGCAAGAATACCGACTTGGCTATTTCCGGCAATGCGTTATTTGTCTTGAAGAATGGAACGCAGGAATACTATACGCGTAATGGTGCTTTTCAGTTCGATGCTGAGGGCAACTTGGTAAATGCAAATGGTATGCATGTACAAGGTTATATATATAAGGATGGTGTTTCTACTGGCGCAATGGGCGATCTTCAGGTGGGATCGGATAGCAAGATGCCGGCTAAAGCAACTACGCTTGGCACCTATAACGGCAATCTCAATGCCAGTGAGACGGCTTATGATATTTCCAGCATTATTATTTCGTATACTGACGGAACGAGTGAGACGGTTTCAAGCTATATGCCGACGGAAACTGCAGCTGGCACGATGAGTTTGACCCTAACCGATGGAACTGTGGTGACGCTGGATTCCACAGCGGGGTATGATTTTCAGACTGGGCAGTCCATAGCTGGTAAGACACTTTACACCTCGCCAATTAGTTCCATGACAGCAACGGCTACGGGAACCATTGATTTGACGCTGGGAACGGGATCAAGCGTTTATTCGATTACGCCGGCTACAATTACAGGTTTAACGAGTGGAACTTATTCGGTGGGAGGATATTACACCCTGAACGCTACGATTGATACCAATGGTGTGACGACAAGTGGTTCGGGCAGCGGGCAGACGCAATTAAAAGTTACAGATGATAAAGGCACGCAATATACGATAAACGTACCAAATCCGCAGAATTTTACATATCAGGATGGTCAGAGCGTATCATTCTCTTTACCGATTACGCAGATAGATGCCAAAAGCGGTGCAACGGTGACAACTGAAGCTGGTGCTTCTGAGTTGCATGCTGATAAGAGCTGGACTACTGCAGGCGAAACTTATGCAAGGGTTGGGCAGACAGGCGAAATGGTTCAGGCCATCAGCCGTTCTGGTACAGAGACGCACACCTTTAATGGTAAGACGGTGGATTCGGTTAAGGTAACGACTACGGATGGAACGACTCTTAGCAGTTTGAAAGCGTCGAGCTATGCAAATGGTGGAAAATTCTATACGTCAAACACGACGACGGTTACTGTATATGATTCAGAGGGGGGAGCTCATTCTATCCCGGTTCTTATAACCAAGACTGGTGATAATAAATGGGGGTTGACCCTTAAGGATGGTATGTCAACGACTACGATTACCGATCCTAGTGGAAATACGGCATCGGTAACGATTACAGCAAAAGATTTGCTGTTTGATACTGACGGGTCGTACAAGAGCGGCAGTGCTACGCTGGATATCACCTATGAATCTGGATTGCCGGCCAATCAAAGCGTATCCTTGAATCTGGAGGGCATGACACAGTACTCTGGTTCATCGACGCCAAATGTTACTGGAGACGGAAATGCATACGGTACCTTGTCTAGTGTGGCAATTGATAATACTGGCTTGATTACAGGGACCTATTCGAATGGTGTAAAACGCAGTGAGGGACAGGTTGTCCTGGCACAGTTCAACAATGCAGCTGGTTTGACGAAGACAGGAAACAGCCTCTATCAGATGTCGAATAACTCTGGTGATCGTAATTACGTGACAGCTGATGGAAGCAGTGTTACGATTACAGCAAATGCCTTGGAGATGTCTAATGTTGATATCGCCAATGAGTTTTCGGATATGATTATCACGCAGCGTGGCTTCCAGTCGAACTCCAAGATTATCACGGTTGGCGATGAGATGATTGAAACCTTGATCAATATGAAACGGTGATAGCTTATCAGCTATCTTTACGGCCGATGCATGAAAATGCATCGGCCGTTATTCATGGTTTGGTAGCGTCAGGGAAAAATATTGCAGATTTTTAGAGAATCTGGGAAAATAAAAAGGAGAATGAGGGCTTGACGACGAAAAAAGAAAGAATGAAGATGTATAGCGATGCGGATAAGGAGATGACAAGGCAATGATAATGCTTACAAAATTTAATTCTAAGACAAATAAAAAAGGAGAATTTGTCCTCAATGCCGAAATAATAGAAACTATAGAGGAAACGCCGGATACGGTTGTCACGCTGACAAACGGCAAAAAGTTCATCGTCGATGAGCCAATGGATGAGATTGTCCGCCGTGTGATGAAATATCGTCGGGCGTTGCATCAATTTTGATGTAGACAAATTGAAAACTCTTGGTATAATTAGAAAAGCAGATTTAATGGAGGGAGTATCAAATGGCAGACGAAGAGAAGGAAAACGAGGCAGCGCCGGAAGAGAAGAAAAAGAAATCACCGATAATCCTGGTGGTAATTCTGGTACTGGTCGGCCTTGTTCTGGCCGGAGGTATTTCGTTCTTTATTACCACGAAGATGATGAAAGAGACAGCTACGGAGTCTGTGAGCGAGCATCATGACCCGGGAACCTTCATCAAGCTCGGCGACGCTAAAGAAGGGATCATGGTCAATGTCGGCGGGCAGAAGGCAGGCAAGTTCCTCAAAGCAGGGATTGTCCTGGAGATGAATCCTGGCAAGAAGGATAACATCGAAGAAGGAAAGCTCCAGCCGATGGCTGAGACGAAGATCCTTGACACGACGATGCAGATTCTGCGCAGTGCGAAACTCGATGAGTTCGATGCAGCCAAGCAGGATGAGCTCAAGAAGAAGATCAAGGATGAGCTCAATACGAAGCTGGGAGCAGGTTCGGTCTATGATGTCTACATCACCAGCTTCCTGCTTCAGTAACATCATAGGCACATAGCAGGAAGGAGGACGAAGGTTGGCAGATGATGTACTATCTCAATCTGAGATAGATAAACTGCTTTCAGCGCTCTCAGACGGAACAGTATCCGCAGAAGAAGTCAAAGCAGACGAAGAACAGAAGAAAGTCAAGACCTATGATTTCAAGCGGCCGGATAAGTTCTCCAAGGATCAGATCCGAACATTGTTCATGCTCCATGAGAGTTTTTCCCGGTTATTGAATACATATTTGTCTACACATCTCCGCACACTGGTAAATGTCGAGGTGGCATCGGTCGAACAGCTGACTTATCAGGAGTTCGTCCAATCGCTGGCCAATCCATCGGTAATCAGCATCTTGGCGGTTCCGCCGCTCAAGGGCAACATCATCATGGAGGTTAACACCGAGATAGCTTTTGCTTTCATTGACCGTGTGTTTGGTGGTGAGGGCAGATCGGGTATCAAGCCACGCGTGCTCACAGAAATCGAGGAAGTCGTCATGAAGCGTTTCATCGATACAGCAATGAGCCACTTGAAAGAGGCTTGGTCCAATGTCATAGAGTTCAAACCAAGTTTAGAAGCGACGGAGTCCAATCCGCAATTTACGCAGATTGTACCTCCAAGTGATATGGTAGTCATCGTCACGATTCAGATGAAGGTGGGCGATGTTGAGGGCATGATGAATATCTGCATCCCGTACCTGGTACTGGAGCCAATCATGTCCAAGCTGACCACGACGTTCTGGGTAGCATCCTCGGTTTCCAAGGATGATGATCCGGAGCAGGTCAAAATCCTGCAGCGTAAGATTGAACGTACCAAGGTTCCGTTTGTCGTCCAGCTGGGCGGCGTCGATATTACCATCAATGAGTTCCTGACTTTGGGCTTTGGTGATGTCTTGCAGATGGATGCCAAGGTGGATGATAATCTGCTCTGTCTGGTCGGGCATAAGCCCAAGTTCTACTGCCGCCCCGGCACATCCGGCAAGAAGATGGCGGTACAGATAACTAAGATAATTAACGAAGGGGATGAAGATACTGATGAGTGACGATATGATCTCGCAAGAGGAGATTGACGCCCTGCTGAATGGTGGTGCTATACCAGAGGCAGGCGGCGATGCAGCACCCGCGGGAGAGTCGGAGGCAGCAGCTGAGGCGCCAGCCGCAGACAGTAGCTCATCTCAGTTTGACGATGTACTCACTGATATGGAGAAGGATGCGCTGGGCGAGATCGGTAATATCTCGATGGGCAGTGCAGCTACGACGCTTTCCGTACTGCTTGGCCATAAGGTAAGTATTACCACACCGACTGTTTCGGTTGCCACGATGAGCATCATTCAGGAGCAGTATCCGATGCCGTATCTCATTGTTGAGGTCGGTTATACAATCGGTATTGATGGCAATAATGTCCTGGCTATCCAGGCACAGGATGCATCGATCAT
Organism: Pseudoselenomonas ruminantium; assembly: GCF_900113715.1. Classification (GTDB taxonomy): domain Bacteria; phylum Bacillota; class Negativicutes; order Selenomonadales; family Selenomonadaceae; genus Selenomonas_A; species Selenomonas_A caprae. The sequence goes on along the minus strand of NZ_FOQK01000013.1, from coordinate 19,276 downwards.
TGCCGACCTCATGATGGGTGGCGATGGTACGAATCCTGACACGGAAATCAACGAGATTGCTATGAGTGCCGTGGGCGAGTCCATGAATCAGATGATGGGCACGGTAGCGACCTCGCTTTCCACGATGTTCAATAAGAAAATCGATATTTCGCCGCCAAAGGTTAATTTGATCGATCTTGGTAATGAGGATAAGGTAACTGAGATTGTTGGCCAGGACGAGCCTGTAGTGCGGACTTCTTTCCGCATGGAGGTCGATGGCCTGATTGATAGTGAAATCATGCAGATCCTGCCTGTGCCAGTGGCGAAGGAAATGGTTGAGGCCTTGACGAACAGTTCCAAGGCAGAAGAGCCAGAACCGGCACCAGCTCCTGCAGCTGCGCCAGCTCCGGCACCGGCCCCCACGCCTGCACCAGCACCGGCAGCAGCGCCACCACCACAGGCAGCACCAGCAATGGCAGCACCAGCTGGTGGCTATGGGATGGCGATGCAGCCACATGTGGCTACGAATGTTCCTGTTCAATCGGCGCAGTTTACGCCGCTTAACACGCAGCCTGTACAGGTCAATGATGCCAATATCGGCTTGATCTTGGATGTACCTTTACAGGTTACGGTCGAATTGGGGCGTACGAAGAAGTCAATCAAAGAGATCCTGGAGCTCACAAATGGTTCGATCGTTGAGCTCGATAAGCTGGCTGGTGAGCCGGTAGATATCCAGGTCAATGGCAAGTTCTTGGCCAAAGGTGAGGTTGTTGTCATTGACGAGAACTTTGGTGTCCGTATTACGGAGATAGCAAGTCCGGCTGAGAGAGCGGCTAAGCTTCAGTGATACCCACTCTTGTTTTAGGCAGGACTTTCTTATATAATTAAAAATATATTGAACCAAGTCGAGTGATTTTTTAAGATGAGGAGAGATGAAACATGGCAGTACGAGTATTGGTCGTTGACGATGCGGCATTCATGAGAATGATGGTTAAAGACATTCTGTCGAAGAATGGCTACGAAGTAGTCGGCGAGGCTGAGAATGGAATGAAGGCTCTGGAGAAATACCAGGAGCTCAAGCCGGATCTCGTTACGATGGATATCACGATGCCGGAGATGGATGGTATCAGTGCCGTCAAGGAAATCAAGAAGGTTGATCCGAATGCCAAGATCGTAATGTGCAGTGCTATGGGTCAGCAGGCTATGGTTATCGAGGCAATCCAGGCTGGTGCCCGTGACTTTATCGTTAAGCCGTTCCAGGCAGACCGTGTACTGGAGGCTGTCCGCAAAGCAGTAGGCTAATGGAGAGAAAACACATTCTTTTGACGTGTGTTATTGGGGTACTGGTATTTTTGGTCATGATGGATCCCGTCCTGGCCGCTGAGGAGGCGGCTAAGGGCGGGTATTTGTCAGGCTATGAGAATGCAGATCCCAAGCCGTCGTCGATTTCGTGGTGGTCATCTATTGCTTATTTGGTCAGCCTTTTTGCCATTTTTATTTTTGTGGTAGGGCTGGCTTATTTTGCTGCTCGCTTTCTGGGCGGGCGATTTGCCCAACAGAAAATGGGCTATGGGGGGAGGATTCTTTCCCATCTGCCGCTCGGACCGAATCGTTCGGTCTGTATCATTGAGATGGCTGGCCGCATATTCATGTTAGGGGTGACTGAGCATTCGGTTACCTTGCTGGCAGAAATCAACGATCCCGATGAGATTGATCGTCTGCATCGGGAGGAGTTGACAGGTCCCAAAGTTCCCGAGATGTTTTCACAACAATTCGGGACGCTGTCCGATTTTGTGCAGAAGATTCCACCCATATTCCGCAAGTAGGCGGCAATGTTTATGTCTGTGATTGAGAAAGGATTGTAGGCGCTTGAAACGTCGGGAGGTTTTGATTTTGCTGGGAGGCTTGGCCTTCCTGCTGTTTATGACGAATAATGCCTTGGCGGCGCCTTTGATTCCCACCGTCAATGTAGATGTGGGAACTTCAGACAAGCCGCAGGATGTAGCGGTAACGCTGCAGGTCATGGCATTGCTGACGGTATTGACGCTGGCACCTGGAATCCTGATCATGACGACGTCATTCGTGCGCATCGTCGTGGTTATCGGCTTTTTGCGCAATGCGCTGTCGACGCAGAATGTACCGCCCAATCAGATTGTTATCGCTTTGTCAATGTTCCTGACATTCTATATCATGGCTCCCTATTGGGGACAGGCCAATGAAAACGGCATTCAGCCGTATCTGTCAGGACAGATTACGCAGGAGCAGGCACTTGAGAATGTTGTCGAGCCGATTCGTGAATTCATGTTCAAGCAGACGCGTGAGTCGGATTTGGCGTTGTTCGTCAATTTGTCTGATGCCGAACGGCCCAATGGCCCTGAGGATGTATCAACATTTACCCTGATTCCGGCATTCATTATCAGTGAGCTCAAAACGGCATTCCAGATTGGTTTTATGATTTATGTGCCGTTTATTGTCATTGATATGATTGTTGCGAGTACCTTGATGTCAATGGGGATGATGATGCTGCCACCGGTCATGATATCGCTGCCGTTCAAGATTCTGCTGTTTGTCATGGTCGATGGATGGCATTTGCTTATCAAGTCCCTGATTGTCAGCTTCAAGTAGTAAGGGGATAAAAGGGAGGTTGTAGCATGTCGGGAGATCTGGTGGTCCAGCTGGGCCAGGAAGCCTTGTTCGTCGTCATGCTGGTAGCAGCGCCGATGCTGGGACTTGGTCTTATGGTTGGCCTTATGGTCAGTGTCTTTCAGGCAACGACATCGATCCAGGAGCAGACGCTGGCATTCATACCGAAAATCATTGCCGTGTTTGTGGCAATTTTGATTTTTGGACCGTGGATGCTGCGCATCATGGTGGAGTATCTGACCAATGTTCTCGTCAATCTGCCGTCTTATATCGGTTAAAGGAGTGAATAATGGATTTCTATGATCTTTTGGAGGGGCATGCTGCGGTATTCCTGCTGCTCATGACCCGGGTCAGCGGTTTGTTCATTATTTCTCCGTTTTTTGGCAGTATGAATATTCCCGTATACTTTCGGGCAGGGGCGTCGCTGGTTATGGCTATCGTACTTTATCCTGTGATCGACAATATGGGAATCATTCAGGCGCCACCGTCGGTATGGGCTTATGCAGGTGCTGTTTTGTCCGAGTTGTTTATCGGTTGGCTCATTGGCTTTGTCGCGTATATTTCGTTTGCGGCGATCACAATGGCTGGTAAGGTCATGGATATGCAGGTCGGATTTGCCATTGTCAATGTTATGGACCCAACTTCCGGTCAGCAGATGCCGCTTATCGGAAGTTTTCTTTATAATTTGACCGTTATCATTTTCCTGGTAGTGAATGGTCATCATATGCTTATCGATGCCTTGTTCGAAAGCTTCAAGATGGTGCCGTTGCTATCGATGGAGATGAGTTTGTCATTGCCGCTCATCATTGCCAATTTCACGACGGGGATATTCCTGACGGGCATGAAGATTGCCATGCCGGTGACCTTTGCCATCTTGTTGACAAACGTGGGGCTAGGAATACTGGCGCGGACGATGCCGCAGATGAATATCTTTGTTGTCGGTATTCCGATGCAGCTGACGATTGGTACCTTGATTTTGGCGATGGTGCTGCCGTTCTATGTATTATTCCTGGATGTGCTATTCAATGAGATGTATGGAAATATTACAATCGCTCTACAGGCCTTACGTTAGCAGGCCCTTTGCCTTTGACCTGCAGCTCTTTGCCGGTGACAAGACCGAGGAGCCAACGTCCAAGAAACGGGCTGATGCGAAGAAGAAAGGCCAGGTCGGCAGGAGTACAGAGCTCAGTACGGCTTTTGTCCTGCTCATTGGTTTCTTCATCATCAAGGTGATGTGGGCGCATATCTATGGCAGTATTGCGGCCTATACGACGTATGTATTCAGCCACCTGAACCAGCCGGTCGATACGGAGAACATCCTGCGGATATTCATCGGCATCATCGAGTTGCTGGCACAGACATCGCTGCCCATCATGATCGGCATCATGCTCATGGGCTTGGCAATCAACGTCTTCCAGGTGGGGTTGAACTTCAATACGGAGGCCATCGGTTTCAAACCGGACAAGCTGAATCCGATCAACGGCTTCGGCCGTATTTTTTCCAAGCGGTCGCTGGTGGAGCTTGCCAAGTCACTATTCAAGATTGCAATCATTGGTTATTTCCTTTATGATTTCCTAAAAGATCATCTGATGGCTATGCCACAGTTTATCTATTTTGATTTGCCGAACAGTCTGGCACAGATTGCGGATATCGTTTTCAGTATGGCTTTTGAGGTCATTGCTGTCATCATTGTTCTCGGTATCCTGGACTACGGATATCAGAAATGGCAGACGACACAGGATCTGAAGATGACCAAGCAAGAGGTCAAGGATGAAATGAAACAGACCGAAGGTGATCCGCAGATCAAGGGCAAGATCAAACAGAAACAGCGTCAGATGGCTATGAGCCGTATGATGCAGGAAGTGCCGAAGGCGGATGTCATCGTCACGAACCCGACGCATTTCGCGGTAGCCCTGCAGTACAGCAAGGGAATGGTCGCGCCGCTTATCGTGGCGAAAGGGCAGGATTTGGTCGCCAAGCGTATCAAGGACATCGCGCGTGATGCGCGCGTACCTATCGTGGAGAACCGTCCTTTGGCGCGTGCACTTTATGCCAGCACCGAGGTTGGCGATATTGTGCCGGCTGAGCTCTATCAGGCGGTAGCTGAAGTCTTGGCGTATGTATATCGTTTGAAGAATCGCCGCCGGGCTTGATTCATAAAATTATTCGAAAGTAAGGAGAGTCACATATGGCTGCACCACAGGCAGCTGCTGCGTCAAATGCATTTGGCAAGGGCAGTTTTATCCAAAAATACAGTGATGTAATGATTGCGGTGGCAATCATCGTCATCGTTGTCATGATGATCATCCCGCTGCCGACGCTGCTGCTGGATATGTTGATCTGTCTGAATATCACGATTGCGTTGCTGCTGGTCATGGCGGTCATCTACAACAAGGAAGCACTCGACCTGTCGATTTTCCCTTCCTTGCTGCTCGTGACGACGCTGTTCCGTCTTGCACTGAACATCTCATCGACGCGACTTATCCTGCTCGATGGTTACGCCGGTGAGGTCATCACGGCTTTCGGTAACTTCGTCGTCGGCGGTAACCCGGTTGTCGGTTTCATCATGTTCGTCATCCTCGTTGCCGTAAACTTCATCGTCATCACGAAGGGGTCGGAGCGTGTCGCTGAGGTATCGGCACGTTTCACGCTCGATGCAATGCCTGGTAAGCAGATGTCTATCGATGCGGATCTCAATCAGGGCGCTATCACGGATGCTGAAGCTAAGATACGCCGTGAGAAAATCCAGCATGAGTCGGATTTCTTCGGCGCGATGGACGGTGCTTCTAAGTTCGTCAAGGGCGATGCTATCGCCGCAATCCTGATTATGTTCATCAATATCGCGGGTGGCTTCATCATCGGTATGATGCAGCGAAATCTCGAAGCTGTACAGGCTTTGCAGACCTACACGCTGCTGACTGTCGGTGAGGGCCTGGTTAGCCAGATTCCTGCGCTCCTCATTTCTACGGCAACGGGCCTTATCGTCACGCGTGCCGGTGCTGAGGGCAACATCGGCAGCGATCTTGTCACACAGCTCGTCCGCAACGATCGTATTTACTTCATTTTGAGCGGTGTCCTGTTGTTCTTCGCTATCATTCCGGGTTTGCCGGGAATCCCGTTCACGGTGCTGGCTATCTTCTGCTTCTTCATCGGCCGTCTGCTCAAGCAGGGGGCAGAGGTCAAGACTGAGACCCAGAAGGAAGAGAAGAAGGTGCAGGAGAAGAAGAAGGCCACGACGCCAGAGAATATCGTCTCGTTGCTGCAGGTCGATCCGATGGAGCTGGAAATCGGCTATTCGTTGATTCCGCTCGTTGATACGGGCCAGGGCGGCGATCTCCTCGACCGCATCGTCATGATCCGGCGGCAATGTGCTTTGGAGCTCGGTCTGGTGGTGCCGACTATCCGCATCCGTGATAACATCCAGATCAAGCCGAATGCGTACATCATAAAGCTCAAGGGCATCGAGATCGCCAAGGGCGAGCTGATGCTTGACCACTATCTGGCGATGAACTCGGGCACAGTTTTTGAGGAAGTGCCGGGCATCGAGACGACCGAGCCGGCCTTTGGCCTGCCGGCCCTCTGGATTCCGGAGAATGAACGCGAGCAGGCAGAGCTCAATGGTTATACGGTGGTCGATGCCGTATCGGTGCTGGCTACGCATCTGACAGAGGTCATCAAGCAGCATGCCGATGAGATCCTCGGCCGTCAGGAGACCCAGAACCTCATCGACAACCTCAAGAAGACGAACCAGTCGCTGGTCGACGAGGTCGTACCAGATCTTATGACTGTCGGCGAGATCCAGAAGGTGCTCTCCAATCTCTTGCGGGAGCGCATCTCGATCCGCGATATGGCGACGATTCTCGAGGTGCTCGCCGATTATGCCCGGGCAACCAAGGATACGGAAATACTTACCGAGTATGTCCGCCATGCAATGGCGCGCCAGATCACTCAGCAGAATGTACAGAATGGCACCCTGCCATGCATCACGCTCGATCCGGCACTCGAAAACCGCATTGCCGGGGGCGTGCAGCGCACGGATCATGGCTCATATGTCAGCCTCGATCCCGATTCGCTGCAAAATCTCATTACGGCGCTCAATAACGAGCTGCCGAAACTTACGAATATGGGCTATCAGCCAATCGTGCTGACCAGTCCTGCGGTGCGGCTGTATTTCCGCAAATTGGTCGAGCGTTCTGTTCCGGGACTTATCGTCCTGTCGCATGCTGAGATAGAACAGAGCGTCGAGATTCAGATTCTTGGGGTGGTGAAGATCTAAGTGCAGATAAAAGTAGTCAAGGCTCCATCGATGAAGGAAGCCATGCAGCAGGTAAAGGAAGAACTCGGGCCGGATGCGGTCATCCTGCATACGAAAAAATACCGGGAAGGCGGCTTCCTCGGGTATCATAGCGCCGAGGTGGTTGAGGTGACTGCCGCAATCGAAGAGGCGGATGAGGTGCAGGCTAACAAGCGGGCCAAGCGCAGCCTGGCTGCTAAGCAGGCCAAACCAGCGCCGATGGGCGGCCGTCTTGACGTGGTATCGCCAGCCGCGCCTGTCATGCCAAACCAGGTCTTGTCGCAGTACAAGACGAATGGGACGGAAGCCGGGGTACGCATGGCGGAGTCGCCGATACCAGCTCCGGTATTCCAGCCGGCGCAGCCTGTGGTTCCGTCTGCGCAGCCGGTACAGACCTTGCCGGATGAAAATCCAGCCGATACAGCGAAACAAGAGGATGATGTACAAGTTATGGAAAAAACAGCAGCAGAACCGATGGCCTCCAATCCGGAAGATACGGAAAAGATCCAGCGCTTAGAAGATGAACTGGCACAGATGAAGGCGATGCTGGCCCAGGTCATGAGCAAGGATCAGCCGAAGGACAAGGTATCGATACAGGAAGCTTTGCGCCGCCAGGAAGTGGATGAGGAGCTCTTGAAGGATATGGCTGCCCAGCTGCCGGCGGGGGACACCTTGCTCGACAGTCAGGATGAGCGGGCCGCAGAGGTGCTGGCTGGTTATCTGGGCGATGCGATGAATTTTTCCGAGGGCATCACGCTCAACAAGCATGGGGTGCGCATTGTCGCCCTGATTGGTGCGACAGGCGTCGGCAAGACAACGACGCTGGCCAAGATCGCCGCGCGTTTCGTGCTTGAAAAAAACATCCGTGCTGCGCTGATAACAGCCGATACCTACCGGATCTCAGCTGTCGAACAGCTCAAGACGTATTCGGATATCATCGGACTGCCGCTCGAGATCGTCTATTCTCCAGATGAGCTCAAGGTAGCAATCCATAAACATCGTGACAAAGATCTGATACTCATCGATACAGCTGGGCGAAGCCAGCACAATGAATACCAGATGAAGGAGCTGCAGGAGTTCTTGGCCGTGAATTCGCACATCGAGTGCCATCTCGTCATGAGTGCGACCACGAAGAACCGCGATGCAGCTGAAATCCTGGATAAATTCTCGGCTTGCGAGCCGGATCGGGTGATCTTCACGAAAACCGATGAGACCAGCAGTGTCGGTCTCATCCTGAATCTGTTAGCCAAGCGGGATATTGCTTTGTCCTTCCTGACGAATGGGCAGAGTGTACCCGATGACATCATACCGGCAACGCCGCAGAAGCTGGCGGAGCTGCTGCTGAGGGAATGATATGGGAGATCAGGCGCAAAGACTTCGCCAGCTGGTTGGCGACAAAACGGAATATCCGGCCGATTACAGCGCGCGGGGCGCAGCCGTCATGCCGAATGCACGCACGGGCCTGACTGATGCCAGGGTGCTGGCCATCACGAGCGGCAAGGGTGGTGTCGGCAAGACGAATCTGACAGTCAATCTGGCCATCGCCCTTGGCATGGCTGGACAGCGGGTGCTCGTCATCGATGCGGATCTTGGCATGGCTAATGTCGATGTGGTGCTGGGCAGCATGTCGCGCAAGCATCTGCTGAATCTGCTGGAGGATGGCACGGAACTGCAGGATGTCATCATGCAGGGCCCCTATGGCGTCAATTATATATCGGGCGGTTCGGGAATCGAGAAGGCCGCGGAGTTTACTCTTGAGGAGCGTCAGCGGCTCATGCAGAAGCTGGCAGGCTGCGCAGCCGTAGCCGATATCATCCTGGTCGATACCGGAGCAGGCCTTGGCAAGAATGTCATGGATTTCATCCTGGCTGCGGACGAGGTACTGCTGGTGACGACGCCGGAGCCGACCGCGTTGACGGATGCCTATGCGGTCATGAAGGCTTACAGCATGTATGCCAGCTACCAGAATATCCGCCTGGTTGTCAATCGCGTGTATGATGAAGCAGAAAGCCGGGAGGTTGTAGCCAAGCTGCAGCAGACCTCAGAGCGTTTCCTCAACATGCCGATCGATTGTCTGGGATATATCTTTGAGGACACGGCAGTCATGCGGTCGGTGCGCAAGCAGACGCCATTCCTGGTCGCGCATCCGGGCAGTACAGCTGCAAGGTGCGTGCAGGCGATGACGAACAGTGTTCTCTATGGCAGCAAGATGAAGGTTACGCAGGGGTGGAGAGGATTTTTGCGACAAATTTTTAGTTTTTCGCGTTAAACATGGAGGAACTTTACTATGGCGGGCGAATTAATAAAAGCAAGGGATGTCTTAAAGATTGGCCAGCGCGTGGAGTTTTTTGTCGAGGCAAGCGATGAGCGCCATACAAGCCGTATCGAGGGCATGACGGATGAAGAACTGATCGTGGCTATGCCTATGAACAGCAAGCATGTACCAATCATACCGCTCAGTGGATCGCACCTGTACGGGGTGGCGATAGGCAAGCAGTGCCGTTATCGTTTCTTCACGACGTTCCATGAAACAGGAATGCTCGATGAGCGCATTGCGGTCTGGTACATAAGCTTTCCTGAGGAAGTAGAGCGGCATCAGAACCGCGAATTTGTCCGTGTGAAGGTCAACCTGCCTGTACAGGTCCGGCTCATCGATGAGGAAGGTACCATACAGACGCCGGTGATGACGCGGATGATCGACCTCAGTGGCAATGGTATCTGCTTTGCCATGCATCAGGAAGTGAAGCCTGGCCTCAAGGCTGCGCTGTCGCTAAGCAGCATCCCTGGCGTGGGACCAATCGAGCAGATGTGCAAGGTTGCAAGCTGCCGGAAAATCGAGAAAGATGATGGTGAGTTCGTCTACCATATCGGGGCGGCTTTCCAGCATATGCCACGTGCAGTGAGCAATCAGATTGTCCATTATCTGTTTGCAGTGCAGCGGGCAACGATTGCCAAGGGCATCAACAAGAATGATTTGTAAGGGCTTCTGAATGGGGGGAGCGGGATGATTCGTGTCTTGATTGCCGATGATTCAGCATTTATGCGCAAAGTCTTAACAGACCTGTTCCAAAAGCAGCCAGATTTTGACGTGGTCGGTACGGCCATGAACGGCAAGGATGCAGTCAGCAAGGTGAAACAACTGCAGCCTGACCTGGTGACGATGGATGTCAATATGCCTGTCATGGATGGCATCAATGCATTGGCCGTCATCATGGAGTCGTCGCCTGTGCCAGTCGTCATGCTGAGCAGTCTGACACAGAAGGGGACGGATGCTACAATCCGGGCGCTCAGCCTTGGGGCGGTGGATTTCATCAGCAAGGCGGGAGGTTCAATCTCACGCATTGATGACATTGCCGAGGAGATCCTCGCAAAATGCCGCAATGCTGCCAAAGCACATGTCCATCGGACGTTGGCAGCGCCAAGACCTGAACCGGCTGTGTCACCGGTGCAGGCAGCACCAAATATGAAACGGGGCGAGCTCCCGCGCCGTCAAGGCATGAAACTGCCACAGATGACGACAGGAGCAGTGCCCGCAGTACCAGCAGCTGGAGTGGGTAGCAAGCGGGTGAATCCGTTGCTGCAGAACCGTACCAGTGTACCGTCGTCCATCGGCCGGCCGACACCCATGGCCAGCGGTGGCATCGGCAGCAGCAAGAAGCTGGTGGCGATCGGCACATCGACAGGCGGGCCGCAAGCCCTGCAGAATGTCATCACGCGCCTGCCGGGGAATCTTCCCTGCGGCGTCGTGGTCGTTCAGCATATGCCCGCAGGATTTACGAAAGCATTGGCTGACCGGTTGAACTCCATCTCGCAGGTGACCGTCAAGGAAGCTGAAGATGAAGAACCGATTCGGGCTGGCCATGTATATATTGCACCAGGGGATTTCCACCTGCGCGTCAGGGACGACGGCGGGATGCGCAAGATCAAGCTTAGTCAGGAAGCAAGGGTAGGGAATCATCGTCCAGCGGTCAACGTGATGTACGATTCGGTAGCCTCGATTGGCCAGAATCTCGTGGCTGTCATCATGACAGGCATGGGCGCAGATGGCTGTGAAGGTATGAAGAAGATAAAGGCTTCCGGCGGCTACAGCATCGCGCAGGACGAACCCACATGTGTGGTCTATGGAATGCCGAAAGCAGTTGTGGATGCAGGGCTGGCCGATGAGATACGGCCGGTCCAGGACATTGCCCAGGCCATCGTCGAGGCTGTAAAGAGATAGAAAGGATATAGGGGGAATACAAATGGAAACAAATCAGTATATGGACATGTTCTTGGATGAATCACATGAACATTTACAGTCTTTGAACGAAGGACTGCTGAGCTTGGAAGAGAATTCAGAGGATGTGTCTGTCGTCAACGATATCTTCCGCAATGCGCACACGCTCAAAGGTATGTCGGCGACTATGGGATACAACAAGATTGCCGAGCTGACCCATGAGATGGAGGATGTCCTTGACCTGATCCGCAAGGAACAGCTGAAGCTCGATGAGGATATCATCGATACGTTGTTCAAGTGCCTGGATTCGCTGGAGCAGATGATCAACAGTGTCGCCGATGGTGAATCGGAGGATGTTGTCGATGTATCGGATCTCGTGGCAAAACTCAGCTCGATCTCCAAAGGCGAGCCGGCACCGGCGGCTGCTCCGGCTGCACCAGCGGCAGCTGCAGCACCGGCAGCTGCTGCCACTGTGGGGGGCATGCAGCTTACGGACATTGACCGCGATATGCTGCGCCAAGCCAAAGAGGGTGGCATGATCGGCGTTCACGTCCAGATCACGCTGTCCGAGACCTGCCTGCTCAAATCGGCGCGTTCGTACATGGTAATGAATGCACTCGATGAGATCGGTGATGTCGTGAAATCCGTACCACCGGCTGAGGATCTTGAGCAGGAGAAATTCGACCATAGCTTTGATATCCTCGTGGTGACGGGGGCAGACAAGAAGGCGGTTGAGGATTCGCTGAGCAGCATCTCGGAAATCGACAAGATCCTCGTCGAGGTAGTCGATCCCGAGGCAGCCGCAGCACCGGCACCGGCAGCTGCTCCGGCAGCTGCTCCGGCATCTGCAGCAGCACCAGCACCGGCAGCACCAGCCGCTGCGGCTCCGGCTCCGAAACCGGCAGCCCCGGCGAAGAAGGCAGCTCCGGCGAAGGCTGCTCCGCCGAAAAAAGCACATCAGAGCCAGTCCGTACGTGTCGATATCGATAAGCTCGACACGCTGATGAACCTCATGGGCGAGCTGGTCATCAATAAAGTCCGCCTGGAGCAGATCGGCCAGACGCATCGTCTGTCGGAGCTCACGGAAACGCTGGAGCAGATGGACCGCGTAACGACCGATCTGCAGAACATTGTCATGAAGGTCCGCATGGTCCCGGTCAGCGCAGTATTCAACCGTTTCCCGCGCATGGTCCGCGACGTATCCAAAGAGCTCAATAAGGAAATCAACCTGACCATCGAGGGTGAGGAGACAGAGCTTGACCGTACCGTCATCGATGAGATCGGCGACCCGATCATGCACTTGCTGCGCAACTCCCTCGACCATGGTGTCGAGCATCCGGATGAGCGTGAAGCTAAAGGCAAGCCGCGCACTGGTGAAGTCGGCCTCATTGCCCGTCATGAAGGCAACAATGTTGTCATCATGGTCACGGATGATGGTGCTGGCATTGCTGCGGATAAGATCCGCAAAAAGGCCGTCGAGAAGGGCATGATCTCGCAGGAAGATGCAGATAAGCTCGAAGATGCCGATGCTGTACGCCTGATCTTCCTGCCGGGCTTCTCCACGGCTGAGCAGATCACGGATATCTCGGGCCGCGGCGTTGGTATGGACGTTGTACGCAGCAAGATCGAGTCCCTTTCCGGTCATGTCGATGTTGAGACGAAGATCGATGAGGGCTCGGTATTCAAGATCAAACTGCCGTTGACGCTGGCTATCATCCAGGCAATGCTCGTCAAGGTACAGGAAGAGATGTATGCAATCCCGCTCGGCTCGATCGACAGCACGATCAATATCCAGCCGGAGGATATCAAGACGGTAAGGAATAAGGAAGTCATTGTCCTGCGTGGTGAGATCATCCCGATTATCCGCATGGAAGAGACGCTGCAGGTACCGCACGTCAAGGATTCGGATGAGATTTTCGTAGTCGTTGTCCATGCTGGCGAGGCTAAAGCAGGTATCGTTGTCGACAATCTGATCGGACAGCAGGAAATCGTCATCAAGACCTTGGGCAACCTGTTCGCAGGTCTCAAGATGTTCTCTGGTGCGACGGTACTCGGCGATGGCCGTGTTGCCCTGATCCTGGATGTCGCTACGATGATGCAGCAGTAAGAGGAGGTAGCTGAGATGGCAAATGAAGAGAACATGAATGAGATGGATGAAGGCAGACAGGTAGTCGCTTTCAAGCTCCGGGATGAGGAATATGGTGTCAGCATTCTGAATGTCCAGGAGATCCGCAATCTCACCGATATAACCCGCGTTCCTTTTTCCGCTGATTTCATCAAGGGCGTCATCAACCTGCGCGGCTCTGTGCTGCCGGTCATTGACCTCAAGAAACGCCTGGGACTGGCGGAAACACCGTATACGGATGACACGCGTATTGTCACGGTGAATATCGACGATCTCCATGTCGGTATGCTGGTAGATGCAGTGACGGAAGTACTCACGATCGACAGCAAGCCGGTGGATACCAAGAAGGCAATCAACGACAAGAGCGGTTCGCGTTTCTTGAGCGGTATCGGCAATGTAGATGGTCGTCTGATCATCATGCTGAATCTTGAAGAGATCATCGGCAATGTTGGTGACGGGAAATAACTAGACAGTATCAGTGAGGGGGAGGGCTGCGGCTCGTCCCCTTCCTGTAGAAGAGAGGTCCAACTATGACAGATGAATTGAATCTTTCCGCCAATCAGCTTGATGCCTTGCGGGAGATCGGCAACGTTGGTGCGGGCAACTCCGCTACGGCGCTGTCACAGGTCATTAACCGCCGCATTGATATGAATGTACCGAAGGTGGCATTGGTTCCGCTAGAAGCCGTACCAGATCTGGTCGGCGGCCCGGATGCCGTTGTCGTCGGTATTTTCCTGCGCGTTTACGGTAAAGCACCGAGCAATATCTTGTTCCTGCTGCCCCAGAAGAGCGCCTTCTATCTGGTAGATACGCTCATGGGGAAACCGCATGGTTCAACTACAAAGCTGGAATTCATGGATGAGTCTGCACTGATGGAGATCGGCAATATCCTATCCGGTGCGTACCTCAATGCATTCTTTACGTTCACGAAGATTACGATGCTGCCATCCATCCCCGCCTTGGCTATGGACATGGCAGGCGCAATCCTCAACGTCGTTTTGGCACAGCTTGGCCAGATGGGCGATCAGGCACTCGTCATTGAGACAGAATTCCTTTCTGAGGATGATGGCATCAATGGCCAGTTCTTCCTGGTCCCTGATCCAGGCTCGTTGAATACAATTATTGACGCGGTAGGAGTTGAGTGATATGGCAGATCTTATCCGAGTCGGCATGGCAGACTACAAAGTAGGCCAGGCGCCGTCGACAATCATCAGCTATGGCCTCGGCTCCTGTATCGGCATTTCCTTGTACGATCCGCAGACAAAAGTGGGCGGACTCCTGCATATCATGCTGCCGGACAGCACCCAGGCCAGGCCAACCGATAATCCGGCAAAATTTGCCGATACCGGCTTGCCGCTGATGCTGAAAGATGTCTTGGCATTAGGTGCTTCACGGACGCGTCTCGTGGCTAAGATTGCTGGCGGTGCGCAGATGTTTGCTTTTGCCAATGCGACGGACATCATGCGCGTGGGTGCACGCAATGCAGAGGCTGCAAAGAAGATCCTGAAGGATCTGAATATCCGGCTGATCGCCGAGGATACGGGAGGCACGTATGGCCGTACGGTTTCCATCGATATGGAGACTGGTGTGTACAAAGTCAAGACCATAGACAAAGGTGAAAAGGAAATCTAAGCAAGGGAATAATGCCGTTAGGAGGTGAAGCAGCGTTGTTCAAATTGGGAATGTCGTTGGTATTTGGTGTTATTTCGGCCTTGATCATCGTCCTGACAGGACTTAGCAGTGAGGCCAGACTGACAACGGTGCTGCTCCGCAGCCTGATTGGCTTTCTGTTGACTGGAGCGTTGGTTTGGCTGGTGACGCTCATCCTGGAGACAAAGGACATAGTCGGTTTCGACAAGAATCTCGAGCTCATCGAAGAGATGGAAAAAGAGGAGCCCAAGAGTCCGGAAGAGTATGAGGCTGAGGATGCGGCAGCTGCTGCTGAAGCTGAAACGCAGTCGGCAGAAGAAGAACAAGAACATGAGCAGGCGGAATTCAAGCCGCTGGGCTCAGAGGATCTCAGGCATATGGAGGCTCCATCGCAGAATTGATGGTGCCTCCAGAAAATGATGGAGGGAGGACGTTCCGTTGGATTCTGTGGGAATGAACCAGGATGAAAATTTGGCCGATGTCACTTCCCTTTGGCATAGCTATCTGGAAAATAAGACTGTCGAGCTTCGCAATCAGCTGGCTGAGCATTATTTGCCCTTAGTCAAGCTGGTTGCGGGCAGGCTGGCTATCAGTCTGCCCGCCCATGTAGATCGTGACGACCTGCTTTCCAGCGGTTTTTTCGGTCTGATGGATGCGATTGACCGGTATGACATGGAGCGCAAGAATAAGTTCGAAACGTATGCAGGGGTACGGATCCGTGGTGCGATGCTCGATTACCTGCGCTCGAAGGATTGGCTTCCGGTTGCTATCCGGCAGAAGATACGGCGCTATGAACAGACCGTCTATGAGCTGGAGACCCGTTTGGGGCGGCCAGCGAATGACCAGGAACTCGCTGAAGCATTAGGTCTGACCGAGAAAGAACTTCGTGCTCTGGAAAGCCAGATCAGCGTGGCTACTGTGATTCCGTTGGATGATTATCTGCGGACCGATTCGCCAGCTTCGGCTGAAGAAGGGCCGACTGAGCGCCTGGAAAAGGCGGAGCTCCGCAATACACTGGCAGCGGCGATTGAGCGTTTGCCAGAGAAGGAAAAAAAGGTTGTAGCGCTTTATTATTACGAAGAATTGACCTTGAAAGAAATCAGCTTGATTTTGAATTTATCCGAGGCGCGTATCTCGCAGCTGCATACCAAGGCAGTATTCAGGTTGCGGGGATATTTGGCACGGATGAAGGCAAGCTTGGTATAGCAAATTCAGCCTTAGGGGGGACGTATCATGGATGACCAGACATTACGCCCGGCGGTAGGCAGCAAAGAAGCAGGCTACTTGTTTGAATTTCGGGAAGATGGTGTCTATCTGACGATTTATCCCGATGCTGCTGACGGCCTTGCTTTTGAGTTGTCGGATATACGCCAGGTTTTGCATGACCATGGTGTTATTGATTACGATATCATAACGCTGTCGCAGATTCTGCGCGAAGCAGCTGGTGAGCCGCGGAAATTGGCAACCTCATATGGACTGCCGGAAGAGATTGCTGAACAGGAAAATCAGCAGGCGCAGCCGGAGCAGGAAAATCCAGTGGAAGAGGAGCAGAAGCCCGCGGGAATCATCGTCGACATCAGTCATGATAAAATGATAGCAACGATCCGTTATGATACGAATGTGGGGCGGAAGCTGCCAACTTATGAGGATGTCCGGCAGGCGTTGACGGATACTGGCGTCGTGTTCGGTATCGATGTGGATGCAATCCGCAGGGGAATAGAAAGCTTGTCGCCATTTGTGGCGGCGAAGGGACAGTCTCCCAGGCATGGTGAGAATGCTCGGATTGAGCGTCATTTTGATTTAGGTATCAAAGGACGTCCCAAGGTTGACGAATATGATCGTGTTGACTTCAAGGACATGAATCTGTTCGTGCTGGCGAAAAAAGGTGATTTGCTGGCGGTCCGTATTCCGCAGACTCAGGGAGAGCCAGGACGGGATGTATATGGCCGGGAAATCAATGCCCGCAATGGTAAGCCCATTCCGATGCCACAGGGAAACAATACGGAAATCACGGGAGACAATGAGCTCATTGCCTTGATCGATGGACAGATTGTCGATACAGGCAAAAAGATTTCAGTCGATCCGCATCTGCTGATTCAAGGCGGTGTCGGCGTCGGCACTGGCAATATCGATTTCATTGGCAGCGTCGAGGTCAAGGGAAATGTCGAGGCAGGCTTCAATGTCAAGGCCACAGGCGATGTCCAGATCGGCGGAATGGTCAGCGGCGGCAACGTCGAGGGCAGGAATGTATTTGTCAATGGCGGCGTGAATGGTATGAACCGAGGCAAGATCCGGGCAGATGAGGATGTGCATGCATCCTTTGCGGAGAATGCGGAGATCGAAGCCGGCCGTGATATCTATATCCGCGATGTGTCGCTGCATTCAGCGCTTACGGCTGGGAAGCGCATCTACATGGAGGAGAAGCGGGGCATGCTCACGGGCGGCAGATGTGCTGCTGGTGAGGAGATCCGCTGCAAGATCGTCGGGAACCCAGCTTCGGTAGTCACGCGGTTGTCTGTGGGTGTTAATCCTCAGCTTGAAAAGAAATACCGCGATCTGTGCCGGGAGTATAAAGAGTCGAAGGAGCGTCTCAGACAGATCAATCAGATGCTCAATACGCTCAGCAAGATTGACATCAGCCGTCTGCCGCAGGAGCGCATCAACCAGATCAATGCTTTGACGCGTTCGCAGTTCCCCCTGGCTGGCAAGATCAAGCGGGATGAGCAGGAAATACAGGCACTGGGCGAAGAGCTTTCGCAGATGCAGAATGGCAAAATCCGCGTAAGTGATACAATCTATCCAGGTGTCAAGATTTCTATCAATTCGGTCATCATGAATGTGCAGTCGGAAATCAAGCGCACGACGCTGACCGTCAAAGATGAACGGGTGGACATTGGTCCATACTGATTGAAGAAAGCGAGGGAATCCGATGGATGTCACGCCGATGAGTTTGCAAATGATGGTTCCGCGGGCGGCTGATGCGACACAGGTTCAGCATAACCTGAATCAGGCAAATGCCATGCAGTCGGATTTTCAAGCCGTAAAACAGAAAGAAGAAGATAAGCTGAAACAGGAACAGGTCCGCGAAAAGGATGAACTGGAGGATGGCCGCATCAAGGACGAGCCAGATCGCCAGCAGAAGCAGGGCGGTGGCGGCGGTTCGCGCCGGCGGCACATGGCGGCGGCCGAGCAGACTGAGCCGGAGCCCGAGCATTTTGCCAAGGATCCATCGCGCGGACATCTTCTGGATATCAGCCTATAGGAGGCATGTTGCAGTCAGTCATGGTCTTAACATTAGGTTTACTTATTATCGTAGGGTTCATTCTCGTCATGGGAGCACGCTGGTTGTCACACCGCCAGCAGCAGCAGATCGACAGTGAGGCGCTCCGGCAGTCGACGGATCAGCTCAAGGCGGAACTCGAGCGCTCGGCGGATGCCGTTATCAGCCGTATGGGCAGCCATATCAAGCATCTGGAGCGGCTGCTGCAGGAGGCGGATGAACGCAATCGCAAGCTGGAAGCTCAGCTGGATGAGGCCAGGAGAGCTGGCCTTGACCTTGAGCAGCAGCTGCGGCAGCTTTCATCGGATACGCTGACAGCACGCCGCGTAGCCGATGAGCTGGCCGCCCGCTGGCAGGCTGTACCGCCGGTGATGCCATCCGCGGTCATGCCGGCGGCTCCAGCTCCGGCAGCCAGTGCGCCGATGGCTGCTTCGCCAGTGGTTGCACGGGAGCCAGAGCGCGTCGATGCCCAAGACTTTGCGCAGGTTTTGCAGCAGTCGATGGAGCGGGACGAGCTGGCGCAGGCTGCCCCTGTTGAGACGCCACCTGTGAGTGTCCAGCAGGCAGCCGGACTGGCAGAGGCCATGAGCAGCCGCTCGGCCCAGGCTATGGATGAGCGGCAGCCCGTAGAAGAGGGCGGTCAAAGTGCTGAGGTGATTGCACCTGCTGATGAAGGGCTTGATATTTCCCCGAATGCGGCCAAGGCCAGAGCGTTGCTTCTGAGTGGCTACAGTGTGGAGGAAACTGCGCGGGAGACAGGAATCGGCAAGGGAGCCATTGAGCTGCTGCGTGAGATGAACCGCCGCGAACTGGAAAACAAATAAAAAAGTCGCGTGATATGTAGAGACCCCCATAAGTTAGACCAAGGAATCTAACTTATGGGGGTCTTTTTATGGCAAAATATAGTGCAGAATTTAAATGTAAGGTAGTCCAAGAGTATTTGAATGGACATATAGGATATACTGCCTTAACAAAAAAATATGACATCCCTTCCTCAAAATGCATTCAAGCGTGGGTCGGAAAATATCGTAAAATGGGGAAAGATGGGCTTCAACGGTCAAGAAAAAATGAAACCTATTCTTTCCAATT
>NZ_FOQK01000028.1 GCF_900113715.1 Pseudoselenomonas ruminantium | reverse complement strand
GATTATGGTGTAAATATCCAAGGATGATGTAATATTAGTTTGACATTTTTGGGGGGAGGGAATATACTTACGATTGATAAAGTCAAGCATTACAAAAATTATTTCAACATCAATACACACTTTTGAACTGGGGGATATAAAGAACAGAGTAAGAGATAAAAATGAGGCGCTGTGATTTCACAGCGCCTTTTTATATTCTTTCACCTATGGTAGAATACTCTTTTTCTCTCTCGCCTAGCCTAGCCCATCCCTCGGAGCCGTGGAAGGAATCAATGCGCTGTTGTGCCTCATATGGGGTGGGATAGGATTCCCGGAACACTTCATCCTTACGTCCACGGGGGGATGTGTAGATAGTGGTTTCCTGTACTGGAGAAATTCCGCTGATGTGGAAGCTATGGACATCGGTGGAATTGTTGTAGAAAATGACACGTTTATCTTTGAACTCCACCTGCAGACGGTTTGCATCCAGCAAAGTGAAGCGACATTTGCGCTTCCTTTCTGCGGTTAATACAGCCCGGACTTCTTTGCTGGCTGTATTCAATAGGTCTTCGCGTGGCCATGTATGGCCAATGAATTTTTCATTAAGGAAATCTTCTATGCTTTGTCGAGGCTTCCAGAGACGTTTGGCCCCTTCACGGGTAATAAACCAACCTACTGCTGTTTCCACTGCTTCATCCTCGGTTAAGCGGTGGTTGATGCAAGCAGAAAAGACATTGGTGGTGGCTATCTCAAATTGCTCTGACACTTCGGCAGTGGACAATAATTTATTAAGATCTTGGATGCTGGTAATTTCCATTATGATTTTTCTCCATTTTGGACTTTCTCCAGTTCGGCAGTCAGATAGTCCAACATATCCTGTAACTCTGCAATTTCTTGATTCTTGGATTTTATGGTTTGCTGTTGATCTAAAATCATATTGACAAGTTTTTGGTTTTCGGTCCTTAACTGGTCAATATCGCCGGCAGCTTCCTGAACGGCATCAAGGGAATCACTATATGTAGTGAATACTTCAAAGAGTTGCTGCTGCAGCTCATCACAGGTAGCGGCAAGACGTTCGTGGGCTTCCTGCAGGTCAATGAACTTTTTTGCTTGCTTGCTGGCTCTATATTTGGTGATAAGGGTTTGAAACATATTGGCGCGAGTGGTGCGGTTTTTCTCGGTCATTTCGATGAAAGCCGCTTTTAACTCCTTACCCACGCGCAAGGTGATTACTTCATCATTGGATTGCTCCATGTTGTTCTCCTTTCCCATTCAGCTATGCTTAGAAATCATCAGGGTCATCTATATGATTGCCAGAACGGATATACTTTCGCACGGTACTGGCGGCATTACTCCATGTCTTTACCCATTGATCTACTTCCTCTTTGCTGGAAAAATCATCAGGTAATTTTCCGGCCATTACAAACGGTGCTTTTTATATTGCTCGGCAAAATATTTATATACTTCGTCTGTCATCTTAATTTCGCCTCTTATTCTATCGTTAATGGCTGTACTGTAAGTATACCATGTTTTATGTTTTAATACAAATATTATAACAATTATATAAAATTAGACCATGCTCTAATTTTATATAACGCTATGGCCATAGAATCAATGCTTGTCTTTATAAAATAACTGTTATTTGATATAATATCAATAAGAATATGATTCTATTTTTATAAAGAGGGGGGATTTACATGAATATAGGCTATGTCCGTGTCTCCACGATGGAGCAGCATGAGGAACGGCAGAAGGTGGAGCTGACGGAAAAGGCACAGGTTGAGAAAATTTTCCTAGACAAGTTATCCGGCAAAGATACTGACAGGCCCCAGCTTCAGGCCATGCTGGAGTTCGCCCGTGAGGGCGATACGGTCTATGTATCGGAGTTCTCCCGGCTGGCGCGTAGCACCAAAGACCTGCTGGACATTGTGCAGCGGCTGAAGGATAAGCAGGTGCAGGTCATATCCCTAAAGGAGAGCTTCGATACATCCACGCCTGCCGGAGAGTTGGCAATGACCATGTTCGCGGCCATTGCTACCTTCGAGCGCAAGATCATGCTGGAACGGCAGCGGGAAGGGATAGCCCTGGCCAAAGCACAGGGGAAGTACCGGGGGCGCAAAGAGGCCAAGAAGCCCGCCGACTGGCAGAACCTTGTTACAAAATACCAATGCAGGGAAATTTCGTCTGTTAGCGAATTAGTCAGAATATGCGGATGTTCCCGGCCAACAGTATACAAATGGTTAAAAAGCTCCGGCATTCATATAAATGATAAACCCGCACAGTTATCAAAATAGGCTACAAGACACCGGCTGCAGTTCATGCAGAAGGTGCGGCGTAAAGTCGCACTTTCGGTGTCCACTTTATTGACTTAAGACCAAAATAGTGATTATGAATAGAAACAGATTTGAATAAAAAAAGGAGAAATCATGGATATTTTACCTGAAATTCTGAATCGAAGAAGTATCAGAAAGTATAAATCAACAAGAGTTACAGATGAGCAAATAAGTGATTTGATATTAGCTGCTTCATTGGCACCTTCCGGTTCTAATGAACAGCCATGGGATTTCATTGTTGTGAAATCAAAAGAAATGAAAGAGAAGATTTGTGAGCTAGACCATAATCAAAAGTGGATGCTTCAAGCACCTGTGTTTATTGTTTGTGTAGGAAAATCAACATATCGTAAAGACGATAGTATGGAGCGTACCATTAGAGATAGCGCAATAGCTATTACTCATATTTTATTACAGGCACAACATATGGGATTAGCTACATGCTGGACAGGTTGGTATGAGCAGGATGAAATGAGAAATTTACTAGGATTAACGGATAAAGATTATGTAACTGGAATCATAATAGTGGGCTATGCAGATGAAAATCCAGATGCAAGACCGCGAAGGAAAGCTACGTATACGGAAATCTGATTTAGATTGAGCTAATAAAAATATGTAAGGCCCATGGTTTAAAAGCTCCAAGTAGTAAGGTACAGTTGAACGCAGTTATTAAAGCTTATTTTTCTGGAGAGAAGATTTCACCTGCAAAGAAAGTCGTAAGACCAAAAAAGAAGGCTGTAGTTACAAATCTTACTTTAGATACAGGAGTGATCGAGTGTGGGGTTAATTGCGGTAACAGATTTAGAGAATTTTTTAGACAACAGACTGGGAAAGAAAGTTTTAGTTTCAAGGTAGATATGGTTGCTACTGCAAAAGCAGTAAAGGCAATAGACACAAATAGGAGATTATTAAATGCTCGAATATGTTATTGATAAAACAAAGTATTACTTAGATGCAATGCCTAAAAAAACGAGAAAAAAAATAGGGCAATTTTTTACAAGTCGTGAAACAGCTATATTTATGGCTAGTCTTTTTGATATTCCCCCAAAAAAACATTTAAGCATACTAGATCCCGGTACGGGGTCAGGAATACTTACGGCTGCCCTTATGGAGCGTTTACAAAAAGAAAAGAATATAAATAGTGTATCATTAACTTGCTATGAGGTTGAACCTGCTATATTAGATTTGTTAAAAAACAATCTTGATTACATAAAAAAATCTGTCAAATTTAAATTAGAGTATACCATCATTACTAAAAATTACATAACTAGTCAATCTAAACCACAATCATTCGCAGATATTATAATAGGCAATCCGCCTTATATGAAAATAAACCGTTCGGCTGAAGAAGCAACTTCTATGAATCATGTAGTGCATGGAGCACCTAATTTATACTTTTTATTTGCTTCAAGAAGTATAGAAAATCTTATTGATATGGGGCAAATGGTATATATTATACCGCGTTCTTGGACTTCTGGTGCTTATTTTAAGGCTTTTCGGCATTTTTTATTTAATAATACAGCATTGCAACATATACACTTATTTGTAAGTCGTGATAAGGTTTTTGAAGAAGAATCTGTATTACAGGAAACCATAATTATTAAACTTCAAAAAACTAATATAATACCTGAAACAGTTACAATCACATCTACAGAAACAACTTATGATTTTCATCACTTAAATAAAATTATTGTACCATTTCATTTAGTGATAGGACACGATGATAACAAATATGTCTACTTAGTAACTAATAAAGAAGATGTAAATGTATTAGAACGCTTAAATAATTTTAATAACACATTAATGTCTCTTAATATGAAAATGAAAACAGGTTTAACTGTTGATTTTCGAGAAACAGAACATCTTATGGATTCACCAACAGATGATAATATCCCTATGTTTTTTGCACAGCACTTAAGAGATGGAAGAATTATTTTTCCAATAGGAAAGCACGGAGAATACATAGATACGAAGAAAAATAGTTTACTCCAGCCAAATTATAATTATTTGTTTGTCAAGAGATTTACTTCAAAAGAGGAATCACGGCGATTGCAGTGCAGCATCTATCTAAAGGAAGATTTCCCACAATATGAGAATATTAGCACTCAAAACAAACTAAATTTTATTGCTAGTAAGAAAAAAGAACTGTCCAAGGAAATAGTATATGGATTATACTGCCTTTTCAATTCGTCGATATATGATAGGTATTATCGTATACTAAACGGTTCTACACAGGTAAACTCGTCAGAAGTAAATACCATGCCTATTCCGACAATAGAAGGTATTGAATATTTAGGGAGAGAATTACTTTTAGGTAAAGATCTTTCTGAAAACAAATGTGATGATATTTTGGAGGAATATATAGATGTCGAAACTAGAAGATGCAAAAAAATTTCTTGAAGCTATTGGAATGCCCAAACAACAACAAGCTGATGTATGCTGTTTAGCATTACTTACATTAGCAAATATTGGTGAAAGTGATAAATGGACAGAAGCCTCTAATAATTGGATTAGAATACATGATATAATCCAATTTGCAAAAAATAATTATAACGTAGATTATGCTGAAAATAGTAGAGAAACAATTAGAAAGCAGGCAATGCACCACTTTAGACGAGCAGCCATCATAGAAGATAATGGAAAAGCTACTAACAGCCCTAATTATAGATACAGATTAACTCCAGAATCATGTGCACTACTGCAATATATAAATTCTGATGAATGGGATGAACAAATAAATTCTTTTCGCAATTCACATGAATCTTTAATTGAAATTTACGCATCAAAAAAGAAAATGCAAAAAATGCCAGTTAAAATAAACAATCAAGATTTTACATTTTCAGCAGGAGCACATAATCAACTTCAAAAAGCTATTATAGAAGAATTTGCACCAAGATTCGCTCCTAATTCAACATGCCTATATGTTGGTGATACCATAGAAAAAGATATGGTAAAAAACGAAGAAAAATTAAAATCGCTAGGCTTTGAAATAACATTACATGATAAGATGCCGGATGTGGTTTTATATAACGAAGAAAAGGATTGGATTTACTTTATTGAATCTGTTACATCTGTAGGCCCTATGGACCCTAAGAGAATAGATGAAATTACAACAATGACAAAAAATGTTAAAGCTGGGAAAATTTATGTTACTGCATTTTTAGATTTTAAAACGTATAAAAAATTCGCTGATAGTTTAGCATGGGAAACAGAAGTATGGATTGCAGATATGCCTGAACATATGATTCATCTTAATGGTGATAAATTTATGGGGCCTAGATAAAAAAGATTTATAAACCTGCCTATTGGCAGGTTTATTTTATTACAATCTGGTATAAAATGAAATTTAAGATATATAAACTTGAATTTTTCTTTGATTTATGCTAAACTATATTCAAGATGATAAATATTTAACACTTTTCAACTTGATTTATGTTTAACATAACGGAGGGTAATAAAATGGGCTGGGGTGGAGCACGAGACGGCGCAGGCCGGAAGAAACAGGAAATAAATAAGAAAATGCGTGGGTTCCGTCTTACTGACGAAGAATGGGCTTTTATGAAGGTTGCCTTGGATAAGTACCGCCAAGGGGAAAAGATGAATGCCAATGGTTCCCCTATTGCTCCCCCTTCACAAGGAAAAGAGGTAGTAAAAGAATATGGCGTCTTTGAGGCGTGCTTGCTTGCTCACTTAGAAGATTTATATAGTCAGGACTATAAGTGGTTACTAGAATACAAAAAGTATTTAAAAGATGAAAGTTACGATAAATATACCGAAGATGAAATAGAATTACAACGAGAAGTTATATATTTACAGATAATCACATTATCTTCTCATCTGCAAAAACTATCATTTAGTGACGATGTAAAAAGATCTTTCTCCTCATTAGATATTGCATTTTTGCATTCGTTAAATATAGATTCTAATAGAAATACTAATGTTCAAGTAAAAACATGGAAAGCTCCTGATAATATAGATTATCAAACTATGAACCTTAAATTATTAAAAACATATCAAGCACGTTGCTCGTTACAAGAGGAAATTCAAATATTGAAAAAAGAATTACATCAATATGATTGGTGATCCGATTGCCCCGCGTAAGCGGGGCAATTTTTTTAAGCGACGGATTGTCAAGCTAAGTGCAACACTTTCTCAAAATGGACCTCATATGGTGTTCGGTGACGCTCCATCAAACTGAAATTTTCTGTTTCCTATAAATGGTTCTTTGGTAGCATCACAACTGCTTGATTTCATTTGCAATCATAGCCACCGTTTTTTCATTGGTATCAATTTTAATCGTGTTTAATGTTTGATACATCGGTATTCTTGCTACACTTCTTTCAATTACATCCTCGGCACGAATACCTCTTTCCACATCCGTAGTTAATCTCTTATGCAAACTGGCTTCATCAGCAATAAGCGAAATACATTTCACCTCACAGTTTTGTGTATCCAGCTTTTCCAAGATAAAATCTATGATAGACTGTTGATGCATTACCCAGCAGAAAATCACATTTTCATAAGCAGAGCAATGCAAAAAGTTATTTAGTAAGTAACAAATATTATCTGTCACCATTGCTTTGGTTTCATTGGTTACTTGGAAAGGGTTTGCGTCCCAACACCAATCCCCATCAAGAAATACGCTATTGGGTAAATCAGATTTTAGTTGCTGGCTAACAGCAGTTTTGCCAACTCCCATTGTTCCGCCAATTATATATAATTTTTTCATATCCTCTCACCTAAAACTTCAAATTTGTCGAACTGTTTTGCAGTTTTCTTCTATTATAATATAATTCATTCCAAAAAAATAGCCTCTGCATAATATTTCTTTGAATATACAGAGGCTGAGTTTAATATTTTCTTTGTCTAGAGTCTGAAAAAGAAAGCCTATTTCAGCTTTCTTTTTCCTGTAGCTTTTTCACTATTCTATCTGTAATTTTATCGGCAAGTACATCTAAAAATCCGTTCTGTAGATTAACTCATCCCCATAAAAGAAAGGCGGTGCCTTCTGGCATCGCCTTTCTTTTATCCTGCTACGACCTCATTCATATAATCAACGGCTTTCTGTGCTGCATTAGCGCCATTTATGAGCCAGTCGGGATTTTCCTTGATGGCCTCGCTCCATCCCTGCAAATAGGCTGCCGTGTTGTCATCCTCGGAAGTGATGCCGAACTGACGGCAGAGGAGAGCCGCACCGAACTCGGCCACGATTTCCTCTTTAGAGTAGCTGATCCGTGCCGTGTCCTCCTCATCAGCCTTTCTGCCCATCGCCTTGCCCGTACTGTGTACCAACTCATGAAAGCAGGTAGCCACATAAGCCTCGGAGGTTTTGAACTCCTTACGGGGAGGCACTTGGACAAGGTGACGGCTGGGGATATAATAAGCACTGCCTTTTCCCGGCTTGGTGGTGCTTTCGTGCTCCATCGTGACACCCGTCTTTTCTGCAAAGGTCGCTATAAAGGCTTCGGCTTCCTCTAGTGGCTGGTTATCGCGGGTGATGACCTGCCGCTTACGCTCCAGTCCTTCCGTCTGGGCTTCAACCTCAAACACATTATAAAATTTAAGGAACGCATAGCAATCATCAGGATTATCGTCATCCTCGGCAGGTCTTTTCTCTACCTTGTTCCAACGGTTCCAATAGACGATAGGTAAGGACTTGGAGCCTTTCTTGATTTTCCCGCCTAATTCTTGGCACTGATTGAAGGTAACATATTCACTGGTTTCCCCGGCTCCTAAGAAGGAGAGAATCAGCATATTGATCCCCCGATAGGCTTTCATGGTTTTAGCATTGACCGGCATAAGCACTTTGTTGAGCAGTCCGCTGTCCCATGGTAGGCGTTTGCTCGTTGCAATCTTTTCAGTGACCATCTTCATAACTTCTGCTTTAATATCCTTCTTCATGGTGATTTCCTCCCTTGGGGGTGTTTTTCGTTGCCCCCTGCTGAATTTTTCTTTTTTTTGATGGCCGGAAGGGATCGCGCCCTGAAGGAAGCCACAAGGCTGCCACGCACCGCGCAGCGGCTCGGCCTTGTGGCTGGGAGGAGGGTGTGATAGGCTTTGCCCCGGCAAAAAAAAGAATAGATTAGATGCTTTTGGCTTTCCCGTTCAGGGAAAGTTTCCATGTATGCGCCTCCTGCTCATCGAGGCGCATACAAAAGTAACGGAGCCCGGCCAGCTCCTGGCCTATGAGCTGGCCGGGCGATAGTACAACCTACCTTCCGGCCCCGTCCGGCTGCAAACGTAAAGCGCACGGTCTGCCGCCTGCCGTGCGCTGCCAAGGGCCACGAACCCGATCCCCGCGTTAGGGATTGAAGCCCGAAGGGTGGAGACAGACCTGCTGGCTCCATTCACGAAAGCCCGACCCGAAGGGGAACGCCCTCCCCCCGAAAAAGCAACCGTATACTAAAAAAGCGGGTTATCTCAAAAACGGCCTCTCAGAATGCCCTGTAAGGCTCGTATTTTCATTTGCGCATATAAATATATACCCCACATAGGAATAATGCACTTAGGCCATCTGTGAGCGTATAAAGGGGCGATGAATAAAAGTAAGCAAATTTCACCAATTTTATCAAAAAAAGAAGGATAAATAGCAGTAATATAGAATAAAATAAGTATCAAAATTTGAAATATACTATGGAGGTTTTTCAGTATGGCAAGAAAAGCAAACTATGAGGAAAAGATTTCAACGATTGAAGCAAAAATCGAAAAGAAGAAAGAGGAAATCAAGTCCCTAAAAGAACAATTAGCCGCACTTCAAAGCAAAAAGGCTCAGAATGATTACCAAGAGCTTTTGGATTACATGAAGAATAATAATCTGTCCGCCGGTGAAGTCCTTAGCAAAATTAGATAAAAAAGAAGGAGCGTTTATACGCTCTTTTTTCGTCGAGAGAAATTTAGTTGACATAAATAGGAGATTTTCTTATGTTTTGTGTGAAATGTGGGACAAAATTGCCGGACGATGCGAAGTTTTGTTATAATTGTGGGAATGAAGTTACACTCATTAGAGGAGATGTAAATAGGGACGATAACGAATCAACAAAAGAATTAAATGCTGATTTAGAACCCAATACAGAAACAACTCCAATAGATAGGGAAAAACAGATATTACAGGCAGATAAACATGGATATATGGCGAAAAATCCAAAAACAAAAAAAGCACTCCTCGAAATTTTGAAAAGTAATGAATCAATAGAGTATATCGTTAAGGGTAGTGAGCAGGGAAAAGATAATGCAGAAGGTGGAGTTTTTGTTATAACTAATCAAAGAATGATGTATATAATAAGAAATATGTTATTCTTTAAGCATTCTGATAAAATATATCCATTAAACACAGAAATAAAACAAGGAAAATGGATGCTGTTAATAAAATGTATTGAAATAGGAAATGAAAAATATACATTTCCTGATAATCCAGAGGCTATCCCTACTATAATCGATACACAAAAGAGACTTCTCGACAATTCTATTGTCACATACAAAAATAATAACAGTAATTTGATTTGTGATATTGGCACTAGATGGGGAAAAGATAAAGCTCAACTATATGCAGTAGATAATACGTTTGAACTAAGATTAAAAGGACATACACCGAGACAAATCCCCATAGATGAAATATATGCAGCTCGTGCAGGCCAAGAATCTACGGTGGATATTTATACTAAATACAGTGTTATATCCATGAAAGTAAACGACAAAAATTCCGTAGTATCGACAATACAAAAATACATAAAAATTTTAAAGAATTTTAATTTTGATAATGACAAAGAGTATAAAGATTTATTACCTTCTATCATCAAATCAGATTTTCCGTATGATATAGATAAAGATAATAAAAAAATCAACATAATTCGTAAATACGATAGATTAGTAGCACCATTAAGATTTGATAGTTTTACAGAATATCTATTTTTTGATGTGGAAACACTAGAAAAATATGATGAGAAAAATTTCAATAGACAAAAGGCTGCATTAGGATGGTTTTTAGGTGGTGATTCGCTAAAATGGGGATTATCTGATAAAGAATATACATTGAAAATAAAACTAAAGAGTGGGTACCAGTGTTTAGTAGAGGCAAAAGATGGAATGATTAACATAACAGATATAGCAGATATAAATGCCCTTAAATAAGAGAAAGGAGGGAGCTTTTGCTCCCTCCTTTCTCTTATTTAAGGATGCTCCCCCGATAACGCTCTAATGATTCTTCAGCAGTGAATTTAACAAAAGCCTGATTCAATGTATCAAGCAGGGCAGAGAGTTCTTTTAATTGCAGCTCATTCATGTAGCAAAGTCCTTTCCTTGTAGCATAACCACAGTATTATTATACCACGGAACCCCAATGATCCCCGCGTAAGCGGGGCGATTTTGGAAAAGGCCACCAGCTACCGCGCTTGGCGCGGTGGCTGGTGGCTTTCCTTATTGCTTCATCATGGCGTGAACTTCGTCCATGAGTTCCTGCCGTGTATTGTATATGTAATCTATGATTTTATGCACTTCGTCCATCTTCAAGCCTCTTTCCTCGCCTTCATCCGTGAAGCCAGTAAAAAGGAGGTTGTTGCAAAGTATGGTTTTATATCCGTCCTCATTTAATAGCATGGTGGGAACGGCTCGCCCTTTTAATAAAAACTCATCGTCAAACCATACTGTAAAGGTTTTACCATCAATATCAAAGTCTTTACAGTCCACCAAATCGCACCCGATATATTTATATTTTTCATGCAGGGAATTTTCTTTGTCGATGTTTCTGATTTGCGGGGAAATCTTAAAATTTTCGTGGTCAATTTCGAAAGTAAGTACAATCATTTTTTTCATGGTGTCAGTTCTCCTTTTCTTCCCCCGCCGTCCCTTGACGGCGGGGCTTTCCATTTTGTTTGTTTAGTTATTCATCAACCCTTTTTCCTTGAAGCTGAAAAAGTGGAATCTGCCTAAAATCACATGGTCTAAAACAGGTATATCCATAATTTTTCCACACTTGACCAGTCTTTCCGTCACCGCTTTATCTTCACGGCTCGGCGTTGGGTCGCCCGATGGGTGATTATGCACAAGAATCATACAAGCCGCAGAATATAAAATAGCTTCCTTGAATACCTCTCTAGGGTGTACCACAGAAGCAGAAAGGCTTCCAATGGATACGACTGGCGTTGCTATGATGTGATTTTTCGCATTCAATAGCACCAGTACAAAATGTTCTCTCATTTCGTCCCTGTATCTTGGCCAAAGGTAATGCGCTACATCTTCGGGGCCGTGAATGGTATCAACGGGATTTGTTTCCATGTTCCAACGGCGGGAAAGTTCATTAAGCATCATCAATTTTTCCTTGCTCTTTTCTCCCACGCCCTTGATGGCCATAGGGGAGGTCATCACCTCCTGCAACGTGTGAGATTGCAGAGCCTTTTCAGGAAGGTTTAAGAGCTTTGCAAGCATTTCTGCGTCCGTCTTTGTGGTCATGTTGTAATTTTTCATCATTAGCACTCCTTTTGCGCTTGAGAGTTCTTTCCGAACCCCCTGCTGCGTTTTTCTTTTTTTTTGATGGCCGGAAGGGATCGCGCCCGGAGGGAACCCGCAAGGCTGCGCAGCACCGCGAAGCGGCTTGGCCTTGCGGGTGGAAGGAGGGGGTGATAGGCTTTGCCCCGGCAAAAAAAAAGATAGATTAAATGCTTTTGGCTTTCCCGTTCAGGGAAAGCTTCCATGTTTGCGCCTCCTGCTCATCGAGGCGCAAACAAAAGTAACGGAGCCTGGCCAGCTCCTGGCCTATGAGCTGGCCGGGCGATAGTACAACCTATCTTCCGGCCCCGTCCGGCTGCAAACGTAAAGCACGCGGTCTGCCGCCTGCCGCGTGCTGCCAGAGGCCACGAACCCGAACCCCGCGTTAGGGATTGAAGCCCGAAGGGTGGAGACAGCCGCGCTGGCTCCATTCACGAAAGCCCGACCCGAAGGGGAACGCCCAGAAAAGACAACAAAAAAGACAGACTCCTGAAGAATCTGCCTGTAAACGTATATAATCTTGATTTATGTATATCTTTTTTCAAAAAAACCTAGTCTGAATTATATTCCTCGCCAATCTCATGGACATCCTCATAGATACCTGATTCCATAATAGCCTCCCAGACGGCCACAGGAAGCTTCCAGAAGGCCAGATACCCCTCGGCATAGTAAATAGCATAGTTTCCCTGCAAACGATGCCCCTCAACGCTTATATTATCGCCACACACGAGAGAATGGAAATTAAAGAGCCACGGATTGAAGTCATCATCTTCAACCACAGCCACATAGAAATCCTCTTCATCACGGTAAATATAAGAATCCGTCAAAAGCATGGCCATAGGAAATATGCTTTTCATCCCATCACTGGAAAGGCTAATGAACTTTTGCTTACTATCCACACAATTTTGTTTCTGCTGCCGGGAAAACCACCGAGAAAGGAAGCCCGCAAAAGCATCCGTATCATAATGCAGGAACCAAGCTGCAGCCTTGGTATTGCAAATATTCGGGTCACTATACAGAAGGTCGGTAAATTCCTCCAGCGTATCGCAATCATCCCAAAGAAATTGAAAAATCTCCCGGTGCTCAAGGTCATTGAGCAGCCAATACTGGCGATGTCCTATAATTTCCTTACATTCCTCAATGGCTACATTCATAGCTTTCCTCCGAGCGTGTCCATAGGACTGTACCATCATCTGCAGCTGCATCAAGACCATGATCACGAATGGTCGATAGCTCAGATTCTACAATCTTCATGATGTCCTCGCCAAACCATTGACCGCGAAGGTCAAGATCATAGTTTAGGCGCACATCCAGCTTATACTCCTCATGGGCAATATAAATCTTTGCCCGGCCTTCTGCATCCAGCTCGTTCTCATCCAAGACAACGATACCTTTTTCACCGTTGCGGTAGATTACAATATTGCCCGTCTGCAGAAATTTATATAAATCCAGCTCCATAGAGAAACCTCCCATGAATCAAAATCTATATGTATTATACCATGTTTTATGTCTTAATACAATCATTATAGAGAAAAAGAAAAGAGCGCAAAATGCGCTCTTTTCTAGCATTGTATCAATATTGTCAAATGATTTCCATGCGCTCCATCTGTATTCTGTCCCGGACACCAAGCGCATAGCAATTTGAAGCCATCAGGTACTCGAATTTTTGCAGCTTATCAATCATGTTGAGGTAGAAATCAGCTTTCCCAGCCTCCTGACAGATAATTTCAAGTTCTGACAAGGCCTTTTCCCTTTCCAGATATTCATCGCGCTGCATAACAGCTCGATCAATAACATCCACACGTTGCATAATCAACCCCTGATACGCTTCATTCACAGACAAATCATTCATTGATACAGTCCTCCAGTAAAATTGGTTATGTCTGCATAATTGTTCGCTACTGCTGTTACATGACGTCTTGTCTCGGTATAGGGGGGCACATCACCATAATTTTGAACTGCATAAGGCCCGGCATTATAAGCAGCTATCGCAAAGCTATTCTGTAAGTCTCCTGCCGATTGGAATCGCTTCAGCTGATAGCTCAAATATTCAATGCCACCTTTGACGTTTTCTTCCAAAATGTAGGGATTATACCCCATTTGTTGAGCGGTATCTGGCATAAGCTGCGCTATGCCAATCGCTCCGGCTCCCGAAACTGCATCCATACGGAAATGACTTTCCTGCTCGAAAAGGCTGGCGGCCAGTATTGGATCAACACCATACTGCGAAGCGTTTTCTAATATTAGGCCGGCCACATAATTGCCATAGTCACTTCCCATCCCGCTTTCGCTTCCAATGTACTGCCCAAGTCTAAGGGTAAAATCATCGGAAGTTGCCATCGGGAAACTTCCATCCATTGATTCCTGCGCCCCAGCTTCGGAATTTGCCGAGTTCTGAAGGGCGTTCTTACTTTGCTCATCATCAACAGATAACGAATAATACATGCTGTCAAATTGAGTGTCATCCGGCAGCTCACTTGCAAAGGCCATTCCTCCACCTATCAAATTGAGCACCAGACATGCAATTATGATTGTTACTCTCATCACAATACTCCTTCATCATACCATTTTTCCATTAAATTTCCATTAGAAACGGACATAAATCATAGATTTTAGAAGCTTTTAAGAGGAATCTTACAAAAAAACAATATTTTAGGGACTAAAAGTCCTATTTGTATCTAAATCATCTTTCATAGCCAGTCCGTTTCAAAGTCTTATCTTTTAAGAGAAGGTCAGATGAATCTCCAAGATGCACGGATATACCACTAGATGCGTGTGCTTCTGGCAAATTGGCAATTTCCTTGATATTATCCATCAAGCTGGATGCAGCCTGTTCCAGTCCATCCTTCTGGCGTTCAAGGGCAATATCCTTAGATGCCTGTTCCCGCATTTCTGTCAGTTCTTCCTTCATCCGCAGGATCTCATGCACATTTTCAGCCATCACAGTTTTTCTGGCCTCCAATACATAATTCTTTTCCATACGGGCTTCCACCATACGCTCAATGCTGGCTTTTGCATGAGCAGAAGAAAGAATATCTGTAAGTTTAACCTTCATATCCTGCTGTTTCTGCAGCTTAGAATCAAGCTGCTCTTTCAGCTCCGACTTGCCGGGAGCAAGGAGGTATTCTTTCTGTAACTTTTCAATCTCCTGACCTAATTTCAAATACTGTTTATACTGGCCATGCGTATAAACACTCTTGGCTGCATTTACGGCAAATTCTTTTTTCATCATGAATCGGTTGAGCTTCGATGTCTTGTATTCCAGCCCACGCTGCTGATAATTCATTTCCACAAGCTTAGAACGAATGAGTTTCAAGCGTTCATGCGGATTTTTGATAGCCTTGATTTTCTCAATATCAAGGCTATTTCTTTCAGCACGGTTCCAAAGTTTGTTCTTTTCATGAGCAAACTTTTCCATTTCAATCAAGCTGGCACGGGAGGAATTAAGGATAAAGCTCTGCGCTCTCAAATTATTGATGCGTTCTTTTCTATCCACAATTCGCTGGCGGGCAATATCCACGCGCTTACGGATAGAATCGGCAATTTCCTGCGTTGCCTTTTGCGCCTTTTCTGTAGCCAAGGATTGCTTCATCTTTTCAATGCGTTCCTTCAGTCCTTCGCTACGTTTCGCATAGGCTTCCTGCAATATTTTTGCTTGCTGCTTATAGATGTTTTCTTGCTCTGGGGTAAGCGTTCCAGCCTTGGCCTTTTCGCTCCATTCTGCTTTAAGGTTGTTAAGGGCTGCCATGTCTTCCTTGCACTTAGTCACCTGCGTTCTAATACGCTTGGTTTCCTGCTTCGTGTAGATGTCATTAGCAAGCTCCTTAATCTTCTGATCAGAAAGGATGTAGTTCTCTTTCTGCTGGCGGAAATGTTGAAGCTCCTTAGTTGCAGCGGAAATTTCTGCCCGGGACAAAGTAAGCTGCGTGGCCAGCTGCTTTTCAATATCCCGTGAACTTTCATCCTGCCGCTCAATAACTGGTTCAGCCAGAACTTTTTCAGCCATTTCATCACGAACAGAGCGTTCCTGTGCCTTGATTTCAAGATTTTCCTTCAAGGTAAGGATACGCTCTCTGCGTTTGATGATAATTTCTTCTGCCAGTTTCTTTTCCTGACGAGCTATGAAGTTATGACGAACTTTCTTCGGGGCATCTTCCAGATAGTATTTTCTCTGGTCAACATACTTTGCTGCTTCACGCAGAGAAGTGTAGGTAAGTTTAGGGCCAAGGTGAACTTGCGGCAGGCGATCCAGAACAAAAGCCTTGTCCTTATCGCCATTAATCAAAGCCTCTGCATACTGGACGGCCAGAGACTTTGAAGAAACGCGGTGTTCTAAACCGTGCTCCTCATAGGCACGATTTATCTTCTTCTCCCAGTTCAGACGGACACGAGCAATTTCCAGTTTGCCTTGAAGGGTGCTAAAACGTGTATCGTTTTTTGCGCCACCCCGGCCCGGCTCTTTCGCATTATAACGCTTGAAAAATTGCTCACGGGTTCGTTCAATTCCATCTTGAACTTTAGGAGAAAACATGATGTGGGCATGGATTTGCCGCTGCTCGTTGTCATTCGCTGCGGGCTTAGAGTGAATGGCAAAGGTATAGGCATTATTCTCGCCTATCTCTTCAGCTATGAACGCCTTGACCAGCTTCAAATTGTCCTCATCCGAAAGCTCTTGGGGAAGAGCAACTTCAAATTCTTCGTATGTTCTGCCGTTGATTCTGGTGAACTCATCGGCAGCCAACCAATAATCCTGCTGGTCTTCTAATACAAAGGATGGCATATTGCCAGATTCTTTGTATACTAACTGCTCTTTCATTTTGGCAGTGCCAAACTTGCCCTCTCGGCAGATATAATCTGCATGAGGGCGAGCGTTACCAACATTGCCATGCTTCACAGAACAATGATACGTTGCCATGAGTTCACCTCCTCCCATTAGTAAAACATTTACCGCGCCTTGCGCGGCCTGTAAGCACGAGTTTCTCGAACCGCAGGTTTGAGAAACTCATAAGTGCGCCTTCCCAAAGGGGAGGACACCGCGTATCTCATTCCTCCCTCTGATATTATACCACGACTGCCCCCTCGTTGAAAGGGAACAACACAAATTTCGCAGCATCTTCGAATTAACAAAAATTCCTGATCACTGCCTGTTGCCACATCCGGTCCATCCGCGACATTGCCATCAAAAATATCACATTATGCCTGGCCTCTCCATTGCCCCGGTGCTAAAACAGAATGATTACAGTGCAATCCATTCTGAAAGCAAAAACAAGCCCACTAGAAAAGTAGAGATCATTTACCGCGGAAAAAATCAATGATACCTTTCACGAATCCCAAGGCACCACCTATAATAACGACAACCACACCTAAAAGAAATCCAGCTGCCATAATAAACAGAACACCTTGTATCATATTGCCCATCCTCAACATCAAATCAGCTTTGATACATCCATTATATCAAAAACCATTTTTTATATATACCAAAACATCCCTAACGCTATTAAAATTCGCTAGGGATGCTCTCACAGATCTTATCGTCTATCAGAAAAGAAATCTTTCCAATCTGGATTTTCACTGTCAAATATTTCTTTCTGTTCCTTAGTTAGTTTATAAGGATAATCTTGAAAAAGATTGAATATCGTTTTTTTATCAAAGCTAAATTTCCACACACCAACAGTATCGCTATTATCAACCCACCATACTTTATGATGTGGTTCTTCTTTGAAAAATCTTTTCTTTTCCAAAACTCCCACCTGATTCCTTTCATCCCGGCCAACTTACTTAAAGAAATTGACCGGGATTTCTTTGCCAGCTTCCAGCAACTTAATTGCTTCTCTTATCTTTGGCACAGTGCTTTTTTTATGTTTTAAATAAATTCGATGCGCAGCTGGTTCTGAACAATCTCCTTTTCTAGCAATGCTTCGATTTAAGAATGTAATTTCTATATCGTTGATTATCGTTACCTCATCAGAGAATTTTTCTTTATCTTGCTGAGCGTATGCTTCTTCATTACGCTTTATCAGTTCCTTGATTTCTTCTGCAGTTTTGGTCTTGCCATTGCTCTGCATCTGCGCTTGTCTCTTCCTCTGTTCTTCTGCTTCGCCAGCATAATCACCTTTCAGCGCAGAGAACAGAATTGCACCATAGCTTTTTCCGCCATTGGCCATTCTTTGCAAAGCAATGTCATTATTTTTTTTCACATAGTCAAAACCTTTTTCGCTAAGGAATTTTTTCAGAACACTTGCATTGATTTTCTTGTAGAGTAGGTCGGCAATAAACCTTAATTGTCCTTCATCATAACCATTTTGCACTGCTTCATCAAAACCAAAACCACGAAGATATTCTCTTACTTTTTCGATTTCCATTTTTTGAATATCTTTAGCCGTTGTTATGGTTTCTGTACTATTATCACTAAGGCTATCCATATAAACAGTTTTCTTTTTCGTATAAAAGATTATACTCTTATATGCGCGTCCGCTTCTTATCAATTCATAGCTGACAAGATACGGCATTTTTTCGTTTCCTGCAATAGACTTTATAGAAGGATCGATAACTCTTGATTTTAAGTGTGCAAACAACGCATATTTATTGTCATCAATGCCCAACTTCTGCCTAAATTCCTGTATAGTCATTTCTGGCCGTTTGCCGATTTTCTTGTATTGCATAGCTAGTTCATAGATTCTTTTTGTATAATAAGTAACCGAAATCAGTTCATCGACTGCGAATCTCGTATAAGGAAGTTTTCGATGTCTAAGACCTAAAAGATACGGAGCTAATTCCTCACTTACTCTCAACCGAACAATTCCCTTTGCAGGATAATAAACGGCAGAATCTAACCATGTGGTTTGTATCAATTTTTCCGTTCCATCTTCATCCCTACCAGTAAATACCACGGCTTTTTTTACCATATCTAAAGTAAATTCTTTAAGCTCACGCAGGTTTACTTTGACAAAATTACACAGTTCCTTTGTGTCGATTTCTATGTAGTTCATTTTTTCTTCGTTCTCATCCAACATGGAAAGAACAGCCTCCATTATTTTTGATTCAGGGAGGCTCATATTATAATTACCCTCGATAAGATAATTGGCTTTTGTTACCTGATTAGTCGGATTAAGCGGATGAACATTCATAAGTGAAATATCATTGTTATCTACCATACGAAATCTCCATTTAATATATTTTGTATTTAAAATATATTATTTTCTTAATACAAAGTCTCTTAATACTATATATAATACATATTTTAATAAATATATATTATATATCATCCTATTACTGTTGTAATGCCAAAGTAATACATAAATTAATATTTAAGTATTACTCTTGAAAAATGATTTATGTCTTGCTATACTTTTCATAAAGTCCCCTATGGGGTAATAATCTTTACGAAAAAGGTGTCTTTCCCTCATGAAGGCACCTTTTTTATTTTTCCCTTTTAGCCCAGATACCTTCCACGGCAGTAGGATCAATCAGATAGCCGTGTCTTGTTTTCACGCACTCCTTGATTTTCCCTTTCTTGCAGTACAGATACACCGTGGCTCTTGACGTCTGGTACTCAGCTGCAATATCAGAGCAGGAAACCAGCTTGGAAAAATCCTGCAAGCATCTAAACTCCATATCTAGTCCTCTCCGACAAGAGACGGCCAAACCGCTTCCCGTCTGATAAATTAACACAATTTCATATCCGGCAGAAAAAAGCTCTCTTGAAGCTCTCACAGGCTCGCAGAGGGCTTTTTTTGTATCCGTCTATATTCTCCTATACCTTTATGCCGAGAACCGCCTCACGGCTATTTCTCGCAACTTGAAGGGAAGTTGATAAGCAGAAGTTAGATCCACGGCTCATCAGCTTCTTTTTTATTATACCATGTTTTATGTCTTAATGCAATGTATATGTATTAAAAAGTGTATTAAAAAACTGGCAAAGATTTTCTCCCGGCCAGTCAGTAATATTGCTCTGACATTATGAACATCAGTTTATAATGTCAACTATTTAACATGAAAAATGTTAAATATATTTCATCATGATTTCTGTTTAATACTTTTCAATTATAACGAATGCAAATCTACATGTTCAAAACCATGAAACTATACATCCCTTATCATACCTGGCCACAACGAATTATAAACTATCACAAATCGGCTCTTTCCCTTACCAATTAATAGTATACTAAAACAGTATACTATTAATTGTGTCCAATATGTGATACATCATAAACCAGATTTTCAAAATGTTAGCCAAGCCCTATCCCGATTATTGGTACAAGCTATAAGCAAAATGATTCAACCTCTGACTATAAAATCCTATAAATTTCCTGACTGTTGATAAACTTGTTGATAAGTCTGTGGATAAATTGTGGATAATAAAAGCCAATTTGTGATAGTTCTTTTTTTACATCACAAAACGGCCATTTCTCGAAGCCAATTTGTGATAGTTCGTGGCCAATTTGTGATAGTTCGAAGCCAATTTGTGATAGTTAGAGCTGGGAACCCGCGCCAGACAAGGGCTGCGAAGCTCAGAAAGCATATTAAATATTTTGCTTGTTATAAAGAATAGCAAAAAATAGCACATGTATATTTGCTTGTCAAGCATAATTTTTGCTATTTCACAAAAAGTTACACCTGATATTCTTTTGATCATCCATAGCTTCTTGTACTTTTTGCTTGTTTGCTTTTGTATTAAATATATATTATTTTTTTATTCATTAATTAATACGTATTGTCTACACAACAGATAATTAATATATTTTTTATTATCTATGTATTAATTATATTATTATATACATCATATATAAATAAACACAGTTATATATATCTTTTAATACAGTTTTTATAAATAGAGTAATAAAAGAGGATGTCATTTAAGACATCCTCTCTCTTATTCATAGTCTTCACATTGTTGAGTTTCGGGGTTGTACTTCTTCAAAGGATGATACTCCAACAACTCGTTGAGTGAAACACCTAAACCATCACATAACGTAATGAAGGTGCCCAGTGTCATTTTCTCCATGTCTTTCTCTTGATAAACTCTGGCACAAGTGTTTCTTCCAACCTTGGTACATCTTATCACGTCAGCGATACGAAGTTTTCGATCGCCCATGATTTCGGATAGGTGAGATTTGGGAATACCTTTTTTTGCTTCCATATCTGTCTCCTTCTCGTTGCAAAGCGTAATGCTCCTCTGCAATATATGTATATTATAAATTATTATTCAATTAATGTCCATTTTTTTATCATACCTTTTAATAATATTTTAATACCTATAATTATCTTTTTCTTACATATCTCTATAATTATGATTATATCTCGATGCTTTTTACTATTAACTATAATAAAAATTATCTTTTCTCTATTGAAAATAGTTCGACCTAGTATTATAATGATTACTGTAATGATGATTCTAGTCATGAAAGGAGATTAACAGGAACATCTTACAACGCGTTGTAAAAAGGAAGAACAGTCTTTCCAAAGTATTAGTTCCCAGCATGACAACAGGCTTTATGGCTGCAGCATCGCGCTGCTATGCTGGTATGCCATGGGAAGGGCCGCTGGAAACCATTCAGGAATCTGTTACTGGGCCAGTGGCAACTGGTGTCTGCACGATCATCGTAGTCATCACGGGTATTGCTATTGCCTGCGGTGAAGGCGGCGGAGCTGGTAGACGCCTTTTACAGGGTATTTGTGGTCTTGCTCTTGCTTTAGGTGTTGCATCCTTTATTGCATCGTTTGGCGGCTAAATTGCCCATCAGATTAAGACAGCGGCAGGTAACTGTCGCTGTTTGGCTATTCATGGGAGGTTATGATGAAACATAAAACAGAATTTGACGAAAGACCGCTTCCTCATACGGCGAAAATGGATGAGCCAGAAAATCGGTTCAATGCTGCCCGGAAGCGTTATGAAGGGACAATGGGGGCTGCAGTAGTTCGAGCAGCCAACTGGCGGCTTATGGCCTTTGCTTCCATTACTCTTTCGGTTTTCTTGGGAGGAGGGCTTATCTACGCCAGTTCGCGCCCGGCAGCAGTTCCCTATTATGTGGATGTAGACAAAACGGGGGCTGCAGGGAATGTGACTAAGGCCAGTCAGGAATATGTGGTACAAGAATCATCAATCGAATATTTCCTTGGCCAAACCATCATGAAGCTGCGTATGGTTCCCAAGGATGTTGTTCAATATCGTCATAATGGGGACGATGTGAAGTATTTCCTGACAAAAAGCGGTGAAAAGAAGTTGGGAGAGCTGATGAAGGACGAACATCCCTTGCAGGACATCAAAGATGGCAAGGCTACGGATGTAGAAATCATTGGTATTACTAAGCAGACCGGCAAGAATCTGACCTATCAGGTGCGTTGGAAAGAGAAGGTCTTTGATAAGGTGGATTTGGAATCGGAATATACTATGACGGCTTTTGTTACAGTAAAGTTGTCGCGCCCGACATCGGAGGAGGTTATCCAGCATAATCCTTTCGGAATCTATCTTGATGATATTTCATGGAGCAAGGAGAGATAAGATGATGAACAAGAAGAAATATCTGGCAGTAGCCGCCTTGGTGGCAAGTTCCCTGTTATTTTCTGGAGAAGCACCAGCACAGGCTAAGTCTTTGGAATCGCTGGGAACGCCTGTGGCCGGAGAGGATGGGACGGCAGATTATATCCAGAATCCTTATGATGCAGCTTCTTTCGGGCTGGAAGTCGAGTTTAAGTATGAACCGCATGAGACCTATCAGATCTACTGTCAGGATGGCTTTATTACAGATATTAAATTTCAGCCCGGGGAAAAAGTGACCTATGTTGGGGCCGGCGATACAACACGGTGGGTAATTGACCGTAGTTCTGCAGGATCTGGGGCATTAAGGACGGAGCACGTTTATGTAAAGCCCGTGAAACGTGGGCTTTCCACAAACATCATTATCAATACCAATATGAGGACATATCAGATTCATGCTATTTCTGGGCAGCGGTACAATCCTATGGTTTCATGGGTGGTTGAAACAAGCAGGGAACAGCTCAATAGGCAGATTAGGGAGCGAGACATTGAAAATATGATGACGGTAAACGCCATGAATCTTCATTTTGGATATAGGATTTCGGAAAAGTCCCTCTCATGGTCGCCAGAAATGGCCTTTGATGATGGGCAGAAGACTTATCTCAAGATGAAACCAGAGATCAAGAGTAGCGTTGCTCCTGTTTTCATGATAGAGGAGCACGGCAAGACTATTTTGGTTAATTATCGAGTGGTTGGTGGCTATTATGTGATTGATCGGATCTTCAAGACTGGCAAGCTGATGGTCGGCACAACAAAAGTGATGATTAAGCGGGGGAGTGTGTAAGGATATGTCATTTCTGAGCAGATGGAAGGAATATATCCCGTCATCCAGCAAGGGCAACGATAGGAAGGATGAGGTGCCAGAGGAGGAGCTGCGGGAAAATTTGGAACTGACGGCAAAGCCGGAGGGAACCACTTCATTTAACCGGAAAAATGTGATGATTGGCTTGGGCGTGGTGGCTCTCATCTTCACGGTGGCTTTTGTTTATGGCATTTCTACGGCATCTACGGCGCAAAAGAATAAGCAGCAGGATAGATCTCAGGTTGAGACGGTTGATACCAGCCCAGAGCATCTAAAAAATGCGCCGGATAGCTACGGGGACAGTAAAACAAAGAAGTATGATCAAAAGTCGGACGGCGAAAAGAAATCCAAGCAGAAGAAATTGAAAAAGCCGGAGGATGATGTGGAATACATTGAGCCGGAACGGCGGCCAGCTCCAGCCTATACAAGGATTCCTGTCAGCAACTACACGCCACGGACAACGCCCATGCCAAGAGTAGCTGCTCCAAACATGGGGGCAGCTCGTGGTGGGCTTACGCCGGAGCAGAAAATTGAGGCAGAGAAGCAGAAAGAGAAAATGGCTGCCAATCAAAGCCCCATTGGTTTCAAATTGGACGAGGAGGAAAAGAAATGACAGGGTTTTCCAGACAATCGCTGAAAAGTGCCGTACTGGCGGGCACGGTGTCCATGATGTTGATGGGAGGGACAGTATCGGCAAACGAGGCTTATGATGCCAAGGTGCTGGCCGACCAGCAGCAGGTGGCGCAAATGGATGAGGATCAGAACAAGCAGTTATCCAAACAGGCATTTACTCGGCAGAAAGTAGACACAGAGACGTTTTCCGGCTACTTCATGCAGGATAAGCTGTCTGATTATCAGTTATTTGCCGGGACAATCATTCCTGGCATTATGATTACAGGTCTTAATTCAGACTTGCCGGGAAATATCATCGGTCAGGTATCGGAGAATGTCTATGATACGACAACGGGACAGTATCTCCTTATCCCGCAGGGGACGAAAATCATCGGTAAATATGATTCCCAGACTACTTTTGGACAGAAAAGAGCATTGGTTATTTGGAACCGTATGATTTTCCCTAATGGCAAGTCTATTCTCTTGGGCAATATGGTAGGAGGAGACCGGGAAGGTTATTCAGGCTTCAAAGACAAGGTGAAATCCCATTACGGTAGAGCACTATGGTCAGCTGTGCTTGGTGGTGTTGCCACGGGGGGTGTGGCTGCAGCTACATCATCAGGGAAAAATGATAACAGCTGGGGGGCTGAAGCTGGAAAAGGTGCAGCTCAAAACATAGCACAGGCAGTAAATTCCATTACCCAAAAGAATCTCAATATCCAGCCAACAATCATCATTCGCCCCGGTTATCAGTTCAATATCATTGTAGACAAAGACTTGGTGCTTGAGCCGTATGAGGGTTGATGCGTATGGATAAAAAGAGCATAAAGCGTTTGTTTTTGGGGGTATTGCTCTCTTTTCTGCTCATCGGGAATTGGGCAGCTACTGAATATTTTGCGGTTAAGCTGGGCTACCAACCATTGCTTGGTAGCCCTATTTTTTCTCTTGGGCAGAGGCTTATTTATCCGCCTTGGGATTTTTGGGTGTGGTTTTTTAAGTTCTATGAGGATGCCCCTCGAGTATTTGCTATGGGGTTCTCCATCATTGGTATGTGCTTCGGGGCCGGAATGGTGATTGTAGCGGTTCTGCGGCGTGTTCTGATCAAGAAACCGCTTACAAGTTGCGGAACGGCTCATTGGGCAAGTCGTGAGGACATCAAGGAGGCTAAGCTGCTGGATGGCAAGGGAGTTTTCCTTGGCAAGACGGA
Source organism: Pseudoselenomonas ruminantium (assembly GCF_900113715.1). Taxonomy (GTDB): domain Bacteria; phylum Bacillota; class Negativicutes; order Selenomonadales; family Selenomonadaceae; genus Selenomonas_A; species Selenomonas_A caprae. Next base: position 16,791 of record NZ_FOQK01000028.1, on the reverse strand, counting down.
GGATGGCTATTATTTAAGGGACAATGATAATCGTCATGCTTTGGTAGTAGCACCAACGCGAAGCGGTAAAGGTGTCGGCTTGGTAGTCCCTACGGGGTTATCATGGTCTGAATCCATAGTGTTTGTAGATATTAAGGGTGAGATATACAGTATCACTTCGGGGTATCGCAAGAATAAACTACATCAAACGGTCATAAAATTTGATCCGACCAATGATGAGGGTAGCGCGGGGTTTAATCCCTTGGATGAAATTCGGCTCTATACCAAGGATGAAATCAAGGACACAATCAATATTGTCCATGCCATTGCCCGGCCAGATGGAAGCGACAAGCCCGATCATTGGCGGGATTTGGCTGCTTCAATGATAGAGGGTGTAGTATTGCATCTAAAGTACATACAGAAGGGGGATGCCTCTTTCGGGGATGTGCTGGGATTCGTGTTTGGTGAGATTCCAATTCGCCAGCGGCTCAGGGAAATGGCGGTGACTATTCACGGGGACACGGAGGAACAGAAAAAATTCTTACAGGAAGCATACGGGGCTGCGGATGGAGTTCATCCTTTTGTGAAGCAGAAAGCCTATACCTTCTTACAGAAGGAGGAAAAAGAATTTGCAGGTATTATGTCCACGGTAGAGGAGTTGCTAAAAGATTTTTCCGATCCTATACTGGCAAAAAATACCAGCTATTCATCTTTCTCTATTCGTGACCTAATGTATGCTGATAAGCCTGTTTCCTTGTATCTTATTGTGCCACCGTCTGACTTGGAGCGTATGGCCAAGTTTTTCAGGCTCATTGTAGTGCTGATATATCAACGGCTCACGGAGCACATGGCCTTTAAGGATGGCCAGCCTGCCCCGGACTACAATCACAAACTGTTATTGCTCTTGGATGAGTTTCCTGCATTGGGGCGTATTGTGGAGTTCGAGAAGTCGCTGGGTTACATTGCAGGGTATGGCCTTAGGGCATTCATCATAATTCAAGGACTTAACCAGCTTTTTGCTCAACACATGTATGGCCGGAGTACCAGTATCATTGATAACTGCCACATTCGCGTATTCCATACGCCGAATGATGATCAAACGCCAGAGTATATGTCCAAGATGATGGGCAAGGAGACGATTGAGGTAAAAAATCGTACCTTCCGAAATGACCTGCTGCAATTTCTAGGAGAGAACTCCTATAACGTACAGGAAAAGGGCAAGGATTTGATGACAGCAGCACAAATATCTGAACTGGATGGTGAAACGGAGATTATCTTTGTGGCTGGACGAGCACCGATTAAGTGCCGGAAAATCCGATACTTCAAGGACAGCAACTTTATGAAAAGGCTGCAGGCAGAGGTTCCAACAGATTCTTTATATGCGCTGGAGGAGCGCAAGGCACGAAAAGCGGAGATTTGCGCTGCTTTGACTGCAATGGATGAGGAAAAGACGGAGAAGGCTAGATACCTGCGGGAGATCAAAGAAAAAATGGATGAAATTGCAGAAGCTGAATTTATTGCCAAGAGTGAGAAGAAAATAGCGAAATTTGAGGAGGAGCAGCAGGAGGCCATGAATGCAGAGATTGATGCTGCATTAGGAATAAAGCTTTCCGGGGATGCCACAAATGAAGAAGCTGCAAAGGAATCGGCTGCAGATGAAAATAATGAGGATGCGGAGGCGAAGGCCGGGGATGATTCTCCGCAGGACGATTTCACCCAGCCGGATGGCTTTACCGATTTGACATCGGGAACATTTATGGAAGGACAGGAAGATTTTAGTGTAGATTTTTGATTTAGGTTGATAATTCTTGTAATAACCATTATAATACTTGTAGAGATTATTTTGATTCGACCTAGTATTAAAAGTTCCTTAGAAAGGTGCAAAATATGAGCGATAATGACAAAGAATTGACACATCTGGAGAAACTGGAAGCCCGCATGGCCAAGCTGCGGATGCAGATTGCCAAGGAGAAAAAGAAAGAGTCCGCCAAGCAACGCAAAGAGCGTACTCACCGCCTGATAAAGAAAGGTGGCTTGGTGGAAATGGTCTTGGGGGATTCCGTGGATGCAGGGCTTCTGGTTGGGCTTCTGGATTCTCGGAAGGATATTTTCCAAGATCCTGAAAGTAGCCAGGCACGGGATTTGAAAGCTCGTGGCGATAGATTGATTGCAGAGCGTGAACGCCAGAAGGAGGTGAAGAAGAAGGATGATAGCACAGGAAGCGGAATTGCTGGAAGTTCGGCAACAGCAAGCCCAGCGGGACAAAACGCTGAAAATGCTGCGGACGGCAATGCACGGATTCATTGATTATTTTGATGATCCTCGAGTAGTGGAAATCATGCTGAACGGCGATAAGTCTTTGTGGATTGAGCGGGTCGGTGAGGGCATGATTGACACAGGTCGCCGGATCGAGCCTGTGGATGCGGAACGCTTCATTTCTATTGTTTCTACGGTTACACAGGATAAAATCAACAAGCAGAAGCCGTATCTTTCCGGGGAGTTGCCTATTTGGGGGAGCCGAATACAGGCTGTTATCCCGCCGGGTTCGGTGAATCCTGTTTTCTCCATTCGCCAAAAGGCGAAGGTAATTTTTCCTTTATCAGATTATGTGGCCAATGGAATTATGACCGAGGAGCAGCAACAGGTTATCTTAGATATGGTATGGAAGCGGAAGAATATCTTGGTGGTAGGCGGTACAGGAACGGGCAAAACTACGCTTACCAATGCTATTTTACAGGAGATTGCCAAGACAAAATCCCGCCTTCTGATACTGGAGGACACTGCAGAGCTTCAATGTGACTACTCCAATACTATTTTCCTACGGCAGAGGGAAGGGTTTTCCATGCGGCAAATGGTTCGTTCCTGCATGAGACTGCGCCCTGACCGTATCATAGTAGGTGAGGTAACAGACGGGGCTGCATTGGATTTGCTCAAAGCATGGAACACTGGTCATCCCGGGGGAATATCAACTATACACGCGGATAGTGCTGGGGCTGGCCTTATCCGTCTGGAACAGCTGATTCAGGAGGTGATTCCGAATCCTCCTCGTGCACTTATTGGCGAGGCGGTGGATGTGATTGTCTATATTGAGAGAACGGCCAAAAGCCGCTTGATAAAGGAGGTCTTGGCAGTGGACGGCTGCCGAGGCGGGGAATATGTAACGAGGAAACTTGCTTGATTTGCTTGCTTGCTTTTTAGGAGGTCTTGAATATGGCAGAACGCGCCAAGGGCTTTGTTGTCCCGATTCATCAGTCACTCACGAAGCCAGTCCTGATGTGTGGTATTCCGAGAGACTTGTTTTTGCTCAATGGCACCTTTGCAGCATCCTTCGTGATGATGAAGTGCTATCCCCTGATTCTGGTCAATGTGTTCCTTCATGTAATTGCCCTGTCCTTTGCCAAGAAGGATGAGCAATTCTTCGAGGCATTGAAGCGACATATCAATGACAGAAAGTATTACGAGGTTCGTTAGATGATAAATTTACGAGAATATAGAAAGGATGCCTCCGGCCTAGAGGATTACATTGGCTGGTGTGTCATGATCGAGGATGGAATCATCCTCAACCATGATGGTTCACTCCAGCAGTCTTTCCGCTATCGTGGGGCTGATTTGGATTCCTCTACGGAGGATGAACTGGTGGTATCAGTGGCCCGGCTCAATAACTGTTTGCGCCGTATCGGCGGTAACTGGTGCCTCCAAGTCGAGGCAAGACGGGAACAAAGCAAGCAGTATGCAGCAAGGAAGTTCCCGGATGTATGCACGGCCTTGATTGATTCGGAGCGTATGGCTGCCTTTGCTGATTCCGGCAGATATTATGAAAGTTCCTATTATTTCACCCTTCTCTACTTGCCTCCCAAGGACAAATACGACAAGTTCAACAAGATTTTCATTGATGAGAAGGAAGTGACGGATGCCGAACATGATCGCATTGAAATGAATCTTAAAAATTTCAAGACGGAAGTGCAGCGGGTATACCAGTTGTTCTGTGAGGTCATGCCGGAGTGTCATGCCTTGGATGCCGAGGAAACATTGACCTATTTGCATTCTTGCATATCGCCAAAGAAGCATAAGGTCAGAAAATCCAAGATGTTCTGCGAGTACCTGAATCAGTATCTCACAGACACGCCTTTACATGGTGGGCTTCATCCTAAACTTGGTGATTACCATTTGGGGATTGTATCAGTCAAGGGATTCCCGCAGGAATCCACGCCGGGGATCTTGGATGCCCTGAATCGCTTGGATTTTGAATATCGGTGGGTTACGCGGTATCTACCGCTGGATAAGGTGGATGCCCAAAACGAGATAGAAAATTACCGGCGGCAATGGTTCGCCAGCCGGAAATCTATCTGGACACAGCTGAAAGAAGCCATCACGAAAAGTGAGAGTGCTATGGTGGACACGGACGCGCTGGAAAAATATGATGATGCTCAAATGGCCTTACAGGAGCTTGGCGGGGATGTGGTCAGCTTTGGCAAGTTCACGCAGGTTATCGTAGTAATGGACAAGAGCAAGGAAAAAGTCGATACGCGTGTGCGTATGATAGAAAAAACCATCAATGGTCGAGGTTTCACTACGGTTCATGAAACCACAAATGCCGTCAATGCTTGGATGAGTTCGGTTCCCTGTATGCCACGGAACAATATCCGCAAGTACCTTATGAGCAGTCTGAATCTGGCCCATATGTTTCCCTTGTCTGCAGTATGGGCAGGGGAGGCGTGGAACAAGCACCTGAACACGCCTCCGCTTATGCGCTGCAAGACATCGGGCAGTACACCTTTCCGCTTTAACCTTCATGTGAAGGATGTTGGCCATACAATGGTGGTCGGCCTGACGGGCGCGGGTAAGTCGGTTCTCCTGAACACGATTGAGGCTCAGTTCCGAGGCGTGCCGGATGCTCAGGTCTATGTCTTTGATAAAGGCGGATCGTCAAGGGCACTTACGGCTGGCGTAGGAGGTTCTTTCTATGACTTGGCCAATGAGGATGAGGATAGCTTGTCATTCCAGCCCTTAGCGCATATTGACAGCGAAAATGAGCGAAACTGGGCAATGGAGTGGATTTTGCAGATTCTCGCGCAGGAAGGGCTAGACAAGATTACCCCCACGGACAAGGCAGAAGTTTGGACGGCTCTTAATAAGCTGGCCACTGCGCCGGAGGATGAGCGTACTATGACAGGCCTTTGCCTGATGCTTCAAGATGAACGGCTGCGGGATGCCTTGAAGACATTTACCACGGCTTCGGCCTCGAACCCGGAGGGTGGCGCTTATGGCCGTCTCTTTGATAGTGAGCATGATTCCTTGACCTATGGGAATTGGCAGGTTTTTGAAATGGAGGAGCTGATGGAAAAGAAGTCGGCAGTCATGCCGACACTACAATATATTTTCCATCGGCTGGAGCAGAATTGCACGGGCAAGCCTACTATTTTGGTGCTGGATGAGTGTTGGGTGTTCTTAGACAATCCTCTGTTTGAGCAGAAGATCAAGGAATGGCTGAAAGTCATGCGTAAAAACAATGTGTCGGTGGTCTTCGCCACGCAAAACCTTGAAGACATTGCCCATAGCAAGATTGCCCCGGCCATCATTGAAAGCTGCCGGACAAAGATTTTCCTGCCGAATCCAAGTGCAACGAACCCAAGCAATGATGAGATTTACAAGATGTTCAGCCTGAACACCAAGGAACGGTGGCTTATTGCCACGGCCACCCAGCAGCGGCAGTATTACTATAAGTCCGACCGAAACAGTCGCTTGTTTGAGTTGGGGTTGGAGCAAATGCCTTTTACCTTGTCCTATGTGGCTAGTGCCAGCAAGGAAGATCAGAAGAAGGTAAAGGAACTTCTGGCAGCCTATCCGCAGGATGAGTTCAATGAGCATTGGATGGAATACAAGGGGATGCCGGAAGTTATTGAGTATATCGAGAACTTGAAAAATAATAGACATCAGTCAGCATAAGGAGGATGGTTTTCATGAAAAATTGGAAGAAAAATGCAGGTGCAGTTGCAGCAGCTACGGCGTTCTTTTGGGGGAGTGCGGCTTATATGCCAGCACCGGCTTCGGCAATGGTGGTTTATGACCCAACAAACCATTCTGAGAACCTGGCCAACAAGTTGCAGCTCATAAAATCCTATGAGAAGCAGCTGGAGCAGTTCGATGCCCAGCTGAAGCAGTTGGCAAAGCTCGATCCCTCCCAGCTTTCTTCAAGTGTCCGGCAGGTGCAGGAAATGGTCACGGAAATGAACAAAATCCGTACCAGTGTCAACGCCATCGGCACGGACTACCGTAAAGCCATGTCCGAGTTTGATGAGAATTTCACGGATTATACTAAGTGGAATGGTGCTTCTGCTAAAGCCTATGCCGACCAAGCAGACAGGATCAATAAGACGGTAGAGAATGGCATTAAGCAAAGCATTATGAGCCAAGGCTTGGCTTCCCCTGAGGAAATGCAGAAGACTACGGATTCCCTGAGCACTTTGTTGGAAGCATCCCAGAATGCTGATGGTATTGTTGGAGTGACACAGGCAGCCTCTCAGATTGCAGGGCTGCAGGTTAAGGAAATGCAACGATTGGAGGCCATTGTGGCTGATTCCATGAAAGGGCAGAACCTCTTTTTAGAAAAGGTAGTTCAGTCGGATGCAGCGAGTAAAAAAGTAGCCGAAGAATTTTACCAGACGGATGATTTTCATCAGATAGCACATGGCAGCGTTGATAGCCACACGGCGGATTTTCAGGATTAAAGGGAGTGACGGGGTATGACAAGACTTTTGGAGTTATTCGGGCAATACAAGATCCTTATGATGTTAGTGTTGTTGTTGATTATTGGTGGGATTGCTTTTTACTTAGGCCAGTCCTCTGCTAGTCCGGCGGAGGAAGCTCAAGTCCAGACGGTACAGAAGGAAAGCCATACCAACAAAAAGGATGATGCTGCAAAGGCTGAAAACTCTGCGGATGAGGCTGCAGATAAGGCAAATGCAAAGACGGAAGCTGACATTGAAAAAATGGCCAAGCAGCTAGATGAGCATAAAAAAGAGGTAGAAGAAGACAAGAGCAATGGAACTGTGGAAAATGGAACTGTGAAGATGGCTCCACCTAAATTTACGGCTCCGAAAGACCTGAAAGTAAGACAGGCTGATTTTAAGGACTAAGGTGGAACTATGGAATTAGCGGTATTTGACCAGATATGTTATCAGTTTGAAACAATAGCAACAGGCGGTGTGCCGCAGATAAAAGCCTTGGTTATGGCCACGTTTTGGATGTTAGCCACAATTGATGCTTGCATGGCCTTTCTCACTAACCTAGATGATGGCGATCATTTCAAAATAATGATACAGAAGTGCTTAAAAATTGGTTTTTGGCTCTTTCTGCTCAATAATTGGGGAATGTTTTGCAGTATCATCAAGAATAGCTTTATCATGGCAGGAAGTGTTATTGGTTCGGGTGGAGGCATGGGGATTATGCAGCATCCCTCTGTCATAGTGGCACAGGGAATCACGACATTAGAGCCTATCCTTACCTTTGAAAAAAATTTTACAGGAATGACTGAGGTGCTCTCTAATCTGCCTATGTTGTTGGCTGGTATTATAGCCTATGTCTTTGGGTGTCTGGCCTATGTAATATTAGGTGTTCAGGTGGTACTGACTTATGTGGAGTTCTACTTGGTTTGTGCTTTGCTGACGGTTTTTGTGCCATTTGGTGTAACTAAATGGACTTCATTTTTGGCCGAAAAGGCAATTGGTGGTGTAATTGCCTATGGTGTAAAGTTAATGGTGATGTCCTGTTTGGTGGCCATAATACCTGATGTGCTAAATTCTTATGCACCACTTATGGAAATGAACCCTGATAACGCACTGACGGTTATGGTGTCACTGGTGACGGTTGCTATTTTGCTGGCGTTTCTTGCATGGCAAGCTCCGGCCTTGGCTGCTTCTGTTATGACGGGAGGCCCATCTTTAACGGCAGGCAGTGCAGCTGGATTTGGTGCTGGTGTGGCTATGGTAGCAGCTGGCGCAGGTATGGCGGCTTCCAAGGGAGCCTCGGCAATCGCCGGATCTGGTTCTGCTGGTAGCTCTAGTGGAAAATCTAGCGCAGCAACGGCAGCCAGCCAGACAAATAATAATACATCTAATACAGATATAAATAATTCCTCGTCCTCATCTGTGGTAGGAAGCAGCAGTCAGGCTTCACCTACGTTTAGTAGTGGTGGCACAACAAGCTATGGTGGCAGTTCATCATCAGGTGGTTCATCGTCTGGTGGTAGCGGTAGCAGTGCATCAGGTGACGGTTCTTCTGCAAGTGGTGGCTCATCCAGTAGTAGCAGTAATTCTGCCGGAGGTAGTTCATCGACTGGTGGATCAAGTAAAGGTGCATCTGGCTCGGCAGGAGCCGGAGGAAGTACGGGATCTGATGGAGGAGCTGCAAGTGGTAACGCGTCAGGTTCTTCTGATACATCTGCCGGAGGAGCAACGGGAGGCACCAGTTCCCCCGCAGATAGTGGTTCATCAGGTAGCTCCAATGGAGGGGCTTCTGCAAACGCGCCGGGGAACAATGCTGCTTCTAGCGCAAAGAAATCACCGGCTTTTTCGGAGGCCGTAACTAAGATGTCTATGATGCGGAGTGCTATTCCACAAGAAGCAAGTCCAAAAGGCGGTATGTCTGCCCCGATAAGGGACTAAGGGGGTGGATATTATGACCTTGAAATGTAATTTGAGAAAGCTGATGTATGAGCATGAGTTAAAGACCTTTGCTGAAGTGATCCGATTGACGGGAGTCAATCGAAACACTATCACGCATCTGTATCATGGCCATAGATTGGATAAGGTGCAGCTGGGAACATACATAAAGGTATGTGACGGCTTGCAGTGTTCCTTGGATGAATTGTTGGTATATGAGTAAAAAAAGGGGATGTCGCAGGACATCCCCTTTGAATATATTTTTATTAAAAAATGTATTAAAAAATCTTGAATTACTTAATAAATTTTGTTATAATAGCTTTCGTAAAGGTTATTAACTCATATATTGGAGGGATTTATCTATGAATCTTAGAATTGCCAACGACAACGGAAACAGCGAGCATGACCTCATCATTGATGGGAAGCTGGTTCAGCAGCCGAATGTATTTGCAAAAATCATGCGGGTGCCGAACTTGGATGATGTCAACAAAGAGTATGTCCTGAAGAATCTTCATGACCATCTGCTGGTTTCCATTGAAGGTGGTTTGTATTACATCGGCCAGCGGGCTTTGGAATCCGGCCAGCCCTGCCGCGCTATTGAGGTCGGTGTAGACAATAACAAGGTAACGAGTGATATTGTCTACATCAATACGCTGGCACATTCGGCAGCTGCTGCCATTGAGGAGGCTGCTGGCAAGGACTATGACTTGGGCGCACTGGATGAGACGATTACTGCCCATGTGGACATGGCTACGGCTCTCCCGGTGTCCTACTTCAACAAGAAGAACTGTCAGACGTTCAGCGAGAAGTTCACTGGCAAAAAGCACCATGTATGTGTCTACATTGGCGATAAGGAAGTAATGGTTGAACTGATTTATGACTTTGTGAAGGTCATTCCTGAAGGTGTAACGGCTTCTTTTGCGCTGAAAGAGAACAATGAACTGTTTGAGGAATATAACAAGCAACATAAGGATGCCCCGCTGAACAAGGCTGATTTTGCAGAGAACAAGGTTCTGCATATCGCTGTGGGCGAAGGTACCACGGAGTTCCCTGTGACTACGGATGTTCATTTCAAGCCGGACTTCATCAGTGGTACCAATAACGGCAATGGCCATGCCATTGATGCCGTGATTGATGATTTCAAAGAGCAGTTCGGCTTGATGAAGCTCACCCGTCAGGAATACTCTGATATTCTTCAGGATGAAGGCCACAAGTACCATGCTACGGCAGTGGAGTTCATTATGCCCGCCTTGGAGAATCAGGCCGAAGAAATCCTGCATAAGGCCAAGCAGGTGATCCAGCAAGCAAACAACGAGATTGATGTGGTTTGCGTGTATGGTGGTGGCTCCATTATGATGCGCGAAGCACTGGAGAAGAAACTGAAGGACTTCTGTGACCGTGCCATGATTAAGCTCCTGTATATGCCGAAGAAGTACGCAGTTACATTGGAAGTAAGCGGTCTGAACGTGTTCCTTAATAGCAAGGTCTTTGCCGCTCTCAAAGAAGCATCGGCAGCAAATAACTAAAGGAGGGTAGGCGTGGAGCTGCCTCCACGCCCTTAAATATGGCATTTATAACAAAGTCGTTTCGCTTTGACGATTCGCACCCTGTACTGAAGGATTTTGTGGCCAAGCAGTCCAACTTCAGCAAGGCTATGAAGTATTTGGTATTTGACTATTGCAGCAAGCATCCTGAGATTGAGGACTTGGCGGTTAAATATCAGGTGGTATCGGATGCAGCGGTTCTTGACCGTATGCGTGCGATGACACAGACAGATTCCGCACAGGAAGCCCAGCCGGAGGTAAAAGCCGAGGAAAAGACCGAAGCTGCTCCAGCACCACAAAAGAAGAAAACATCCAAGAAGGATAAAAAGAAGTCCTCGGATGTTAATCTTGACGATTATAGCGAATATATGTAATATTGACCCTGCCTTTTAGGCAGGGTTTTTATACAATAATAAATTCATGTAAAGCAAATATGGAGGTTAGAATCTCATGAATGCGGAAGAAAGAAAACAAGTGGAAATAGAAAAAATATATGATACTATTTTACCTGTTGGAATATCTTATGAAGAAGGATATTCTAATTTAGAGAAATATCAAGGTAAATATAAAAATGAAGTTGCAGGTATGTTTGCATATGAGCTACAACAAAGCTATTGTGCTGGATATTATAAATATGAAAAGAAACAGTCATCAATTCATGATATAAGAAAAGAATTGTATATAAAAATTTGTGATGAATATTTAACATTAGATGGCTGTTTGGAAGCACCAATTTATTCCTTTTTTAAGGGCGATAATAAAAAGGTTCTAAAACAAGTAGATGAGTTTTTGGAAAAAATCATGATAAGAGTGGAAAGACAGTTCCCAGTGAATCAGATTTCTGCGTTTTATTTTTAGATTATTACAAAAATGCGTTTGATGGTTTTTGGAAAGGCTTTGCTGAAATTGCAAAAAAATACAATTATAAAGAATGTGCAGAGCTTGCATCACTTATGGATGAATTTTATAGTTGTGAGGATAATCGAAGCGGAATTGAGGTTTTATTAAATTATACACAATCACATCATGAGTGTATTATGCCTTATGAAATTTTAGGCTTTTTATATTCAGAGGAAAAGATGTGGTATAATGCTATTCAATGTTTTGAAAAAATAATAGATAAAGGATGTCTTTTCTATCCACATGATTTAGAATTTGCTTTAGCTTGGGCGTATGGAAAAGTTAAGGAATATAAAAATGAGGAAATAGCATATAGAAACTGTCTCGAATGCAAATCTGATATAGGAAATGCGCTAAATAACTTAGGCTATTGTCTCTACCGTCAAAAAAGGTATCAGGAGGCTATCGAGATATTTTTACGGTGTGTAAAAGAAGAACGTGACTTAGCTTGGGCACCCAACAATCTAGTAAGAACATACATTAGAAGCGGTCAGTATAGTACAGCGCGTGAGTTTGTAGAAACGCATGATTACAAGATAAGTAAGGCTTTACTTGAACAGCTGGACAAAAAGCCTAAAAAGGATGTCCCAGTAGATAGTGTGACTGTTGGTGATGATGAAGATGGTATGGAAGATGAAGATTCTATCCCTGTATCAGTAGAGGTTGATGAAGTCAAGCCAAAATTCTTTGAAAATAAAAATCAATTTACAAGTGAGAAGGTTTTGGAAGATGAATTGACAGCACGTTTGGAAAATGGACAAGAACTATTTGGCTTAAATTTGCATATTTATCGTAAAAAGGGGGATTATTATGGAAGACAATATCCCTGCGCTAATGGCAAGTGGCGATTAGATATTTTATGCGAAGATGATGATGAAAATCTATATATAATAGAATTAAAAAAAGATTCGGGATATGATGATGCGTTTGAACAAACTAAGCAATATGTTGACTGGTTTGAAAAACACAAAGTAAAAAAAGGTAGGAAGGTATATGGTATCATTGTATTAAATTCTCCCAAGAATAAGATCATAGAAAAAGTTCGTAGTGATAATAGAATTAGATTGTTTGAATATCAAATTGCATATAGAGAAATTAAATAAAATATAAAAATACTAAAAGGGGAGGCAAAGCCTCCCCTTTTAGTCATTGTATTCAAGACTATATTATTCATCATCATCAAAATATATTATATAGCCCAAATCACCCCATACAGCCCCTTTTGAGGCCATTCCTTTATTTTCACATATAATTTTGTCTTCAATGATTTTTTTTATAGATACATCTTCCTCACTGGTGGTTAAGATGCTAAATAACCATTTTCTATATGTATCTGCGATAACATCAGATTGATCAATCAAAGATTTTTTGAAATCTGTGTAAGGGATTAGCTTTTTTACCGACACATAAAGGTATTTGTATTTAGCTGCTTCGTCCCATACCCAAAGTTCATACCTATCCATATATCTATCTTCACAAAATTCCATGAAAAGCTCAATTTTATTTTCCACGGGTATTATTTCAATACTTCTCTTTCTGCTACATAATTTCTTTTCAAATATTCTATATGCCTCATCTTCGAGGATTTCACCAATAGACATATTAAAATACTCTGCTAAGGAAACTATATTATCTATTCCGGGCATTTTTGTCCCGTGCTCCCAGTTTTGAACTGTTTTTGTTGACACATCAAGATATTCAGCAATTTGGTCTTGTGTTTTTTTATGAAATTTGCGTATTTTGGATAATCTAATTCCAAAAGAAACACTGTCAAATTTATATTTATCGTTCATAATTAGTCCTCCTCTTTTCATTATAGGATAGATTTTCTATCGTGAGAAGGAACTGGCGGTTCCGCTAATAGGTAAATTTCCTTGATAATAATAGCTGATAGTATTATAATACGAGGTAGAAGCATTTTTGTTATACTAAGGATTAAAATAATTATTACAGGGGTGATAAATTGAAGGTTATCATAGCAGAAAAGCCCAGTTTGGCACGAACTGTGGTACAGGCATTGTCGGGCAAGGAAAATTTTGACCGTAAGCAAGGGTATTTTGAAGGTCAGGAAACGATTGTCACTTATGCTTATGGCCATTTGTTTCAGCTTCGCGACATGGGCGAATATACAGGGGAAACGGCTTGGAAATTGGAAGGGCTGCCGTTTGTCCCGGAAAAATTCAAGTTCCGGCTCAAAACATCAAAGGATAAGGCCAAGGATGACAGTGTGAAGCAGCAGTATGAGACTATCCGGGAGCTTATTGGCCGGGATGATGTGGATGCGGTGGTGAACTGCGGGGATAGTGACCGTGAGGGGCAGGTTATAGGGGATTTGATTATTCATAATGCTCTTGGCCAGCTTAAACAGAAAAAGGCGGTCTATCGTCTTTGGCTGCCGGAGCAGACAGAAGACACGATACGCCATGCCGTCAAGACCATGAAACTGGATGAGGAATATCAGAATCTTTTCCATGAGGGCTTGGCTAGAACATACATGGACTGGCTCTTGGGGATCAATCTGACACGGTTCCTTTCGGTGAAGCTGAATCACTTTATGCCAGTGGGCAGGGTGCTTATTCCTATTGTGAAGATTATCTATGACCGGGACATGGAGATAAGAAACTTCAAGCCGGAGAAATACTTTGTCTTAGAGAGTAACGCAGAAACCAACGGTGAAGCGGTAAAGCTGACCTTCAAAGAAAAGTATGCAAGCAGGGCAGATTGCCAGTCTATGCAGGAATATCTGAATGGTCAAAAGGCTACCGTTATAAAGGTAGAGCAAAAAGACATAATAAAAAGAGCAAGCAAGTTATTTTCCCTAAGTACCTTGCAAAGCCGTCTAAGTAAGCTGCATAAGATGACATTGGCTGACAGTCTGAAAATCATTCAGGGGCTTTATGAGAAGGGCTTTGTTACCTATCCCCGCACCAACTCAGAGTATCTAAGTGAAGCGGAGAAGGGCAAGGTAGAAGCCATTATTGCCAAGTTGAACGGGGAGCAGCCCTATTTGGCCATGAAGGACAGCAAGGGAATTTTTGATGATACCAAGATTGAGAGCCATAGTGCCCTTATCATTACCAATAAGTTCCCAAAAGCGGATGAGCTTGGCGTGGATGAGCAGCTTGTCTATGACACCATCAAGAATAGATTTATCTGCAATTTTCTTATAGAGGACACGGTAATGTCCCGGACTTGCATGGAGATTGCTGTGGGGAAGGAAAACTTTGAATTAAAAGGGGAGGCTGTGAAGCAGCCCGGATTCCTGAAGTATGAACCACTAACCAAGAAAGAAAGCATCCTGCCTAATCTAAATGAGGGGGATGAGGTGGCGGTGGACTTCCAGCCCGTAGAGAAGGAGACAACGCCACCTGCAAAGTTTGATATATCCATGCTATCGAACTATCTAAAAAATCCTTTCCGTGATGAGTTAAAGGAGGCAGACGGGGAGGCCGAAGATGATGCTGCCGAATATCGGGCTATGCTTGCAGGTGTGGAAATCGGCACGGAGGCCACAAGAACCGGCATCATAGAGAATGCGAAACACGCCAGTTATATATCAGAGAAGAACACAAAGCTGTCCATTGAACCAATGGGAGAAAAGCTGATAGAATCCCTTGATAAGCTGCACATTAACCTCTATAAGGAAAAGACCGTGGAATTTTCCAAGATCCTGAAGCAGGTTTTTCATGGTGATACAGAGGTTCAAGAGTGTGTGGACTTCACGGCCAAGGAACTACGCTCCATTGTGGACGGCGGGGCAGCCGTCACGCTGGAGCAGATTGCGCCAGCAGAAAAAGAAGTCATTGGCAAATGCCCGCGCTGCGGGAAGAATATCTATGAGAGTACCAAGGCTTTTTACTGTTCAGGCTTCAAGGCCGAACCTAAATGTAACTTTACCATGTGGAAGAAGGATAAGTTTTGGGAGAGCCGAGGGAAGAAACTCACCAAGGCTATGGCCATAAAGATGCTTCAGGGTGCCAAGGTGAAGGTCAAGGGCTTGAAGAAGAAAAGCGGCGATGGTACCTATGATGCCTATATTTCGATGGTGGACACAGGAAAATGGGTTAATTATGAAATGACCTTTGAAAAATAGGAGGCAGGAAAATGAGTTTTTTAAAACGCTGGCTTATGCCATATCAGACTTGTGCCCCGGAGACGGCAAAGAAGATTCGTCAAAATGTTATGCCCTTTTCGGATATAGAGGAGCATTGGGAACGCAGGGAAGAAGCAAAAGCAGCCTATCACCGTCTTGGAGATGGCGATAAGCTGCTGATCTTGTTATTCATTCTTAATTCTGTTATGTTGGTGGTTTCGGCAATATATGTGCCGCCTATTACATCCACATGGTTTTATAAGGGCTGGCAGGGGTTTCAGTTTGCATTTATGGTATATATTGCCTACCATTTGAGCCATAGGAGGCGGTAATATGCTAGTGAGAAAAATTTTTTGCTTGCTTGCTGCCCTGATGTTTTTGGGTTCTTCCGCTGCCATGGCAGAGGACTTGCCTGTTACATCGCCTTTTGGTTGGCGTGTGCATCCCATAAGTGGAACCTATAAGTTCCATTCCGGTGTTGACCTTGGCTATTCCTATGGTACGGGTATTTTGGCACTGTTCGATGGTGTGGTGGTGGATGCAGGTAACTTCAATGATGGCTATGGGAATCAGGTGCTCATTTATGAGCAAGCTGATGATACCTTTACCCGCTATGCTCATTGCAGCGAAGTCTATGTGTCGGCAGGAGAAGCGGTTCAGGCAGGGCAATTGATTGCTGCCGTAGGCAGCACCGGGAACTCAACCGGGCCACACCTGCACTTGGAATACATAGTCCCCGGCGAAGGGGGCTATCAGTACGCAGATCCGCTTGTGCTGTTTTAGCGTATATAAAAGAGATTGTGTAACAATGGCTACACTACATTCATTTGCTGGAAGTTGACACTTCCTCCCCCCCTTCTATGTCCATTCAGGAGGGGGCTTTTTAGTGTTCGGAAAAATTATTTAGCTATGCAGGAATAAAAAAAGGTGGTGTTGAATTTAGCAACACAGGCTTGAATAGTATTTAGAGTTAGGGGGGATATTTATGAGAAAGAAAATAATATTGTCGTTGATTATTGCTTATTTAATAGTTATTTCTCATACTAAAGCTGCCACAAATTTGGAAATATCAGAAATTGATGAAATAACACGAGAGCCTTGGACCGTATTTACAATATATTTGGGTATGCCAACAGAACAATTCGTAGACAATTTTAGTAGACTTAATAATTGGTATAATGAGAAATACCAATTAGATAGGTCATTTAGAGGAAAGCCGGAATATTCCATTAACTATAAAAGAATCTATCCGAGAATGAATATTACAGAAACTGTAGGTGTAGAATCCTTATTAAATGGTGGCGTGATATGTGTGACAATTAGCATAACAGGAAGCTACTCCGATTGTCAAATGCTCTGTCAGAGAGCATTTAATAATATAAAAAGCAAGATTAACATTTCACCTAAAATATGGCGAAATGAAGGTGTAACCAGCGGTGTTCATGATCCTCAATTCTGTGCTCAATGGAATGATGCAAATAACGATAGAGAAATCAGCGTGAAAGTATATAACATGGGATATGATATTGGACTGTTACAAATAGATAGGTATAAAATGGAAGCTGTAATATAAAAGATTATGGTGTAAATATCCAAGGATGATGTAATATTAGTT
>NZ_FOQK01000027.1 GCF_900113715.1 Pseudoselenomonas ruminantium | reverse complement strand
TTTCAACTATATACCTGGGGTAGCATCCTACAAGGACTATAACGTTTTAACGCAGGCCAGCCGGGAGAAACTTTTAGGCAATCAGGCTGGGCGGATGTCACTGGATGGAACGCGTATGGTGAAGAACGATGAGCCGGGACTTTTGGATCGGGCAATCGAGTATCTGCTGGATGCCAGCACACTGGTGGGGGCACAGACCAGCCGTTTGGGAATGACGTATGATAACATCATCGCTCAGCAGGAGGGGACAATTGCTTCGGAATCCACCATAAGGGATGCGAATATGGCCAAGGAAATGACAGAATACACGAAGTATAATGTGCTTACCCAGTCTGCGCAGTCTATGCTGGCACAGGCAAATCAAAATAGCAGCAGCGTTCTATCTTTGCTGCAATAAGGATAAAACCACGTTCATCGCTGGGAACAGCAGATGAACGTGGTTTTTTTGTGAAAAAAGTCTGAATTTGGTTGCGTGAGCAACATCACACGATTTTGACGGATGCTATAATGGGCGTAGAAGTGAGAGGAGGGGAGCGGAAGTGGAACTCAAACAGCTTTTTAAGAAACACACGCTGGCATGTTTGGCGGGAGGATTTGTCATTGGTGTCGCGGCTTGCGGATTTGGGGCGGCTATGATGTCGTTTTCGGGGAGTCCGGAGTTTTGCGGCACCTGTCATGCCATGAAGACAGAGGCGTGGACTTTCGCCGAGTCAACCCATAGCAAACTCGAATGTGTGGACTGCCATCTGCCCCATGACAACATGGCCATCTATATGATCGAGAAAGGGAGAACCGGCATGGTGGATACCTACCATGAGGTGCTCCGGGATTATCCGGCACATATCAAGCTTTCGGCTGACGGCAAGAAGACGGTCAACGCGAATTGCTTGCGTTGCCATGAGAACACCATGAAGAATGTTCATGCGCAAATTGGCGTCGATCTCGACACCGGTGCTGACTGCATGAAATGCCATAGCAGTATTGCTCATGGCGCGAACCATCTCGAAAGGGGGATAAAAGTTGAGTAAGCTACAGAAAATATTAGCAGGAATCGCAGCGGTCTGCGTCGCGTTCTTCGGCTTTGTCGTGGTTCGCATCGGTGCAGCACCGAACGATGACAGCGTAAAGCTCGCTAAGATTCCGAAAGATCAGCAATTGACCAAGGATGGGTATAAGGATGCCTATCCACTCGAATACGAGTCGTTCATGAAGAATAATGAGATGCATCCATCACCGACTGGCTATGGCGGTTCAGATAAGGTGGATCATCTGAAGGAACAGCCGGAGGCACTCGAGAATTTCAAGGGCTACAAGTTTGCGCTTCAGTATGACGATGACCGCGGCCATACGTATGCCGGCATCGATATTCTTGAGTCGAAACGCCGTCCGGGGCAGAAGGGCTCCTGCATTGTCTGCAAGAGTTCTTATATGTACGATGTATATTTCAAAGAGAGTGGCTGGGATTTTGCGACGAAGCCGTTTGATGAGATTGCCGCCCCCATCAAGGATGACGAGTGGTTTGGCTGCTCGAGCTGCCATGATCCCGAGACAATGGATCTGCGCGTCTATCAGCAGGGCTTTGTCGAAGCAATGTCCCGCCGTGGCATAGATATCAGCAAGGCATCGCACAATGAGATGCGCGCTTATGTCTGCGGCCAGTGCCATAACGAGTATTATTTTGCCAAGGAAGATGGCCGTGTCGTTGAGCCATGGGATAATGGCTTCGATGCCGAAGAGATTTACCAGTATTATCAGGATGGGCATGCTGGTGGCTTCACGCAGGATTGGATTCATGCCGATTCCAAAACGCCGATGCTCAAGGCCCAGCATCCGGACTACGAGACCTGGCAGGATTCTATCCATGCCATGAATGGCGTTACCTGTGTTGACTGCCATATGCCGTACATGCGCAAGGATGGCCAGAAATATACGTCGCACTGGATGACGAATCCGCTGTTTACGCCGCAGGAGTCGTGCCAGAAGTGCCATCAGGAAAGTGCTGAGACGCTGACCAAGCGCGTCAAGACGATTGGTGACAACACGTTTAAGCTCCAGCGCATTGCAGGCCAGACGGTTGCTAAGGCCCATAAGACCATCAAGGCGGCGATGGATGCCGGTGCTACCGATGAGCAGCTTTCCGCAGCTCGTCAGACGCTGCGCGAAGCACAGTGGTATTGGGATTTTGTAGCTGCTGAGAGCAGCATGGGCTTCCATAACCCGGACAAGCAGATGCGTGTCCTGGGACTTGCCATTGACAAGGCACATACTGCCATTGCGCAGACGAATGCCGTCGTCAAGGGAAGCTTATGATCGATTTTGTCATTTGAAAAAAACAGGAGCCGTGAAGGATGAGACCTTCATGGCTCCTGTTTTTATAGCAGATAAAAGATTTCAGCGTACAAATTCGCCGCTTTTGCCACCAGTTTTTTTATCGAGGTGGATGTACTGGATTTCCATGCGCTTATCGATGGCTTTGCACATATCGTAGATGGTCAGCAGGGCGACGCTTACGGCGTGCAGGGCTTCCATCTCGACACCGGTCTGCCCCGTCACTTTGACCGTGGCCTGGGCTTCAACGGCACATTCTTCGGGCAGCATAGTGAAGTCGACACTGCATTTGGCAATGGGCAGCGGATGGCAAAGCGGGATGACCGAGCTCGTGGACTTGGCAGCCATGATGCCGGCGACGCGGGCGACTCCCAGTACGTCGCCCTTTTTGGCCGTGCCTTGTTCGATGGCGTCATAGACGGCCTGATTGACCTTGATGCGGCCCGTGGCGATGGCCGTGCGGCTCGTCTCCTGCTTGCCGCTGACATCGACCATGATGGCCTGTCCTTCCTCGTCAAAATGCGTAAGTCCGGTACGTGGATCCATGTTATCGTCTCCTTTGCAGTTCATAGCTCTTGTTTATATTTTACCAGTATTGCTGGCAGAAAAAAAGCCTCCCGTCTGGGGAGGCTGAAGCTGCGGCTGCTCAGCATTGGATGCCAGAGCCTTGCCGGTCATAGAAATACCAGGTGATGAGGATGGTGCTGACCGTGAAGGCAATCAAGATATAGAAGGCTGGCGTGACACTCTGGAAGCTGGCGTAAGACCAGCCGAAGATCTTCGGGATCAGGAAAGCGCCGTAGGCGGCGATGGCAGCCGTGAAGCCCGTGACGAGTGACGAATGGAACGGATTGTTGAAGATATAGGGAATCATGCGGAAGGAGGCACCGTTGACAAAGCCTGTCGTCAGGAACAGCAGCAGGAATGAGCCGAAGAAGACCGCAAAGCTATGTGTCTGGATGCCGAACAGCACGGCGAAGCTGGCGGCGAGCATGACGAACAGTGACAGCAGCGTGACACGCGAACCGCAGTTTAGCTTATCGGCGAGCCAGCCGCCAAGGGGGCGGACACTGGCACCGATGAAGGGGCCGAGGAAGGCCGCCATTGAGAAGGAGACCTCGGGGAACTCCTTGGCGACGAGCAGGCCGAGTGCTGCCGAAAAGCCGATGAAGGAGCCAAAGCCGCAGGTGTAGATCCAGCACATCAGCCAAGTATGCTTATTGCCGAAGATGGAAAGAATGGATTTCGGGCTCTGCTTGGGCAGCGGCAGGTTGTCCATGAACAGCCAGATGAGCACGAGCGTGAGGACAGTCGGGATGGCCCAGAAATAGCAGACATTCTGCAAGTAGAGTGGGCTGCCGTCAGCGGTCAGCAGGCCGGGCCCGAAGAGCCCAGACAGGTTCCAGCCTAAGAGCAGCGGTGCTGTGAGGTAGATCAGCGAGACGCCGAGATTGCCGACACCCGCGTTGATGCCCAGCGCCAGTCCCTTATTGGCTTTGGGGAAGAAAAAGCCGATGTTAGCCATCGAGGCGGAGAAATTTGCTCCGGCGATGCCGATGAAGGCGACGAGCAGCACGAAGGTGTCGTAGGATGTCGTCGTGTCCTGCAGGGCGTTGCCAAGGCCGATGACCGGCAGCAGCAGCAGGGCCGTCGTGACAAGGGTCGAGGTTTTGCCGCCGAGCAGTCCGGGCAGATACGTATAGAAAAGGCGGCCGGTTGCGCCGATAAGACCTGGCAGGGCAGCCAGAGTGAAAATCTGGTCATCGCTGAAATGGAACCCTACGGTGTTGAGCTTGGCAGCAATCGTGGCCCAAAGCGTCCAGACGACAAAGGAGAGGACGAGTGACCAGGTCGATGTGTAGAGGTTTTGGTTGGCAATCTTCTTGCCATACTTGTTCCAGAATTGTTTGTTTTCTGGTTCCCAGTGTGCGAGGATTTTCTTGCGGCTCGGGGAGTTCCCGAGTGCAAGCAGTACATCGTTTTCAGCCATAGTGTTATCTCCTATCCCATAAGAATACTAGTACATGGCAGCAAAATGCGCCATTGCTTTGCGTCAAGTATAATTGAAAAATATCAATAAGTAAGTAACAAATCTCACGCCGTGCGTAACAAATCGCACAGTTTTCTGCGATGACTTTTAGTAGACTGGAAGATGATGAGAGGAAATGAGGTTATACAATGGAAGCTTTAGTCCGCCAATTCTATGAAATCCCTGGCAAGGTTGTCATGCTTCATGACGGCGAATATCTTTTTCATGAGGGGGATGCAGCAAAATATTTTTATATTGTACGTACTGGTCAGATATTTATTACAAAATATGCGACATCAGGGCGTGTGTTGAGCTTGCGGCTGGCAACGCGCAGCAGTATCATCGGTGAATTGCCGCTCTATGATGACAATCCGGTCTATATCTTCAATGCGATTGCGCAGAGTGCCGCTGAGGTCTATGCCATCGAGTTTCCTGTGCTGCAGGCATATCTTGAGAAGCGGCCGCAGCTGGCCGTGCAGCTGCTGAAAATCATCAGTGCGCATATGCGCAAGCAGCACTCCAAGTTCCGTGATTTGCTGCTCTACGGCAAGAAGGGAGCGTTGTACTCGACGCTGATCCGCCTGGCAAACAGCTATGGCAAGGAAGTCGATGATGGCATCCTGATTTCAGTGCCGCTGACCAATCAGGAATTGGCAAACTACTCAGCGACGGCGCGTGAAAGCCTTAACCGTATGCTCAGTGAATTGCGTAAAGCTGGTGTCATTGAGTACCGTGGGCATTTGATTTTTATCAAGGATATCGGATATCTCAAGCAGTCCATTCAATGCGAGAATTGTGGCCGGGAAGTATGCAATATTGAATGAAATATAGGAATATTTAAGGCAAAACACCTCGAAAACGAGGTGTTTTTTTTATTGGAAATAAAAATTTTTCAAAAAAAGCAATATATTAAAGGAATTTCACCAATGTTATCGAATAAATAAATCAAGACTGTGGGTACGAGCACAGTTAGAGATGTAAGAATGATAAGAATGGGAGAGTGGTAAATGTGAAGCAAATGAAGAGAATTTTGCCGATACTGCTCGTAATCGCAGCGATGATAGTCGCTGGATGCGGCAGTTCGGATACTGGTTCGGGAAAGGTATATTGCCTTTTGCACGACAATGCTGACGCAGGATTCCAGGGGGATTTGAAACGGGCTATCGTGAACCGGCTGCAGGCGGCTGGTATCGAGACGGAGGTCCTGGATGCCAAGGGCGATGCAAATGTGCAGCATGACCAAATCAAGCAGGCCATTGATGCTAAGGCCTCAGCGATTGTGTTGGCGGCTGTGGATGGCGAGGCAGTTATTCCAGAGATTGAGAAAGCCAATGCGGCGGGGATTCCGATCATCCGCATCAACCGTGATATCAGCGGGGGTAAATTCGTCTCATCGGTATCGGATGACCGTGAGGCAGGACGCATGCAGGGCGAGTTTATGGCCAAAAATCTGCCGCAGGGGGCAAAGATTGTCTATATGAATGGCGAGATGACCCAGAGCGGTGCTAAGAAACGCTGGGAAGGATTCAAGGAGGCCTGCCTGGATAAACGTCCGGATATCCAGCTGCTGGCCTCGGCTGATTGTTCCTGGAACGAGGCGGTTGCTTTGCGGCAGATGTCACTGTGGCTCAAGCTATTCCCACAGATTGATGGTGTGGTAGGAGCTAACGATGATATGGCCTTGGGGGCAATCCGGGCATTGCGAGATGCCGGCCGGCTGGAAGGTGTGCTGGTAAGCGGTGTCGATGCGACAGATGCAGCTTTAAAGGCCGTAAGTGATGGTACGATGAGCCAGACTGTCAAGCAGGATGCTGAGGGACAGGGAGAGGGAGCTTTTGCGCTTATCCAGGCTGTGCGCCAGGGGAATAAGCAGCCAGAGGATATCCTGGTTCCCTTCGTAGAAATTACCAAAGCGAATATCGGACAATTCTTGCACTAAGGACGGTGGCTCGGGATGTTAAAGAATTTAAGCGTACAAATCAAAATCCTGCTGTTGGCAGGAAGTCTTTTGGTTATCATGGCACTGATCGCTGCGGTGGGAATTTACTCGGACAGTAAGGCCAAGCAGGCATTGGACGATATGTATAATTACAATATCATGTCGTCGCAGTTCCTCAATGACGCCAACAACCGGCTGCGCACCATTGATGTCGATGTAGCTTACTTGCTGCAGCAGGATTATCCGCAGGAATCCCGTAAGGTACTACTCAAGGATGTTGTCGATAGGCTGCATGATATCCGCACAGATGCCGAAGCGCTCAAACGCATAGACCGCAGCGAAAAGGCTCAGCAGGCGCTGCAGGAGCTTGGCCAGAATCTGGATACAGCTGAAAGCAAGGTAAAAGCTGTCGAGACGATGGGCAATAGTCTTGAAGATAAGGTCAAGATCATGGAGAATCTTGGTGCGACAAAGGTTATTGCTGCCAATCTTTCGGTGCTGACGCCGGATAATGTAGCCCAGAGCAAGCAGCTGTTTGAAACGTTCAGCGATAGTTATGCGCGTACCATCAAGATTTTTGCTGCGATTATCGTGCTGGGCTTTATGCTGGGCATTGGTGTGGCTGTTTATATTGCCCGCAGCATTGCAGCTCCGCTGCATGATGCAGTGGCACGGCTGAATGTTGTGGCCGCTGGCGATTTGACGCAGGAGATTCCATCCGCACTGCTGGGACGGCAGGATGAGGTCGGCATGGTGGTACAGGCGCTTTCCAAGATGCAGCAGTCGTTGCGCGGTGTGTTGAAAGATGTCCGTGCAGAGACGGAAAGCAGTGTGACCATGGTGACAGAGGTACAGCAGCTGGTCAATGGCCTTAATGGCAATGCGCAGGATATGTCTGCCGTTACCGAGGAAATGGCAGCGGGTATGGAAGAGACGGCAGCTTCGACGGAAAATCTGCAGCATCTAAGCGACAAGCTGCGGGAACAGATTCATGGAACAGCTAAAGAGGCAAAGCATAGTGAAACCTATACAGAAGAGATTGCCGAACGGGCCAGCACGTTGAAGGCAACGATGGAACAGTCTAGCAGCGAGGCACGGCGTATTTATGCGGAGACGAAATCTTCCCTGGAGACCGCCATCGAATCGGCGAAAGTCGTGGACAATATCAATATGCTGACGCAGGAGATTACCGATATCGCTGAGCAGACAAATCTTTTGGCACTCAATGCGGCTATCGAGGCGGCCAGGGCCGGCGAATACGGGCGTGGCTTTGCCGTGGTCGCAGATGAGGTCCGCAAGCTGGCCGAGCAGTCGCATGATACGGCTGAGAAAATCCAGACGCTTACGGGACAGGTAACAGGCTCGGTACAGAATCTCTCGAATGGTTCGTTCAGCTTGCTGAACTTTATGGATACGAATGTCAATAACGATTACGATATGCTGGAGAAAACAGCAATCCAGTATGAGGATGATGCAAAGTATGTCAATGGTTTCGCTAAGACGAGCAACACGACGGCACAGCAGCTTAGCGATGCTGTAGAATCCATGAGCAATGCCATGGAGGAAATCGCGAAAGCAACGCATGAGGGGGCCGTGGGCAATACGACCGTGGCCGAAAAAGTAACGGATGTTGCGGAACTTGCCAATGAGATTCTTGAAAAGATCAATGTATCACAGCAAAGTGCAGAAAACTTGAAAAAACAGGTAGAAAAATTCAAAGTTTGATTTATTGGCAGAGCTGACTGCTAATAAAAAGATGCTTCGCAAGCAGAAATTATTTTTTATGCTTGCGAAGTATTTTTTATGCTTGCGAAGTATTTTTTATGGTATAATAATTTTGTTCAATACAAAAGGGGGAAAGTTTTAGTGGATCGGATAACAATTCGGCAGAAACTGTTTATGGTTTTTGGGGCGCTTATTTTTATTTTTGCTGCCAATGGCCTGTATACAGGCTATAGCCTGAACAGTATCAATGAAGGAGCGCTTCGCATTGCGACGGAGCATTTGGCAAGCGTTATGGCTGGTGTGGAAAGCAGTCATACGCTATCAGATTATCGGCAGGGCGAGTATGCCGTAGCTACGGCGACGACGCTTCCTAATCGCATTCATGCGGCCCAGGAAACGCTGAAACGTGCAGATCAGCTGGATATTGCTTTCGATAAGGTGGAACCATCCGTGGCGCCAGAAGTCCGGGAAGACTTCGAGTCAATGCGCAGCATCTGGGAAAGCTATAAGAAAAATACCCGTGAGATCATCAAGCTGTCCAAGGATGGTAAAAATGCCGAGGCAATCAAGCTGCTGGATAAGTCCAGCAGCCAATATGCTGAAATGACGGCAAAGCTCAGCCATGTCGTTGACAGCAGCAAGGATTTCATCCATAAGGAAAGTGCTGCGGCTTCGGCGCAGTATGAAAGAACGAAATGGACGTTGATTGTCTGCATTGCTCTCGTTGTGTTATTGGCTGGTGCTATGGCATTCTATCTGAGTTCGGCAATCATGACATCAATCCGTTATCTCATGGATGTATCGCGGGAAGTGGCCGCTGGCAACCTTAAGGTTGAGGCTGTCCCGCAGACGCAGGATGAGTTTGGGGAGCTCACGGTGGCTTATGGTGACACCATAAAGAATCTGCGGGAACTCATCAAGCACATCCAGCAGACGTCGGAGGAAGTGTCGACTTTTGCGACGCAGCTGACAGAAAATGCCAGCCAATCGGCACAGGCAACGCAGCAGGTAGCTGTATCGATTACCAATGTGGCCGGGAATACCAGCCAGCAGGGTGAGGCCGTAAGTGCATCGCTCACGGATATCCAGGAAATGTCTGCAAGCCTGCATGGCTTTCAAGGTAAGGCGTCGGCTTCGGTCGATGCTGCGCATAATGTCGAAGTCATCGCTGGGGACGGCAAGGCAGCCATTGCTGGTGCCGTAGAGCAGATGGCGGAAATTGCAGATTCGGTTATGGATTCGGCGCAGGTCATCAAGAAATTGGCGGAGCGGTCGGAGGAAATCGGGCAGATATCGAGCACGATTTCCGGGATTGCCGAGCAGACGAATCTGTTATCGCTGAATGCCGCTATCGAGGCCGCCCGTGCCGGTGAATATGGACGCGGCTTTGCTGTAGTCGCTGATGAAGTCCGCAAGCTGGCCGAAGAGTCGAATACGGCAGCGCGCAAGATAGCAGAGCTGATTACGACTATCCAGCAGGATACGGAGCAGGCTGTCCAGCGCATGCAGAAGGGGACGGAAGATGTGCAGAGTGGCCGTACTGTCGTATCACAGGCAGGCAGTGCCTTTGAAAACATTGCAGCGGCTGTGACCGATCTTACCCGGCATGCCGACGCTATCCTTAGCGAAGCGGCAAAGTCTGCGGCGAAGGCGGAGACTTTAGTCGGAGTGATGGAAGGCATCAACAAATCAGGCCTTGATGTGGCTTCGGAGACGCAGTCGGTATCGGCAGCGACAGAGGAGCAGTCAGCGGCTATGGATGAAGTGGCAAATGCCAGCCGCAATCTGGCAAGCCTCGCGGAGGAACTTTCCGATTCCGCGGCGAAGTTCAAGATTTGAGGAGGCCTTAGGATGAAGAAAATCATTACGCTGTTCTGTCTGGCAGCCTTGGGGCTTAGTGCCTTGGTGCTCGGTGGTTGTGGCAGTGATGCGGATAACAATAAAAAAGTGGCGGTGGCATTTGCCAATTCGTCGCCAAGCTGGCAGAAAAATGGCCAGACGATCAAGGAAAGCCTGGAAAAAGAAGGCTATACCGTTGACCTGCAATTTGCGGATACAGCCAGCCAGCAGGCTGATCAGATCAAGTCCCAGCTGGAGGCGGCACCGAAATGTATCGTTATTGGTGCTGTGGATGGCGAAGCCTTGCAGGAAGTATTGAACGCTGCCAAGGAGAAAAAGATACCGGTCATCGCCTACGATCGTCTGGTCATGAACTCTGATGCCGTTTCGTACTACGCATCCTTTGATAATGCTGCCGTTGGCCAGGCGATGGGCGAATATATCGAAGCCAAACTGAATCTGAAAGGTGGGGCAGGACCTTTTCAGATGGAGGTCTTTGCCGGCGATCCGGCTGACAACAATGCCCATGTATTCTTCGCTGGGGCGATGGATGTCCTGAAACCGTATATCGACAAGGGGCAGCTTGTCATCCCGTCGCGGCAGACCAGTTTTGAGCAGGTAGCAATCAAAGGCTGGGAGGCCAAAGGCGCCGAAGCGCGCATGGAGAAGCTCCTGCAGGGAGCCGATGCGGGCGTAAAGCTGGATGTCATTCTTGCCCCTAATGACGGACTGGCTGGCGGCATCCGCGAAGCGCTCAAGAAAAATGGCTATGGCCAGATGCCACTGATGACTGGTCAGGATGCTGAAAGCCAGGCACTCGATGCTATCCGTAAAGATGAGCAGGCCATTACGATCTACAAAGCGCCAGAACTGCTGGTAGCCAAGACGATTCGTATGATAAAAGCCGTCGTCGAGGGGACGCAGCCTGATATCAACGATGTCAAATCGTACAACAATGGTGCGGTTACTGTACCGGCATATCTCTGTACGCCGCTGATTATCGATAAAGATAACTTGAACGAAGTGAAATAAAGCAGCGGAAAAAGTTTTTTGAATTTTGATATTGCGCAATGTCAGGGTTGACCTGGTATTGCGCAATTTTTATCGATAAAAATGTCCGTATAAAAGTTACAAATTTACAAATTGTCCTTGAATTAGAGATTTTTTTAGAATAAAATAAAAATGGTAATAACTCAAGGAGGTAAGGATATGGGTATTAGACAAAAATTCTTTGCATTGGCTGGTGTGGCCGGTGTCATTATGGCGATTGTATCAGGTGTGGGATACTATCTGGCTAGCACACATTTAAGCAGCAGCGTAGAGCGGGAAATCACAGATACGATGCAGGGAACCGCCAATAAGCTGGATGGCTGGCTGGCGGCCAAGAAACAGGTGGCAGTATCGGCCGCAGACCTTATGGCCAAACAGGATGATGGCACGAAATCGCCGGAACAGCTGCGCTCCCTGCTGGCAGTTGCAGGTGAGGATGTCAATGCAGTTTCGGATCTTATCGTGGGTAACAGCGATGGCACGATTGTCGGCTATCGTGCGGGCAATCTGGCACCAAAACTTAATCCGGTGACGATGCGTTTCTATAAACTGCCGAAGGCCTCGGGACAGGTTGAGTTTATGGATACTTATGTGGATAGGATTACCGGCAAGCTGGTGGTTTCTATTGCGGCTCCTTATCGTAGTGCATCAAGCGAGTACAGAGGTGCGATATGTGAGGATATTTTCCTCGATGTTCTGAGCGACGTAGTAAAGGAACTCAAATATCAGGGCGAGGGAACGGGCTATATTCTGGACAATAACGGCAACGTCATCGCCACGGAGGATTCGGAGGCACTGAATAAGAATGCAGCGGACCTGCCAGGCTTTCAGCAGGAATACGAACGCATGACGCAGCAGGCTGCAGGCTTTGCCAAAGTAGAAAAAGATGGCAAGGAAATGGTACTTGGCTATGCGACGATTCCAAGTACGCATTGGATTGCCGGCATCCTCGTACCAGAAGACGTAATCTATGGACAGCTTACGACACTCAAATGGACGTATGGATTGCTGACCGTGGCCGGAATCCTGCTCATCGTTTGGGCATGCCTGCAATTTGCTACTGGTATGACCCGCCGTATCCTGGAACTCAAGGATCATGCCGCTGAGCTTGCCGAGGGCAATCTTACGGGAGCAGATCTTGCGAATCTGTCAGCCGATGAGCTCGGTGATCTGGGACGTGGGTTTAATGTCATGAAGGGGCATATCAAGAAGCTTATCACCCAGATGAGTGCAACGTCAGAGCAGGTAGCAGCTTCCAGTGAGGAGCTGACAGCCAGTGCCCAGCAGTCGGCTGAGGCATCGACAAATGTAGCGCAGACGGTATCTGAGGTCGCTGCCGGCATGTCGGCACAGACTGGACATGTCGATGAAGCCAATCATAATGTCCAGGAGGTAGTGGCTGAACTTAACGGCGTGGCTGAAAAGGTCCAGCAGATAACAGAAATGACAGTCGCAGCGGCTGATGCAGCTGCGCAGGGACAGAAACTTATGGAACAGGCAGTAAAACGCATGGCTGGCATCGAGTCCAGTGTAGGCGAATCGGCTGAGGTCGTGGCCAATCTGGGCAGGAATTCCCAGGAAATCGGTGTAATCATCGATACGATTTCGGGGATTGCCGAGCAGACAAACCTCTTGGCACTCAATGCGGCTATTGAGGCGGCTCGTGCTGGCGAGCAGGGACGCGGATTCTCGGTCGTTGCTGATGAAGTCCGCAAGCTGGCGGAGCAATCGCAGCTGGCAACGGAGGAAATCCGCCAGCGCATAGGTGCCGTTCAAAACGGTACCAGCGAAGCTGTGAGTACGATGCAGTCTGGTACCGATGAGGTGAAGAACGGTGCCGAGGCTATCCGCGCCGTAGGCGAGGAGTTTGGCAAAATCATGCAGCGGGTCACGGCCATCAAGGAGCATATGGCGAAAATCGATGCAGCTGTGCAGACGGTATCTGCCGGCGGCGGCCACATCGAAGCTGCTGTCAGCCGTATCGATGAAGTCAGCCGCAAGACGGCGGAACAGACAGAATCTATCTCCGCAGCTACGGAAGAACAGTCAGCTTCTACGCAGGAGATTGCTGCAGCTTCCCAGTCCTTGGCGCAGATGGCTTCGGATTTGCAGGATATGGCGGCGAAATTCCGCATCTGAACAGGTAAGGGAAACTAAAGCAGGCCCATCAACTCGGAGGTTCGAGCTGATGGGCCTGCTTTATCTTTGGGGAACATTGTTTTATGTTTTATTTGCCGATCATCATATCGATGATTTCTTTGTCGGTTTCCTTCATGCCGATTCGGCCGAGGCGGCTGATGTTGCGGATGGTGTTTTCGACGCCTTTGAGTACGAGGCCGTCGCCACCGTAGAATTGCTGGCCGTTGCGGTACATCTCGAAGCCCATGATGCCGGCGTCGACGGCGGCGGATATCTTGGCGGCACAGGATGCCTTGGCACCATCGCAGACGATGCCGGAGGTGATGGCCAGCGCGTTGACGATGGTGTGGATGACGGCCTGGTAATCGCCGCCGCAGAGCCAGGCAATGCCGGCACCGGCTCCGGCACCAGCGCTTACGGCACCGCAATAGGCCGAGAGACGGCCGATGCCTTCTTTCTCATGCAGTGTCACGAGGTTGGCGAGCAACAGGGCGCGATAAAGCTGTTCCTGTGTTGCGCCGACTTCCTTGGCGTATTCGATGACGGGCAGGGATACGGTCATGCCCTGGTTGCCGCTGCCAGAATTGATGATGACGGGCAGCTCGCAGCCGTTCATGCGGGCGTCTGATCCTGCCGCCGCGCGGGCACGGGCGCGGATGTGGATGTCGTTGCCGAAGGCCTTCAACAGTGTCTTGCCGATGTTGGCACCGTAGTCATTCTTGAGACCTTCGTCAGCGATGGCGGTATTATAGGCAATCTGGCGGTCGAGGATGGCACGGACGTCTTCGAGATCGCAGGTCATGGCAAAGTCGTAGATATCCTCGATGGTCATGCATTCGTAATCGGGTTTGCCCGTGTCCACCGTGGCGGCGATTTCCTTTTGGAAGAGGGTTTTTCCGTTGCGGGTTATCTTGACGATGTTGGTGTGTTCGTTGACAATCTGGACTTCGGCCGTATCATCGCCTTTGCTGGCTGAAACGATGATATCGAGGACGTGTTCAGAGACTGCGGCTTCGACGGTGATAGTGGCAGTGTCGAGGTAGCCGGCAAGACGTGCTTTGTCTGCGGCCGTGACATGGGCGATGACCTCAAGGGCGGCGTGCGCATTTCCCGCCACGACGCCGATGGCCGCAGCGGCCTCGATGCCCCTGCGCCCATCCGTGTTCGGCACGACAACGCTTTTGACATTTTTGATGATGTTGCCGCTGGCCGTGACGACGAGTCGGTCGGGGACAGTGCCGAGGGCTTCGCGGGCTTTGGCGGCACAGTAGGCGATGGCGATCGGCTCGGTGCAGCCCATGGCTGGCACGAGCTCGCGCTTGAGGATTTCGACGTAGCTTTGGTAGGTGGAACCGTTTTTATTCATGGTGGATGCTCCGTTTCGTAAGAGTTTTTGCTACCATTATAACGCAATGCGGATAAGAAAAATAGCCTCCCGATCATGGGAGGCTATTTGGCTGTCATACTTCGATTCCCTGTTTGCGGCATTCGTTGAAAAAGAAGATGGCGTTGGTGTCTTTGGGATTCTCATTCCAGAACTTGATGAGCTTGGTGGCCATGTTGTATTTATCCTGCATAAAAGGTAGGAGGTTTTCAGCGGTGACTGGACCGCCTACCGTCATGAAGACATCGATGTTATGACCAAGAGTATCCAGCATTTCGTCGGTACATTCGTTTTTACCAAGAGCCTCTGCAAAGCGTATGCCCTGCTCAAGGTCGTCGGCATAGCCGCGCTGCAAGAGCCAGACGGCTATCTGTCTATCCATGTAAATCCCCCCTTTGGTATTTTCGGTATGTATCTATTTCGCGGCGGAGGGAAAAAATCCTGCTAACTGCGGCTATCGTTTTTATGAACTTTGCGCTTATGTGTGTAGAGATGCTGGTCGGCTGCATGGATGGCGGCTTCGGGGGTGGCGGCCCCATGGATATCGGCAAGGCCGTAGCTTACCGAGATGCGGAAACAGACTTTTTCATTGCAGACCATGCTACTGTGGATGTCACTATCAATCTCGGCTTTTATGGCCGTGAGCAGGCGCTCGCAGCTGGCAAGGTCGCGGTTGTGGAAGAGGATGGCGAATTCGTCGCCGCCAAAGCGTGCGGTGATGCCGTCTTCCTTGCGGATGCCGTGCTGCAGGGTGTTGGCGACGCAGAGCAGGATCCTGTCGCCGGCATCGTGGCCGTAGGTGTCGTTGATCTGCTTGAAGCTATCGATGTCCCAGATGGCAAGGTATAGCGGCGCGTCCTCTGCCGCTGTGGTTTGCTGGCTTTCCTGCAGGGATGCCGTCAATGCCTTCAGCAGGTGCTTCTTGTTGAACAGGCCGGTGAAAGGATCGCGGGAAGATACGCGTTCGAGCTCATGGATGAGGTTCATGACGAAGTTTTCTTCGCCGGCTTTGTTCTGGGTGAACTGGGTGGTGACATCCATGACGAATTCGAGGGCGTATTTTTTGCCCTGCAGCCAGACGGGGCGGGCGATGACAAAGTAATAGCGGTCGTTGGCGTACTCGAATTTCACATGCTGGCGGTTCTCGTTATAGGCTTGCTGCGAAACGCAGTTGGCACAGCGATGCTTCTTGCCCCAGACGGAGTAGCAGGTTTCATCGGTTATCGAGCAGGAACCGTCGCTGTTGCATTTGCAGACACAGTGGCCATCCTGCTCGACGAGCCAGATGACATCGAACATTTTCTGGAAGATTCCCTCCTGCTCGAGGAAATCAGCCAGCGCTTCATCTAATTCCATAGATATGCTCCCTTCGGTTGCGGATACACAGAGAAAGTTGGGGGATTGCGGCTTGTTTGACTAGCATAAGCTAGTTTAGCAAGCCGGACGGCAGGTGTCAGTGCTTTTGGTTACAGGGGCAGCGCATGGAGAAGATTGCCGCCAGGTGTATTTTGCAGCAAGGGCAAGTGATGTTTATCACATGAAAAGAAAAGCAAATCGGATAGAATGATAGGCATAGTAATGTTATGTTTTGGGAGGATGTCGACGTGAGCAGCGTTTTTAAGAAACTCAAATACCTTGTTCCGAAAGCGCATTCGCAGAGTGGTCATCAGCAGCTGAATGAGGGCGGCCGCGAGTGGGAGGATATGTATCGTGACCGCTGGTCGTTTGACAAGTGTGTGCACTCCACCCACGGGGTCAATTGTACTGGTTCATGCAGCTGGAATATCTATGTCAAGAATGGCCTGGTGGCCTGGGAGAATCAGATCCATGATTATCCCGAGACGAGCCCGGATATGCCGGATTTCGAGCCGCGGGGCTGTCCGCGCGGGGCGTCGTTCTCATGGTATCTGTACAGTCCGCATCGCATTAAGTATCCGTACTTGCGCGGCGAGTTGGCAGAGCTGTGGCGTGAGGCTAGGAAAAACCATAAGACGGTGCTGGCGGCTTGGCAGAGTATCGCCAATGACCCCGCCAAGATGAAGAAGTACAAGGAAGCCCGTGGCATGGGCGGCTTTGTGCGCTCCAATTGGGAGGAGGCCTCTGAGATCGTTGCGGCGTCGATGCTGCATACGGCGACGAAGTATGGCCCTGACCGCAATTTCGGTTTTTCGGTCATCCCGGCCAAGTCGATGCTGTCCTATGCGGGTGGTTTGCGCTTCATGCAGCTCATGGGCGGTGCGGGCCTGTCCTTCTACGATTGGTATGCTGACCTGCCGCCGGCCAGCCCGCAGATCTGGGGTGACCAGACGGATGTGCCGGAGTCCTCGGACTGGTACAATGCAGGCTACATCATCACCTGGGGCTCGAACGTGCCGCTCACGCGCACGCCTGATGCGCATTTCTTGACCGAGGCCCGCTACAAGGGCACGAAGGTTGTCTCGATTGCGCCGGACTACGCCGAGTCGACGACGGTGGCCGATACCTGGATCTCGCTCAAGGTCGGCAGTGATGCGGCGCTGGCGATGGCGATGGGCCATGTCATCCTCAACGAATACTATTGGGGCGAGCCCTGTGACTTTTTCGTGGACTATACGCGCCGCTATACGGATTTCCCGTTCCTCGTGCGGCTCGTGCAGCGCGAGGATGGCAAGTACGATACGGACCGGTTCCTGAACGCCAAGGACTTTGGCCGCAACGAGAAGCATGCGGAGTTCAAGCATTATGTCATCGACGAGAAGACGGGACGGCTCGTCATCCCGAATGGCACGATGGGCGACCGCTGGGATCGTACGGAGAAGTGGAACCTGCGCGAGGAGGACAGCGATACCGGTGCGAAGATCACACCGCAGCTGTCGGTGCTCGGCTGCATGGATGAGGTCGTCGAGATCGAGCTGCCGTATTTCGGCAATGAGCGCGAGAGCCGTGTGCTTACGCGCAGCGTCCCGGTGAAGCGGGTCAAGACGGAAGCGGGCGAAGTCCTGGTCACGACGGTCTATGACCTGACGCTGGCCAACTATGCCATCGACCGCGGCCTGGGCGGCCAGGTGGCGCATTCCTATGATGACGATGTTCCCTATACGCCGAAATGGCAGGAAAAATATACGGGTGTGCCGATGGACACGGTCATCCATACGGCAAGGGAATTTGCCGACAATGCCATCAAGACCAAGGGCAAGACCATGGTCATCATGGGCGGTGGTATCAATCACTGGTTCCATGCCGATGTGGTTTACCGCACGATACTGAACCTCTTGCTTTTCGTGGGCGCTGAGGGCCGCAATGGCGGCGGCTGGGCACACTATGTCGGCCAGGAGAAGCTGCGCCCGGCCGAGGGCTGGCAGCGCATCATGACGGGGCTTGACTGGAAGAAACCGCCACGGCTGCAGAACAGCACGTCCTTTTTCTATTTCGCGACTGACCAGTGGCGCAGCGATGAGGTGGACTATGCGGATCTGACAAGTCCGCTTTGTAAGCCGCGCTACCGCCATGCTGGTGACTACAACGTACTGGCGGCCCGCATGGGCTGGCTGCCGTCGTACCCGACCTTCAACAAGGGCGGCCAGCAGCTGCATGATGAGGCGTGTAAGGCTGGGAAGGATGTCAAGAAGTACATCGTCGACAGCCTCAAGGACAAGACGCTGAAGTTTGCGGCCGAAGATCCCGATGATCCGGCGAACTTCCCGCGCAACCTCTTTATCTGGCGCAACAATCTCATCGGTTCGTCGGCTAAAGGCCATGAGTTCTTCCTGAAGTATCTCTTGGGTACGAAAAATGGTTTGTTTGCTGAAGAGGAGGGCGCGACGCGCCCGACGGAAATCAATTGGCGCTCCGAGGAAGAAACAGGGAAGCCCAGCGGTGCGGGCAGTGGCAAACTCGACCTGCTTATCGATCTGGACTTCCGCATGGCCAGCTCTGCGCTCTATGCCGATGTCGTCCTGCCGACGGCTACCTGGTATGAGAAGGATGACCTGTCATCGACGGATATGCATCCCTTCGTGCATCCGTTCCAGGCAGCTGTCGACCCGCTCTGGGAGGCCAAGACCGACTGGGAAATCTTCAAGACGCTGGCCAAGAAGGTATCGGAGGTCGCCAAGGAGGCAGAACTCAAACCGTATCGCGATGTTGTAGCCATGCCTATCCAGCATGACAGCGAGGGCGAGTGCGCGCAGCCTGCGGGCGAGATCCGTGACTGGAGCAAGGGCGAGTGTGAGCCGGTGCCGGGCAAGACCATGCCGAATCTCATCGAGACCGAGATTGACTTCACGAAGATTTACGAGAAGTGGATTGCGCTGGGGCCTGGTGTTTCCGAGACGATGGGCTCGCTGAACTTTGCGTGGGATTCCCGTGAGGAGTACGCAGAAATCGCCAAGCGCAATGGCACGATAACGAATAAGGACTATATTTCCTATGGCATGCCGAGCATCTTTGATGCCAAGCAGGCCGCTGATGCAGTCATGGGCTTGTCGACGACGACCAACGGCAAGGTGGCCGTCAAGGCATGGGAGGCGCTGGAGAAAAAGACCGGTGTCGGCAACCTCACGCGTCTGGCCAAGGACCGCGAGCAGGAACGCTTTACCTTTGCACAGGTGGCTGTGCAGCCGCAGGAGACAATCACGAGCCCGACCTTTACGGGCAGCAATCAGAACCGCCGCTATACGCCGTTCACGACGAATGTCGAGGAGCTCGTGCCGTTCCGTACGGTGACGGGCCGCCAGTCCTTCTTCCTCGACCACGAGATGATGCGTGAGGCTGGCGAGACGATGGCGACCTACAAGCCGATTCTCGACTACCTGCCGATAAAGAGCAAGCTCGGCGGTGCGAAGGAAATCACACTGAAATACCTGACGCCGCATAACAAGTGGAGTACCCATTCGATGTACTTTGACAGCCAGCAGCTGCTGACGCTGTTCCGCGGCGGCCAGACGGTCTGGCTGAGCGAAAAGGATGCGGCGGAGATCGGCGTCAAGGATAACGACTGGGTGGAACTATACAACCACAATGGCGTCGTGGCCTCAAGGGCTGTGGTTTCGCCGCGTCTGCCGCGTGGTGTCGTCTACATGCACCATGCGCAGGACCGTCACATCAATGTGCCGGGTTCGAAGATTTCGGGCACCCGTGGCGGTACGCACAACACGCCGACGCGCATCCATATGAAGCCGACCCATATGATCGGCGGCTATGGCCAGCTTAGCTATGGATTCAATTATTACGGCCCGACGGGCAACCAGCGCGACATGTATGTGGTAGCGCGCAAGATGGAGGAGGTAGATTGGCTTGAAGATTAAAGCCCAGATTTCCATGGTCATGAATCTTGACAAGTGCATTGGCTGCCATACGTGCTCCATCACCTGCAAGAACGTCTGGACCAACCGCGAAGGTGCGGAATACATGTATTTCAACAACGTCGAGACCAAGCCGGGCATCGGCTATCCGAAGCGTTGGGAGGATCAGGACAAATGGCAGGGCGGCTGGGAGCTCAAGAATGGCAAGCTGCGCCTGCGCTCGGGCGCCAAGCTCACGCGCATGGCCAAGTTGTTCTATCATCCCAACCAGCCAGAGCTTGACGACTATTATGAGCCGTGGACCTATGACTATGAGACGCTGATAAATTCCAAGCGCAAGAACCATCAGCCGATTGCCCGTCCGCGTTCGCTGATCACCCAGCAGCGCATGGAGATAAAATGGGGCCCGAACTGGGAGGACGATCTGGCTGATGGGCAGTCGGCACGCCAGGATGTCAATCTCAGGAACATGGGCAGCGATATCGCGTTGGAGTTCCATGATCTGTTCATGAAATATCTGCCGCGTGTCTGCAACCATTGCCTCAATCCAGCCTGTGTGGCGGCCTGTCCGTCGGGGGCTATCTACAAGCGCGAGGAAGACGGTGTCGTGCTCGTCTCGCAGGACGGCTGCCGTGGCTGGCGCCATTGCATTCCCGCCTGCCCGTATAAGAAAGTCTATTTCAACTGGAAGACCAATAAGGCTGAGAAGTGCATCTTCTGCTTCCCGCGTCTGGAAAACGGCCTGCCGACGGTCTGTGCGGATACCTGTGTCGGCCGCCTGCGCTATATGGGTGTCCTGCTCTATGATATGGACAAGGTCAAGGAAGCGGCGGCAACGCCGGACAAGGGCCAGATCTATCACAGTGTGCTGGATATCATCATGGACCCGCACGACCCAGAGGTTCTGGCGGCAGCCCGCAAAGAGGGCATTCCAGAGAACTGGCTCAAGGCTGCGCAGGATTCGCCGGTCTACAAGCTGGTCAAGGAATGGCAGGTGGCTCTGCCGCTGCATGCGGAGTACCGCACCCTGCCGATGGTCTGGTATGTGCCGCCACTTTCGCCCATCACGCGCCGCGCCGAGGCAGATGTCTATCTGCCGGAGGCCACGGATATGCGCATCCCGCTGGCGTACCTGGCGGAGCTCTTCGGTGCCGGCAACACCCAGGTGGTCGCACGGGCCTTGCAGCGCCTTCTCGATATGCGCCTGGTCATGCGTGCGCAGACGACGGGCGACAGGCTGCCAGCACGGCTGGAATTTGATGTGGAGACGTATCAGGCAATGCACCGCCTCATGGGCATTGCCAAGTACAAGGACCGCTTCCGTATCCCGGCCGGGCTGCAGGAAACCTCGCAGGAAAAGCTGCATGAACTGCAGGGGACCTGCGGCTATACATGTCCAGGAGGTTGCTGATATGCGTGAACCAGAATACAAGAAAACCCTGTCGCTGGTTGCTTACTTGTTTGGCTACCCGGACGAAGACTGGTGGGCGGCTTTGCCCGAGGCGCAGGCTGGCGCGGCGGCGCTGGCGAACCAGCAGAACCGCACGGTGCTGCTGGAGGCCATCAACTATATCCAGCTGCTGGGGCGCCGTGGATATGAGGAGCAATATGTCCGTGTCTTTGAGTTCTCGGCGAATACGAATCTCTACCTTACGATGCATGACCGCACGGACTTTGGCAAGCAGGCGCGGGAGATGCTGGCGTTCAAGAAGCTGTTCCTTGACAATGGGTTCGATACGAACAGGGAGCTGCCGGATTTCCTGCCGGCAATTCTGGAACTGGCAGCTGCAATCTCCGAGGTGCAGGCGCGCCGTGTCCTGGGGGCAGCCCGCGCCAAGATCGAGCTTTTGCGCCGCCGCTTTGTAGAAGCGAAGCTTGCTCATACTTTTCTGCTTGACGTCATCTTGACGGAGGCGGATGCATTGGAGGGAGAGACGGCATGAATACCTTTATCTACGGCGTATTGCCCTATATTGCGCTGACAATCATGGTGGGCGGTACGATTATCCGCTATGCCTATGGAGAGCGCGGCTGGACGACAAAGTCCAGTGAATTCTTGTCGAAGCAGGATCTCAAATGGGGCAGCTATCTGTTCCATGGCGGTTTGTTTATGGCCGTGGGTGGTCATTTTGTCGGCATATTGGTGCCGAAGTTTGTGACGGAAGCAGCCGGCACGGGTGAGCATGCCTACCACATGATAGCGCTGGCTGGCGGTATCCCTGCGGCCATCCTGTTCCTTGGCGGTTTCCTGATGCTGCTGAAACGACGCTTTGCAGGCAGTGCCCGCATGGCGGCCAATACGAGCAGCATCGATAAATGGCTGTATCTCGTCCTGCTGCTGACTATCGTGTCAGGAACAGCGGCGACGATCCAGAATATACCGGGTGCATTTGACTATCGCGAGACCATTTCCCCCTGGTTCCGTTCACTGCTCATGCTGCAGCCGGATGTATCCCTTATGGACGGCGTGCCTAAGGTGTTCCAATTCCACATGTTCCTGTGGATGGTCTTAGCAATCACGTTCCCCTTCACGCGATTGGTGCACTGCTTGAGCCTGCCGTTTGAGTATTTCTTCCGCCGTGATATCATTTACCGGAAGAAATGACTCCTTTGGAAATTCTTACATACACAGCAGAAAAGCCTTCCCGTTGGGGAGGTTTTTCTGTTTCCGGCAGATATCCACAGGCGGGCTGTGGATTCACGCTGATTTTTGTGGATAATCTGTTAAGAAATCGTTGAGTTATCCACAATTATCCACATAAATGGCAGAAGTTCCTGTTGGTATTGTGGATAAAATGCTTTATGCTACAATACCAATAAGGGAAAGATAAAGGAGAATGGTTATGGATGTAGAACGTAAACGCCGGGAAGAACGGGAGACGGTACGGGAAATCATGAAACTCTACTGTCATGGACATGGGCATCGGCGTGAGCCTGGGCAGGAGCTCTGTCCCGATTGCCAGAGGCTGGCCGACTATACCGATGTGCGCATCAGCAGATGCCCGCGCATGGCGATAAAGACCTTTTGCAGTGTCTGTCCAATCCACTGCTATGCCAAGCCGGAGCAGGAGCGCATCCAGGAGATCATGCGCTATGGTGGCCCGCGTATGCTGCTGCATCATCCCCTCATGGCCTTGCGCCATATCTTCATCCAGTGGCGGACGCGCCACGGCCTGCGCAAGCAGGAAAAGATACGCTGAGTGATTGTCAGGCTGACAGGTTTTTGACTAGTCAGCCTGATGTTTTTTGTGCTATATTTAGTGAGGAAATATGAATCGGCAGAGGAGGAATTTGCGTGAGCGCCTATGAAAATACCTTGATCATCAGTGATTTGGATGGTACTTTGATTCCGCGCGGCGGAGTTATTTCAGAGGAGAATAAGGAGGCCCTGCAGCGCTTTGTGGCAGGTGGCGGTCGGTTTGCCATCGCGACGGGGCGCACGCCGGAGGCTGCTGCTGGCTATGTCGGCGACCTGCCCATCAATGCACCGAGCATTTTCTTCAACGGCTCGATGCTCTATGACTGGCAGAAGCAGGAAGTCCTGGCAACGCGGCCGCTGCCTGTGGGAGAGGAGCAGGATATCTGGCCACGGTTTGCGGCGGCCTGCCAGCAGTCATTCCCGCATGCCTGCATCGAGGTCTACACGGCAGACAATTGCCATATCATCAGTGAGGAAAAATACGATGATCCGCGGCTGCCGTTTGAATACTATAAGTATGAACACTGTGCGCTGGACAGGCTTACCGATACGGAAAAGACGCCGTGGCTCAAGTTCTTTGTCAATGACGAGCCGGCTGTGCTGCATCGCCTCGAGCGCCTGGCCAAGCAGATGGGCGTCGATGTGCTCAGCAATAGTTTCTATTCGGAAGTCAACTACTATGAGTTTGTGGCGGCTGGTGTCTCGAAGGGCACGATGGTCGAGGAGATCCGCAAGCTGCCGGAGTGGCAGGGCTATCGCATCATTGCGGCCGGTGATTTCTTCAACGACAATGAGATGCTGCAGCTGGCGGATGTTGGCGTGGCCTCGGGCAATGCGCATGAAATGACCAAGGCGGCAGCTGATGTCATAGGCTGTACGGTTGAAGAGCATCTGATGCCATGGATTATCGAGCATGTGATTGACGGCGGGGAGGAATGAACGTGAAGAAGATCTATGTACTGGCGACAGGCGGGACGATTGCTGGCAGTGCCGAATCGGATACGGCAACGACGGGCTACCAGGCCGGGGCCATCGGCATCGAGACGCTGCTGGCTGCGGTGCCGGAAATCCGCAAGATCGCAGAGGTGTCTGGTGAGCAGATCGCAGCCATCGACAGCAAGGACATGACGCAGGCGGTGCAGCTCAAGCTTGCACGCCGCTGCAATGAGCTGCTGGCCTTTGAGGGTGTGGATGGCATCGTCATCACACATGGCACGGATACGATGGAAGAGACGGCCTATCTGCTGAGCCTGTTGGCCTGCACGGACAAGCCCATCGTGTTGACGGGAGCCATGCGTCCGGCGACGGCTATCAGTGCCGACGGCCCGCTGAACCTGCTCGATGCCGTGCGCGTAGCGGTAAGTGACGAGGCCCGTGATCAGGGGGTACTTGTGGTCACGAACAATCAGATCGACGGAGCGCATGATGTCACGAAGTCCCATACGACCTCCGTGCAGACCTTCCAGTCCCCCAATGGCGGCTCGCTCGGCAGTGTGGATGATGGCGTTGTCAGATTCACGCGGCGCAGCGGCTATACCCATCTGTCGGCGAGCCTGCAGCTCAGCGAAAATGTGCAGGTGCTGCCAGATGTCCGCATCCTTTATGGTTATGCCGGTGACGATGGCCTGCTCGTAGAGGCGGCTGTGGCAGCTGGGGCGGAAGGACTGATCTATGCGGGCATGGGCAACGGCAGCCTGCCGGAAAAGGTGGAGGCAAAGCTGGCGGCGGCAGCGGCCAAGGGCATCGTTGTGGTGCGCAGCACGCGCGGCTATGCGGGCAATGTGACGACTGCCGAGGCATCGTATGATGCTGAGCATATCCTTTATAGCCAGGGGCTCAACCCGCAGAAAGCCCGCATCCTGCTGCAGCTGGCACTGCTGCAGACAAAGGAACCGGCAGCCATCCAGGCATGGTTCGATAAATACTGATTCATATAGTTTTCATAGTCAATCATATTCTTTCAAGATTCTTATCATATAATCAGATTCGTAAGTTGAAACCGAGAAAACCAGGATAAAGTGGTTTGGAGGTAGAAGATATGAATAGACTTATGGAAAATATAAACCTATCGCGCTATGATGCCCGCAACCTGCTCAAGGCTGGCTGGGCGGTGCGGACGATTACGGCTTCGGTCATGCTGATGATGGCGGTGCTCGCGCCAGTCCATCTGACGCAGGCGCTGGCTTCGCCGTTGGCCGAAGATGAATCTCTGGCTGCGGTAGTCGAGCTGGCCGATTTTGCGGATGAGCGGCAGCAGGGCAGCAGCCGCCAGAGCCGCCGCCGTCAGGCCGATGTGCTGGCGGCAGAGCTGCTGGCCAAGGCCCGGGAGGCAGAGCCTGCCATAACGGAGCAGATGCAGAGCCTGGCCCAGGATGGTGCGCAGCTTGCGGGCCTTGATAACCGGTTCAAGGATCCCGGCAGCTTAGCCCGCAAGATCCTTGCTGATGCCGAGAGCGACAATGTGTCCTTGCCGGCAGCGGCAGCCGCCATCAGTGACGTGCTGCGCTATACACTGGTATTTGATCCGTCAGATTACAGTGAGCGTGTGCCTCAGATACTCGAGCAGCTGACTGCTAAGGGCTATCGGGTGACGAAGTTCCGCAATGCCTGGGGCGGCAAGTTCTATCAGGGCATCAATGTCCAGCTCATGAGCCCGCAGGGCGTACGCGTGGAGCTGCAGTTCCATACGGCGCAGTCGTATGCCATCAAGCAGGCCTCCCATGAGGTCTATGAGATCCGCCGCAATCCGGCGTCAACGCCTGCCGAGGTCGAGGCGGCAACGCGCGACAGCCTGGCCTACAATGCGCAGGTCATCGCTCCTGACGGAGCTGAGACGGTAACCTGGCCGATGCAGATCAAGAAAGCAGCATAGTTATCCACATAGGCATGTGCATAACCTCGGGAATCAGCCATTGTACTGGCATCAGGCGGCAGTACAATGGCTTTTATATTGCAGGAAAGCGGAAATAATCGTAGAATATAAGCAGTATATTAGCGAAAACAGCGATGTTATCCACATTTTTATCCACAATCTTGTGGATAAGCGGATAGTTTTGGGGATAACGTTGTGATTTGTGTGGATGAATGGATGAATTTGAGGAGTATATGGATAACCAGAAAAAGGTATTGAAGTTATTTGATTATATCCGGCAGGTTTGTAGTCTGCGGCAGCAACTGGTCCGCAACATCAAGGAACAGGAGTGGTCGCTGTTTTTGGATGAGCTGCCGATTGACCCGAAGCGCATCCATGTCTGGACGGATTCTGATGAAGCAGGCCACGAGGGCGTATTGCTTGAGGTCGAGAAACCGGAATTCTCGGCCTGCCCCGATATGCCCTTCGATTTGGTGGGCTGGGTACGCACGCTCGATTGGCGCAATTTTGAGGTCGCAGATATCGAGGTCCGTGAGGAGCGCATGCGCAAGGACCCGCGGCTCGGTGAAATCACCGAGCGCTTCGTCGACTCAGGGGTGCGCATTGCGGCCTTTGAGGACTGGAAGCGCCGCCGTACGCTCTGGCGTGCTGGTGAGCTGGTCAAGAGCCGCACCCAGGCATTGTTCATGCAGCTCTACGAGCTTTATGACCGCTGCCGGCAGGAGCCGGAACAGCTTGAGCTCATGGTGGGCGGCGCGATGTTTTTCAGCGGGCTGGATTCTTCGATCAATCATCCGATGATCATGAAGCGCGTGCGCCTGCATTACGACAAACGCGGGGCCATGCAGCTGGTGGATACGGACTATCCGACAGAGCTGTATCTCGATATGTTCCAGGATATGCCTGGTGTCGATGCTGAGGGCATCCGTGCCTTCACGGCTGAGCTTGATGAGGCGGAAATCCATCCGCTGCGGAAAGATCTGCCGGAGTTCCTGCAACAGGCTGTACCGGCACTGACGCCGAACTGCCGCTATGTGGAGAACCGCTTCGATATCCTGCCGACAGATTGGTATCTGGTGTATCCGCGGCAGGTGATGTTCCTGCGCCGCCGCAATGAAGGCATCGAGCGGGCCATCGCTGGCATGATGGCCTATATCGACACGCATGGCG
Source organism: Pseudoselenomonas ruminantium (assembly GCF_900113715.1). Taxonomy (GTDB): domain Bacteria; phylum Bacillota; class Negativicutes; order Selenomonadales; family Selenomonadaceae; genus Selenomonas_A; species Selenomonas_A caprae. The sequence goes on along the minus strand of NZ_FOQK01000027.1, from coordinate 15,114 downwards.
AGGTGCCGACGGCATTGATGCAGATTGTCGATCCGAGCTATCAGCGGGCCAAGTCGGAGCCGCTCAGTGTGAGTTTGGAGGATATCCGCGGCGAAGCGGAAGATATCCTGCTGACAAAGCAGGCCAATGCGGAACAGCTGGCAATAGCGCGTAAGATCGAGACGGCACCGGCGGTGGTCGTACAGGGGCCACCGGGAACAGGCAAGACGCATACGATAGCGAATCTGCTCGGCCATTTCCTGTCGCAGGGGCAGCATGTGCTGGTGACGAGCGCGACTTCCAAGGCCTTGACCGTGCTCAAGGACAAACTGCCCGCAGGCATACAGGATCTTTGCGTGACGCTGCTGGAGGATTCGCGCAAGGATATGGAGCGGTCTGTCAGCGGTATCTGTGACCGCCTGTCGCGCAGCTCCGCGGAGGAGATGCAGGCCGAGGCGGAAAAGCTGGCGGCTGAGCGCCATAAGCTGCTGACAGAGTTGGCTGCGCAGCGGACGCGGCTGGAGAATATCCAGCGCATGGAGGCGCGCCGTGATTATTTCATGCTCGCTGGCAAGGCTTGGTCATTGTCGCGCATGGCAGCCTTCTTGCATGACCATGCAGACCTTGCAGGCAGGATCCCGGGGGCGATACAGGCAGGGGAACCGCTGCCCTTGTCGGAGGGCGAGCTGGCGGAGCTTTACGCATCGAATGCGTATTTCGATGCCGAGCGCCTCGCCGAGCTCAGCGAGCGCTTGCCGGACCGCAGCCAGCTGCTGACACCGGCCGAGGCAGGGGGGGCGCTGGCCGCAGCCCTTCAGCGTCAGCAGGAACAGGCAGGACTGCTGGCAGCCTTGCCGGAAACCGTGGTGACGGATACTGGCCGTATCCTGCGCAAGGGACAGCCTGTGGCAGAGGAATTGTCACGGGAAGTGCTTGCCGAGACGGGCCGTCTGTATGAACGGGTGGATTTTGCGCGCCTGCGCCAGGAGTGGGCCCGCGAGGCAGTGCTGGCTGGACAGCAGGGCGGTGCCCACCGTGAGGTCTGGGAGATGCTGGGACGCGATATCCGCAAGGTGCAGCAGCTCAAGCAGCAGTCGATGACGCGTTTCTTCGGGCGGGAGTTTGCCTATACCCTCGACATGCCGCTGGGGCCGGAGCTTATCCAGCTGCTTTCTGAGCTGGCGGAGGCTTTTGATGCTGACGGTCATCTGTCTCTTTGGAACCGCTTGCGCCATAGCGAGTGGACAAGGGTGCAGAAGGGGTTCTGCATCGATGGCAAGCCGCTTTCGAGCCGCGGGGACTGCCAGCTGGCGATGCAGTATGTGGCGCTGCATCAGGCGCGCGAGGTCGTGCGCCGTGAATGGACGCAGCTTCTGGTGCCCTTTGGCATGATCTCCTATGAGGAGCTCGCGCAGAATGAGGATGATATCGACGATCTCACGAGTGCGCGCTGGCAGGAAATCGAGGAACTGCTTGACTGGTACCCGCGGGTCTGGAACGATATCATGCTGCATTGGCGCCGGGCTGGTGTCAATGTCGAGACTGTCTATGGCGAGGAAGGCTACCTGACGCCGCATCAGCGGCTGGAGCGTGAGCTTTCATGGCTGGAGCAGGATTTCCCGCGCTGGCAGCGATTACTGCTGCTCACGCACAGCGAGGCACCGATGGCGGATAAGCTCGCTGCAACACGAGCGGCAGTGGCGGCTGCCGACGGCGTGGTTGCCCGCCGCTTCGAGCAGGCCCTGGTGGCCGGAGATGCCGGGCTCTATCAGGAGGCCTATGAGCAGCTGGCCGCTGATGATGCGCTGCAGGAGCGGTATCGCCAGCGTCAGGCATTGCTGCAGCGTCTGGCTGCGGTTGCACCGGTCTGGGCAGATGCCATCCGCGGGCAGCAGGAGGGCTTCGCTGGCACTGAGGTGCCGGAGAATATCGGCGAGGCCTGGCTCTACGCGCAGTTCGAGCAGCAGCTCGAGCTGCTGCCCCAGGAGGATGAACAACAGCTCGAGCAGGAGATTCAAGCGCTTACCGCGCGCCTGCATCAGACGACCACGGAGCTGGCAGAGAAGCGCTCTTGGTATCATCTGCTAAAGGATGTGGCTGGCAGCAACTTGCAGTCGAGCTTGATTGGCTGGAGCAAGGCCGTGGCCAAGATCGGCCGCGGCAAGGGGCGCTATGCTGCGCGCCATATCCGCGAAGCGCGCCAGTGCATGCTGGAGGCGCAGGCAGCAGTGCCGGCTTGGATCATGCCGCTTTCCCGCGTCTGGCAGAATCTGCGCCCGGAAAGCCAGAAGTTTGACATCATACTGATCGATGAGGCGAGCCAGGCCGATATCACGGCGCTGCCCCTTTTGTATTTCGGCAAGAAGGTCATCATCGTCGGTGATGACCGGCAGGTCAGCCCGTCGGCCGTCGGTGTGGCTGCTGAGGATATCCAGCGTTTGCAGACGGCTTCGATAAGCGGTGTCATCAAGCATGATTCGCTCTATACGATGGATACCTCGCTCTATGATATCGCGCAGATGAATTTCGAGGCGCGGATGCTCACCGAGCATTTCCGCTGCGTGCCAGAAATCATCGGCTACTGCAACCAGCTGGCCTATGATGGCCGCATCCGTCCCTTGCGCGAGACTGGGACCAGTGTGCTGATGCCGATGGTGGATTGGCAGACGGAGGGGCTGCGTGATGGCGCGCACAAGCGCAACCTGCGCGAGGCTGAGGAAATCACGGCTGTGCTTGCGGCCTGCCTTGAGCAGCCTGAGTATGCGGGCAAGACCTTTGGTGCTATCTCACTGCTCGGCGATGAGCAGGCCAAGGTCATCCGTGAGCTGGCCGTCCAGCGGCTCGGCATCGGCGTGCTGGAGGAGCGGCAGTTCCTCTGTGGCAATCCCGCGCGTTTCCAGGGCGATGAGCGCGATGTCGTGTTCTTGTCCTTTGTCGACAGTCCGGCAGATGAGGGAGCGCTGCGGCTGCTCTCGGAAGGACATAATGGTGTGACGGGCAAGCGGTATAATGTTGCTGTGAGCCGGGCGCGTGACCAGCTGTGGCTGTTCCACTCGATGGGCATCGACGACCTCAAGGCCGGCGATATCCGCCGTGGCTTGCTCGAGTATGCGGCAAGCCCTGCCAGTGATCAGCAGAGCATCACCGCAGGCGAGGAAACCTCGCTGGAGACAGCGGTGTTCCGCGCCTTGTCGCAGGCTGGCTACCATGTCGAGAAGAATTTTGCGGTTGGTGCCTATGCTATCGATATGGTGGTGATCTGTCAGGGGCACAAGGTAGCTATTGATTGTGATGGCGAGCATTGGGTCAGCAGCCTGCAGCAGGCTGCCGAAGAGCGCTGCCAGCAGGCTGTGCTTGAGCGGCTGGGCTGGAAATTCCTGCATGTGCGCGGCAGCCGGTGGTATCGGGAGCCGGAGCAGGCCTTTGCCCGTCTGACGGCGGAGCTGGCGCTGGCTGGTATCGAGCCGGAGGCCGGCATGCAGGCCGGTGCATCGCTGCAGTCACAGCGTGAGGAACTGTTGGCACGGGTGCGCCAGCGGGCAGAAGCTATCCTGTCGGCATGGCAGCTGGCAGGGGAAAAATGATTTTTTAGCTTTTTTTTCGTTTTTTTGAAAAAAAGTGTTGACATAGTAAGCGGAGATGGCTATAATAGATTTTGTCAGTCAGCGAGACACAGAAAAACATCTGAGTCAAGCGGTGACAAAATGCGGAAATAGCTCAGTGGTAGAGCACCACCTTGCCAAGGTGGGGGTCGCGAGTTCGAGCCTCGTTTTCCGCTCCATATTGCGGAAATAGCTCAGTGGTAGAGCACCACCTTGCCAAGGTGGGGGTCGCGAGTTCGAGCCTCGTTTTCCGCTCCATTTTTGCTTAGTGGCTGAAAAGCTTCTATATACAATGGGCCTATAGCTCAGTTGGTTAGAGCAACCGGCTCATAACCGGTCGGTCCTTGGTTCGAGTCCAAGTGGGCCCACCAATTTCCAACTCAATATTTTTTATAACCAATGTTATGACTCAGTAGCTCAGCTGGATTAGAGTATTTGACTACGAATCAAAGGGTCGGGGGTTCGAGTCCCTCCTGGGTCACCATTGTGGGTAGGTGCCCGAGTGGTTAAAGGGAACAGACTGTAAATCTGTCATCTTCGGATTACGATGGTTCGAATCCATCCCTGCCCACCACCTGAAATGACAGCGTCGCGCAAGCGGCGCTTTTTTGTTGCCTGTCTAGGGGAGAAAGTAAAGGCTGCCGGTTAGCAGGTGCAAATCGGCAGCCTTCCCCAGCGGGGATGGCTTTTAGGACACGATGTGCTTGTTGCGGGAGCAACAGTTCTGGCAGGTCTGCGGATACGCATCTTAGGGGCAAACGGCGTAGTGCTGATGTATCCACACAAAAATTGCGATTGATTGCGAAGAAACCGCTGACAGTTTTCTGTCAGCGGTTTCTTGTTCTTCCTTATAGGATTGTCCTGGCTTTGGAATGTTTATTCGATAGGGCAGGAGGTGGTGGCTTGGCCGCGTTCAGCGGTGTGCTTGCCCTCGAACAGGGCCTGGCTGACGCGGCGCATGAGTTCCTCTTCCTCGGCGGCAGCACTGAAGACCAGCTGCTTGTCTTCGGGCAGCGTTTCACCGTCGAGCTCTGTGATGGCAAGCTGCAAGCGGTGATCCTTGTCGAGGCGGAAGGAGTGTGAAAGGCGCGTGGCCAGCCACTCGGTGATCATCTCGACATTCTGGAAGGAAGCGGCTTTGTTGTAGTTCTTGTAGGCCTCGGCGGCAATGGCTGCGGCTTTTTTCTTGTCATCGACAGCGCCAAGGATGGAGAAGGCCTTCTTGTCGCCTTCGGTAACGAGTTTGGTAATGATATAAAGCATAGACTGAGTCCTTTCTCTTATCTTTGTTCCTAATTTATTGTAACAAATATCAGCCGCATGTCAATTTGCCTGGAGCTGCCAGCCGGCGAGGGCTGGCTTTGTATATATTTTGTGGACATTTTACCTGTTTGTCGGCGAAACAGTACAAGATTACGAAATCTACTTTTTTTATGTGTTATTTTAGCAGGGCAAAATAAATGCAAAACAGATTATTTTCAGGACATATGTCCTTTTGTAGTATATGCAAAAGACGTTTGTGCTTTAAATATAGAAGTATAGGCAAGGCGTTGAGCAGTGTAACAGTTTTTACATATTGGGACTATTTGACTATGCTTATATTTATGCTATAATGTCCCCTGGTATTATACAAGTAAACGGCCAATGGATTTTGACAATCTGCTGGCGTAAAAAAGTTAGGAGACTTGATTATGGTTGAATCACATCCAGTGAACCGCAAGAAAGCATTCAACATGCTGTTCTTCCTTGAGTTCTGGGAACGTTTCGGTTTTTATGGCTTGCAGGCTGTGCTGGCTGGCTTCTTTGTCAAGAGCCTCGGTATGGAAGATGCAGAGTCGTTTGTTGTCTTCGGTGCGTTTAGCGCGATGGTCTATGGTTATGTTTCGATTGGCGGCTATATCGGCGATAAGGTGCTCGGTACGCAGCGGACGATCACGCTGGGGGCTGTGGTGCTGATGCTCGGCTATGCGCTGATGGCAATGGCGGGGGAGGATAAGACGCTTGTATTCCTCGCGCTGGGTGCGATTGCCTGTGGTAATGGTATCTTCAAGGCCAATCCGTCGTCGCTGCTCTCGAAGCTCTATGAGGGCGATGAGCAGGATCTCGACAGTGCCTTCACGATGTACTATATGGCCGTCAACATCGGTTCCTTTGTCTCGATGCTGCTCGTACCAATCATCGGCTCGCAGTATGGGCTTTCGCTGGGTTTCATGGTCTGTGCGATGGGGCTGGTGATGGCCATCGGCGGCTTCATCGGTTTCCGCTATCTGGTGCGCGGCATCGATTCTCCGGCTGGTGCTGAGCCGCTGTCTTACAAGAAGCTCGCTCTGACGATTGCCGGCGTCGCTGCCATGACGCTGTTCTCGAGCTGGATGCTCTCGCATCTTTCAGTGGCACATTGGCTGCTGCTGATCATTGGTCTCTTGGTCTATGGTGTGTTCTTCAAGATGATCATCCAGGCGAAGGGCGCTGAGCGCAGCCGGATGATTGCGGCTATGATCCTGATTGTCGAGGCCATCGTGTTCTTCACGCTCTATCAGCAGATGCCGACGTCGCTGAACTTCTTCGCCATCAAGAATGTCGAGCATTCGATCCTCGGCATTGCCATCCCGAATGCTGAGGTATTCCAGACGCTCAATCCGTTCTGGATCATGATTGCAAGCCCGGTGCTGGCTTGGGCTTACTCGCACTTCGGCAGCGAGGGCAAAGATCTTTCGATGCCGGCGAAGTTTGCGCTCGGCATGTTCTTGACGGCTGGCTCGTTCCTTGTCGTCGGCTTCTCGGCTAACTTTGCGAGCAGCGATGGTATCGTATCGGCTTGGTGGCTGGTCGGTTCCTATTTCCTGTCTTCGATTGGCGAGCTCTTCATCAGTGGCCTCGGGCTCTCGATGATTTCCAAGCTCGTTCCGCAGAAGCTCATCGGCTTCCTGATGGGTGCCTGGTTCCTGACGACGGCTATCTCGGCTATCCTGGGCGGTGAGCTTGCGACGCTGACCACGGTATCGAAGGACATCGTCGATCCGCTGCAGACGCTGCCGGTCTATAGCCAGGTATTCACGCAGATCGGCCTGGTGACGCTTGGCGTCACCGTTGTCATGGCACTGACGGTTCCGATGCTCAACCGCCTTATCAATAAGAAGGATGAGGAAGAGGAAATCGAAGCAGCTGCTGTGGCTGAAAATTAAAGAAGCAACCCCAATCCATCGGAATGATTCTGTTCCGATGGATTTTTTTTTCGAATAGAAAAGTTTTATCTGTCCGGGCAGAAAGGTAGTATCGTGGAAGGTTTTCCACAGATTTGTTCATCATTTTTGATATGGGATAAGGAGAGGGAGAAATGAACAGGAACAAAAAATTGCTCGGTATTTTGCTAGTCGCAATAGTAAGCGTTTTCTTTGCGACTTGCGGTGGCGGCACAAGCCATGCAGATACGGTGTATTATCTGAATCACCGTGATGGCGATGGTTTTACGGATCTGATCCGGGATTCGTTTGCTGCCAAAGCCAAGGATGCAGGTGTCGCTGTGGAGTTTCGGGATGCCATCAAGGCTCAGTACAGACATCCTGCCCGTGATGCAATCGATGGTGGCGGCACCGCCGTTGCGCATGAGTGTTATCCAATCGTTTTTGCTGAGAGGGGTAACATGGAGGTGCAGTGCTTGATCGAATTCTTTCTGCGTTTCCATTGAGGGCGTTGCCGTAAGCATAACGTCGTGAGTCAGGAGAACTCCGCCTGGTTTGAGTACACGAAAATATTCAGCAACACAACGTGGTTTCATCGTTGGCGGGACCATGGTAAGCATAGCTTCGTTGATGACAACATCAAAAGTATTGTTGTCGAAGGGGAGGTTCAACGCATTGGCAAGGTGCAGATGTGTTTTGCCCAGGCTGGCTAAAAAAGTATGACCTGTCATGGTGTTTGGGTTCATCGTTATCATCCTTTCCTAAATACCTTAACGTGGCGTAACCAGTATACTGCATAACGATAATGATAATCTGTATCGTTTGTTACAGCGGATGAAAGTAATTTTTTGTATACTGGAAGCGCCGAGGAAAGAGCAGGGAAAAGGAGAAAGGCTATGGAGGCAGGTAAAATCAACGCCCCTGGAATGGAGACGGCATTTATACCAGGCTGTACCGTCTCAGAAAGCATATTTTCGCAAGTGGGAGCACAGGCGGTTTGTTTTTCGTTGACTGCCCAAACCGATATCAGTGCAGAAAGCTATGGCGCTCCTAAGATAGTCATGGTCTTACAGGGAGAATTGACTGTATACACGGAGGATGCGTGTTGGCGGCTGAGGTGTGGAGAAGGCATAAGGCTGCCAGTGGATGTTCCCGTGGGGATGCGGAATGAGCAGAATGAAAATTGCCGTTATGTAGAGATTGGTTTTCAGGAGGTTTTTACCATGAATCAAATGATCACGCCGGGAAAAGTTTGGATGTTCAAGGATCTGTTGCCGTATCAGCAGGGCAGGATTGTTAATATGGATATCGTGCATGAACCACAGATGAAATTTGTATTGATGAGTTTTGCAGCGGGAACAGGGCTCACAGAACATGCAGCTCCAGGGGAAGCACTGTTGTTTGCATTGGATGGTGAGGGAATTATTGGTTACGAAGGGCAGGAGTATACGGTAAAGGCAGGCGAGATGTTCAAGTTTGCTAAGAATGGCCGTCATTATGTGAAGGCTGACAGCAACTTTAAGATGGCATTGCTTGTATCGCTGATGAAAGAACACTGAGACAAAACAAAATGAGGCTATTGCATCGCATCGATGCAATAGCCTCATTTATTTTGTCTTAGTCTGCGTTGGCAGTTTCGTAAGTGGGAGTTTCTGGCTCCTTATTCATGTGGCTGGAAAGATAGTTGGCAGCCAGCGAGCCGGAGATGTTGTGCCAGACGCTGAAGATGGCGCCTGGGATAGCTGCGGCGGCACCGAAGTGCAGCATGGCAAGAGAGGTAGCAAGACCGGAGTTCTGCATGCCGACCTCGATGGAGATTGCCTTGGCCTTGGCCACGTTCATATGGAGTGCCTTGGCGATGAGGAACCCGATGCTGTAGCCAAGCAGGTTGTGCAGCATGACGACGAGCATGATCAGCAGGCCGGTTTCTAGGATGCGCTGGGAGCTTACGGCCACGACACCGCCGACAATCAGTACGATAGCCACAACGGAAACAAGCGGCAGGAGCTTGACGATTTTCTGTACGGTTTCTTCAAAGAAACTGTTGATGACGATGCCGAGGACAATCGGCAGGATGACCACCTGTACGATGGACATCATCATGGCGGCGAGGGAGATCTCAACCCATTCGCCGGCCAGCCACCAGGTAAGGAGCGGCGTGACAATCGGCGCAAGCACCGTGGTGGTCATCGTCATGGAGACGGAAAGGGCGACGTCGCCGCGGGCCAGGTACGTCATGACGTTGGAAGAGGTACCGCCCGGGCAGGTGCCAACAAGGATGACGCCTGCGGCAAGCTCTGGCGGCAGGCCGAAGCCTTTGGCGAGCAGCCAGGCCAGTGCTGGCATGATCGTGAACTGGGCCAAGGCGCCGACAAAGACGTCCTTGGGGCGCTGGAATACGAGCTTGAAGTCACGCAGGCGCAGGGTCATGCCCATGCCGAACATGACGATGCCGAGCAGGATGGTGATTTTGGGCGCAGCCCACTTGAATGTCCAGGGGGCGATGAGGGCGATGGCTGCCACGAGAATGACGAAAACAGCCATATACTTAGAGATGAATGCACTGAGTCTTTCGAATGATTTCATATGAATGCCTTCCTTTCGTAGATTGTTTACAATGTTACAGCTGTTTTTTATAAAAGTCAATAAAAAAAGGCTGGAAAATACTCTTCATAAACACAAGGGAAGGGATAATATAGAATAAAGTTTACATTATCTGGTAAAAATAACAATATTTTTCACATCTATGTTGACAAAGGGGGATAATATGTTATTATATAGACATAACATATATGATAAGTATGAATAAAGGAGGCGGGATCATGCCGGATAATAGCTATGAAGAGAAAATAAAGCAGGAAATCACGGAGACGTTTTACTGGCTGCATCGACACCCGGAACTGTCTTATGAAGAATATGAGACGACAGTCTGCTTGAAGGATGTCCTGGCTGCGGCAGGGATCCATATCTTGGATCTGCCGCTGGCAACTGGCCTGGTGGCAGAGGTCGGTCAGGGAGAACCGTTGATAGCTTTGCGGGCTGACATCGATGCGCTGCCGATCGATGAGCAGACAGATTTGCCCTATCGGTCACAGCGGCCAGGGAAAATGCATGCCTGCGGCCATGACTTCCATGCAGCTGCTCTTTTGGGGGCGGCCTTGCTGCTGAAAAAGCAGGAGGCGCAGCTTTCCGGGAAGGTGCTGCTGATCTTCCAGCCGGCAGAGGAAGCACCAGGTGGGGCGAAGAGGATCTTGGAAACAGGCGTCCTTGACGGTGTGCGGGCAATCTTCGGCTTGCACACGTCGCCATTGTTTCCCGTGGGCGAGGTCGGGCTCATGACTGGCCCAGTCATGGCGGCGGTAGACCGGTTCGAGGTGGACTTCGAGGGCAAGGGCGCCCATGCTGCGCATCCGGAACGGGGAACGGATACCATCCTCATGGGATCGTCCTTCGTCACGAGCCTGCAGAGCATCGTCAGCCGCAATGCAAGTCCGCTGGAGGCAGCGGTAGTTACCGTCACCCAGTTCCATGGCGGCAACACTTGGAATGTCATCCCGGGCAAAGTGCAGCTGGAGGGAACTGTCCGTACCCAGACGCCGGAGACACGGGCGTTTATCCAGCGGCGGCTGGAGGAAATCGCGCAGGGCGTGGCAGCGACCTTTGGCGGGACGGCCAAGGTTCGGTATACAGCTGGCCCGCCAGTGACCAGCAACGATGCGAAGCTCTATGGTTTTGCCCGGCAAACGGCACAGAAGGCAGGCCTTACCGTGCGTCAAGCAGCAGCATCGTTGGGCGGTGAGGATTTTGCCTATTATCTGGATGATATCCCCGGGATGTTTTCCCTCATCGGTACCGGGCTGGGACCGGTCAACCATAATCCGAAGTTCGTTGCCAATCCGCAGGCGCTTTATCCCGCCGCGGCATATATGGCACGTTTGGCAGTGGAGGCACTCAGGCAGGAGGTGTGGCAGCATGATTGAGATTTCGCATGTCAGCAAGCGCTTTGTGAGTGATGTACAGACTGTGGAGGCTTTGCGGGATGTGTCGCTTACGATAGAGAAAGGGCAGATCTGGGGGATCATCGGGTTCAGTGGCGCTGGGAAATCCACGCTGCTGCGGATGGTCAATGCGCTGGAGGTGCCAGATCAGGGCTATGTCAAGCTGGATGGACGCAAGCTGAGCGATTACACAGAGGGGGAACTTCGTGGGGTGCGCAAGCGGATCGGCATGATATTCCAGCAGTTCAATCTGCTGGAATCGCGTACGGTCTATGAAAACATTGCCATCCCGTTACGGCTCAATCATACACCGGCAGAACAGATAGCTGCGCGGGTGGAGGAATTGCTGGCGTTTGTGGAGCTCGAGGGCAAGAAGGATGCCTATCCGTGGCAGCTGTCGGGCGGGCAGAAACAGCGTGTGGGGATTGCCCGTGCTTTGGCTACGAATCCGGAAATCCTGCTCTGCGATGAGGCGACCAGTGCGCTGGATCCGGATACTACGGAATCCATTCTGCAGCTGCTGGCACAGATCAATCAGCAGCTGGGGATCACCATTATCCTGGTTACCCATCAGATCCAAGTCGTGCAGCGCATCTGCAACCGGGTGGCGGTGATGGAGAACGGCCAAATCGTGGAACAGGGAGCGGTGCTCGACGTGTTTGGCAATCCGCAGCGGCCGATTACCCAGCGATTTGTGCGGACAGTCATTCCCGATGTATTGCCGGAAAGCTTGGTGGCAGATTTGCAGCAGGAGGAGCGGGCGTATAAATTGCTCAAGCTGCGGTTCCAGGGGAATGTGGCAAAGGAAAATATCCTCTATAACATAAATCGCCGGATTCCGGTGGAAAGCAGTGTCTTATTTGCTGCTGTAACGGAACTGCAGCATGTGGTTTTGGGGATATTCATTGTGAAATTTATTGGCTCGGAGAAGTCTTTGGCTGCTGCAACCGAGTATTTGGATAGTCATGAAGTAGCCTGGCAGGAGGTGGCAGTATGATAGAACTTGGAGTATCGCCGGAGCAGCTGGTGCTGGCGGCAGAGCAGACTTTATATATGGTCTTTGTGGCCTTGGCCATTGGCACGATGTTGGCGTTATTTATTGCCGTGACCTTAGTGGTGAGCCGCCAGCAGGGGCTTATCCCGAACCGGCGCATCTACGTGCTCGTGAATTCTGTGGTGAATACCGTACGCAGTGTGCCGTTCATCATCCTGCTGGTCTTCATCCTGCCGCTGACGAAGATGCTCGTGGGAACACGCATCGGTACTACGGCGGCATTGGTGCCGCTGGTGGTATTCATCACGCCGTATCTGGCCCGCTTGTTTGAGAACTCTTTTTTGGAAGTCAACCCGGGGATATTTGAAACGGCTAAATCGATGGGGGCATCCTACTGGGAGACCATCTGGTATTTCCTGCTGCCGGAGGCGAAAGCATCGCTGATCTTATCGGTGACGACGGGGACGATTGGCTTGCTAGGGGCCACGGCCATGGCTGGGGCTATCGGTGCTGGCGGTGTAGGAGATCTGGCACTGACTTATGGCTACGAGCGCATGAATTTTCCGTTGATGCTGTTTACGGTCATTGTCCTCGTGGTGTTCGTACAGCTGATCCAGTCGGCAGGAAATTTCTTTGCGGCGAAAGCCCGCGGTCATTGACATTATGTTGGGGAAAGGATGATAAATCATGAAACTTAGAAAATGGATAGCAGCCGCTTTGGCGATTACGGCTTTACTGGCAGCAGGCTGCGGCTCGCAGAGCGATAATGGTGCGGACAAGAAAGAACTGGTATACAGCAAATCCCAGGGGCCATACTCGGAACTGTTTGAACAGGGCGTGAAGCCGATCCTGGAAGCGAAGGGCTATAAGCTGGTCGGAAAGGATATGTCGGATCTATTGCAGGCGGATGTGGTGCTCAACGATGGCGAAGTGGACTTCAATGTCGAGCAGCACACGGCTTATATGGAAAACTTCAATCAGAAGCAGGGGGGCAAATTGGCAGCTATCACGCCGATTCCCACGGTGCCGGCAGGGATTTACCCTGGCAAGAAGTCGGACCTGAAGGAGATTGCCGCCGGCGACCATATCGCGGTGCCCAATGATGCGGCCAATACTGCCCGCGCCTATGCACTCTTGCAGAAGGCTGGCTGGATAAAGCTCAATCCCCAGAAAGACCTGTCGACGGTAACCCAGGCTGATATCATTGAAAATCCGTATAATCTGCGCTTCACGGAGATGAAGTCCCTCAACATCCCTGCCGTGCGCACGGATTTCGATTTCATCGTGATCACGGGATCGATTGTCTATAATGCCAAAATCGATCCGCAGACTGCCTTGCTGACCGAAGACATCCTGCCGCACCTGCTGCTCCAGCTCGTGGTGCGTGAGAAAGACAAGGATGCCAAGTGGGTCAAGGATATCGCTGATGCCTATCATTCGGTGGAGTTCAAAGAGTACATGCAGAAAAACAATAAGGGGCTTTGGTATGTCCCCGAAGAGAAATAGATAACAAAAACGTGGCTGTTGCCTGGTATGGTGCAATAGCCACGTTTTTGCTGTGTTCAGTCTGGAAAAACAAAAAAGCCCTTATCCCGAAGGAATAAGGACTTATCAGTCAAAATGGTGACCCAGGAGGGACTCGAACCCCCGACCCTTTGATTCGTAGTCAAATACTCTAATCCAGCTCCTGCAAGTATACCTAATTTCAAATATGGAATTTTTAATTGTTTGTCAAGTATGTTATCAATTTTAATTGTGCGTTGCGCTTTTGTCAAGTATTTCTTTTTCCACGGTTAAAACCATAACTACCTGCATAATGCTTAAACCAATTAGAGGGGACGTAGTTATTTTGACACGCTTTCACAGGTCTGAAAAAAATATTACCCACCTACCACATAAACGTTTTAACGTTAGCAAAATAGCCCATCAGAAGCCACCACGTTGCCTACAAGCCCCGTTCCCCATCAGCCTATATAACTATACCCTTTTGCTCATTCTGACATACTCTTGAAACAAAAAAGCACTCCCTCTCGGAAGTGCCCATGCTTATTCGATTTCTCCCCGTTCCTTTAACTCGTCAATCCACTTGTAAATCGTTGGTCGTGACACGTTGAACTCTTTAGCTATGTCCGATTTGTTCATACCTAAGCCGTAGAATCTTTTGAACCGCTCCAGAGCGTCCCCTTTCAAGGCAATAGCTCCCTTTTTCCGTCCCGTGTACTTTCCTTTGGTCTTGGCAATGGCTATCCCTTCCCGTGTACGTTCTTTGATTGTTTTTCGCTCAAGCTGACCAATGGCACCCAACACCGTCAAAAAGAACTCTCCCAGTTTGTCGCTTGTGTCTATTTTCATGTCAAGGATTCTAAGCCCTGCTCCCTGTTCCTTTATTGTGTCTACTATGTCCAGTAAGTCTTTTGTACTTCGTGAAAGCCTGTCTATGCTCTTAACCACAACCACATCACCGCTCTTTAAGTCGTTCAGCATAGCTTGTAATTGCGGTCTGTCCTTCGTTGCACCAGTCATTTTGTCAGCGTAAACAATATCTGCTCCATCATAAGCCATCAACTGCCTATCCGTTTTCTGCTCCATACTGGAAACCCGCACATAATAACGTATCATTGTTTGTATCCTCCGTGTAAAGTTTAGGCTGATTTTTCTTTAGTTTACACAATCCATATCGGAAAGTCAACAAAAACCTATATTTTCCGTTCCATTTTTGCGTAAAGTTTAGCCTATACCCTATATTTTACACACCCTTATGTGTCCTCAAATCGGAAAGCCGTTGTCCTGTTCCTCCATGTAAAGCATAAAACGTACACCAACAATAGCCACACCGCCGCCCTCCGCGTACTTTCTTATAGCTTGCCCGTCCCGTTGCTCCCGATGAACGACCAGCCAAAAGAAAAAAGCCTTCCCCATATCGGAGAAAGCCATTACGCCGTCAAGTACAAAAAAAATTTCTCTATCTCCCTAAACACTTTCTCCACTTCGGGGATATAAAGAACAGAAAGCAAGATAACAACCCCCCTAAGATGTAAGGAGGAAAATGAAATGGATAAGCTGATGATGAACAAACTGGACGATATGGAACTGGACATGGTAACTGGTGGGGCAATAAAGCAAGCCTCTCCTACAAGCAATCCTAATCCTGAAAATCCATTTCGTAAACTTATAAAAGGTTTAAAAGACTTATGGAATTGGGATAAAGAAAAACCAATGCCAAAACCGACTCCTTCTGCTCCCCCAAAACCCACCATCGACCCTGAGGAAGCAAGGAGACAGTACATGAAGGAAATGAAGGACATATTGAATAAGCAGAAACCTATCACTGACACCTGGCCTTGACCCTGAAGAACCAG
>NZ_FOQK01000024.1:14560-50080 GCF_900113715.1 Pseudoselenomonas ruminantium | reverse complement strand
TACAGTAATCTGAATTATGGCCTTTTAGGAACCATCATCGAAAAAGTTACAGGCGAACGCTTTGACCAGTATCAAAAGAGCCATATCTTAAAACAGCTGGATATAAAAGCGGACTATCTGCCCAGTAATTTCAGCCAGAAGGAATTCAAGAAACTCGGTGCAGTTTACCAGAAAAAAGATGCTGCCGGCGTCTGGAATGAAAATGGTCCCTGGCGCGCTACGCAGGATGGCTATCCCCAGGGACAGCCGAAAAAAGATACGGTTGCCCTGCAGAATCCTTATGCCGAAAATTTCCAGGACACCTACAGTCTGAAGGATTATGTTCCCGGCACCAATGCTACGGTATTTTCCCCGGCAGGCGGCCTGCGGATTTCCTGTGAGGAGCTTTCCCATGCGCTTTCCATGCTGCTTAATGATGGCAGCTACAAGGGCAAACAGATTCTCTCTCCGGCTTCGGTTAAGACCATGCTTGGGCGCGAATGGATTTATGACGACAAAATCAAGAACGGCAACAACTATGGCGGCACGATTCTCTCCTATGGTTTGGGCATTTACCAGATGGACGGCAAAAGCACAGCCCGCTTCTGTAAAGATACGGAAATCGACCTGGTAGGACACACCGGTGAAGCTTTCGGTCTGCTCTCCATGCTGGCCATCCGTCCGAACACCAAAGATGGCTTTGTCTACATCATGAACGGCGAAGCCATTGAAGAGGACGAAGACACACGCAGTGCTGGTAAATTCAGCAACAACTACATCTGGGAAGAAACCCTCGGCGATGCTATCTGCCGCAATGTTTTTGTCCGCTGATAAAACCGAATGACCTCGAAAAAGCCACTGGATTAACTGGGCACACACCCCGTCAATTCAGCGGCTTTTTCGTTTGTTTATCGAAAGACCACATCACATTCGAACATCCTAAGCCATGGGTTCTTGACGGTAAAATCTGCAGAAATATTGGGCATATGTTTTCTGGCAAAATCCCGCATAAGCTCCGTGTTGCGCTTTTCCGCAAAAGCGAGCTTGTCATCCAGATTGTAGTAATACTTGTAACTGCCGAAAGTTCTCACCAGTTCCGTGCCCACATGTGCGCGCACATTGGCCTGATACGCCCAATCATCCAGATAGCGCACCGCCAGCAGGTAATCCTTGGCAGCGTTGGTCATTTTCCCCGCCAGCATCCCCGTGCCCAGCGCAAAGCCCGTTGAATTGGTGGCCGTGTTCCAGCCGGAATATGTCTTGAGCTTGAACAGCAGCTTCTTTTGTTCCAAAATATTCACCAGGGCATTGTCTGCGCCGTTGGCATACTTTATGTCCGCCACCCCCACAGGATAGCCGGCATTTACAGCATCTTCAACCATTTTGGCGAAAGCTTCTGTACCTTTATCCGCCTTCAAATCCGGCACAAAATCCGCCTCCGTAGGTAAGCCGTTATGGGTTTCAATGGTTCTGCCTTTTTCCTCCGTATTGACAAGCAGCAGCAGGTCTGCCCGCTTGGGAGTTCTCACCTGCAGCCCCCCGGCAATATTCAGCGCTGCTTCTACCGATTTGGAAATCTTCTCATCGGAAAAATCTGGAACGGTATCCCCGCCCTTGCCCGGCGAATAGCGAACACAAACAAAGGGAATATTCCACGTCATATCATTGATGGCCCGATTCAGAAGCAAAATGTTGAATTCATCAATCCCCGGCATGGATTGAAATTTGCTCTTGGGCAAATTCTTCTGCTCTGCATAAGCCAAAATCTCCCGATTTTCCCGATGCGTTTGACACAAAGGGGCATTGTCATCTCTTCCCAAGATCAGATAGTCGATAGTCCCCAATACCGCCATATCCATCAACGCTTTGGTAGCAGCCAGATTTTTTGCTCGTCTGCCAAACCAATCCTTTTGACACTCCTGCGGGATAGCTTTTTCATATGCCTGCAGATTCCTTTTTTCTGCAACGGAAAGCTTAGCTATCTCCCTCTTGTCCAGCAGACTGGTGTACTGAAAGATAGCCGCACCGTACTGCTCATAATAAGCAGGCTCCTCGATATTGCCTGCCCACCCCTGATACGGTGTGCGCATAAGCGAATCAAAGACATAGATACGCAGCTGGGGATTATCCTGCCGCAGCCGTTTAAAATTCTCCAAGCGTTCAGTAATCTCTGCCTGACTGACCTCGTGCTTTCGCGAAGGTATCAGCCCCCCATAAAGCATAGAATCCGACGCTATTATAGCCGACTTTGCTTTGGGTGCATTTTCCCGCAGCCATTGCCATAGTTCCTGCGGATGCCCCATGTTGGTAGCATTACTCAAAAGCTCCTTGGGCGGCAACACCAGCTCATAACCGGCTGCCTCCACCACTTCTACTGTCTGATGATAGGAAATCGGCCTGTCATCATGAGGAATAAACAGTATCCTGCCTCCCGCCTGAGCAGAGCACCAGGGCAATAAAAGGGCAGCCAATACGAGCATAAATATTCTTTTCAACGATTCAACTCACCTCATTTCATGTTCTTGTTCATATTTCTTCAAACGTCACCATAGTTCGTGAACGTTTGCGCATCCATTTCTTCGATTTGATTACCAAACACGGCGTAACATAATGCTGGCAGCTAAATCTTTATCATGTGCCCCTTTTTGCAGCCTGATATCGCCGCCAGCCTGCCAGCCTTTGGTAAATTCAGTTTCGCCAGATATGCCCAAAATGACATGCGTCTTATCCTGATTGTTGTTAAGTGTATAACTGCGTCCATTGTCGCCTTCGTAGTTGAACTTCAGATTCGGGTCAGCACCGCTAAAAGCATGTTTTACCCCCAGACGCATAGAGTAGCTGCCCGCACCCAAATAGCGTTTCCACTCTACGCCCATCCCCATGGCAAAATAAATATTGCTTTTAGCGGAAACCTGCTGATTGAATACGCCTGCCCCCTGCTCATTGTAACCATCCTGCCGCATATACGAAAGCTGCGTATTGACGTAGGGGCTGACATGCCAAATCTTGCCATCTTCGGCATGCAGGTCATATTTATATTCGCCGCCGATTTCGGCAATATAGCTGCGATAATCGGCCATCGTCTCTATTCCCAAATGAGACAGTCCACGGCGCAGGCTGTTCCGCTGCCAGCCGTAATCAGCATACCAGTAAGCATCTCTTGCGCCCTTGTGATAACCGCCATAAATACCAATACGGGTGTCGTAGATATTTGAAGCTGATGTATCTTTGCCCAGATTCAGCGTATTGTACGCCACAAACAGACCACCGCGCGTATTTTTCCCGAAGGCTTTGTCATAACCGCCGGAAATGGCGCTGCCGTGGTAATTTGCCCCACCTTTTAGGTCGCCCCAGTTTTTGATGAATTTTACCCATGCCCCATTTTCGGTAGCAACGGGCAGTTTCACCGGTACATCTATACCATTGTCCCGGCCACCGTCAGCCAGGTTATTGCCGCGGATACGCACGTTGACCGGCTCCATGGAAAAAGCCGTATTCAACCTGTCAGAAATGACATGGGAAACCAGCGTATTCGTCTGCACGACGCTGAGAGTTTCACCTGCCCTTGATGAACCGATATCCGTCAGGGCCTCTTTGGCGCTGTCAGACGCTAAGTTATAAAGAGCTCGCATTTCTTCGCGCCGGGCATCAGGCAAATTTTGATACACGCGGTTCATGGCCTGATAGGTTTCGGTCTGCTGTCCGTCAACATTTCCAAGATTATTGGCAGCAATCGCCGTTGCCGTCAATGTATTGCCCGCCGCTTGGGCGTAGGTACTAAGCATCCCCGTAGTTGCCTGCGGTTTATCAGCCGTGTTGGTAACATTTCCCTGCACCGTTCCCGCCGTCAGTACCTCACGATTCTCACCGGGGAGCGCGTTATTTAGCAGCACCTTGCTGCCCGTTATGTCTGCCGTATCCTGCACGATAAAGCGAGGGCTTTCGCCAACCGTCACATGAGAAACGAGCGTTCCCGTGCTGACGAGATTTTTCATGGTGAGATTACCAGTGCCCGTAGCGTCCCCAGCTCCGGCGATATTACGGTTGTACAGCGTGCCGCCGATAGTGCCGCGCCCGGCAATGGTGCCGTTATCTACACTGTAAGCATCACCTGCCACCGAGCCGTCAATGGAAAGTATTCCCCCTTTGGCCACGCTCGCCCCTGCGTAAGTGTTGTTCCCGGTCAGAGACAAACGCCCCGCGCCGCTTTTAATAAGACCGACATGCAGTCCCTCCATACCGCTATTTTCCACATTGGTGTTATACGCTTCCACATACAATTTGGTTAATAGCGCAGCTCCTGAAGGTGCGTTATCATTGGAAATCCAATTGGTATTATAGTAATTGTAACGTTCCCTCAAGTCTGCCTCCGTACTGTCAGCGACAATCTTGCCCACCTTGATTTCTTTGATGTCATTTGACCAGGTGGAATCATAACCTTTCGTATCAATGGGGTACATAACAGTGCGGCTGTTGTCGGCAGAATAAGCATCCGTAACATCCGTAGGCGCAAGCCGCCGGGCATTGAGCGCCCCAGGCCCGTTTACCGCTTTGCCCGCATCTACCACGCCCTGACCGATAAAGGCCTGTAACGGCACGTTGTAATAAGCAATCGGCGCATAGTCAGGCTGGGTATATCCATAGGGCAAGTCATCAGCATAATAGGCGTTAATATCGCTTTGAATCTGTTCGGCGGTGCGAGGGTTGCCGTCAAAGTAAAATACATTGTAGTTTAACCTACCGTTATCATTCTGACGCGTCACGAAATAACCTTTATTCACCGTAATATTATTGTTGGCAGTGGACAGCAGCGTATCGGCAATTTCCTTGCCACTCATGTAGGGAAAGGCTTCCTGCACCAGGCCTGCAGTTCCCGTTACAAAGGGTGCCGCCATACTGGTGCCCGAATCATATATGTATTTTACTGGCTCGGCGGCAAAGTTGGCATTGGTGGACAAAATATTACTGCCCGGTGCCGCTAAGGTATATTCTTCCGCATATTTCGCGCCGTCAGAGAAAAAGGTCATCAGCCAATTGCCGCTTATGGTACCATCAGCCTGACGCGTCATGCCGTTTCTGTAAAAAATCCCATTACTATAGTTGTCAAAATTATTGTTGAGCGCCGTGACATTGATTAAGTTCGTTTGCGCAGCATCATAAAACCAGCCAGACATTGACTGAATTGACGGTGTGGGATGGCCTGCATTGCCCGCGGCAAAAACGAGCAGCTTGCCACGTGCAGTAGCATCCCCTAAAGCCGCTACCTGCTTACTATGACTCGTGTCAAACTCCGCTAAATAGGCCATGAATTTTTCTGAAAAATCATCTAAACTGTTGGCGTTATTTAGCATTTCGGGTACACTCCCGCTAAGGACTTCATCAAAATACACCGGATCTGTCCAGGAATTGTTGATGACTTTGACATTATCTCTTGCGTAGAAGGGCGCAAAAGGATCGCTGAAGTCTGTGGACCCTCTTGCCGTCAGGTCATATCCTGCAGGCACACCGACCAGGTCGGCATTATAAGCTACGCCATGCATGCTAACACCGTTCTTGCTCGCTCCCACAATGCCCGCTACATGGGTGCCATGTCTTAAGACGTCCCAATCATATACGCCCGGCTTTCCCCCGACCATCCAGGAATCCCGAATCATCCGGGCAAGATTTTTCGAAGAAAATTCCGGATGGGCAAAATTTGTCGGTGAATCGCATACGCCAAGAGTAATTCCCTTGCCGCTATAACCCTTGTTGTACGCCGTGGCGGCGTTGATAAGCTCCAGCCCATTGCTGGCTTTATACTCATCTGTCTGGAAATCAGCCTCGGCCGCATAAGCAGGCGCATTTACCCCCAAGCATACCGACGTAAGCAAAGCAGCGGCTATATAATATGCCAGTTTCCCCTCCGACTTGAAATTTTTCTTTTTCATCTTTTTATTCCCTGTTCAACCAATATCCCAATATGTTCACTATAAAAAAGTGTGTATCTATATAAGTTCGATAAATTTAAGACATTTCCTTTTGTGAACCGAAAAATCTCATGATGGCAAAGTAAAACCGCTGAACTAAACGGACATACAGCCCGTTAATTCAGCGACTTGTTTGCTTATTTGGCTTGTGCTGCCATTTCTTTCATCAACCAGTCATGAATAGCTTTGTTATCTGCTTTCCCGTCGGCGGTCTTTTCATCGAGATAGGTTGCTTTGAAATAGCCGGGCAGCTCCTCGCTAATAAGCTGTATGGCCCAGGCCCCTCTATTCTCGCCAATGCCATAAATGGCATTCTTGTTGACCGCATAGTTCTGACGCACATCCTGCAGCAATGAGCGCAGAATATTCATACCCTCAGTATTAGAAAGACGACCGACACGCGCCTCAAAGTCTTTCGTTGATTGAACCGTCAGAACGATAGCATACTGCTGCTTCCTTTCCAGTTCATCCACCCAGGCGCTGACACCATCCGGCTGTTTCAGTAAAGCCTTGCCGTCGGTTTCCCCATTCACATCATTGATGACAATAATCAGCGGATAGCTTTTTCCGGAATCATACCAGCGCGGCAGGCAAATCTGATAGTCAAGTTTTGACTGAATGAGTTTTGAACTGACAAAACGCTGCGAAGCCAGCTTTTTATCTTCACTCGAATCCTGACCTGGTACCGCTTTTTGCACAGCTGTCTGCGGCGCCTTACTAACCGCTGCCTGCGCCATACCACCAAAGCTAAAGCTAAAGCTCAAAGCTGCAATAGTTGCCGCCATCATAATCTTCTTTTGCATGCCAATATCCTCCTTGCCTTTTAACGACTTGTTATATAAATCACCTGTTGGTATACTTCGCTATTTATGACTTTAATCCTGCTTTTTTATGTTAGCAGGATTTTTCTCGTAAATGCATAGCAACATATTTATTAGTAAATTACAATCGTTTTCAAATAAAGATTCTGCTAAATCTTTATAACCAGATTATTTGTTCCCATTGTGCTCACATATTTGATGCTTTTGGTCATCTTTATGACCATGCGGAGGCCTATATTTTTTTCCCAATTGTCATCTCATGTTCATATATTCTGTAATAATTGACAGGGTTAAAGGGGCGGCAATCATCCCTTATCCGCAGAATGATTTCCTTCTCTTTGGCTAAAATACGTACATCTATAGCGTGAGGCTTGCCATCGTTAAAGCCATGGCGGATAATATTTACCCCCAACTCCTCTATGCAATGCGCCAAAACCCGCGCCTTTTCTTTGCCAATACCATTTTCTTGACAACCTCGTTATTTCTGCAGTTTGGCTACAATCCAAGGCTGATTGCGCTGTTTGGGGGCAGCATGGAATGGTCGAACCACATAAAAAAAGTGGGGATGATTTTATTCGGCGTACAATAGATAGGGACGCCGCTGTTCCTTGAAACGCTTTACATCGTCCTGCCACATAGCACTGATTTCCTGGGCACTCTTTCCGGCCATAATAGCCTCCCGTACATAGGTTTGGCCCATGAGCAAATCAAAATACACCATCTCTCTGCCAAACCTCTTGGAATTAAATTTCATAAAAAACTTTTCTCCCGCTCCCTGCCTGTGGAAGATTTTATATGCCTCCACCACATAGGATAGATCCATACCTTTCGCCCGCAATTTCAGCTCGTTTTCCTGACTGAAATCTACACCGTAACAGACTTCTCCCTCCCGTAAGGGAGAATGTGCTGCTTTAATGCTGGTGGGCGTAAAGCTATAGCCGTATTTCCCCTGCAGTTCCGGAGCACCGAAACACTGGAAGGGATGCTCCGTCCCCCGCCCGACACTTACCGTCGTGCCCTCGAAGGGACAAAGTGAGGCGTAGAGATAGATGGACTTCATATTGGGAAGGTTCGGGGATGGCGGCACCGGCAGCGTGTAAGCTGTCCGGTGATTATAGTTCAGGCAGGGAATCACAGTAAATTTTAGCTTATTGCTAAGGTTCAGCCAACCTTCGCCGATAGCCATGTTCATAAGTTCCCCCAATGTCATACCATGTACCGTGGGTATAGGGAGCCGTCCGACATGACTTCTCAGGCTCATATCCAGCAACGGCCCCTCTACATAATGCCCATTGGGATTCGGCCTATCCAGCAAAATGACCGCTTTATCATAAATAGAGCAAGCCTCAATGAGATCGCAGACGGTTATATAATAAGTGTAATATCTCAGCCCCACATCCTGAATATCAATGACCAGCACATCGAATTTTGACATATCTTTCTCAGCGGGGATAACGGTGTCTCCATTGTAAAGCGACAGGATAGGAATCCCTGTTTTTGAATCCGTACTACTATCTACGGAATCCCCCGCCGGAATATCCCCGCGGATTCCATGCTCCGGAGAAAAAAGGGCTGTCACCTGCTGGCCATCCTTCAAGAGCAAATCTAAAAGATGTTCTTCGCCGATTTTGGCTGTATGGTTACAAAATAACGCCACCCGCTTGCCTGCGAGCAGTGGCAAATATTCCTCTGACCGAGCATCCCCGGGAATAACGGCAGCACCGATTGCCAAGGTACTCTGACCTAGCAAGAAACATACGATGATAAACAACATACACAAACAATGTTTTCTCATTATGTACATCCCTTCGCCACAGTACGCATAAAGCGACAGAAGTTCCTTTCCTCTAAAAAACTTAATCCACTTTAAGCAAGAACTGTTTACCCTGCCATAACGTCCGCACCTTCACCCCGTCAGGTACGCCTTCCAGTCTTACCTGGACAAAATCTCCCCTATGCGAATCGTTACATTGAATCAACGGCTGTGTCTGTGGTTTCCAGTCAGCTGCGAGTTTTACCAGCAATGTACCGGTGAATTTTGCCGCTCCATTTATGCAAACGATATCTGCCGGCTTACGGACAGTTAATACCAACTCGCTTTTCTTCTCCATATGCAGACCAGCTAGTTCTAACGGACCTTCCGTGTTCTCATATAATTTGCCTGCCGAAACCTCGGCCTTGCCAGCTCCCAGCGCTGTACGGTTTTCTGCCCAGATGGAGCCACCTTCAATCCGGGTGCCCCCCGTATAGCTATTAGCTCCGGACAGTACCAGCACACCATCACCGGCTTTGACCAACTGTCCCTCGCCATGGATATCATTGCGCCAGCAATCGCGCGCAGAAAAACCCTGATTTTCAGCCCTCATCGTAACCCGAACATCGGACGGCAGTGCTCCAAAGCCATCGGCTGCCCGCCAAAGGTTAAGCCGCCCCCAGCCTTCTTCATCATCGAGCAACGGGTAACCGGAAGGCAGGCCGGTAGTTGCCAGCACTAACCGCCGCGCCTCCGCTGAAAGATACGGGAAACGTGTCTCAAGCAGAACCTCGGCGCCTTTCGGCACCCGCATGGGCTGATTTACAGCTCCCACTGGTGCGAATCCGTAGGTCAGACGCTCCTCATAAGCGCGTTCGTCCGCATCAGTCACGACCGTTTTATTTTTGTTCTCCAGTGACCACAGAAACACATCTCCTTCAGTCCGCGCCTCCAGTAACAGTTGGCGGTTTTCCGGATCACAGAACATGGCTGCCGCAGTTGCCGTCCCTACCATTCGACCGCCCATAACATCCAGACAGTTATGCATCCCCGCCCGGTTGCGGCTGAAGCCAATATCCGATGCCACCTTCAGAAAAGCCTGATAGCGTTCAGGAAATACGTAGGCATAGCCCAAAGCCGCCATATAGCCCCGGAAGGTATGACCACTCGAAAAGCCAAAATCCGTTTCCGGTTTGTGCGCTCTCGCATTTTCTGCCAATTGCGGATTCAGTAGTATGCAATCATCCAGGCGGAAAGGCCGCGGATAACGGAAAGCCATCTTCGTCCGAGCCAATCCTTCCGTATCAAACTTCGCCATCAACTCGCCCAGCTGCGCAATATGTGCCACCTTTTCACCGGCAGCCTGGTAAGCCGCTTCATCACTTCCAAGCCCCTTCACTCTAACCGAATCCGTTGGATTATGGGCATAATACACATCCTCTTGCTCCTGTTCCGCTGTGCGATGGCTGCTGAACCAGCGTATGCATGCCAAATCATATTGCAGAACTTTTGGAGCCAGTTCTTTTCCCGGCTGCCCATTTTCTCCTGGCTGCCAATAATCAAGGAAATGCAATAAAATCCTTCCCACGGGATTACCGGCAGCTGGTGTTCCTTTCGGGACCGACTGCCGATACATATCCACATAGGCACCTGCCACAGGTTCCGGTGCCTGGGTCAGACTGGCTGCATAGCCATGACTGCTGACTACAAACAGGCCTGCTGCCACCGCGCTTGCAAAAATCCTATTTTTTCCTATTCTCATTCTCTTAATCCTTCCTGATTTTGGGAAATGCCTTTATTATTCGGATATAGGATTTCCGTTAAAGCTGCCGATATTTCAAAATGCAGTTAGTCCTTACATTCTGACCAATCTTCTTCCTTGCTGGCAAAAAACTTTTCATCTTTTTATTTCCTCCTTGATTTCATTTGCAATGTGCTCTGCTTGCAAGCCGATAACCACCTGCACGGCCTTGTCCTTGCTAATGACTCCTTTTACTCCCGGTATAGATTTCAGTGCCTGCTGGTCAACTTTTGCACTGTCACTTACTACAATGCGCAGCCGTGTTATGCAGTTGGACACTTCTGCCAAATTGGCAGTTCCTCCGAGAGCGGCAAGAATTTGCTTTGAGAAGTCACTGCGCTTTTCAGCGTCAACATTTGCTTCTATGCCTTCATCATAGCGTCCGACAGTAGGTATATCAAAGTGGCGAATCATCCAACTGAAAACCACATAATACACTGCACCAATACCAATCCCGATGGGGATAATCAGCCAAGGCTTCGTAGCCAGGCCCCAGCTAAGGACATAATCTATAAAGCCCGGCGAAAATGCCCCTGCATCCAGTACTCCCAGCGAGTAGGTGACTGCCAGGGACAGGCCTGTAAGCAGGGCATGTATGACATAGAGAGAAGGAGCCACGAACATAAACAAAAATTCAATTGGCTCAGTAATCCCGGTCAAAAAGGAGGTGAAGGCCACCGAGGCGAGCATGCCGCCAATCTTTGGACGGTTTTCTGGCTTGGCTGCGTGATACATGGCAAGAGCCACCGCCGGCAGGCCGAACATCATCATGGGGTAAAAGCCCGCCATGAACATTCCCGCCGTAGGATCTCCGGCAAAGAAGCGATTGATATCACCCGTCACCACCACCCCTGAAACCGGGTTGATGTATTCGCCGAACATATACCCGATATAGCTGCCGATGATATGATGAAGCCCCACGGGAATGAGCAGCCGATTCAATACACCGTAGGTAAACGTGCCGAATACCCCGGCACCGGCAATCCATTCGCCGACAGTACGGATAACCTCCTGACACGGCCCCCAGATAACGCCGAAAATCGCCGCAAGCAGGATGGATACACCCGCCGTCACAATAGGCACAAACCTGCTGCCGGAAAACGCCCCCAAAAACTCCGGCAATTTTACGGTATGAAAGCGGTTATACAAAATGCCTCCCTCTATGCCGCTGATGATACCAGCAAACACACTCATGTTAAGAGTCGCATCAAGGGCCGTGAGTGCCGAGGTCAGGATGAGATAGCCGATGCAGCCCGCAAGGCCTGCCGCGCCATTGCTGTCCTTGGCAAGTCCCACGGCAATACCGATGGAGAAGAGCAGCGCAAGGTTATCAAAGACTGCGCCACCGGCCCTGGTGACAAAGGGGATATCAAGGACATCCGGCGCACCGAACCGAAGCAACAGGGCCGCAGCTGGAAGTACCATAATCGGCAGCATCAACGCCCTGCCGATGCGCTGTAAGTTTGCAAACAATTTTCCCATTACATTCTCTCTCATATTCTGATTACTACCCTATTTTTCTTTCTCAGCTATATACTATACTGTTCGCTATGAGCGAACATAATCCTTATTTTGCGTTTTTGTTTATACTTATTTCCATTATTCGATAAAATCAGCTAAAATCCTGTTCTCTATCCTTGCCTATGCTCTAGAATGGATAGATATGGCCAAACGCCTGCCGCAAAATAAAAAAATGCCCGATACTGTTCTCCTTAGAAATCAGTACCAGGCAAAATCATCAGCAGTTCAAAACTTCTTCCAATTCATTTTTCTGTGCCATTCCAAAATTTCAGCTATAAATCCAGCCACGACTCTCTGATTGCAGGTAATGACCTTATCTGTTTATCCTGTAGTTCATAAACGATGCCGTTATCCGCCAGTTCCTGCAAGAAAGCCTTTAGATATACATAGTCTGGGCCTTCCGTCTGCAGTTTAGCGGCTATACCGGAGAGGTTCCATGCCAACACCTCTGACCTCAAGATATTTCCCCTTACACAGCAAAAAATCTTGATTAGCCGTGTTATTGGCTTACATAACTGCGTTTTTCAGCAGGTATATCCTCCCATTTAACTTCATTTACGGGAATGTTCCGCGATAGTCCCCAAGCTGCCGCGATACCGGCTGCCTCTCCCATACTCATACAGGTGGGCTGTATACGGAAGGAAGCCTGGGCGGCGAAACTGCCGCTGATGCAGCGCCCTGCCACAATCAGATTTTCTATTTCATTGGTCACCAGCGCACGATAGGGGATTTCATAGTACGCGTCCCTTGCAATTTTCTTGCTGACATTCAGCTTCACATCGTGTATATCAATGGGATAGGCTGTGCGGCAAATCGCATCGGAAAAGTGGCGTGCCTCGAAATAATCCTCCGCATCCAAACGGTATTTCCCACGGATGCGCCAGGACTCACGCACTCCCAGCATGCTGGCCTCCTTGCTGATATATGCTTTTTCAAAGCCGGGAATGCGCTTGATGAAGAAACCAGCCAGCCTGTGCATCATCAGCCTTCCAAAACTGACAGCCTTGCTGCGAGAAACGGCATCTGTAGAACTGTAGGCCAGGGGGGGCATCTCAGGGCAGTTCAAAGACATGGTATGGGACTTGCCGATAATAGAAAAGCCCTGGATATACAAGATATCATCCTCAGTCAGATCTCCATTTGCCACAGCTTCCTTGAAGAAATGCTCATTCTTGGGGATTTTGGCAAATTCAAGATAGGGCGGACATCCGTGGGCTACATCTTCCTGAAATCTCTCCTTCAGGGGCGCCGCCATGCGCTCATCCTGCAAGACACCATCAAAGAAATGGAAAACTTTTTCCACATCCACCCCCGTCATTTCAAAGCGCAGGCTCATGGGCTGATTCCTGCCTGTCTCATCAGAGCCTTTCTCCACAGGAACCCCGGCATAGCGGGCCAAAGCAGCATCCCCCGTGGCATCTATGAAGGTTTTGGCCCGAACCTTTCCCAACCCTTCTACAGTATGCACCACGCACTCTTTGATCCTGCCATTTTCTGTGACGGCACCTACCAGAGAAGCGTCATAGAGAATCTCCACACCCGCTTCTCCGCACATTTCTTCATACACCAGGGAAAGGACTTCCGGAGCGTAGAGTCCCTTGCCATCGCCGTAAAACCATTCACCGGCATCCACCCCCAGCAGGGGAGAGGCGCCCTGCTTTTCCATGCGTTTATTCAGCTCATTTATATACGGCGTATCGCTGCCATGCACAAAGGTTGGCATACATGGATAGACACAACCCAAAGTCTGCAGGCCTCCCAGCAGAATGCCACGCTCCACCAGCACCACTTTTGCCCCCCTGCGTGCAGCATTGACAGCCGCAGCCGTTCCTGCCGCACCACCGCCAACTACACAGACATCAGCGGTCAGCAGAGTAGGCAAGCCTTCGCCATGCACTCCTGCCGAAGCTGCTGCAGCTTTGCCGCTCGGCATAGCGGTTTCCGCGAGCACCCCCACAGTTCCCATTCCCACCAGCTTCATAAAGGCCCGGCGAGAAATCGGAATTGAAAAAGATTTTTCCATGTTGCACCTCCCTGTCTGTCACCTGTTTCTCTGCGTATTCTTATCTGCTGAAATAATTCTTCTTTTTTGACTATAATCCTGCCTGACTTGCTGAAAATAATACGAGGAGCCTGACCACGTTATAAACGGTCAGGCTCCTCTTTATTGACAGTTCAACAGATGACGAACAGGGAATAATATTTCTGTTCCCTCTAATTTCTCCCATTATATCCCTAAAGATATGGACGTATTATGATCGCATTTATTTTGACTGTGTTTTCACCGTCTCTTTTATTGTTAGCGCGTTATTGACTAAAGCATCTGTTTCCGTGCATAGATATCCGTCGCAAAATCAATCATTTCCTTCCAGCTGCCAAACCGTGTAGCCTTCACCACGTGTCTATCCATCTGATCTTCGGGCAGTTCCTCGAAGTCCTGCTGGGATGCGATATAGAACTTACCGCCTTGCAGGAATTTCTCGAAAGTACGATAGTTTGTATACTTGCGCATAAATGATTTGTCGAACAAATCCTCAAAATCTACCGGCTGCGGCAGTGCGCCCGGCAGCTGGTAGTAGCCTGTCAGCTTTACCATTGCAATCACCTCAAATTTACATCTATTTCTTATATCTTAGCGTATCCCTTGCTTTCCCGCAATCGAAAAGGCCACGGCAACTGCCGTGGCCTTTGTTGTTGCTATGCTCTTACTCGACGAGGACCGTCGGTTTATTGCTGCCCTTGAACATCAGGAAGCTGTTGTCCTGGAAATTGATGCAACGGAAAGTGATCTGATATTTTTCAGCCTGCGGCAGCTCCGCCAGCGGAATGACATCCGCCTTCGAAGTCGACGCGCCTGGAGCTACTACCTGACGCACCTCGACACTCTGGAAGGAATGTCCAGTCACAGGGCTCTTCATTGGCTCGCCGGCCTGATCGAGTGCCCGCACGGAAAGCTCCAGGCTGGAAAAGCCTTTTGCCAGCTTGTTCGTATAGAGCAGGCACAGCTGCGGATGGCCCGCAGCATCCATGGAAATCCGAGCATCCTTCAGCATCAGGATCAGCTCGTTCGTCTCGTTGTTCATGAGCTTGCGGTCTTTGTGCTTGAGCGACAGCACCCCTGCCTGCTGCGTCTCCGTGCCCGGCTGGTCAGCGCCCTTTTCTGCCGGATCAGTCTGTGTCACCTCGGGCTTGTCATTGGCGCTCGACGAGCTCACGGCCATAAAGCCCAGACCGAGTACAGCGACAACGGCCAGCGTGATTGCTACGATCTTGCCTGTGGAGGCGCGGTTCTGTGGCTGCGGATAATAGCCGCCCGGCATATTCATCTGCGGCGGCACCGGAGGCACATTCGGCTGCGGCGTCACGTTTGGCTGTTGCGCCGTCATGACTGGCTGTGGCTGGGGAGGCGGTGTGACTTTCGACATCTGCGCCTCAGGGACCACATCCGTGCCGCTGGCCGTACCTGCACCCTCTGTACTGGCCGCTGCCTGCGGTTTCGTCTCTGCCATCACTTTCGTGCCGCAGTTCTTGCAGAATTTCGCATCATCTGGCAGTGGGGTGTTACAATTTTTGCAAAACATAGTTGTTCCTCCATCATTCGTCAAATCTTTTCATCGTCGTCCCACAATCCCCAAAATATCAAAACCTAAATCCACAATCTGAATGCCGTTTGCTCAGGCGCCTGGCGTTTCCTGCGGCACGGCTTGTTGTGCCTGCGCCTGCTGCGCAGAAATCTGCCGCAGGCCAGCATGCAGCATGACCAATACAAAGATCCAGACCAGCACCATGAGCCCGGCCTGCGTGATGAGCGGCAGGATATGCGAGAGCAGTGGCATATCCCAAAGACCATGCAAGACGATGCAGACCAGCAGGAACTTCAGAAACCGGAAGTCAAAAAAGTGATCCGCGCGCAGGGGCTGGCTGCCCTTGACCATTGCCAGGGCCGCGCCCGTGAGGCTTCCCCAAGCCACGTGACCACCGAGCGCCAAGGCTGCGCGCAGGTAAAGCACGGCCAGACTGTTTGTCTTGGCGATATAGCCCGCCGTCTCAAAGACGGCAAAGCCTGCACCGACTGCCGCACCGATCAGCAGACCGTTCAGGATATACTTCTTTTCGGCACCGCGCAAAAAGTAGGCGATGACGATAAGCTTGCCGACTTCTTCGGCAAAGCCGACCAAAAAGGTACTCGTATTGTTCAGCTTCTCAAAGCCAATGAAGCCGTAGACCAGCATCGTCATGATGAGCGATATGACGCCACCAATGAAGAATATCTGCGTGGTTTCAAAGATGCTGATATTCCGCGGTGCATTGACCTCGAAAAAGAAAATCAAGGCAGAAAACGGCACCGCCAAAGCCCCGATGAATATGACCCCCGGCGCAGCCAGCTGGTTGCCCAAGGCCTGTGTCATGAACAACAGGCAGGCCATCGTGATGGCCAGCACGAGAAAGACGCGTGAATAAAGCCACGGATGCGGCCAAGCCGCCGATATATACCGTTCTGGCGGTGTCGTCGTAGCTGTGCCATAAATGAAGATTTCCTCAGCCTCTTGCTTCGTATGCTGGCGGAATACGCTTTCCACCAGGTCCTTCATCTTGAGATCAACGTGTTCCGTTCCCCCGGTCATACGATTGACATTGTCGATGAAGGTTGCCAGCGTCCCCTTTTCCTGCGGCCGTGGCCACAGATAGGGTTGCGGCATCATCCCCTGCTGATACAGCAGCTGCTGGTATTGTACCTGCTGCTGGTACGTCATTGGCTGCGTTGCTTGCTGCGGCGGCATCTGAGCCATCACTGGCTGCCCACAGGCAGCACAGAATCTCTCATCCCCGTCCAGATGCGAGCCGCAATTCGCGCAGAACATCATGAACCCCTCCCTGATTCTCAAATCAAATCATTTGCTTGCTCCCTACCATATCATTAAAAAAAATGAATAGCAATCGATTTTAATCGATTTAACGGTTATCTAATTGAAGATTAATTGCCGTCAAACAAACCATGT
This sequence comes from Pseudoselenomonas ruminantium, assembly GCF_900113715.1. Taxonomy (GTDB): domain Bacteria; phylum Bacillota; class Negativicutes; order Selenomonadales; family Selenomonadaceae; genus Selenomonas_A; species Selenomonas_A caprae. The sequence continues at coordinate 33,239 of NZ_FOQK01000024.1, read as the reverse complement.
GTATTCTATATAAAGAACAAGTCTAGCTTGTAGTCCGTTTTGAGAAATGAGGAATTTTTATGTACTGTATGAATTGCGGGCAGCAATTACCCGCTGACGCAAAATTCTGCACCAATTGCGGCGCAACCTGCGCTCAGCAAGAGCAGCCGGCTCAACCGCAGTTTGCACCGCAGCCGCCGGCCGGAACCATACCGTATCCGCCGCAGGCCAGTGGGATGGCCGTATGGCCGGGCATGATGGTCTCGTTCACGCCGGAGCAGACAGCTCTGTTGGACAAGGGATGGACCCTCTGCCGTCTGGCCGTCGTCCTACCCATCGTCCTCGGCATCCTCGCCGCGGGGCAGGAGAACCACCTGCTGCAGCGCATCGCAGCACTGTCCAGCCTCATCATGTACTGCGTAGACAAGAGCTACCTCAAGCAAGTCGGCTTACGCATGTCTGCCTGGTACTATCTGGCCATCGTCCTTTGCCCGCCGATCTATCTCCACCATCGTGAGACGCTTACCGGCAAAGGCCATGCCTGGTCCATTGCCATCGGCATCATCTATGCACTCGTCATGCTGCTGGTCCTCGCGGCTATCATCAAAGTCATCCAGCACTGAAAAAAGCCTATCAAGCAGCTGCCATCGCTGCTTGATAGGCTTTTTCTGGCGCTCCGGAGGACTAGCGGACATAGCGGCCAGCTACATACCGGGCCGTGATATCTTCCGGTGTACCATGATAGATGAAATACTGCCACCGCTCCATGACGGAACGATCCGCCAGTGCCGCCGGCGTCCGTACAATCAAGAGATCCGCATCATACCCCGGCTCAAAGCTGCCGACCTTTCCAAAGAAAGAACCGCCGCCTTTCGTGGCCAGATAGAACACCTCGGGCAGTGTCAAGGCCTTTTCCTCAGGCTGCTCCATCGCCCGCACCTTGGAAACCTGTATCGCCCGCACGATGACATGGGGCATGAACAGATCATGCCCGGCACCGACATCGCTGCCCAGTGCCACCTTCGCCCCCGCCATCAGGAACCTGCGCACAGGCATGATGCCGCTGGTAAGGTTCAGATTGGATTCGGGACAGAAAACAGGATATACACCATGACGGACCAGGTCTTTGATTTGCTCCATATCCATATGGATGCAATGCGCCATCAACGTTGGCGTCGTTCCATAGAGACCATAGTGCGCATAAACCTGCGGATAGTCACGGATGGCGGGAAAGAGCTCTGCGACCCATTGGATTTCCCCCTTGTTCTCAGAAAGGTGCGTCTGCACCGGGAGATTCTCTCGCCGCGCTAGGTCGCCGAGATCCTGCAAGAGTTTTGGCGTCACCGATGGCGCAAACCGCGGCGTCAAGATGGGCCGCACCAAATCCGTCCAGACTGGTGCATGGACAAACTGCTCGGTTTCCGCCAAAGAAGCCTCGCTTGTTTCGCATAGATACTCGGGGGCATTGCGGTCCATATTGACCTTGCCGACATAGGCGCCCAGCCCGCGCTTGGCCAGTTTCTGGGCCAGTATCTCGGCGCTCTGGCGGTGGATGGTTCCATAAACCGCGGCCCGCGTCGTCCCGCACTTCGCCAGCTCGGCAGCAAAGTCCTCATATACGCGTTCGGCATAGGCGGGATTGGAAAACTTCTGCTCCTCGGGGAACGTATACTTTTCCAGCCACGTCAGCAAAGACTCATCCATCCCCAGCCCAATCTGCCGGTATTGCGCCGCATGCACATGCAAATCGCAGAAACCCGGCATGATGAGCTGACCGCGGCAATCCTGCTTTTCCAGATCCGCATAGGCTGCGGGCAGCGCTGCATAGGTGCCCTGTACTTTGCCGTCCTTTACCACCAGATAGCCCTGCGGCAGGATTTTCGCTTCTCCACAGACGGGGGTATAGACGATATCCCCCTGTACCACAAAATCCCGCTCGGCAGCAGCCGCTGCCGACGCCAGCACCAGCCAGCAGAGCAGGAACACCAAACAACCCAATCGAAAATGCCTCTTCATTCCCCAGCCTCCTTTGTTTCATAACCGTCTGATTCTACCTCATTATTCAAGAAGGGCTGTGCATATTCCTGCACAGCCCTTCCACATTCGATTATTCAGTCAGCCCTTGGCCGATACTTCGTTATAGACGTCCTTGAGCAAGGTTTCCTTGCGAAGATCCAAGCACTCGCAATGCCGGTCATCAGCCGCAACGTTCCGGATGGTCTCAAGGATGATTTCGCCAATCATCGGCGCATCGTCATAGAAGATATCCGCCATATCCTGATGTGACCACTTCTCGCGAATGCCCTCGCCATAGTTGACCGTAAAGTAAAGTCCCGCATAGCAGGCGCCAATTTCACGGGCCAGGTAGACCTCCGGCGCGATGCTCTGGCCGACGATATCGGCATGGCCGTTCATCATCGCGACCTCAGCCGGGCTTTCAAAGTGCCGGCCATCCGTTACCGCATAAGTACCGCGCGTGAATACGCGGCCAGTAAAGCGTTTTTTCGTCGCCTGAATCAATGCCTGCCGCATTTCAGGACACAGGGCATCACGCATGATGAGCAGGTAACGGCCATCAAGCATGACATCCTTGCGCACCGAAAGGTCAAGGTAATCATCGGGGATGATGAAATCCCGCAAATCCAAGAGCTTGTTGACCGTGCCAACACCGCCCTCGGAAATGATGCGTTTGACGCCTGCTTCGCGGAAGGTCCAGAATACCTGACGGCTCGCATCAGCGCGCGTGACCCCCGAGCGCCAGCCATGCATCTTGACGGTCAATACACGCTTCTGCCCCACCCGGAACAAGCGGATGGCCGGGCTCATGCCATAGGGCGTCTCAAAGTGCAGGTTATCAGCAAGGATTTCAACGTCCTCATCCGGCAAATTCGCCGGAAAGTTGCTCGAAAGCGTGCCCGATCCGCCCACGACGGCATAGTCGGCTTTCGGTATCTTGATTTCACTCATACTCTATCTCCTCAAAACCGGCGGATTACCCTGTACTCCGTATCACGCTGGGCGGGCATCCTGCCAGCGCCGCGAATCAGCTCCGCCATCTTATTGATGCTCATCTCATAGCGCGTACCCGCAGCACGCACGACATTCTCCTCAAGCATGATACTGCCCAGGTCATCAGCGCCGAATCCCAGGGTCAACTGGCCAATGCGCTCGCCCTGCGTGACCCACGAGCCTTGGATATGCTTGACGTTATCCATATAGAGACGCGTGAGCGCCAGTGTCCGCATGTAGTCCCAGCCCGTCGTTTTTTCTCCGCCAAGCTCGGTATTGCCAGGCTGATAGGTCCAGGTGATGAATGCGCGGAAACCGCCCGTCTTGTCCTGCAACCGGCGAATCTTTTCCATATGCTCGATGCGCTGGGCCATCGTCTCCCCAAAGCCGATGACCATCGTCGCCGTGCTCTCCATGCCGATGCTATGTGCGCATTCCATGACATGCAGCCAGTCGTCGGTCATGATTTTCTTCGGACTGACCCGCCGTCTTACCTCATCGACGAGGATCTCCGCCCCGCCCCCCGGCAGGCTCGAAAGCCCCGCTGCCTGCAAGCGCTTGAGTGTATCGAGAATCGACAGCCCTGCCTGCTGGGCAAAGTACTGGATTTCCGTCGCCGTGAACGAATGAATCGTGATTTGCGGAAAATTCTCCTTGATAAGCCGCAGCATCTTCTCATAGTACTCGATGCCAAGATCAGGATGCAACCCGCCTTGAATCATGACCTGCGTACCACCGGCCTCCGCTGTCTCGCGGACTTTATCCAGGATTTCCTCATAGGAGAGCAGATAGGCATCCTTGTGCTCTTTGCGGCGGAAGAACGCACAGAATTTGCATTCGTTCTTGCATACATTCGTATAGTTTATATTGCGGTCAACGATGAATGTAACCGTATTGTCAAACAGCTTGCGGCGCGCCGCATCTGCCTGCTGCCCGAGCTCGATCGGATCGCCGTGCAGCAGCAGCGCCTCGCCCTGCGCTGGTGTCAGTCTCGTCATGCTTTCACCTCATGATAGAACGTATCGCGCTCGACAGGCTCATAGCCGGTCTCCCGTATCATCTTCTCGAGCATCTCCCGCGTAATACCAGTATTCGTCTTCGCCCCTGCGGCATGGATGATTTTCTCCTCGCCGATCGTGCCGTCGAGATCGTCAGCACCAAAGCCCAGCGCCAGCTGGGCAATCGGCATCGTCAGCATGATCCAGAAGGCCTTGATATGGTCGATGTTGTCAAGCATCAGCCTTGATAGCGCCATCATCTTCAAGTCTTCCCACGAGCCCACGCGCCGCAGGCCGTATTCCTCGCCGAGCTTCGTATTGCCCGGATGGAACGGGAACAGCATGAAGGCCTGGAACCCGCCCGTCTCATCCTGGATATCGCGGATGGTGATGAGATGCTGCAGCCGTTCCTCGATGGTCTCTACATGGCCGTACATGATCGATGCATTCGTGCGGATGCCCAGGCTGTGCGCCGTCTTCATCGTCTCGATCCACTCAGCAGTCGTCGCCTTCTTCGGGCAGATGATCTGCCGCACGCGGTCAGCAAGGATCTCAGCGCCACCGCCCGGCAGGCTGTCAAGCCCCGCTGCCTGCAGGATCTCAAGCACCTCACGGATGGATTTCCCCGTCAGCTTCGCGAAATTCACGATTTCGACCGGCGTGAACGCCTTGACATCGGCCTGTGGCAGCGCTGCCTTGACCTGCCGCACGACATCAACATAATAAGCAAACGGCTTGTCGGGATGCAGCGCCGAGACGATATGGATTTCCGATAGATTCCTGACCTGCTGCGCCTCGGCAACGATACGCGCGATGTCCTCGGACTCCAGCGTAAAACCGCGCTTGTCGCCGTCCTCGACCTGGAACGCACAGAGCGGGCAGTTCGCGCTGCAGACATTCGTCAGATTGATATGGCGGTTGACGGTGTAAAACACCTTCCGGCCGCTCTTCTTCTCCTTAGCCTTGCGCGCGCAGGCTGCGAGGAACAAGATATCATTGTCCTCGTAGAGTGCCAGCGCGTCCCCAAGGCTAAGGCGCTCACCGCGCTCGGCCTTGGCACGGGCCGCGGCGATATTCTCCTTTATCTCCATGGAGCTTCCTCCTGCCTTCCGGCTCACTCAAACTTGCGGATGATGTTGAAATTGCAGTCACAGGAAGCAGGAATACGCCCAGCTTCCTTGACAATGCGGATGATCTGGTTCTCCGATAGCGCTGTCGGGCTCGTCGCGCCAGCATCGTGCAGAATTGTCTCCTTGTGTACCGTCCCGTCGATATCGTTGGCGCCAAATCCCAGGGCAACCTGTGCGACCGGCACGGTCAGCATGACCCAGTACGCCTTGATATTCGTGAAGTTGTCGAGCATCAGGCGCGAGATCGCCATGGTGCGCAAATCGTCCCACATGCTCGTCTGCTTGACCGACTGCCCCAGCTCCGTATTCTTCGGCAGGAACGGGAAGCAGATAAAGGTCTGGAAGCCCCCCGTCTCATCCTGCAGCTCCCGCAGCCGCAGCAGATGGTCGACGCGCTCTTCGATGGTCTCGATGTGGCCGTAGAGCATGCTCGCGTTCGACTTGATGCCGAGCTTGTGCGCCGTACGCGCGACCTCGAGCCACTGGTCGGCCGACGCCTTGCCTGGGCAAAGCTCCCCGCGCACACGGTCCGAGAGGATTTCAGCACCGCCGCCCGCGATGGCCTGCAGGCCGCCTTCATCACGCAGGCGCACGAGTACCTCCTCGATGGACAGCCCCGAGATCTCGCTGAAATGCGTGATTTCCACTCCCGTGAAGCCCTTGATGTAGAGCTGCGGGAATGTCTCATGCAGTGCCTTGACGATGCCGAGATAGTGCTCGAACGTCCAGGTCGGATGCAGACCGCTGACAACGTGGAGCCCCGCCAGATCCGGATCCTGCATCGCATCCCGCACCACGGCGATGGCCTGCTCTTTGCTCATCGCATAGGCACCCTTGTCATCCTCGTCGCGGCCGAACGCACAGAACTTACAGTGTGACGTGCAGATATTCGTAAGATTCACATGACAATTCACATTGTAATAAACGATATCACCGCATTTTTCCTTGCGGACATGGTCGGCCATAGCGCCGAGCCAGGCAATGTCCGGACAGTGGAACAGGCGGATGCCGTCCTCACGGCTGAGCCGCTCCCCGCCCATGATCTTTGCCTCGATATCCCGATAGGTTTCCGCTGCTAACAATCCATTCCCTCCAAAATCTATAATATAGGAAAGCCGTCTCTATACATATCTATTAATTATAACATCTCTCGGTTACATTTGCAGGTATTTATCGTTCGTTTTCATCTTCTCAGTAGAAAATAATAGTTTCCTTAATCAACTTTTAACAGCCTCCACCTTGTTTTCTAAGCCAGCAGCTCTATACTGTTAACTGTAGTCAGGAACGACACATACACCGTTCTCAGGGACTGAGATGTTCAAAGACTATTCTACGAAAAGGAGATGAACATACCATGTTCAACAAGAAATGCTTGAAAGTCACTACGGCTGCCGTTCTGGCCAGTTTCGTAAGCCTTGGCATCTTCAGTGCCACGGTCTCCGAGGCCAGTCCGCGCCATCATCAGGAGTTCGGCCCCCGCTATGAGGTTCAGGAACTCTCGCACCGCTCCCATCCGAAGAAATATTCCGAGGGTGAGCGCAATACTGCCGCCATCATCGGTGCAGTAGTCGGTGCCGTCATCGCCAAGAATACCTGATATGGCCTTTCCTCTGCGAATATAATCACAATCTAATGTTTAGCATATGATTTTTTAAAAAAGCAGGTCTATACTTTAGTTTGTGAGCAGGAAAGCGAATACACACATCTTTGTGAACTTCCCTATTGGTAATTCTTCTTCCCCAGAAGAATTTACATACATTCGATTCCTAAATCTCTAATTCTCTCGAAAAACGGGACATGCCCCCACAGCATGTCCCGTTTTTCTATGCAGATTTTTCCCGCACACCTCTCAGAGATATGCCTCAAAGCGCTCCATATCCACGACTTTGATGGTCTTGCCATCAACAGCCAGTATCCCTTCGCGCTGCATAGCCGAAAGTTCGCGGGAAAGAGACGGCCGCGTGACCGCCAGATACGCCGCCAGGAATTCGCGGCTGACTGCCAGCTCTATGCAGCCATCGCCGCCAAGGTGCTGGAACAGGAAGCGCACGATCTTCTCACGCAGGCTGCCACTGGCGAGCACCTTGAGCTTGCCAGCCATGAAGTACGCCTTGCGCGCGAAGATGCGCATGAGATTGCGTTGCACCAAAAGCGCACTCTGCGTGAGCTCGCCGCCTGCATCAAACGACAGCAGCCGGCTCGCAATCTCGAGCACACGGGTCGGCTTCACCGCCTCAACATACATGTCATAAGGCTGTTCCAGTACCTCGTAGACCTCGCCAAACATATCCCCAGCCTCGGCGATTTCCGAAAGGAAGATCTGCCGTCCCGAGAACGTGTCCTTGAGGATATGTACCTCACCAGCCAGCAGGATATAGATGCAGTGCGGCACTTCACCCTCATGGAAAACGATATCTCCCTTGGCATAATCCCTGATGCGCACCTGCGCCAGGCTCAGCAGCTCGCGGATCTCCGCCTCGCTCATCCCATCTGTCAGCGAGCATTTCTGCAGCACAGGGATAAGCTGTTCCTTCACTTCCGCCATCGCTGCCATCACTTACTCCTGCACGAGGATCTTGTCGATCTCGACGATATACATCGTATGATAATCATCGTTGTACCATTTCTCATCACAAGCCTTGTCGATGAAGCACTCCTGCTTGAGCTCCTGCGCATAGAGCTTGCGGCAGAGCATCGTCACGCGCGCTTCATCAAAGTACGTGCGGCCATTGTCATGGCGTACGGTAAGTCCAGCCTTGGCAATCTTGTCCTCATCGCGGCCCGAAACAGTACCGAAGTAGCTCATCATCTTGCGGCGGTCCTCCGCAAATACTGACAGCGTCAGCCCCTCGGCCTTATCGATGAACTCCTTGGTGTAGCGGCTCGGACGGATGAAGATATATGCCACGGGCTTGCCCCACATGATGCCCATGCCACCCCATGAGGCCGTCATTGCATTTGCCTTGCCCTCAGCTTCGCCAGTGACGAGCAACCAGTCCTTGCCGATTACCTGGAACACGCTTTCGTTGAATGCTTCTGGTTTGACTTCTTTCATTGCCATTGTGCTTATTCCTTCCTTTATCCACATTTATTTACACATATCCACAGGAAAAATCCACAAAACGTCGCCTTTATCCACAGTTATGCCGTGGATATCCCCAACATTTTGTGGATAAGTATTACTGTTTGTTATTATTTCCGGATTTCAAGGCATCATCCAGCGTATGCCAAGCCAAAACCGCACATTTGACACGAGCCGGCATATGCGAGACATTCTTGAGCGCCAGGGCTTCATCCAGCTCCTCCAGCTCTTCTTCATCCGTGATCTCACCCTTGATCATGCTGATGAACTTCTGCGCCAGCCCGCGGGCTTCCTCGACGGATCTGCCGCGGATCAGCTCCGCCATGATGTCCGTGCTGGCCTGGGAGATCGCACAGCCAATGCCCGTGAAGGCCGCATCCTTGACCATGCCGTCCTCCACCTGCAGTTCCAGCGTGATCTCATCGCCGCAGCTCGGATTGCGGCCCTTCACCGAGCAGGTCGCGCAGCTCAGGTGATGTTTGTGGTCGGGATTGCGGCTGTGCTCCCCGAGTACCTCCGTATATACGTCATCAAGCGCCATAACCTAATACCCCCCGTACCTTTTTCAGCGCCGCTATCCAGCGGTCGATATCCTCGCGCGTGTTGTAGAGATAGAAGCTCGCACGGCAGCTGGCATTCTGGCCGAGATAACGATGCAGCGGCTGGGCGCAGTGATGGCCCGCACGTACAGCGACACCATCGTTATCGAGGATTGTCGCCACATCATGGGGATGGACATCCTTGATGTTGAACGCGATGATGCCCGTCTTGTTATCCCGCGTGCTGTCACAGCCGTAGAGCTCGATATAGGGGAGCTCTCTGAGCTGCGGCAGAGCATAGTCCACCAGGTCTTTTTCGATGGCTTCGATGCGGTCGAAGGTGATTGCTTCGAGATAGTCGATAGCCGCCGTAAGACCTGCCGCCCCACCGACGTTCTGCGTACCTGCCTCGAATTTCGCCGGCAGCTCCGCCCAAGTCGATTCCTGTTCCTGCACGTATTCGATCATATCGCCACCGCGCAGGAAGGGCTCCATCTTGTCAAGGATCTCGTACTTGCCATAGAGCACGCCAATGCCCATCGGCGAGAGCATCTTATGGCCCGAGAAGGCGAAAAAGTCGCAATCCAGCTCCTGTACATCGACGGCCATATGCGCCACGCTCTGTGAGCCGTCGATAATGCAGACAGCTCCGACACTATGGGCTTTCTTGACGATGCTCTTGACATCATTCTTGAGGCCGAGGACATTCGATACCTGCGTGACCGCTACGATTTTCGTGCGCTCCGTGATCTTCGTCTCGATATCCTCCTGCGAGAGGTTGCCATCTTCCTCAAGGTAGATGTATTTTAGCGTCGCCCCCTTGGTCTTGGCAACGAACTGCCAAGGCACCAGGTTGCTGTGATGCTCCGAAACGCTGATGACGATTTCGTCGCCAGCCCCGACATTCGCAAGACCATAGCTGTATGCCACCAGGTTCAGCGCCTCTGTGGCATTCTTCGTGAAGACGATTTCCTCGGAACGGTCCGCCTTGATGAATTGTGCCGTGCGCTTGCGCGCCGATTCGTAGATATCTGTCGCCTTGACCGAAAGCGCATAAGCCCCGCGATGCGGGTTGGCATTGCAGCCGCCATAGTAGCCGCAGATCGACTGGATCACCTGCTGCGGCTTCTGCGTCGTCGCACCATTATCGAGATAAGCGATATGCCTGCCATCGATTTCCCCATGAAGCAAGGGGAAATCCTTTAGGAATTCCTGTGCATCAGCCATTTGCGAGCCTCCCCATCAATACCTTGTCAATCTCCGCTTTGAGCTCCTCGTCTTCAATGCGGTCCAAGACCGGATTGAAGGATGCCTCCACAATCAAGCGCTGGGCATCGGCCATATCGAGGCCACGGCTCATGAGATAGAACAGTTTGCCTTCGTCAATCTTGCCAACGCTTACGGCATGGTGGCCATCCACGTCATCCTCATGGGAGAGCATGACCGGAACGCTGCGGTTGCGAACTGTTGGCGAAAGCAGGACCACTTCCTCATTCTCGCGGCCCACAGATCCCTTGGAACCTTCGAGGAAGTCCAAGGTGCCGCGGAATATCTTATCGCTGGTTCCTAACAGTGCACCGCGAACCTGCATGTTGGCATCGGTACGGCGCCCCTTCTGGCGAATAACGTAGTTGAGGTCGATTTTGCTTTCGCCATCGCCGAAATAAAGCCCCCAAATATCACTAACGCTGTCATCGCCAGCCATATCCACCGTAAGCTCGGCCGCCGTATGACGTGCACCAGCTTCCACCGTAGTATAGCTGAATTTAGCCCCCTTGCCCACGTAAACTTTCACGCGGCTGGTAGCTGCCGTATCATCAGGCACCAGCTGCGCATTCACCAGATGCAGCTCACCACCGTCGGCGATATGTACCTGTACTTCCAGCTGGCCACCCTCGCGGTTTACCAGGACAACTTCATCCTTCTGTCCGGCTTCCACGAGAATCTGTTTTTTCTTTACGTTATCACTGAGGTTTTCCGGAACCCGGGCTTCATTGACGCCCAGCCAGCGCCAGGTGCGCATCGGAATCTCAGAAAAAATTTTATCATCCATTAGCCGATAGTCCCTTCCAACTCAATATTTACCAGATTATTCATTTCGAGCGCATACTCGAGCGGCAACTCCTTGGCAATCGGCTCGACAAAGCCGCGGACGATCATTGCCCGGGCTTCTTCCTCATCAATGCCGCGGCAGGTGAGATAGAAGATCGCCTCATCACTGATGCGGCCTATCTTGGCCTCATGCCCGATGTCGGCCTCATCACCCTCGATGTCCATGACCGGCAGTGTATCGCTGCGGGAAAGATTGTCCAGCATCAGCGACTCGCAGTTGACCGAACATTTTGCATAGGGAGCATTCTTCGTGACCTTGACGGCACTGCGGTAGGTTGCCATGCCGCCTGCCTTCGAGATCGTGCGCGTGTTGATGTTCGCTGACGTATGGGGTGCGGCGTGGATGACGCTGGCGCCTGTATCGAGGTTCTGCCCCTTCGAAGCAAAAGTAACGCCCGTGAATTCACAGCGGGCATTTTCCCCGTGCAGGACACTGCATGGATAGAGACACGAAATATGGGAACCAAAGGAACCAGATACCCATTCGATGATGCCGTCTTTTTCCACCAAAGCACGCTTCGTATTGAGGTTCATCATGTTGCGCGACCAGTTCTCGATGGTAGAGTAGCGCAAGCGCGCCCCATCCTTGACGAAAAGCTCCACGCAGCCGGCATGCAGATTCGTGACATTGTGTTTCGGTGCCGAGCAGCCTTCGATAAAGTGCAGGCTTGCGCCCGGTTCCACGATAATCAAGGTATGCTCGAACTGGCCGGCACCAGCTGCATTGAGACGGAAATAGCTCTGCAGCGGCATCTCCACATGGACGCCAGCCGGTACATAGACGAAGGATCCTCCCGACCAGACCGCACCATGCAGGGCCGCAAATTTATGATCCTTAGGCGGAACCAGCGTCATGAAGTATTCCTTGACGATTTCTTCATGTTCGCGGACAGCCGTTTCCATATCGGTGTAGATGACGCCCTGCTTGACCATGTCTTCCTGAATGGAATGATAAACGACCTCCGAATCGTACTGCGCACCGACACCGCCCAGCGACGTCTTTTCGGCTTCCGGGATGCCCAGGCGGTCAAAGGTATCCTTGATATCCTCCGGCACCTCTTCCCAGCTGCCCGTCATCTTAGCATCTGGCTGGACGTAAGTGACGATATCGTCCATGTGGAGCTCCTCAAGGCTCGGCCCCCAGGTGGGCAGCTCCAGGGAATTGTAGACCTCCAGGGATTTCAAGCGGAAATCCAGCATCCACTGCGGCTCTTTCTTGCGCGTGGATATATCGCGGACTACATCCTCCGTAAGTCCGCTATGGGCCTTATAGACCGAATGATCGACATCCTTGATATCATAAAGCGTGCGCTCGATATCTTCGATATATGTTTTTTTCTTCTCTGCCATCAGGAACGCCTCACTTTGCTTCCGGCTGCGCTTCAAGGATATGCGTGAAACCACGGCTGTTGATGTCCTCGATGAGCTCAGCGCCACCCTCTTCGACAATCTGGCCGTTCATCAGTACATGTACCTTGTCGACCTTGAGTTTCTCGAGGATGCGCGTGTTATGCGTGATGATCAGGCAGCTATTCTCTTCGGTATGGAACTTGGCTACGCCCTCAGAGACAATCTGGACGGCGTCAACATCAAGGCCCGAATCCGTCTCATCGAGCAGTGCGAGCTTCGGCTGCAGCATCAGGAGCTGCAGGATTTCGTTGCGCTTCTTCTCACCGCCTGAGAAACCGACGTTCATGTAGCGCTGCGCATACTCCGGCTTCATCTTGAGCTCCTGCATCTGCGCCTTCATTTCCTTACGGAATGGCAAAATCTTGACCTTATTCCCCGTGATGGTCTGCTTGGACGTACGGATCATGTTCTCGACCGTAATCCCCGGAATCTCCTCCGGCGTCTGAAACGACAGGAAGAGGCCCTTGCGCGCACGTTCGAAAGTTTTTAGTTCCGTCATATCCTCACCTTCGAACGTCATCGTACCCTCCGTAACCTGATACTTCGGGTGCCCCATGATGACATTCATAAGTGTCGATTTGCCCGAGCCATTCGGGCCGAGGATGACATGAACCTCTCCCTTGTTGACGGAAAGATTCAATCCTTTGAGGATTTCTTTATCTTCCACGCCCGCATGGAGATTCTTGATTTCCAAAAGCTTCTCTGCCATTATATAAACTCTCCTTCTATGAAAAAACGGTTCGTTGTTTAATCCTTAGTATTTTACTCGGGATTGATGTTTTCATTGTATGTGCTTTCATGCAAAAAGTCAATAGAAAGGCTCACGAACAATAAATTTCACACATAATTGAGAATATATATCATCGATAAAAACTATCTCGTTCGCAGCCTATTTCTTCGTCAGTTTTCTTCATTATAGGAAAAGATTTGCTCGCTTGAACTGCGATATTATGATAGGATTATAGATAGAAAACGCTAGGACTATCCGCCTATAAGCGAACAACCATTGGCCTACGGATAGATTTTTGATCGACACGGGAAGAAGGGATGTTCCTATGCAATCATCACGATCATTTGCCACCAGATGCCGCCGGCTTTTGGCCGCACTTTTTACCTTTGGCCTGCTATTGACGCTGCTGCCTGCTGCTTCTGCCTATGAGCGCCAGACGCTGCGCGTCGGCTATACCGAATCGGCCAGTCATCTGACACGGGATGCCCATAATCATTATCACGGCATGCTCTACGAATCCATCGAAACGCTTGCTACCCATATTGGCGCAAACGTCATCTACATACCGGGAACAGCCAGTGAAAACCGGACGCGCCTGCAAAGCGGCGCCATCGATATCATCGCCCAAAGCGACAATCTGCGAAACTACGCTATGCCCGATGATATCATCTCGCCACCAGCCGGAATCCGCACAATACCGCTGGCCCGCGGCATTGGCTGGCTTGAAATCAGCACGCGGAATCAAGCCCTCGCTCAGGCCGTCGATGACAGCCTGGACCAGCTCCGCAGCATCGCACCACTCTACACGCTCCGCTTGCTCGAAAAATACCGGGATGCTGGCGAACAGGGTGCGCTCAGCCTGACTCCGGCAGAAAAACGATATCTGGCCGAACATCCAGTCATCTACGCGATGGCTTCCCCGGGCCAGCCACCGTATACATATTTTCTCGGCGATGGCACCCATGCAGGCGTCATCTCAGATATCATGGCACTCATCGCCTCAGACCTCGGTATCCGCATTGAAGTCCTGCCCAATAGCGACCATGCTCGCATGATGCAGCAATTAACCGATGGTGATATCACTATGGTGGCCGACTTCTACTCTGACTACAACTGGGCCCATCAGCATAACGCCGATATTACGCTCCCCTATCTGACCATCAACTATGTCGCCGTCCTGCGCAAGGATCAAGAATTGCCGTCTACACCGATTGTCGCTTGTCCGCGCGGCCATTTCTACGCCCATAAATACATCGAATCCATGTATCCGCCTGAGCAGCTGCGCTATTATGACACCGTACAGGAGTGCATGTTTGCCGTCAACAGCGGCCAGGCCGATATCACTTTTGCAAAATCCATCACAGTACAAGCTGACATCCATCTGGGCAACTACTACAATCTGTATACGAACAGCAATGTCGTCTTTTCCCACGATGTCTCTATCGCCGTAAGCCAAAAAGCTGATCCTATCCTTATCCGTATCCTCAACAAAGAAATCACGCATATTGATCCGCACCAGACTTCGAGCATCATCAACCGGCAGGTCTATACTATCCAGGGGCGGGATACTCTGCCCGCACTAATCTACCGCAACCCGATTGGCACGCTCGTCTGTTGCTCAACCTTGCTGCTTGCCATCATTATCGTCCTGCTGCTCATCATGCAGCTTAACAAACGGCATAATGAAGCACTTTATCGCGAAGCACACTACATCAAGGAAGTAAACATGTATAATCTGCGCTGGTTCGTCAACAACCTGCCAGCCAATATCGACCGCTACCGCGAAGAACGCGAGCACGGCAAGCTGTTCCTGCTCGTACTCTCCGCCCAGCATATCGCTTTCCTGCGCGAGCTCTACACACGTAAGACCTTCAATCAAGCCTTGCTTGGTCTTATCCAGCAGGCACGCGCCCAAAACGACTGGCTGCTCACACATGCCATGTCTTTGGACACGGTTTCTCTGGCTGTGCTCTGCCGCCTGCCCGCAGGCTTTACCATGGAGCAGTCCGCAGCCAAGCTGGCCCAGGATGCCAGCACCTGCAGCGTCAATGGCACCCCGATGATCATCCGCTACCATATCGGGCTCTGCGCCATCCCCACGACCGGGCCAATCAACGCTGCGGCGCTTCTGGACAACGCCATGCTGGCCTACGCCGAAAGCGTATCCCACGACAAGGAGATCAGCACCTACAACACCTCGCTGCGCGAGCGCCTGCTCTATCGCAAGCAGATGGAGGACCTTATGGGCAAGGCGCTCAAGAATGGCGAATTCCAGGTCTACCTGCAGCCGAAATACGACATCGAGACCCAGACAATTGTAGCCGCTGAAGCTCTTGTACGCTGGCAAAGTCCTGAGCTTGGTTTCCTTATGCCAGCAAAATTCATGCACCTATTTGAACACAATGGGTTTGCCGTCCAGCTCGACTACTATATGCTCGAAACGGTCTGCCAGTACCAGCAGAAACGACTGGCTCGTGGCGAAGCCATTGTGCCGATTGCCGTCAATCAATCCGGCCTGCATATCACCGAGGAAAACTACCTGGCGCATATGCAGGACATCGCCGATAAATATCAGCTGCCAAACGGCAGTATTGAGCTTGAACTCACCGAAACCGCTTTTATCGACTACAACGCCAACGATGCCCGCTACGATGCGGCCACTATTGTCGCCCAGCTTCGTCATATGGGCTTCTGCCTCTCGATGGATGACTTCTGCACCGGCTATTCTTCGATTGCTATGCTGCAGAACCTCCCCATGGATGTCATGAAAATCGACCGCACTATGCTGCTGGCCGCGGAAAAATCGCCACGGTCATTGACCATCCTGCGTCACATCGTCGAACTAGGCAAGAGCCTCAATATGAAAGTATTGACCGAGGGCATCGAAACCCGCCAGCAGGAAAAACTACTGCTGGCCATTGGCTGCCGGTTCGGGCAAGGCTTCCTATTTGCCCGCCCCATGCCTTTAGCAAATTTCGCAGCATTTCTTGAAGAACATTCCACTGAGTCCTAAAAGGGGTTTTACCATGTATTTTGTACAGAAGCTAAGCTGCCTGCTGCTGAGCCTGATACTGCTGGCCCTGCTGCCCGCGAAAGGTTTGGCGGAGCCGCCTGCCTACCAGATCATCCGTGTCGGCATTGCCAACGACCGGCGCCCCGGCCCGGCCAACGATGCCATCCGGCTGCTGGCCAGCTATAACACCGCCTATCTAGCAGAAATCGCCAAAATCACGCATTGGCAATACGAGATCTACCACGGATCGGCTGCGGACTGCCTGCAGCGGCTGCGCGACGGCCGTCTCGATCTCGTCGCACCGGTATGCAGCGCCGCTTTCGCGGACGAAAACTTTCTTTTCTCCGATGGCTACTCCTGCTATGCTGTGCTCGGCCTTTATGCCCGCGGCGATAATACGTCCATCGATGCCGACTATGCCGCTACCATCAACGGCTCCACCATCGGCTTGCTCGCCAGCGACGACATCAAGAGCCGTCTGCAATTCTACATCAACGCCAACGGCTGGTCCGTAACCCTGCGCACCTACCCATCAGGCGATGCGCTCAATGCCGCCCTCCAGAAGGGGGAGATCCAGCTCATGGCCAGCACCGTATTCAACCTGACGGGCACCGAACGCTGGGTTTCCTTCGTGACCACCATCCCCCAGCAATACCTGACCACTCCGGCCCATACCACACTGATGAGCGAGCTGAATCAGGCCATCCTGAATATCGAGATGACGAATCCTTCGTTCGAGACACGTCTGGAACGGGAATACCTCGATCCAAGCATCTACAAGATGGCCCGCTACTCCGAGCAGCAGCAGGCCTATATCCGCACGGCGCCGACCGTACGCGTGATCTTCCCGGGCGCCTTTGCCCCGCTTGTCCAGAAGAACAATGACTTCGGCAATATCTACGGCATTGCACCAGACATCCTGACGCTGCTGATGAATGCCACAGGAATCGTTTTCCAGCCCAGCATTGCTGACTCATACGATGATGCGATACGCATGTTGCACACGCATGATGCTGAAGCAATGTTTGCCGTCTATGTCAACGATCCCAAGCTGCAATTCATGCAATTTTCCAATAATATTCTCTGGCTGCCGTTCACACCGATCATTGCCCGGACCCGCAGCGACTCCGCCCGCCCAGAACACATCGTCCTGCCAACCTGCTTTACTGGCCTGCGGGATTTCTTCCAGCGCCTCAATCCGCAGGCAAAAGTGACCGAGCTGGCTGACCCCGAGGAATGCCTCTACGCCGTCGAACAGGGACAATATGACTGCACCTATCTGCCGCAGCCATACCTGTCCAAAAACAAGAACGTGCTGCTGCACTTCCAGCTCAAAGTGCTCGAAAGCACCACGGTTTCCGTCCCCCTTTGCCTGATGTTCCGCGCGGACGCGCCCGAAACGCTCTGCCGCACAGTCAATACAGCACTCTTGGGCCTGCCGCAGAACCAGCTGGCACAAATCATACAACGCAACAGTGAGCCGGACGTCTCCTTTGGCTATCTGCTGAGCCAGCACCCGCTGTCGTTGACCATCGGCCTGCTGATTGTCTTCACCATCTTGGCCACGGCCATCTTCCTGATGTACCGCAACCGCCTGGAGCAGGAAAAGAACCGCGTCCTCCGCGCGCGTGAACTCGAGCTCCAGCAGGCCCTTGACGCGGTGGAGATTCTGCAGGAAGACCGCGATAACTACAAGCATAACGCGGAGACCGACCATCTGACCGGCTGCCTCAACAAGGCCGCCATGACTGCCCAGTGCCAGCAGATTTTGGAAAAGATCCCGGATAACTGGTCAGCCGCCTTCTTCATCATCGACCTCGACCACTTCAAAGAAGCCAATGATACCTACGGCCATCAGCGCGGCGACGATATCCTCGTCGAATTCTCCAGCATGCTTTACGACATCCTGCCGCCCCGCACGCATATCGGCCGCTTCGGCGGCGACGAATTCACCCTGCTCATCGTGCAGGAGGACAAGGGTGACTGCGAGGCTTATGCCAGCATGCTTGCCGAACTCATCCTTGAACAGACTCGTGGTTTAATCGTCTCCGGTACGCCAGGCAATGTAACCGCCAGCATCGGCGTCGCCATCAGCCCCGCAGGCAGTGGCAATGACCGCCATAATCTCGACAGCATATTCCGTCGCGCCGACCGCGCACTCTACGACGTCAAAGAAAGCTGCCGCGATAGCTATCGGATTTATCAGCACTGAAAAACGCTGGGAAATGCACGTCATTTCCCAGCGTTTTTTACTGTATATTCCGCTCACAAAAACTCCGGCCCAAATTGCAGTTTGACTGTCCGTGCGTGGTTAAAATAAACTCGTTACAGCTCAGCTTGGGTGAGGGCGGGTGCACTTTTTCTCCGCTCCCGCTAAATGACCCGCGCGGTTGCTTTAGTACGTATCCAGATACATGTGCCGGGCAGGCCGGCGGCACGCCAATACATCGAATCATTCTAGGAAGTACGTACTGCGGGCCATCCCTCACTGCGTTCGGGCAAATCGCTCCCGCTGCGAAGAAAGTGTACCCGCCCCCGCCCTCTACTACGTTTGGATAAGCCTGCTTTGTTCCGGCATTAGGCTACGAATTACAGCGATATGCTTGTTACGAGAGAAACGGTTCGTACAAACCTGCTCATACGGATGATAGGGGCGAACGGGGTAGTGCTTCTTTCT
>NZ_FOQK01000024.1:0-14490 GCF_900113715.1 Pseudoselenomonas ruminantium | reverse complement strand
AAAATATTTTTAGCAAAGCATCTAAGTGAAGCGTTGGTACTCCCCTGCCCGGCGGCGCGGTATTCTACGAATAAATTCCTGGTAATTACAAACTGAAATTTATCACAAAAAGTCCACTGGCACATTTCTGCATCAGTGGACTTTTGAATCCATCTACTCCTCACTCTTGACTGCCCAGCGCAGTTTTGTCGAGTGGGCGCGGCTATTGCGGTAGCACTCTTCTTTCGTGGGACGAATGACATCTTTGGCAACATCAGCATATATACCCTGCTGCAAGAAAGCCTTGAAGGCTTTCTTGACGATGCGGTCTTCCCCCGAATGAAAAGTCAGGATAGCGGCGCGGCCGCCAGGCGCGAGAGCTGCCGGAAGTTTCTCCATGAACTCATAGAGCACTTCATACTCATGATTGATATCGATACGCAGGGCCTGGAATACGCGGGCACTGCTCTTTTTGATGAGTTCTGCCCGTGCCAGTGCCTGTTTTTTTGTGCTATAACCAGCCCGTTCAGCCATTTCTTTCGGCAATTTGACCTTTGCCAGCGCCTGTCCAATGGCCTCATGCAAGTCTTTTGTCGTCCGGATGGGACGGCGGCGGCGCGATTTTACCAGATAGCGCGCGATTTCCTCCGCATAGGGTTCATCGGCATTTTCCTGCAGCATACCGATAAGCTCATACTCATCAATATCACTAAGCCGTTCGGCGGCTGTAATGCCCGCTTCGGGATTAAGCCGCAGGTCAAGCGGTCCTTCGCTTTTATAGGTAAAACCACGTTCTGGATTATCGATCTGCATCGACGAAACACCGAGATCTGCAAGAATGAAGTCAAACGGCCCGGTCTCGCGTACAAGTTCGTCTATCTGGCAGAAATTCATATCGCGAAGTTCCCATAGCTCTTCGCCAAAGCCCTTGGCGCGGATACGCGCCTCGGTCTTCTTCGATTCTATCGGGTCGATGTCGCCGCTAATGAGATGCCCCTTGCCCGCCAGTTTTTCCAGCATTGCACAGGTATGACCGCCATAGCCAAGCGTCGCATCAAAGCCACGCTCACCAGGCTTTATCGCCAAAACCTCTAAAATCTCATCAACCATGATGGGGATATGCATGCCGGCCGGCGTGTTGCCCTTGGCAATGACATGGGCGATTTCCTCGCCGTACTTTTCCGGATTCAGTTCTTTGTATTTTTCTTCAAAGCGCCGCGGATATTTGCCGCTATAATGGATGCGCCGTTTGTGTTGCTGTTCCATCAAACGCCTCACATCGAAAAATGCTTCGCCAATGTCACGGCGATACCGTCCTCGTTATTGGACAGCGTAACTTCATCGGCCATTTCCTTGAGCTCATCGCAGGCGTTGCCCATGGCGACGCCATAACCGGCGAACTCAAGCATGCTCATATCGTTCTGGGCATCGCCGAAGGCCATGACCTCACGACGATCGATGCCCAGCTTATCACAGGCATGTTCGAGCGCACTGAGCTTCGAAACGCCCTTGATTGTCCCTTCATAAAACCACGGTGCCGACTGGACAAACGACATCTTATCCTCAAAACCACGGCGAATATCGGCAAGATGCGGCACAAGGATTTCATTGGGAGCCGCCGTCAGGATCTTTACGGGATTGAAACCACGCTGCTCTACGGCATCGGCGATGTTTTCTACGATTTCGATGCCCAGATTGTTATTACGGCTCTCATCCATGACTTTGTGACGGCTGGCGTCCGTAGTCAGGATGGATACGCCATCATCGACAATGGGCGACAGTTCCGGCCATGGCTCCAGATGGCGCAGGAATTTGACAGCCGTCTCATTGTCAATGCTGCTATCGAAAAGAATTTTCTTCGTCGTGGCATCCTCGATGCGGCCACCGTTATAGGAAATGCGCAAACCATGATATTTGTCGAGTTCCAGTGCCTCGGCCTCGCGCTTGAGTCCCGGGGCCTGCCGCCCCGATACCAGTGCGACTACCACGCCCTGTTTCTGCAGGCTCATGATTGCCTCTTTCGTCTTCGGCGTAATCACTTTATCATCATTATTGAGCGTGCCATCGAGGTCAAATGCCAACATCTTATAAGCCATATTTCTGTCCTTTCTTGACTGCTATCTGTTCAGTAGGTATAATCAGTAGGTATAATTAATATATAAAAGACGTCCTGCTGGTAACAGGACGCCAGAGGCTATCGCTAGACGTTCAGCTCCAATTGGATAAAAGGGAATTAACCGCCTATCGTTTTGATAACACTCCGCCGCCATTATAGCATAAAAGCCCATCTACTGACAATCCAGCAGATGGGCTTTCCTATTACGCAAAATCAAAAGATATCTTTGGCGATAACGATAGTCTCATCGCGGTTCGGGCCAACGGAAACGATGCCGAGGCCGATACCCGTTACCTCAGCCATACGCTCGAGGTACTTGCGGGCATTTTCCGGCAGGTCTTCGTACTTGCGGACCTTGCTGATGTCGGTCTTCCAGCCTGGGAAGGTCTCATAGACCGGCTCAACTTCTGCCAGCACCTTGAGGCTGGCCGGAATCTCGTTGAGGATTTCGCCTTTGTACTTGTAAGCGACGCACATCTTGATCTCGTCGAAGCTGTCGAGGATATCGAGACGCGTCACAGCCATGTAGTCGATGCCCGAAAGCAGGCCGGCATAGCGGACCACGCAGGCATCGAGCCAGCCCGTGCGGCGCGGACGGCCCGTAACAACGCCATACTCATGACCTTCCTCACGGATCTTATCGCCGATCTCATTGAGCTGCTCCGTCGGGAAGGGGCCTTCACCTACGCGGGTGCAGTATGCCTTGACGATACCGACCACCTTGTCGATAGCGCGCGGTGCTACACCGCAGCCGACGCCAACGCCGCCCGAAATCGGATGCGAAGCCGTAACATACGGATACGTACCATAGTCGATGTCAAGCATCGTAGCCTGGGCACCTTCGAACAGAATCTTGCGGCCTTCTTTGACTTCGTCATTGAGCAGTGCGATAGTATCGCAGACATACGGACGCAAGCGGTCAGCATAACCATTGTACTCGGCGAGGATTTCCTCATAGGAGAGCGGCTCATGGTCATAAAGCAGCTTGAGCTCACGGTTCTTGATTTCAAGATTTGCCTTGAGTTTCTTGGCAAATTCCTCGCGGTCGATGAGGTCGCAGACGCGGATGCCGATGCGGTTATCGCGGTCGATGTAGCAGGGGCCGATACCATTCTTGGTCGTGCCAATCTTGTTCTTGCCACGGGCTTCATCGCCAATGCCATCCATCAGGCAATGATACGGCAGAACGACATGGGCACGGTTCGAGATGCGGATTCCCGAAAGGTCGATCCCACGAGCAGCCAGTGCATCCATCTCCTCGAGCATAACCTTCGGGCTGAAGGCAACACCGTTGCCGACGACACAATGCGTGCCCTTGAACAGGATGCCCGACGGCATCAGGCGGAGCTTATAGGCCTCACCATCGACGACGACCGTATGGCCGGCATTGCTGCCGCCCTGGAAACGGACGACCGTCTCAGCCTGCTGGGCCAGATAGTCTACGATCTTGCCCTTGCCTTCGTCGCCCCACTGGGTACCGGTAACTACTACTGTTGACATAAGATTTCTCTCCTTAATAACCGCTGTCCACCAGCTGGCAGACCAACTATGGCAGCGAATCCATCCCGCAAAGCCTGCAAAAAGCCCCTACGGGTATAATAACGCCGTAAGGGCTCAATCTTTGAGCCCACGGCTCATCATAACATATTGAATTACAGACCGAAACGCTCGAAAATCATGTCGACGCGGCGGATGAAGAACTTGTAATCGAAGCAGTCATCGATTTCTTCCTTCGTCAGATACTTCGTGATATCCGGATCGTTTTCGACGCTCTCCTTAAAGTCTTTGCCTTCCATCCAACGTTTCATGGCATTGCGCTGTACCCACTTGTAGGCATCCTCACGCAATACGCCTTTGCTGACGACAGCCAGCAGCAGACGGGAGCTGTACATGAGACCGCCCGTGCGGTTCATGTCGTGCATCATCTTCTCCGGATAGACGAGCAGCTTATCAATGATATTCGTGAGCTTCTTCGTGCAGTAGTCGAGGTTGATCGTCGTATCCGGCAGGATGACGCGCTCAACAGAGGAATGAGAGATGTCGCGCTCATGCCAGAGCGTGATGTCTTCCATAGCGGCTACGGCATTGCCACGGTTCAGGCGGGCCATGCCCGAGATGCGCTCGCAGTTGATGGGGTTGCGCTTGTGCGGCATAGCCGAGGACCCCTTCTGGCCCGGGGAGAAGTACTCCTCGGCCTCACGGATATCCGTGCGCTGCAAGTTGCGGACCTCGGTCGCGATTTTCTCGAGGGTGCTCGATACGATAGCCATCGTCGTGACGAACTCGGCATGACGATCGCGCTGGATGACCTGGGTAGCCAGGCGAACCGGCTGAAGGCCAAGGGTCTTGCCGACCATTTCCTCGATGCGCGGATCGATATTGGAGTAGGTACCGACAGCACCCGAGAGCTTGCAGACCGAAACTATTTTCTTCGCATGCTCGACGCGCTCGATATCACGCTCGATCTCAGCGCTCCAGAGCAAAAGTTTCAGACCGAACGTCATCGGCTCCGCATGGATACCATGGGTGCGGCCAATGCACGGCGTGTGCTTGAACTCTACCGCACGGCGGCGCAGCACCTCAAGGAATTTCTTGAGATCATCGATGATGATGTCAGCAGCATCGCGCATCATCATGCAGTATGCTGTATCCTTGACATCGCTCGAAGTCAGGCCTTTATGGACGTACTTGGAATCATCACCAACATTTTCGGCGACGTTGGTCAGGAAGGCGATGATATCATGATGCGTAACGGACTCGATTTCCTTGATACGCTTGACATCAAATTTAGCCTTGGCGCGAATGTTCTTCGCAGCCTCAGCCGGAATCTCGCCGATCTCGGCCATTGCGTCGCAGGCAGCCATCTCCACATTCAGGATCTGCTGCCATTCGTTCTCGATGGACCAAAGATGGCCCATCTCCGGGTTGGTGTAACGTTCGATCATTAGTGATTTCCTCCTCATTTTCCTGGCGGCGTCACTGCACCGCGGAAGTGAAAACACGACGAAAAAACTCAAATTGACCTCTCCCCTTGGGGTGCAGGCCTCATTTTGAGTCTGGAGATTTCCTTATTTCCCTTGACTATAATAGCAAATCTTGCCTGTCACTGTCAACGAAAACTATTGTTCAAACACATTAGTCCGCCGTTGGAAGAAAACGGTACAGCAAATAAAACAGCAGCTCTACGACCAAGATGCCCATAAGCGCCCCCGAGGAATCCAGCGCCACATCAGAAAGCTGACATGACCGGCCCGGACTGAACTGCTGCAGGTATTCATCCATGCCCGCCACCATAGCGCAAAGGCAAACGGCGAGCAGCGTACAACGGCTAAGCAGCTGCCGTCCCCGGTTCATAGCTGCCGCGAAAAAAGAGCGCAGCATCATACCGAGCAGTGCAAACTCGGTAAAATGTGCAAGCTTGCGCACGAAATGATCGACCTCCCGCCAGGAAAGCGTACCACCGCTGAGCTTGACCAGCTGTACAAGCAGCAAATCAAAAAACTTGCTGGCCTCGCGTGAATTCACTGCATCCTGCAGGGAATTATGCCAAATAAACGCCGTGACCAATATCGTCAGCAGCAGGAATACTACCGCCTTACGCGTAATCTTCAATCGTCATCCTCCTATCGGATCCTTCAGGCAGATAAAACAAAAGCCGTACGGAAGCGTACGGCTGGATTTCCTTATGGTGCTCGCTGAGGGATTCGAACCCCCGACCCCCTCCATGTGACGGAGATGCTCTAGCCAACTGAGCTAAGCGAGCAGATAAACAAAAAGGACCCGTCGTCAGACGAATCCTCAACTTTCTTAATGGTGGGGTTAACAGGATTCGAACCTGTGACCTCCTCGATGTCAACGAGACACTCTAACCAACTGAGCTATAACCCCATGTCATAACGACAAGATTTATTATACAGGCACCTTTGCTGAATGTCAACACTTTTTCACAAAAAAGTTGCAGAAAACGCACTTTTCCTGATTAGCAGTCTGCTATATAATAGTAACCAGTGATTTTGTTTTTATCAGGAGGCTTTTCTGTAATGATGGATTTACTGGACGTACATACACATACCATTGCGAGTGTCCATGCCTACAGCACCCTGCGCGAGATGATTACTGCCGCTAAAGAAAAAGGCCTGCAGCTTATCGGCATTTCCGACCATGCACCGGCCATGCCCGGCGGATTCCATGAGTTCTATTTCTGCAACTTCAAGGTCATCCGCCCCGAGGCCTATGGCATCGATGTCGTCATGGGTGCCGAGCTCAACATCATGGATTTTTCTGGCTCCATAGACCTCAAGCAGCACCTACTCTCGCGTCTCGACTATGCAATCGCGAGCCTGCATGATCCCTGCATCCGGCCGGGTACGCGCGAGCAGAATACGGATGCACTGCTCGGCGCCATGCGCCAGCCCAAGGTGCGGATCATCGGCCATCCCGATAATCCGCTGTATCCGGTCGACTTCGACGCGCTGGCCAAGGCAGCACGCGAGCATAACGTGCTGCTCGAGGTCAACAACAGCTCCTATACCCCCGGCGGCAGCCGCAAGGGTTCCCGTGAGCTCGCAGGCGAGCTGCTCGCCGCCTGCAAAAAGCACGGCACCATGGTCATCATGGGCAGCGATGCACATATCGACCTCGACGTCGGCAATCACGAATACGCGCAGGAAATGATTGCCAGATACGGCTTCCCCGAAGAACTCGTCATCAACAGCGACCCGCAGAAATTCCGCGCGTTGCTGAAAGGCTGAATCTCGCCCATATATTTAGGAAGGACTGACACACTCTATGAATTTATTCCGCACCAAGAGCATTGAGCAGATGCGTGCCGCTGCCGAAAACTCCGGCATGGCCAAGACACTCGGCGCCGTCGACCTCATCCTCTTAGGCATCGGCTGCGTCATCGGCACCGGCATCTTCGTTCTGACAGGCGTCGCTGCTGCCAAATACGCCGGCCCAGCTGTCACTATCTCATTCATCCTCTCAGGCCTGGCCTGCGCACTGGCTGGGCTTGCCTATGCCGAATTCTCTTCGATCGTACCGGCCTCGGGCAGCGCGTATACCTATACCTACGCCTCCTTGGGCGAATTCATCGCCTTCATTGTCGGCTGGAATCTCATCCTCGAGTACACCGTCACGGCCAGTGCCGTCGCCTCGGGCTGGTCAGGCTATGTCACCGGTCTCCTGCAGAGCGCCGGCATCGAAGTCAGCCATGCGCTGACCCATGTACCGGCTGACGGCGGCGTCATCAACGTCCCCGCCATCCTGATCACGCTGCTGCTTACCTTCTTCTTAATCCGCGGCACCCAGGAGAGCACGAAGCTCAACCGCATCCTCGTCTTCATCAAGCTGGCAGCCGTCTTCATCTTCCTGCTGCTGGCCGGGCCCCATGTCGACACGGCAAACTGGCAGCCCTTCATGCCGTTCGGTGCCTCGGGCATCGCCGCCGGCGCGGCCATTGTCTTTTTCGCCTACATCGGCTTTGACGCCGTCGCGACTTCGGCGGAGGAATGCAAGAACCCGGCCCGGGACCTGCCGATCGGCATCATCGGCTCCCTCGTCGTCTGCACGGCACTCTACGTCATCGTCGCAGGCGTGCTCACAGGCGTCGTGCCCTATACCGAGCTCAACAACCCTGAGCCAGTAGCCTTCGCCCTGCGCTATATCGGCTACAACCTTGGCTCGGCTGTTGTCGGCGTCGGCGCTATCGCTGGCATCACCACCGTTCTGCTCGTACTGCTTTATGGCCAGGCCCGCATCTTCTTTGCCATGAGCCGTGACGGCATGGTACCAGCACGCGTCTGCAAGATACATAAACGCTACCATACACCGTATATTGTCACGGTGCTCGGCGCCATTTTCGTTTCACTGATTGCCGGTTTTGCTCCGATTGGCCTGATTGCCGAGATGGCCAACATCGGTACGCTCTCGGCCTTCCTCGTCGCCGCCATCGGCGTCATGGTGCTGCGCGTAACCAAGCCAGATGTACCGCGCGCTTTCCGCTGTCCGCTGGTCTGGCTTGTCGCGCCGCTCGCAGTGCTCGCCTGCGGCTATCTCATGGCCCATCTGCCCCTTGACACCTGGATCCGCTTCCTCGTCTGGTGCGCCTTCGGCTGCCTTGTCTACTTCGGCTATAGCTACCAGCACAGCACCGTCGGCATCCAGCAGCGCAAGATCCGCCATCTGAAGAAATATCCGCCAGCCGAACCTGTCAAAGAATGATTTCCCAGCAATTTTCGCTTTGACAAAGGTTAGTACCTGGTATAAAATTATCATCATCCAATCGATACTATCCGACATTCACTTAGTTTATAAATAAGAAAGAGTGATGAAATGTTTATTCATGACCTCATCCGTCAGGGAGCACCTGACGCGATGGCCATCATTGACCACCAGCGCCGTTTCACTTATAAAGACTTCCAAGATGCGGTAGATGCCTGCCGCAACCGCCTCTACGCTGCTGGCGTCCGCCAGGGCGACCGCGTCGGCATCTTCTCGCGCAACAGCGCTGAGTTCGTCTTCGCCTTCATGGGCACGGCATCCTTAGGTGCCATTGCTGTCCCCATCAACTTCCAGCTCAGCAGCCGCGAGATCGCTTACATCGTCAAGGATGCCGGCATCGAAACGATCCTGACGTACCAGCCGCTGAATCTCGCTGACGCCATGGCTCAGCTGCGCTGTGACCTCAAGGTCGCTCAGATCGATATCCGCAACATCGGCAAGCCAAAAACAGGCATCGCCGAGGCGCCGAAGCTCTCGGACTACTTCAGCGAGGACAACCCGTGCGAGATCATCTACACCTCGGGCACGACAGGCAATCCGAAAGGTGCCGTCCTCTCCCATCGCAACATCGTGGCCAACACTCAGCAGATGTCGTTCATGGGCTGCAAAGCCGAGCACAACGTTCTCTGCGTGCTGCCGATGTACCATGTCTTCGGCCTGACCTGCTCGGTCTTCTATCCTTTCAGCGTCGGCGCGACGGTTGCCATCCTTGACTCCTTCACGCCGAAGGAGACCATTGCCACGATCCGCGACGAAAAGATCACGGACCTCTATATCGTACCGTCGATCTGCAGCCTGCTGACAAAACTCGCCAGCGAAGAAGACATGAAGACTGTCCGTCTCGTCGTCAGTGGCGGCACGACCCTGCCCCTCAAGATCCAGCAGGACTTCATCGGCAAGTTTGGCGTCGATATCTGCGAGGGCTACGGCCTCTCCGAGACGTCGCCTGTTGTCACGATGAACCCGCCCCAAAAGGCCAAAGTCGGTTCCTGCGGTCCGATTGTCCCCGGCCTCAAATGGAAGCTCATCGACGATGCCGGCAACGAAGTCGCGCCGGGCGAACCGGGCGAGCTCGTCGTCAAGGGCGATAATGTCATGCTCGGCTACTGGAATCTGCCAGATGTCACCCATGACGCTATGCGCGGCGGCTGGTTCCACACAGGCGACGTTGCCCGCGTCGACGACGAAGGCTATATCTACATCGTCGACCGTATCAAGGACATGATTATCAGCATGGGTGAAAATATCTACCCGCGCGAGGTCGAGGAGCTCATCTACCAGTTCCCGGGCGTCTACGAAGCCGCTGTCGTCGGCATCGAGGACAAGCTGCGTGGACAGGCAGGTGCCTGCTTCTATAGCGTGCACGAAGGCGCCGATGTCAACGTCCGTGCCCTCAAGAAATTCCTGCAGGCCAACCTCGCGCTCTACAAGATCCCGCGCGAATTCCACCAGCTCGACAAATTGCCGCGCACTACAACCGGCAAGATTGCCAAGAAAGATATTCTGAAACAGTTCCAGGAAGGTAAGATCAAATAAAAACAAGCCTCGTTGCATCTTGCGTGATGCAACGAGGCTTGTTTTTTATCCAGCCAGTCACGCGCTGCGCCGCCCATGGATCAGCTCGTAGACCGTCGGCACGACAACAAGTGTCAATAGTGTCGAGGTGATGACGCCGCCGATGATGGCGTGGGCCATCGGGGCGCGGGCCTCAGCTCCTGGGCCAAGGCCCAATGCTATCGGCAGCATGCCGAAGACAATGACCAGGCTCGTCATAAGGATCGGCCGCAAGCGGATGCAGCCGGCCTCGACCAATGCCGCCTGGCAGTCCTGACCCTGCCGCATGCGCTGCTTAGCGAAATCGATAAGCAGGATAGCGTTTTTTGTGACGAGCCCCATCAGCATCATGATGCCGATAAGCGATACGAGACTTATCTCGCTGCCCGCAAGGAACAGGCCTGCCAAGGCACCGATCAATGCCAGCGGCAGGGAGAACATGATGGCAAAGGGCTCACTGTAGCTCTCGAACTGCGCAGCCAGTATCATGAAGATGAAGGCGACAGCCAGGCCAAGTGCCATGGTCATATTGGCAAACGAATCATCCATATCATTGCTGGCCCCAGCCTGACCGACCTTGTAGCCAGCCGGTATTTCCATGTTCTCCAGCTGTGCGAAGAACGCCTCATTGGCCTCGCCCATCGAATTCCCGTCGACATTGGCCGTCAGCCGGATCTCCTTCTGCCGGTCATAGCGGCGGACATCGCTGGCACTGGTCGTATACTGCCAGCTGGCAACCTGCGAGAGCGGCACGAGCATCGCCCGGCCAGCCACCTGGCGATCGCTGGGCACATAGACCTGCCGCAGCATCTCTGTCCGGCTGCGGCCGTCAGCAGACAGGCGCAGCCGGATATCGACACGTTCATCCTTGTCGCCGAACTTGCCCACCGTAGTGCCTGAAAGCAGCGTCTGCAGCGTCGTGCCGATGGACGAGGAAGAAATACCCAGATCACTGGCGCGGTCGTCGCGCAGCGCCAGATTGAGGTTCGGCAGCCCCGCATGATACGTCGACGCAATATCCTGCACCCCCTGCACCTTCTCCAGCTCCTGCTGTACCGCATCAGCCAGCGGCACAAGCTCCGCCTGCGAAGGGCCCGTCACCGAGATAGCCAGGGGCTTGTCGTCGCTTTCCACAAAATCTGCCCGCACGCCGGGAATCCCATTGAACCGCTGGCGTACCTCCGCAATGATCTCCTTCTGCGAGCGGTCACGCTCCTTCTTCGGCACGAGCTGCACAAAGAGATTATGCTCGCGATTTGCGGTCGTTGCATAGACATGACGGACCTCAGGAATCTGCTGCAAGACCTGCGTGAGTTTCGCAGACTGCTTGTCCATGGCCTCAGCTGTCGCATCCGAGGCGGCCTGTACCTTGGCCGTGAACTGCGCCTGATCCGTCGTCGGCATAAAAGTCGACCCCAATAAAGGAAACAGGCAAAGACTCAGTAGAAACAATCCCGATGCTGTTCCCAATACGCGGCCACGGAAGTCCTGCAAGAGATACGCCAGGGTCTTGCCATACCAGTCCGTCACACGCGCCAGCCCCGCCTGCCAGTACGCCCAGGGACGTTGCAGGAATCTGGGCATCGCGGGCTCACCCACAGGCAGGTAAAGAGCCGCCATCATCGGCGTCAGTGTGAACGAAACAAACAACGACACGAGGACCGCAAAGGCTATCGACAGGCCGAACTCCTTGAACATCTGGCCATCGACCCCCGACATGAAGCCCACAGGCAGGAACACTGCCGCCACCGTGAACGTCGTCGCCATGACTGCCAGCGCAATCTCCTTCGTGCCATCGACAGCCGCCTGCTTGGCATCCTTGCCCATCTGGCGGTGACGGATGATATTCTCGATGACGACAATGGCATCATCAATGAGCAGGCCTACCGATAGCGATAAGCCCAGCAGCGACATACTGTTGATGGAAAAGCCCGCCAGCTTCATGAACAGGAACGTCGAAGCGATCGAGGCTGGTATCGCCAAGGCACTGATTACCGTACTGCGCCAGTCGCCGAGGAACCAAAATACGATGGCCACGGCAAAGATGCTGCCGATGATGAGGTCAAACCAGACCTCGGCAATCGACTCCGAGACCCGCGCCGCATCATCGCGCACCAGCTGCAGCTCCATGCCAGCCGGCAGCTCGCCCTTCAGCTGTTCAAGCTCCTGCTTGACGGCGGTCGCCACCTTGACGGCATTGCCGCCCGACTGCTTGCCGATGGCGATGCCGATTGCCGGATGGCCATCATAGCGCGCAGTCGAGGTGATATCCTTTATCGTATCCCTTACCTCGCCGACCTGCCAGAAATAGATGGGCGTATTATCGCGCGTGGCCACAATGGCCGTATCAAACTGCTGCACTGCTGTGAAATTGCCCGCCGTGCGCACGGAAAGCTGCTGAGAATCCGTTTTCAGTTTGCCAGCTGGCACATCCTGATTGACAAGCCGCAACTGGGAGGCCACCTCAGCCGGTGCCAACCCGAACGTATTGAGCTTTTCCTGGTCGAGCAGCAGCTGGATCTCCCGCTCCTGCCGGCCGCTTATCGTCACCTGCCCGACACCACTTATCTTCTGGAGCCGCGGTTTGCGCACATCATCGACAAAAATACTGATTTCCCGCAAGCTCGCCGTATCCGAAGTGATAGCCAGCGATACGACGGGCTGGGCGTTCATATCAAAACGCGAAATGACCGGCTCCTTGACCGTATCGGGAAGTTCTCCGCGGATGGCGCTGATCTTGTCACGCACCTCCTGTGCTGCCTCCGCCGGATTGACGCCGAAGTTGAACTCCACATTGATTTCCGCCTCGCCCTCGCGCGAAGTCGACTCGATATGCTTGACCCCGCGCGCTTCACCTACGGCCTCCTCGACCTTCTGCGTGACCAGGGCATCCACCGGATCGGGCTGCGCCCCTTCATAGGTGATGCTTACCGACACATATGGCAGGCTCGTATCCGGCATCTCATCGACATTCATCTTGCCATAGTTGATGATTCCCATCAGGATCATCGCAGCCAGGACAACCGTCGCGAAAACCGGCCGTTTGATACTGATTTCCGGTAAACTCATTCCTCCGCCCCTATCTGTACGATATTGCCATCTTTCAATTTGTCGAGGTTATCGGTCAGGATGATCATGCCTTCTGCAGCCCCCTCGGTGATCTCGATGCGGTCACCGAGGATATCACCAACCTTGACGCGAACTTTCTTCGCCTTGCCGTCCTCGACAGTGAAGACATACTGCACACCCTTTTCTCCCAGCACAGCCTTCTGCGGCACAGTAAGTACCGGCTGCGGTTCGCCGAGATCCAGCTGCACCTGTACAAACATGCCCGGCTTCAGCAGCAGATCCGGATTGTCCACGCGGATCTTGACCTGGAACATACGGTTCTCCTTGCCCGCCACGGGGCTTATCACATCGACCACACCGCTGAACGTCTTATCCGGATATGTATCGACTGTGACAGCCACGGTGTCCCCCATCTTGAGATTCGCCATATCACGCTGCTCAACCTGGATGACAACATGCACTGCATCAATCTGCTCCACAGTCATGACCTGATTCCCGGCCACAATGTTCTGCCCATTCGTCAGGTTCTTATTGGCAATGACACCATTCACCGGACTTACAACAGTCGCCTCAGCAACCTGCTTTTCCGCACTGCTGCAATTGGCCTGGGCCGAATCGTAATCCGCCTGGCTTGCCAGCATCTTCGTGCGTGCACTGTCGAGCTGCTGCCGCGAATACGCCCCTTTTTCATAAAGCACTTCGCAGCGCTTATAATCCTCACGGTCATTGGCATACTTGGCCGCCATCTGATTGACGCTATTCTGCGCGACACGCAGTGCATTGCGCAGCTCGACCGTATCGAGCACAAAAAGCGCCTGCCCCGCACGCACAGCCCGCCCATCTTCCACCAGCACCTGCGTGACCTGCCCGGAAAACCGGCTGCTTATGATGGACGACGTCAAGCCCTCCACCGTCCCCGACAACGGCATCGTCGCCGGCTTCATGGTCAGCGCCACCGTGTCCGCCGACACCGCCAGAGGCTGCTGGCCGCCAGCCGCGCCATCATCCTCTGCCCCAGCCATCCGCCACCCCATAATGGCCAATACTACAGCAAAAAGCCCCAGCATCATCATTCGCGTCTTATGTTTTTTCATCCTAACTCCTTTATTGACTTCGGTCAGTAATAATTATAGTACTATATGGATCAACAAAATTGCAGTTTATCTGTCCGTACGTGGTTAAAACAAACTCGGTACAGCTCAGCTTGGGTGGGGGCGGGTGCACTTTTTCTCCGCTCCCGCTAAATGACCCGCGCGGCTGCTTTAGTACGTACTTAGATACATGTGCCGGGCAGGCCAGCGGCACGCCAATACATCGAATCGTTCTAGGAAGTACGTGCTGCGGGCCATCCCTCACTGCGTTCGGGCAAATCGCTCCCGCTGCGAAGAAAGTGTACCCGCCCCCGCCCTCTGCTACGTTTGGATAAGCCTGCTTTGTTCCGGCAATAGGTTACGAATTACATCGATGTGCTTGTTACGAGAGAAACGGTT